>NZ_UTBG01000147.1 GCF_900580675.1 Pseudomonas viridiflava
ACCAGGCCTTCGTAGGTCAGGGTCGCGTAGGTGTCAGACACGGTCTTGCGCGACACCCCCAGTTGCTCGGCCAGCAAGCGGCTGGGCGGCAATTGCGCGCCGGCGGCCAGGCGCCCGGAGCCGATGGCTTCACGCAACTGCTGGTACAACTGTTCGGCCAGATCCTTGCGGCCGTTGATCACCACGTGCAGTTCCATGTTTTGTCCTGATGCATTCGATCTGCGCCCAGACTACTCGCTCGCAACGCGCGCTCAAAATGGTCTGTGCGTAAACCGTCCTATTGGCTATAGGGCTTATGACGCAAGGGTTCTAGGCTAGGTTGTCATTTTGAGAGCCGCCCTATGGAACCTCGCCTGGATTACTACACCGCCTCGCCGCAGGCGCTCAAGGGCATGCTGATGCTTGAAGCGACGACCTTTGGCCTGTCCATCGAGCAACCCTTGCTGGAGTTGATCAAGATCCGCGTGTCACAGCTTAATCACTGCGGGTTTTGCACCGATATGCATTCGATGGCGGCGCGTCAGCGCGGCGAGACCGAGCGGCGGCTGTTTGCCCTGTGCGTATGGCGCGATTCGCCGTTCTTCACGGCGCGGGAGAAGGCCGCATTGGCCTGGAGCGAGTCGGTGGCGACACTGCCGACTTCAAGCGTTTCGGATGAGTTGTTCGCGGCGGTGCGCGTTGAATTCTCTGAGCAGGAGTTGGTGGACCTGACCATGGCGGTGTCCAGCATCAGTGGCTGGAACCGCCTGGCAGTGAGCTTTCGGCAGCAACCGCCGAATGCCTGAGTACGCCGCCGCTCCCACATTGGGTTCGGCGGAGCCTGAACTATCAGGACAGGAAGCCGCCATCCACATTCAGCGACACACCGGTGGTGTAGCTGGACGCGTCGCTGGCCAGGAACAGCACCGCGCCGGCCATCTCGCTTGGGGCGGCCACGCGCTTGAGCGGGATCTGCGCCAGGGCCATTTTCAGGATCGCGTCGTTTTTTACCAGCGCCGAGGCGAACTTGGTGTCGGTCAAACCCGGCAGCAGGGCGTTGCAACGAATGCCAAACTCGGCGCATTCCTTGGCGAACACCTTGGTCATGTTGATTATGGCGGCCTTTGTCACCGAGTAGATGCCCTGGAACACGCCGGGCGAGATACCGTTGATCGACGCCACGTTGATGATGCTGCCACCGCCGTTTTCGCGCATCAGCTTGCCGGCTTCCACCGACATGAAGAAGTAACCGCGGATGTTCACATCGACAGTTTTCTGGAACGCGCCCAGGTCCGTGTCCAGCACGTTGCAGAATTGCGGGTTGGTCGCGGCATTATTCACCAGGATATCCAGACGCCCGAACTGTTCGCGAATGCCGGCGAACACCTGGGTGATCTGCTCCATTTCGCCGATATGACAGGCCACTGCGGTGGCTTTGCCACCGTCGGCGATGATCGCATCCGCCACGTGCTGGCAGCCTTCGAGCTTGCGGCTCGAAACGATCACGTGGGCGCCTTGCTGGGCCAGCAATTTGGCGATGGCCTCACCGATGCCACGGCTGGCGCCGGAGACAAACGCGATCTTGCCGTCGAGGTCGAACAGGTTGGTCTTGGACATAGCAATTCCTTAGAGGGATGATTTGCCGATGACATTCAGGCTCATCTGCTCCAGCAGCTTGTTCATCTGGATGAACTGCGCAAAGCGTTTGTCCTGGGTCTGGCCATGGAAGAAGCGGTAGTAGATCTGCTGCACGATGCCGGCCAGGCGGAACAGGCCGTAGGTGTAGTAAAAGTCGAAATTGTCGATCTGGATGCCCGAGCGCTCGGCGTAGTAGTCGACGAATTCGCGACGGGTGAGCATGCCGGGGGCGTTGCTCGGTTGGCGGCGCATCAGTTGCACCGGCGCAGGGTCGCCGGCTTCGATCCAGTAGGCGAGGGTGTTGCCCAGGTCCATCAGCGGGTCGCCGAGAGTGGTCAGCTCCCAGTCCAGCACGCCGATGATCTGCATCGGGTTGTGCGGGTCGAGTATCACGTTATCGAAGCGGTAGTCGTTGTGCACGATGCTTGAGGTGGGGTGGTCGGCGGGCATCTTGTCGTTGAGCCATGCACGTACCGTTTCCCAGCTCGGGGCGTCGGGGGTCAGGGCTTTTTCGTAGCGGTCGCTCCAGCCGCGAATCTGGCGCTGCACGTAGCCCTCGGGCTTGCCCAGGCCGGCCAGGCCGCAGGCGGTGTAGTCGACCTGGTGCAGTTCGACGAACTTGTCGATGAAGCTTTTGCACAGTGCCTCGGTCTTGGCCGCGTCCAGGCCCAGTTCGGCGGGCAGGTCGGAGCGCAGGATGATTCCGTTGACGCGCTCCATTACATAGAACTCGGCACCGATCACCGACTCGTCGGTGCAATGCACGTAGGCCTTGGGGCAATACGGGAAGCCGTCCTTGAGCCTGTTGAGAATGCGGAATTCGCGGCCCATGTCGTGGGCGGACTTGGCCTTGTGGCCGAAGGGCGGGCGGCGCAGCACGAATTCCTGGCCGGGATATTCCAGCAGGTAGGTCAGGTTCGACGCACCACCGGGGAACTGGCTGATCGTGGGCGTACCGCTCAGGCCCGGGATATGGGCCTTGAGGTAGGGATCGATCAGGCCGGCATCAAGTTCTTCGCCTGGGCGGATCTGGGTCGATTGGTCGTTCAGCGCCATGCTTATCCCTTCTGCTTATTCTAAAGGCCTCGGACTATTTCCTAATCTAATGCGCGCAGCCGCCCAGCGACAAGGTCGGGGCGGCTTAATAGGTTAGCGTGTTGAACGGTGATCAGCGTGCCTGATCGGTCATTTTTCGGGCGCCGGCAAGGTAACCGGCGTAAGCACTGGGCGGCCGGCGAAGTATTCCACCAGGTTATCGGCCACCCGCTGCACGGTGTCGTGGGCCGCCTCGGGCGAGAGGCCGGCGACGTGCGAGGTGAGCACGGTGTTGTTCAAGTGTTTGAGTGCGTCGGGCACCTGGGGCTCGTCGTCGAACACATCCAGCGCCGCGCCGCCGATACGGCGTTGTTCCAGCGCCGCAACCAGGTCGGCGGTGACCACCACGCTGCCGCGACCGATGTTCACCAGGTAGCCGTTCGGGCCGAGGGCGTCCAGGGCATTGCGATCGATCAGGTGGCGGGTGCCGGCACCGCCGGGCGTGGCCAGGATCAGAAAGTCCGAGGTGCGCGCCAGTTCCACCGCCGTGGCGCAGTAGGTGTAATCCACATCATCGCGGGGCTGGCGGTTGTGGTAACTCACCTCCATACCGAAACCGAGGGCGGCGCGCTTGGCGATCTCCAGCCCGACGGCGCCGAGCCCGAGAATGCCCAATTGCTTGCCACCCAGGGAAGGGCGCATGACCTTGGGCCACTCGTTGCGGCGCACGGCCGCGTCCGTCTGCGGGATGCCGCGCACCAGCGACAGCAGCAGCGCCATCGCGTGGTCAGCCACCGACGGCGCGTTCACCCCGGCGCCATTGGTCACCACAATCCCTCGGTTGCTCGCGGCCTGCAGGTCCACATGCTCGTAGCCGGCGCCAATCACGCAAATGATCTCCAGCAGCGGCAGGGCGGCGATTTCCTCGGCATACAAGCCCAGCGGGCCACGGGTCAGCACCGCCTTGATCTGGCTGCCATGGGCCTTGATGGCCTGGGCGCGTTCGGCGGGCGTGGGCGCGAGGATCACGTGAAAGTCATTGCTCTCGATGATTTGCAGGTATTCGTTGATGGTTTCAACCAGGACCAGAACAGTGGTGGTCATCGGAACGCTCTTCCTGAAGGGTTTGAGGGCATGAGTATGCTGGATTTGTAAGACAACGCGATTTGTAGAGATGGAAAAATTTACTGTAGGAGCGGGGTGTCCGTGCAGGTATGGCCGCCTTCGGGAAGTACCACCGAGAACCCAGTTCTACCGCCACGCGGCAGGTGGTGTCGATGCAGAACTGGGTTTTCATCCCGGCGACTACTCGGACATCAATGTTTTAATGGGGCCTGTATAAGGGGCGTGCACCACGTAAATCCGCACGAGAGGGTTGTTGGCGACCATATCCCGAGGTACTTCGCGCGAGTAGGTGAATTCGCTGCTGTCGAGTTTCTCCAGCCGTCTGACGTAGGTTCGGGTCGTTCCGATGTCAGGCACCAGGATATGGTTTTCGCCGTCGCCCGTGATCAGGAAATACCCGCCACCGCCGTTGGCGAGTTTTGATGCACCGGTCTTGTGGTCAAAGAATTCGTAACGATTACGTTGTGTGTCCCACATCGACAGGCCTACCACGTTGGGGTAATTGGCCTTCACGTCAATTTGCGGCTCACCCTCGGTGTAGACCTTGGTCGTCAGCCATTGCGGCGAGGCGGTCAATGCAAGAATGTCCGGCCCGCGTTCACCTCTTTTGGCATAAGTTTCGCTCGCCACCAGCAGGCTCGAAAGTAACAAACCCGTTAAAGCAATACTGAGTTTTCGCATCGTCTGATTCCCGTGGTTAAAAGTCAGCAGGTTGGTGTGTTGGCCTGTGCGAGGGTATTGGTTTGTGCCACGGCCATTCGCAAGCGGCGCCTGATTTTGCTGTAGGAAATGTCTTTAGATGTTGGGCTTCCGGATGCCCGCGGTCGACCTCAAGCGTCTGCGCCGGCCAACCGCTCCTCAGCTAAGTCTTTGCTTATTCACGAGAATCCCGGACAATCTCGCCCCTTCTATGGTCGGGGCGCTGCCTGTCAGGTTTTTCTGACTCGTCCCGGCTGTGTAAATGCGGAGATCCGACCGGATGAATGATCAGGCCAATAGCGTCGACGAACGCTATGCAACGACACCTGCAACCCTCACAAGCTGGAGCCGCCAGGACACCACCTGGATGCTTGGCCTGTTCGGCACCGCCATTGGCGCCGGCACCTTGTTTCTGCCAATCAACGCCGGCCTGGGCGGCTTCTGGCCTCTGGTGATCCTGGCGCTGCTGGCCTTCCCGATGACGTTTTTTGCCCACCGTGGCCTGACTCGTTTCGTACTGTCCGGTCGTGAAGGTTCCGACATCACCGACGTGGTTGAAGAGCATTTCGGCATCACCGCCGGTGCACTGATCACCTTGTTGTACTTCCTGGCGATCTTCCCGATCCTGCTGATCTACAGCGTGGCGCTGACCAACACGGTGGGCAGCTTCATGGAACACCAACTGCATATCATGCCGCCGCCGCGGGCGATCCTGTCGTTTGTGCTGATCCTTGGCCTGCTGGCGGTGGTGCGTTGCGGTGAGCAAGTGATCGTCAAGGCCATGAGCCTGATGGTGTACCCGTTTATCGTCGCCTTGCTGTTCCTGGCGGTGTACCTGATCCCGCACTGGAACGGCGGCATTCTCAGCACCGCGAGTGAGGTGCCGGCGCCGTCCGCGCTGCTCAACACCCTGTGGCTGGCGATTCCGGTGATGGTGTTCTCGTTCAACCATTCCCCGATCATCTCGGCGTTTGCGGTGGACCAGAAACGCCAGTACGGCGCCCACGCCGATGAGCGCAGCTCGCAGATCCTGTGCCGCGCGCACGTGTTGATGGTGGTGATGGTGCTGTTCTTCGTGTTCAGCTGCGTGCTGACCCTGTCGCCGGCGCAACTGGCTGAGGCGAAGGCACAGAACCTGTCGATCCTGTCGTACCTGGCCAACCACTTCAACAACCCGACTATCGAGTTCGCTGCACCGCTGATCGCGTTCGTGGCAATCGCCAAGTCGTTCCTGGGCCATTACATTGGCGCCAGTGAAGGCCTCAAGGGCCTGGTGCTGAAAACCGGTCGCCGCCCAGCCGCGAAGACGCTCGACCGCATGACCGCCGCTTTCATGCTGGTGGTGTGCTGGATCGTGGCCACGCTCAACCCAAGCATCCTCGGCATGATTGAGACCCTGGGCGGGCCGGTGATTGCGTCGATCCTGTTCCTGATGCCGATGTACGCGATCCGCAAGGTGCCGGCCATGGCCAAGTACCGTGGGCAGGCGTCCAACGTGTTTGTCACGGCGGTGGGTTTGGTGGCGATTACCGGGTTGGTGTATTCGTTTATTGTTTAAGGTCGGATACGGCCTTCGCAGCAGTAAAGATCTAAAAATGTGGGAGCTGGCTTGCCTGCGATTGCGCTGTATCTGTCACCTGAGACAGTGACTGAACGACCGCTATCGCAGGCAAGCCAGCTCCCACATGTATTTTGTGGTGGCAGTAAAGGTTTACTGCAGGCATAAAAAAACGCCGTGCATCCTGAGATGCACGGCGTTTTTTACATCAACAACCCTTAGGCTTGAATCACAGGGATGTTGGCGCTTGCTGCGATCTTGCGGAACTCGGCGATCTGGTCGAAGTTCAGGTAGCGGTAGACTTCACCGGACATGGTGTCCAGCTTGGCCGCGTAGCCCATGTACTCTTCGACGGTCGGCAGACGACCCAGGGTGGAAGAGACTGCCGCCAGCTCGGCCGAAGCCAGGTAGACGTTAGCGCCGTCACCCAGACGGTTCGGGAAGTTACGGGTCGACGTCGACACAACAGTCGAGTTCGGTTCTACGCGTGCCTGGTTACCCATGCACAGCGAGCAGCCCGGCATTTCCATGCGCGCGCCAGCCTTGCCGTAGATGCCGTAGTAGCCTTCTTCGGTCAGTTGGTGAGCGTCCATCTTGGTCGGCGGCGACAGCCACAGACGGGTTGGCAGCTGACCCTTGACCTGTTCCAGCAACTTACCGGCAGCGCGGAAGTGACCGATGTTGGTCATGCACGAGCCGATGAACACTTCGTCGATCTTCTCACCGGCAACGCTCGACAGCAGACGGGCATCGTCCGGGTCGTTCGGTGCGCAGAGGATCGGCTCGTTGATATCGGCCAGGTCGATTTCGATGATTTCGGCGTATTCCGCGTCGGCATCGGCTTCCATCAGCTCCGGGTTGGCAACCCAGGCTTCCATCGCTTGGGCGCGACGTTCCAGGGTGCGTGCATCGCCGTAGCCTTCGCCGATCATCCAGCGCAGCAGGGTGATGTTGGAGTTCAGGTACTCGGTCACCGAATCTTTCGACAGCTTGATGGTGCAACCGGCAGCCGAACGTTCAGCCGAAGCGTCGGAGAGCTCGAAAGCCTGCTCCAGCGTCAAGTCGTTCAGGCCTTCGATTTCCAGGATGCGGCCGGAGAAGGCGTTTTTCTTGCCTTTCTTCTCTACGGTCAGCAGGCCAGCCTGGATCGCGTAGTAAGGAATGGCATGAACCAGGTCACGCAGGGTGATGCCAGGTTTCATCTTGCCTTTGAAGCGCACCAGGATCGATTCCGGCATGTCCAGTGGCATTACACCAGTGGCTGCAGCGAACGCGACCAGACCGGAACCGGCCGGGAACGAGATGCCCATCGGGAAACGAGTGTGGGAGTCACCACCGGTGCCGACGGTGTCCGGCAGCAGCATGCGGTTCAGCCAGCTGTGGATGATGCCGTCGCCTGGACGCAGCGATACACCGCCACGGGTCATGATGAAGTCAGGCAGGGTGTGGTGGGTGGTCACGTCGATCGGCTTTGGATAGGCCGCGGTGTGGCAGAAGGACTGCATCACCAGATCGGTCGAGAAGCCCAGGCACGCCAGGTCTTTCAGTTCGTCACGGGTCATCGGACCGGTGGTGTCCTGGGAACCCACGGTGGTCATCTTCGGCTCGCAGTAGGTGCCAGGACGAACGCCTTCGCCTTCTGGCAAACCGCAGGCCTTGCCGACCATTTTCTGTGCCAGGGTGAAGCCTTTGCCGGTGTCGACTGGGGCTTCAGGCAGCTTGAACAGGTCGGTAGGGCCCAGGCCCAGCTCGGCGCGCGCCTTGTCGGTCAGGCCACGGCCGATGATCAGCGGAATACGGCCGCCGGCGCGGACTTCGTCCAACAGCACCGGGGTCTTCATTTCGAAGGTGGTCAGCACTTCATCGGTGCCGTGTTTGCAGACTTTGCCAGCATGCGGGTACAGGTCGATCACGTCGCCCATGTTCATGTTGGTGACGTCGAATTCGATTGGCAGTGCGCCGGCATCTTCCATCGTGTTGTAGAAGATAGGCGCGATCTTGCTGCCGAAGCAGAAGCCGCCGGCGCGCTTGTTCGGCACGTAAGGCACGTCGTCGCCGAAGAACCACAGTACCGAGTTGGTAGCGGATTTACGCGACGAACCGGTACCGACCACGTCACCGACGTAGGCGATCGGGAAGCCTTGGCCGCGCATTTCTTCGATCTGCTTCATCGGGCCGGTCTTGCCTTGCTCGTCCGGCACAATGCCTTCACGCGCCATTTTCAGCATGGCCAGGGCGTGCAGCGGGATGTCAGGGCGGGACCAGGCGTCCGGCGCAGGCGACAGGTCGTCGGTATTGGTTTCGCCGGTGACCTTGAAGACGCGCAGGCTGATCTTGTCGGCCAGGGTAGGGCGGTTCTTGAACCACTCGCCATCAGCCCAGGACTGGATCACGGCTTTGGCGTGTTCGTTGCCGTTCCTGGCTTTTTCAGCCACATCGTGGAACGCATCGAACATCAGCAGGGTGTGCTTGAGTTGGGCGGCGGCGACAGGCGCCAGCGTGGCGTCGTCCAGCAGCTCGACCAACGTTACGATGTTGTAGCCGCCTTGCATGGTGCCGAGCAGTTCAACAGCGCGTTTCTTGTCGATCAGGGGAGAAGTGGCTTCGCCCTTGGCCAGGGCAGACAGGAAACCGGCCTTGACGTAGGCAGCTTCGTCAACGCCTGGTGGAATGCGGTTGGTGATCAGGTCAACGAGGAATTCTTCTTCGCCAGCCGGAGGATTTTTCAGCAGCTCGACCAGGCCTGCGGTTTGTTCGGCGTTAAGCGGCTGGGGAACGATACCCAGTGCTGCACGCTCTTCGATATGTTTGCGGTAGGCTTCAAGCACAGTTATTACCCTCATCAGTGGTCCCACGGGACGCTCATCCAGAAATGAACGGCACGCATGCGCTCGGGGGCTTTTTGGGCCGCAAAGCCAGCGCTGCCGGCATTCCTCACAGAAGCTGCTTTCAAAGTTTTACGCCTGCAGAACGGAGCTGATGAGGGTTGGCGCGGTTATCACCTACCGGGTAATAACCATCGCCAACACCGTTCTGAAGGAACGACTGTGCTCGTGACGCTTTGAAAACAGCTTCCAGCGGATTATTGGCGCCTTACAAGGCCGGATGATTCTACGGCAAAAAAAATCTAAAGGTAAGTTGCCCAACCAAGTTTGCTGGGTGATCAACCTTAGACAAAGGGCTAACATGGCGCACTGTTTCGCTGATTTGCGTGTTGTTGCCCATGTCCAATCAAACCATCAAGACCCCCTGCGTCGGCCTGTGCTCCACGGTTTACGGCGATCTGGTGTGCCGTGGCTGCAAGCGCTTCCACCATGAAGTAATTTTGTGGAATGGCTATAACGAGGAAGAAAAACGCGCGGTCTGGCTGCGATTGGAGCAGCTGTTGGTGCAGGTGATGGCTGGCAAGTTGGAGATTTTTGATCCCAAGACCCTGCGCGGGCAGCTTGAGGCGCGCAAGATTCGCTTTGTGCCGCACCAGTCGGAGTATTGCTGGGCGTATCAGTTGATCGCGCGTGGGGCGCGGGTGATTTCCAATCTGGAGGCTTATGGGATGGTGTTGTTGCCGGAGTTTCGCGATTGGAGCTTGTTGGATTTGCGTGATGCCATTGATCGGGAGTTTTTCATTTTGTCTGAGGCGCATTACCAGCGGTATATCGCGCCGGGGTTTTTGAAAGATGCGTTTGATCGGTTGTAGAGGGGGGCGGTTTTTGTTTTGAGTACATATCCGTTGCTGCGGTAACGGCGTCGTAGGGTCCCGCTCTTACAGCGGGTCACTTTTGGAAGGACCCAAAAGTAACCAAAAAGTCCTCGCCCCAACACTCGGCACCTCGCCTCCGGCTCGGTGTGCCCGCACTCCGGCTTGAATCCGTGGGCCGCCGCGATGGGCCATCCTTGGCCCAGCGCGGCTAACCCGGCGTCCTGCCGGGTTACCCACGGATTCAAGCCTGCGTTCGGCCAGCGTGTTTGACGGGGCGCCTGAGATCAAAATCAAAAGCAAGAGCACAGCGGCCTGAAAGCCGACTTGAGTGGTTGAAGCAGATCAAGAGCGCAGAGCGAAAGCAGATCTACAGCACGCAAAGCTGCTTTTCTGTGGGAGCTGGCTTGCCTGCGATGCGGGCAACTCGGTACATCCTTGATACACAGTCGATGCCTTCGCAGGCAAGCCAGCTCCCACATTGGATTGAGTACAGCCTCAGCGGGCACACCGAGCCTAGGCGAGGTGCCGAGTGGTGGGGCAAGAGCCTTTTGGTTACTTTTGGCTGGGCCGGCATTCCGGCTCTTTTCAAAAGTGACTCGCCGTAAGGGCGAAACCCATATCCGCCATCACCCAAAAACGGATCTGCCCCCAATCAAAAACCACAACAACCCTAAATCCCCCCCACGCTTATGCGTTTCCAGAACAGGAAATCCGTGCGCATGCCCTTGGGCCAGACGCCAACGGATCGGCAGTTTGGTCACCATCATCAGCGTATTGAGGGATCGAGAGATGTCAGTCGCTACCAGTCGTATCGAAGACGCCCCGGTGCATGCAAGCCAGGCGCCCGCGGAAACGCTCTACCAGTTCGAAGAAACCCCCTTGCTCGCCCGCCAGCGCCAGCAGGAGTCCAACGCCCGCAGTTACCCGCGCCGCATCCCCCTTGCGCTCAAGCGCGCCAAGGGCATCTACGTGGAAGACGTCGAAGGCCGCAGCTTCATCGACTGCCTCGCCGGCGCCGGCACCCTGGCGTTGGGCCACAACCACCCGGTGGTGATCGAGGCCATCCAGCAAGTGCTGAGCGACGAACTGCCCCTGCACACCCTGGACCTGACCACCCCGGTCAAAGACCAGTTCGTGCAAGACCTGTTCGGCCTGCTGCCGGCAGAGCTGGCCCGCGAAGCCAAGATCCAGTTCTGCGGCCCGACCGGCACCGATGCCGTGGAAGCCGCGTTGAAACTGGTGCGCACCGCCACCGGCCGCAGCACGGTGCTGTCGTTCCAGGGCGGTTATCACGGCATGAGCCAGGGCGCGTTGAGCCTGATGGGCAGCCTGGGGCCGAAGAAACCCTTGGGCGCCTTGCTCGGCAATGGCGTGCAGTTTTTGCCCTACCCCTACGATTACCGCTGCCCGTTCGGCCTGGGTGGTGCGGAAGGTGTGCGGGTCAATCTGCATTACCTGGAAAACCTGCTGAATGACCCGGAAGCCGGGGTGCTGTTGCCGGCTGCCGTGATCGTTGAAGTGGTCCAGGGCGAGGGTGGCGTGATCCCGGCCGATCTCGACTGGCTGCGCGGCCTGCGGCGCATTACCGAACAAGCTGGTGTGGCCTTGATCGTCGATGAAATCCAGAGTGGGTTCGGCCGTACCGGCAAGATGTTTGCCTTCGAACATGCCGGCATCATCCCGGACGTGGTGGTGCTGTCCAAGGCCATCGGCGGCAGCCTGCCGTTGGCGGTGGTGGTGTATCGCGACTGGCTCGACACCTGGTTGCCGGGCGCGCATGCCGGTACTTTCCGGGGCAATCAGATGGCCATGGCGGCGGGTTCGGCGGTGATGCGCTACCTCAAGGAACACGACCTGGCCGGCCACGCGGCGGCCATGGGCGAGCGCCTGGGCGAACACTTGCGCATCCTGCAGCGCGACTTCCCGCATCTGGGTGATATTCGCGGCCGTGGGTTGATGCTCGGGGTCGAACTGGTCAACCCCGATGGCACGCCTGACATTCAGGGCCACCCACCGGTGCATCGCCAGTTGGCGCCGCTGGTGCAGCGTGAGTGCCTCAAGCGCGGCCTGATCCTGGAACTCGGCGGCCGGCATGGCAGCGTGGTGCGTTTCCTGCCGCCGCTGGTGATTACCGCCATTGAAGTGGACCGGGTCGCCGAGATCTTCGGGCGCGCCCTGGCGGCAGCGGTCGCCAGCCTCTAATTTTTTGCGAGCTTGAAACGTTTCTACAGATATCAGCGCTGCGCGTGGTGCGCAGTCAGCCCTTTGAGCGATGGAGAACAGCAATGACCTCAGTATTTGACCGCGACGACATCCTGTTTCAGGTAGTGGTCAACCACGAAGAACAGTATTCCATCTGGCCGGATTACAAGGCCGTGCCGGAAGGCTGGCGCACGGTGGGCAAAAGCGGCATGAAGAAAGAGTGCCTGGCCTACATCGAAGAAACCTGGACCGATATGCGCCCGTTGAGCCTGCGCCAGAAGATGGACGGTGCCGTCGTCGCCGGTTGATTCACCGCAACTCATTGTGGGAGGGGGCAAGCCCCCTCCCACATAAAGCGTTATTGTGGTGTGTTGGTGTACAGGTAATCCGTCGCCAACGACGCCAGCGTCCTCACGCCCACCACTAACGCCGACTCATCCACAAAGAAGCCCGGATTATGGTTCGGTGCGGCTTTGCTCATGTCCTGATCCCTCGGCGTCACCCCCAGAAACACAAACAGCCCCGGCGCTTCCTTGGCGTAAAACGAGAAGTCCTCGGCGCCGCCCACCAGCGGGCCTTGCACCACATCATCGTTGGCCGCCCAGCGCAGGCTTGGCAGCATTTTTTCGGTCAGGGCCGGGTTGTTGATGGTCGGGTCGTACTTCTCGATGATCGTGACTTCGGCTTTGGCACCGCCGCTTTCGGCGATTTTCTCGACGGTCTGGCGCACGTCCGCATGCAGCTTCTGGCGAATGCCATAGTCGTAGGAACGGATGGTGCCGCTCATGTCCAGCGACTCGGGAATGATGTTGTAGCGTGTGCCGCCATTGATGGTGCCGATGCTCACTACCGAAGGAAACGAGGAAATATCGGTGCGGCGGCTGACCACGGTCTGCAGGCCGACAATGGTCTGCGCGCCTACGGTAATCGGGTCGATCCCGTCCCAGGGCCGGCCGGCATGCGTCTGTTTGCCGAGGATCTTGATGCGCAGGTCATCCGAGCTGGCCAGCGTCGGGCCCGGGCGGTAGGCGATTTGGCCGGCGGGTACACCGGCCCACACGTGCAGGCCGAACACCGCATCCGGCTTGGGCGCCTTCATCACGCCTTCCTGCACCATCATTTTCGCGCCCCAGGTGTTTTTGCCATCGGGGATAAAATCGCTCGGGCCTTCTTCGGCCGGCTGGAAGTAAAACACCACGGTGCCGGGCAAGCGGTCGCGCATGCCTGTAAGGATTTTCGCCGTGCTCAGCAGGATCGCCGTGTGGGCGTCGTGGCCGCAGGCGTGCATCACGTCGACTTCCTTGCCCAGGTAGGTGCCTTTGGCCTTGGAGGCGAAAGGCAGGTCGGAGACTTCCTTGACCGGCAATGCGTCCATGTCGGCGCGCAGCGCCACGGTCGGTCCCGGCAGGCCACCTTTCAAAATGGCGACGACGCCGGTGCGGGCCACGCCGGTCTTGACCTCAAGACCCAGGTCGCGCAGCTGCTTGGCGACCAGTTCGGCGGTGCGGGTTTCGGTATTGCCCAGCTCAGGGTGGGCGTGAATATCGCGACGGGTTTCAAGCAAGGTCGGCTCGAGGTTTTTCGCCTGGGCGGCGATTTCCTCCCGGGCGCTGTCCTGGCCACTGCTGGCGGCTATCACCACACTGCTGGCGGCGCCGCAGAGCAAACCGAAAACCCACTGGTGTGTCAGACCGTTCAAACGCATAAGGACCTCTCCTGAGTTTATTGTTGTAGATCTTTCTCCTGCACGGAGCCTGCGGTCACCACCTGCACACTCAAGCGCGGTGTGGCCAAATCGAGCCCGGCTTCATCCAGATGGCGCTTGAGCGACAGGTTGAACGCCCGCGACACTTCCCACTGCTTGATCGGCGCGGTCTTGAACCGCGCCCGCAGGATCGCGCTGCCGGACTCAAAGCTTTCCACGCCCTGGATCTCCAGCGGCGACCAGATATTGCGGCGCTGCAGCGGGTCGTTGCGCATCTTCTGGCCGACGTCGCGCATCAGCTTGATCGCGTCGTCGATTTCCATGTTGTAGGGGATCGCCACCCGGAAGATCGCGTAGCCGAACTCCCGGGAGTAGTTCTTGATGCTCTTGATTTCGCTGAACGGGATGGTGTGCACGATGCCGTCGATATCGCGCAGGCGCACGGTACGGATAGTCAGGCCTTCGACGGTGCCGAGGTGGCCGCCGACGTCCACGTAGTCATCGATGGCCAGGGAGTCTTCGATGATGATGAACAGGCCGGTGATCAAGTCCGCCACCAATGACTGTGCACCAAAACCGATGGCCAGGCCGATTACACCGGCACCGGCCAGCAACGGCGTGACGTTCATGCCCATGTTCGCCAGGGCGACAATCGCGGCAATGATAAAAATGGTCACGAACAGCACGTTGCGGATCAGCGGCATCATGGTCTGCGCACGCGCGTTGGCCAGGCCTTTGCGCGAGCGGGTGAGGGCGTGGTGGATCGCGGTGTCGCTGAGGATCCAGATCAGCCAGGCAAACAGCAAGGTGCCGGCCAGGCCGAACAGTTTGACGCTGACTTCGTGGCCATCGCCTTCGGTAAAGCGGATCAGCGAGAGGCCCCAGACCCGCAGGCCCAACTCGATAAACACCAGCCACACCACCAGGTGAGCCAGGGTGTAGACGAAGCTTTTCAGGCGCTCGGAATACAGCGCATGGCGCTTGTGCCCGCGTTGCGGCTTGAGCGCGTGGCGGCGCACCAGGCCGTTGATGACCATGCACAACACCAGCAACACCGTGCACAACAGCGACTGGCGCAGGGCGGTGCTGGTGTCGCCGGCGGACAGGAAGGTGGCAAACAAGGAGATGCCCACCAGCAGCAGGGCCGGGATGTACCAGAAGGAGCCGATGATCGACAGGGTGTCGGTAAGCGCGCGGCGGGTGAGGCGGCGCGACAGCGGTTGGTTGCGGATCAAGTGCGCGATCGGGCGGCGGAAACGCAGGATAAATACGCCGGTGGACAACGCCGCCATCACATTGGCGACTGTCGCGGCCGTGTGGGCCAGGTGCTGGCCGAGCGCCGCGACCAGCCGTGGGTCACTCAAGGCTTCGCCAAAGGCGGCAAAGCTGCCGATCCACCAGAGTGGCCGGAATGCCTGGTGACGCAGGATGTAAAGCGCGCGGTGGCGGTGTGGGCCGTCGAGCAGGGAAAACGCAATCACACAAATAGCCGAGAAACAGGTGCCGACCACCAGCGCGTACGCCAGCACCATCGCCAGGGATTTGCCCAGGGACGACGGCAGCGCGTAGCTCAGGTACACGGTGATCACCAGCGCGATCAGCCACGGCCCGAGTTTGCGCAGGGCGAAGCGCAGCATGTCCCAGGTGCGCGGGTGTTGCGGCAATTCCTCGGGCAGGCCGAAGCGTTCGCGCACGCGGTGGCTGAGCCAGATCAGCGCGGCGGCCAGCAGGCTCCACACCGCCAGGATCAACGCAAAGCCAAAGATTATCGGCAGCCATTCGCTGGCCGGCAGCATCAGCGCACTGAACTCATCCCTGGCCAGGTCGACTTCATTGGACCAGCGTCCCAGCGGGCTGTCGGCGCCGGAAAACTGCTGCTCCAGGCCCGACAGCGTGCTGCCGATCAGCCCGAGCACGCCTTGTTCGGCGGGCGGCTGGGCCTTTTGCGTAGCTTCGCGGAGCTTTTTCAGGTCGCTCAGCAGCTGGGTACGCTGCTGGTCGTTTTCCAGGGTCTTGATCACCTCATCCAGGGACTGGCCCAGCGGCACCTCGGCCTGGGGTTGGGTTTTGTTGGCGCTGCCCAACAGGCCAGGCAGGCCCACGGCCTGGGCGGGCGTGAGCGGCAGCAGTGTGAGCAGGGCGATCAGGCAGTAGCAGGGCAGGGCAAACAGACGGGAAAGCACGAGGCGGTCAACCTTGAAAACGACGAATTGACCGAGTGTACGAGGCCGCTATGCCAGATGCGAGTGCATTTGTCATTCGGCCAGTTTGGCGAGGATCTTGTACACCACGGTGCCGAGGATCAGCAGCATGCCGATCCACATGCCGAACACGCCGAGGGCCTTGTCACGAAAGTTGAAGCCGACCGCAAGCATGATCATGCCGATCACGATAGGGATGAGCATCGCGTGGAAGGAGGACATGGAGATCATCGGGCGACGGCCTTGTCAGAGTGGGAATTCTGACAAGTCTAGGCCGGATTACAGAAAATGCAGGTGATACAGGTCAGCTGTATCCAAAACTCAATGTGGGAGCGGGCTTGCTCGCGAATGCTTAGTGTCAGCCACTGAATGAGTTGACTGATGCACCGCATTCGCGAGCAAGCCCGCTCCCACATATTTGACCGAGTTAGCCTGAAAAATCAGAGATCAGGGCAAATCGCGGCTGGCGTAGAACGCGCCGAGTACCTTCACCAGGTGCGCCAGGTCATGGCTGCCGCACAGCTCACGGATAGAGTGCATGGCAAACGTCGGCAGGCCGATGTCCACGGTGCGCACGCCCAGGTGGCTGGCGGTGATCGGGCCGATGGTCGAGCCGCAGCCCATGTCGCTGCGCACCACAAAGCTCTGCACCGGCACTTCCTGGGCCATGCACAGGTGGCGGAAGAAACCGGCGGTTTCGCTGTTGGTGGCGTAGCGCTGGTTGCTGTTGACCTTGATCACCGGGCCGGCATTGAGCTTGGGCCCGTGGTTGGCGTCGTGCTTTTCGGCATAGTTGGGGTGTACGCCGTGGGCATTGTCGGCAGAGACCAACAGCGATTTCTGAACGGTCCGTACGAACTCATCACCTTCCGGTAACAGGCGACGCAGGGTCTGCTCAAGCATCGGGCCATCGGCGCCGCAGGCTGAGCACGAGCCGACTTCTTCGTGGTCGTTGCACACCAGCACGCAGGTTTCGTCGGTTTCGCTGGTGAGCAAGGCTTGCAGGCCGGCGTAGCACGACAGCAGGTTGTCGAGGCGCGCACCGGCAATGAAGTCGCCGTTCAGGCCGATCACCGCGGCGCTTTGGGTGTCGTAGAAGCTCAGCTCGTAGTCGAGCACCACATCCGCATTCAGGCCGTGTTCCCTTGCCAGTTGCTCGGTGAGCACGGCGCGGAAGTCCACGCGCTCGTCACCGGCAAATTGCGCGAGGATCGGCGGCAGCTCGGTCTGGGCGTTGATCGCCCAACCCTGGTTGGCTTCACGGTTCAGGTGGATAGCCAGGTTGGGGATGATCGCGATGGGCAGCTTGAAGTCGATCAGCTGGCTCTCGACCTTGCCGTCGCGGCGGAAGGTCACGCGGCCGGCCAGTGACAGGTCGCGGTCGAACCACGGCGCCAGCAGCGCACCGCCGTAGACTTCCACGCCCAGCTGCCAGAAGCCCTGGCGCTGCAGCTCGGGCTGAGGCTTGACCCGCAGACACGGGCTGTCGGTGTGGGCGCCGACCAGGCGAATCCCGCCCAGCAGCGGCGAGTGGCGGCCAAGCTTGAAGGCGATGATCGAGGAGTCGTTGCGGGTCACGTAATAGCGACCGTTGGCCTCGGTGGTCCAGGTTTCGCGCTCGTCGAGGCGCTGGTAACCCGCCGCTTCCAGGCGCTGGGCGAGGGCGGCAGTGGCATGAAAAGGAGTAGGGGAGGCCTTGAGGAAGTCGATCAGGCCTTGATTCAACGCTTCGCGCATAAATAGCTCCAGACAGCAATGCGCGGAGTTTACCGTATTGGTTTGACTCGGTGGCGAGAACTGACGCAGAACTCAATGTGGGAGCGGGCTTGCTCGCGAATGCGGTGGATCAGTCAGCGCATCCAGTGACTGGCACACCGCATTCGCGAGCAAGCCCGCTCCCACATTTTGATTGTATTACCAGCTTTAGAACGGGGCAGGGCACTCGAAGCGCAAGCGCTCGCCACTCTGCGGATGGGTGAAGCTCAACATGCTCGCGTGCAGGCACAGGCGCGGCCAGGCGGCCAGGGCTTGGTCGTGGGCGTACAGGCCATCACCGAGCAGTGGGTGGCCGATCGACAGCATGTGCACGCGCAGCTGATGCGAGCGCCCGGTGATCGGCGTGAGTTCGACGCGGCACCAGTCGCCGCAGCGTTCCAGTACCTTCCAGAACGTCAGCGCATGTTTGCCGAATTCGTGGTCCACCACATGGCGCGGCTTGGTCGGCGGGTCGTAGCGCAGGGGCAGGTCGATGCTGCCGCTGTCCAGTTCCGGCTGGCCCCAGGCCAAGGCGGTGTAGGCCTTTTCGGTTTCGCGGTCGTGAAACTGGCGGGACAGTTCGCGATGGGAATCGGCGTCGCGGGCCAGCAGGATGATCCCCGAGGTTTCCCAGTCCAGACGATGAACGATGCGGGCTTCGGGGTAGCCGTTTTCCTGCAGGCGGGTGATCAGGCAGTCCTTGTTGTCGTCGGCGCGGCCAGGCACCGAAAGCAGCAGGGTCGGTTTGTTCACCACCAGGACAGCGTCGTCCTGATGCAGGATATGAATAGTGGACAGCGGCATTAAACAGCCTCGTAACAAACGCCAACGGCGGCTCGCCCACCCGGTTCCCGCACAGGGATCAAGGTGACCGAGCCGCCGTGGCGGCCGCCTTTTCGATTAACGATCAGGCAGGGTGATATTGAGTTCCAGAATCGAGCAGCTGCCGTCGTTTTCCAGGGCGACATGTACGTCATCGTTGCCGATATTCACGTACTTGCGGATCACCTCAACCAGTTCCTTCTGCAAGGCTGGCAGGTAGTCCGGGGTGCTGCGTTGGCCGCGTTCGTGCGCCACGATGATCTGTAGACGCTCTTTCGCTACCGACGCGGTACTTGGCTTTTTGTTGGCGCGAAAGAAGTCGAGAAATTTCATTGTTTAGTTGCCTCCAAAGATACGCTCGAAGAATCCCTTCTTCTTAACATCGAGGAAGCGATGTTCCACGGTCTTGCCCAGCAAGCGATCGACTGCATCGCTGTACGCCTGGCCGGCGTCGCTCTGGTCATCAAGAATCACCGGTACGCCCTGGTTGGACGCCTTCAGCACGGCCTGGGATTCCGGGATCACGCCCAGCAGGGTCACGGCGAGGATGTCCTTGACGTCTTCAACACCGAGCATTTCGCCGTTGCTGACGCGCTCAGGGTTGTAGCGGGTGAGCAGCAGGTGTTCCTTGATCGGGTCCTGGCCTTCTTCGGCGCGCTTGGACTTGCTGGCCAACAGGCCGAGCATACGGTCCGAGTCACGTACCGAGGAGACTTCCGGGTTGGTCACCACGATGGCTTCATCGGCGAAGTACATCGCCAGGTGAGCACCGGTTTCGATACCGGCCGGGGAGTCGCACACCACGTATTCGAAGGTTTCCTTCAGCTCGGCCAGAACCTTGCCTACGCCTTCTTTGGTCAGCGCATCTTTGTCGCGGGTCTGGCTGGCAGCCAGTACGTACAGGTTCTCAAGGCGCTTGTCCTTGATCAGGGCCTGTTGCAGGTTGGCTTCGCCGTTCACCACGTTGACGAAGTCGTACACCACGCGGCGTTCGCAGCCCATGATCAGGTCGAGGTTACGCAAACCGACGTCGAAGTCGACGATGACTGTCTTGTGGCCGCGCAGTGCGAGGCCGGTACCGATAGCGGCGCTGGTGGTGGTCTTACCCACACCACCCTTGCCGGATGTAACCACGAGAATCTTGGCCAAGGTGTTTCACCCCTAAGGAAAAAGGACTTTTCAGCCCCTGAAAAACATCTCTTGGAACTCGCTGCAGGCGGACAGCTTCTGTAGGAAAAAGATGTGGTTTCCGAGGGGAAACGCCAACTTTCAATGATTCCTACGAAAGTCTTGCCGGTTTCGCTGTGCTATCAGAGTCTAGAGATGCTTGGAAAATGCGGCAGTATCCGTTAAAGACGGATGATGTTCAACACATCGCCCGACAGGCTGACCTGCACCCCGGCCCCCCACAGCGGATCACGGCGCAAATCTTCTGCAACCTTGTACTGGCCTGCGATGGACACTAGTTCAGCGGTCAACTGCTGGCAAAAAATCCGGGCCTTGGTATCACCCTTGATGCCGGCGAGGGCACGCCCACGCATCGGGCCGTATACATGGATGTTGCCATCGGCGAGAAGTTCCGCGCCGGGGCTGACCGAAGAGATCACCACCAGGTCGCCGCCCTGGGCGTAAATTTGCTGCCCGCCGCGTACGGGAGAGGTGATGATCTTTGTAGGCTTGATCGTCGGCTCGGGCGGTTTTTCCGGTTTTTTCTTCACTTCGCCGACCAAAGGTTCCAGCGGACGCTCGCGTGCACCCGACGGCGGCAGTACTGGCAGTTCAATGGCGATGGCCGCGGCAATGTCTTCGATCCGGCTGGCGCGAATCGCCAGGGTGCGCAGGCCATGAGAGCGGCACACACGCATCAGGCCGGGCAGGTCGATCGCCCCTTGGCCGGCCGGCAGTTTGTCCAGGGCCAGCACCAGCGGGGCGTTGTTGAAGAAATTCGGGGCCAGGGCGACCTTGGCGGCGAGCTGGCGGTCCAGGGCGTCGAGGTCGTTGCGGGCGAGTTCCAGCACGGTGATGGCGAGCATGCTGCCTTTCAGCTGGAACACGGGATCTTGGTCTAGCGGTTCGGTTTGGCTCATGGTCGGCAAAAGCGGCTTGTCACGAAAAGTGTCGAGACTTATAACGAGAACACTCACTGGCCGCAAGCCGAGTCGAACCGTTGTAGAATGCGCGGCCCTGTCTTTACCGGAATCTGTAATGGATCGCCCGCGTTTTCGAGCTGTATTTTTTCACCCGCGTTTTTGGCTGTTATGGCTGGGACTCGGCCTGCTGTGGCTGGTCACCCAACTGCCGTACCGCGCGTTGTTGACCATTGGTCGCCTGCTGGGTGCGGGCATGTACCGGGTGGCCGGTGAACGTCGCCGCATTGCCGCGCGAAATCTTGAACTGTGCTTCCCGGAAAAGTCCGCCAAAGAGCGCAAGCAGCTGCTCAAGGAAAATTTCGCCTCCACCGGCATCGCCTTCTTCGAGATGGCCATGAGCTGGTGGTGGTCGCGCCAGCGCCTGGCGCGCCTGGCCCACGTCGAAGGCCTCGAACACCTCAAGCAGGCCCAGCTGGACGGCAAGGGCGTGATCCTGATGGCCCTGCACTTCACCACCCTGGAAATCGGCGCCGCGCTGCTGGGGCAGAAACACACCATTGATGGCATGTACCGCGAGCACGGCAACCCGTTGTTCGACTACATCCAGCGGCGTGGCCGCGAGCGCCACAACCTCGATTCGCTGGCGGTGGAGCGCGAAGACGTGCGCGGCATGCTCAAGCTGCTGCGCGCCGGCCGCGCCATCTGGTACGCACCGGACCAGGACTACGGCGCCAAGCAAAGCCTCTTCGTGCCGCTGTTCGGCATCCAGGCCGCGACGGTGCCCGCCACCAGCAAGTTCGCCAAGCTCGGCAAGGCACTCGTGGTGCCGTTCACCCAGCAGCGCCTGGCGGACGGCAGCGGTTACCGCCTGGTGATCCACCCGCCGTTGACCGACTTCCCCGGCGAAAGCGATGAATCCGACTGCCTGCGCATCAACCAGTGGGTCGAGGCTTCGGTGCGCGAATGCCCCGAGCAATACCTTTGGACCCATCGCCGCTTCAAGAGCCGGCCACCGGGCGAACCCAAGCTGTACGAAAAACGCCGCTGACAAGAACGACCTTTTCCCCACATGGAGTGATGCGATGCGCCCAGCTGAACCGGTTACAGGCTTGATTCTTTCCGGCGGCGGGGCGCGAGCGGCGTATCAGGTGGGCGTATTGGCGGCGATTGCCGAGCTGTTGCCGCCGGGGGCGCCCAACCCCTTTCCGGTGATTGTCGGCACCTCTGCCGGTGCGATCAACGCGGTGAGCCTGGCCAGTGGTGCGATGGACTTCACGGCTGCCATTCAGCGTCTTACAGCCTTCTGGCAGGGCTTTCGCAGCCACCTCGTATTGCGCAGCGATTGGCCGGGGGTGATTCGCCAGGCCAGCCGCTTCTTTGTGCATAGCCTGCTGGGTATCGGCGCTCAGGTGCCGGTGGCGCTGCTCAATAGCTCGCCGCTGCGCGACCTGCTGCAAGAGCGCCTGAACCTGGACGGCATCGACGAGGCAATCCGCAACAAGCATTTACAGGCGGTGGCGGTGACCGCTTTTGGTTACGAGTCCGGGCAAGCCGTGACCTTCTACCAAAGCGGCGGCACCATCGATGCGTGGCTGCGCCACCGACGAATCGGCATGCCTACCCAGCTCACGGTTGAGCACCTGCTCGCCAGCTCGGCGATCCCCTTGCTGTTTGCCCCGGTGAAACTCGATCAGGAATATTTCGGCGACGGTGCCGTGCGGCAATCGGCGCCGATCAGCCCGGCGTTGCACCTGGGGGCTACCCGCGTGCTGGTGGTCGGCGTCAGCGGCAACCCACGGGGTAACGAGCCGGCAGCGCAGCGCACCTATACGGGCCAGGAACCGACCTTGGCGCAGATTGGTGGGCATATGCTCAACAGCACGTTCATCGACAGCCTGGAAAGTGATATCGAGTTGCTGGAGCGCTTGAATCAGTTCAGCCATTTCCAGCCGGCCGACAGCGCGGCTCAGGGCCTGGCGCCGGTCGAAGTGCTGGTGATTGCGCCGAGCCAGCCCATCGATGAAATCGCGGCGCGTCATCGCCAGGAATTGCCGGCGGCATTGCGCTTGTTTTTACGCGGGCCGGGAGCGACCAAGACGAGTGGGGCGGGGGTGTTGAGTTACCTGCTGTTCGAGGCGGGGTATTGCAGCGAGTTGATTGAGCTGGGGCGCAAAGATGCGCTGGCCAAGCGTGATGAGATCACACGGTTCCTCGGCATCGCACAGGGCTAAAATGTGGGAGGGGCAAGCCCCCTCCCACATTTTGTCCTGCAGTGTTCTTTAGAAGTGGTACTTCACCAGGAAGCTCGCCGTGTCCTGGGTGGTCTTGAACGCACCGGTGTCTTCGATCCCGTACTTGTTCTTCCAGTAGTCGTACTCAAAGCCCACGTACAGCTGTTTGTCGCCCCAATGCAGCGCTTTACCCAGGTCATATTTGACTTGCGGGTTGAAGTGCAGGTTGGCGTGGTAGGTGCCACGGGCGTTCTTGTCGTTGTCCGTGACCCAGTCCATGAAGCCGTCGATCAGGATGTCGGAGCTGCCCACGGGGATGGTGTAGGACCATACCGGGGTGATCTGCCACACACCGTCGCCCGGGCGATTGCCTTCGGTCTGGCGCTGGTAGAAGTTCAGCTGGAAGTAATCGAAACCCGGAATGTTCAGGTCAAAGGCAGGGCCCAGCAGGTACGACTCGTTATCGCCTTCGCCGAACTCGTAAGTGAAGGCCAACAGCACATCCTTGATCGGGCCGAGTGACAAATCCTTGTCCAGAATCTTGCCGAACGACAAGCGCGGGCTGAACTCGCCGTAGTAAGTATTCGGGCCGACGTTGCCGTCTTCCTTGCCGTTATAAAAGATGCGGTCGAGGAAGAAGAAGTTGTCGCCGTACTTCCATGCATCGGCATGTTCGAACGTAACGGTTTGCTGGATCTGCGGGTTAACGGTAAAGCTCTTGCCCCACAGGTAAGTCAGGCTGTTGTTCTGCCACTGCAACACGTCACCGGCCACGGCCTGGCCACCAGCCAGCAGGGATCCCGCCAGCATCAGGCCTTTGAACATAGGTTTCATTCGGTTGCTCCCGAGTTAAAGTTTTGTGGTTTTTCTTCTACGCAGGCGCTCTGGTGTGGCGCCTTTTGGTTCGCTGCAAAAATCGTCTGTTCGGTCAGCTTTGATGCTTTTAGCAAGAGCTGCGCCAAGGTGTTTAAAAAGCCAAAAAATCCCCGTCGGCTGCATGAGATGCAGTCGAATTCAGAGGACTTTTGCGCACTTTGGCAGCAGACGTGGGGCCGGGATAAGTTGGCCTTGCAGTCAGCTTTTACATTCGCTGTTTTTTTTTGAGTCGATTCGAGCGGGCGCGGAGAATACTGGCTCCAAAGCCTTGGCTCAAGTGCGCTGTTAAAGAGCGCGTGGGGCGAGAATGGGGCACGGCGTGTGGCCGGCCCCGGGTGAATGGTTTGCATGCGGGTGTTCCCTGTTTGTTGTTATTTTTTTACTAACAAAGGAATCAATGCGTGTGGGCGACGGCGGGGCGCTCAGCACCGCCGAGAATGTTGAACAGTATGTTCAGCGACAACGCGCTGAGGGTCGCCATGGCGATTCCGCTGTGGGTAATCGGGCTCATCCACAACGGCAGCTGCGCGAAGAACTCCGGGCGCACCACCGGGATCAGGCCCATGCCGATGCTCACGGCCACCAGCAGTTGGTTGCGTCGGTCGGCGATGTCGGCTTCCTGGAGGATCTTGATCCCGGTGGCCGCGACCATGCCGAACATGGCAATCGCTGCGCCGCCGAGCACCGCCGGTGGAATCGACGCTACCAGGAATGCGGCCTTGGGCAGCAGGCTGAGCACAATCAGAAAGGCCCCGGCCATGATCGTCACCGAGCGGCACCGCACGCCGGTCATCTGCACCAGGCCGATATTCTGCGCGAACGAGGAGTGCGTGAAGGTGTTGAAGAACCCGGCGAAGAAGGACGCACCGGCATCACACAGCAGGCCACGGCGCAGCATCTTCGGCGTGACCTCCTGGCCGGTGATCTTGCCCAGCGCGAGGAACATCCCGGTGGATTCGACAAAGATGATCACCACCACCAGGCACATCGACAGGATCGGCGCCAACTCGAACTTCGGCATGCCGAAGTGCAGTGGCGTCACCACTTGAACCCACGGCGCTGCGGCCAGGCCGCTGAGGTCGACCATGCCGATAACGCCGCACAAGGCGTAACCCAGGCCCATGCCGATCAGCACCGAGATGTTCACCCAGAAGCCGCGCATGAAGCGGTTGATCAGCAGGATGGTGGCCAATACCAGGGCGGCAATCGCCAGGTAAATCGGCGAGCCAAACGTGGCGGCGGCGCTGCCGCCACCGGCCCAATTTACGGCGACGGGAAACAGCGACAGGCCGATGGCGGTGATCACGGTGCCGGTCACCAGCGGCGGAAAGAAGCGCACGATCCTGGACATGAACGGCGCCATCAGCATGCCGAAGAACCCGGCGGCGATGGTCGCACCGAAGATCCCCTGCAAGCCGATACCGGGCATGCCGGCCATGGCGACCATGCTGCCGACGGCGGCGAAACTGGCGCCCATCATCACCGGCATGCGAATGCCCACCGGACCGATGCCGAACGACTGCACCAGGGTGGCGATGCCGGCCACCAACAGGTCGGCGTTGATCAGAAAGGCGATTTCTTCACGGCTCAGGCCCGCGGCCTGGCCAATGATCAGGGGCACGGCGACGGCGCCGCCGTACATCAGCAAGACGTGTTGCAGGCCTACCAGAATCAGTTGCAAGAGGGGCAGCCGCACCATGGCGGGCGCGGCAGGAATCTGCGGTTCGACTAACTCGGTCATGCAACACCTCGGATCTTTTTATTTTTGTGTTGTTTGAAACGCAATCTCTACATCACCACAAATCCCCTGTGGGAGCGGGCTTGCTCGCGAATACGGTGTGTCAGTCACTGAATGTGCTGACTGATCCAGCGCCTTCGCGAGCAAGCCCGCTCCCACATTTGGATCTGTGTGAGTCAGTTGTTAATTGGTGCGGGCTCCCTGGTTGATCCAGGTGCCGATCAAGTCGCGCTCCTGCTGGGTCATCTGGGTGATGTTGCCCAGCGGCATGATCTGGCTGGCCACGGCCTGCGCTTGAATGCGCGCGGCCTGTTGCTGGATCTGTGCCGGTGTGTCGAACATCACGCCAGCTGGCGCGGTACTGAACAGTGGGCTGGTCGGCTTCGCCGAGTGGCACACGGTGCAGCGTTGCTCGATCACGCTGTGGACCTGGCCGAAGTCCGTGGAGGCTTGGGCGGGTGCAGGTTCGGCGGCGGGAGCGGCGGGTGCTGCGGGTTTCAAGCCTCCGCCCAACGCCGTTTCAGGCAATGGCTGGTACTCAATGGCCGCCGGTGCCTTGGCAATCGGTTCGGCCGGTTTTGGCCCGGTGACATACGCCAGGCTGATCATTGCCAACGCGCCCACCGGCAAGGTCCACGCATACTTCTGGCTGTTATGCCGGGTGTTGAAGTAGTGCCGCACCAACACCGCCGCCACCGCGATACCGGCCAGGATCAGCCAGTTGTATTGGCTGCCGTAGGTGCTCGGGAAGTGGTTGCTGATCATGATGAACAGCACCGGCAAGGTGAAGTAGTTGTTGTGCCGCGAGCGCAGCAAACCCTTGGCCGGCAGGGCCGGATCGGGCGTGCGGTTCTCGGCGATGGCCGCCACCAGCGCGCGCTGGGCGGGCATGATGATACGGAACACGTTACCGACCATGATGGTGCCGATCACCGCACCCACGTGCAGGTAGGCGCCACGGCCGCTGAACACTTTGCTGAAGCCGTAGGCCGCCGCAATCAACAGCACAAACAGGATGAAACCGAGCAGGGCAGGGCGTTTGCCCAGGGCCGAGTCGCAGAGGAAGGAGTAGATGAACCAGCCGGCGAACAGCGAGCCGATGCCCAGCAAGACGCCTTCGGTACCGCTCAGGGTGCTGCCCGGAGCCAGCAGATAGAGCGTCGGGTTGAGGTAGAACACCACGCACAGCAGCGCGACGCCCGACATCCAGGTGAAATAGGCTTCCCATTTGAACCAATGCAGGTTGTCCGGCATGGTCGGTGGGGCCAGTTTGTATTTTTCCAGGTGGTAGATACCGCCACCGTGGATCGCCCACAAGTCACCGGCCAGGCCGTCCTTGGGGTTGACGCGGTTAAGGTTGTTTTCCAGCCAGACGAAATAGAAGGAAGCGCCGATCCACGCGACGCCAGTGATCATGTGAACCCAGCGCACGCTAAGGTTCAGCCATTCCAACAGATGTGCTTCCACAGTCTTTACCTCTCGCCTGTCACCCTTGTTGTCGGGTGATCCGGCCTTCTCTTATTGGTGGGGGGCGAGGATCAACCGCTCATCCTCTTCAAAAAAATGCTCATCGCAGTTATTGCCTGTGCCACTGCGATCAACCACCAGGAAGTCATCCCGCTTTTCGATCGTCAGCACCGGGTGGTGCCAGACGCCGCGATGGTAATTAATGCCCTGCCTGCCGTTGGTAACGAAGGCGCGGACCAAGCCTGATACAGGTGCATCGCCAAGTGGCGCGACCACGATCAGAAAGGGGTTGCCGAGCAGCGGTATGAACGCCTGGCTGCCCAGCGGGTGTCTCTCCAGCATGCACACGGTCAGCGGCATGTCCTGCGCGTCGGCGCGGAAGATGCTGATGATCGCGTTGTCTTCAGGCTGTGCGGTTTCTACCGTTGCCAGCTTGTGAAAGCGCATGGTCGACCCGTTGTTGATCATGAAGTGATCGCTGCCATCGGTTTCGATAACGTCTCCGAAAGGGGCGAAGGCTTCTTTGGTCAGGGGCTCGATCATCAGTGTGCGCATGGTTGTCTTCTTAATCCGGATTCTGTGTTGTTTGTTCTATTGCTATCGCGGGCAAACCCGGCTCCCACATTTTGATCTGCGAATACATTCAAATGTGGGAGCTGGCTTGCCTGCGATGGGCTCACCGCTTATTTAGCTACTTTGCCCAAGACGCGCAAACGGCTCACACCACCATCCGGGAACACGTTCAAGCGGATGTGGGTAATCGGCCCCAGCGCCTTGATCTGCTCGGCAAACGTGTGTTCGGCGTGCATTTCCAGTTTCTGCGCCGGCAGCAGTTCGCGCCAGAACAGCGATTGGGTTTCGATCTGGCTGTCGGTGCCGCCCTTGACGAACGCGCCCTGGATCGAGCAAGTGTCCGGGTAGTTGCCCTTGAAGTGCAGGGTGTCGACGATGATTTTCTCGATCTCGCCTGGGTGGCCCAAGGCGACGATGACCCAGTCATTGCCTGGCGTACGACGACGTGCGGTTTCCCAGCCGTCGCCCATGTTGATGCCACGGCCCGGGTTGAGGATGTTGCTCATGCGGCCGAAGTGTTCATCGGAACACGCCAGGGCACGGCCGCCATTCAGCGCGGCTGCGAGGTCGACCTGTTCGTTGTCACCCACCGACGACCAGTCGCGGAACGGCACGCCATACACCCGCAGACGCGCTACGCCGCCATCAGGGTAGATGTTGAAACGCAGGTGGCTGAAGGCCTGGTCGTTGTTGATTTCGTGGTAGTGGTGGCTGTTGCCCTGCAGCTCGACGGCGGACAGCACTTCCACCCACTGCGTGTTGTCATCCGGTTCGCCCGAGGCCAGGAAGCAGGCTTCCAGCGAGGCAGACGGCGGGTAGTTGCCGGTGAAGAATGAAGTGTCGATGTCCACGCCCTTGATCGAGCCGGGAACGCCCAGGCGGATCACCGCGCTGTCGTAGCCTTCGAAGCGCTTGCGGCGTGACTCCCAGCCGTCCATCCACTTGCCGTTGTCATCGAAAACGCCCTCCTTCCACACGGCCGGGGTCGGCTGGAACAGGCGGTTGGCGTCGGCAAACCAGTCATCGGTGACGGAGATGATTTTGGTGCCCAGGCGGGCGTCGGCCAGGTTGACGAACTTCTCGAAAGGTACGGCGTAAGCTTTCATTCTTCTTGTCTGCCTTAGATAGAGTGGCTGGGGATGGTCGTTTAGAGGGTCAATAAACGGAACAACGCGATCTTGTTGATCTCGGCCAGTGCGCATTTGAACTCGGCGTCTGCCGAATTGTGAATGCGTGTTTCGAACGCGGCGAGGATCTGGTGCCGGTTGCTGCCTTTTACCGCCATGATGAAGGGAAACTTGAACTTGGCTTTGTAGGCTTCGTTCAGCTCGGTGAAGCGCGAAAACTCTTCCGCCGTGCATTGGTGAATACCGGCGCCAGCCTGTTCATGGGTGCTGGCTTCGGTAAGTTGGCCCTGGACGGCAGCTTTACCGGCCAGGTCCGGGTGAGCGTTGATCAGGGCCAGCTGGCTGGCATGATCGGCGCTCAACAGGATATCGCTCATGCGCTGGTGCAGGCTTTCGATCTGGTCGATCGACGCGTCCTGGCCCAGGTCGAAGGCCTTTTCGGCCACCCATGGCGAATGTTCGTAGATGTCGGCGAAGGCGGCGACGAATTCGTCGCGGCTCAGGGTCGAGGGTTTTAAGGTTTGGAACGCAGTCATTTCGCCGCTCCCTTGAAGGGGTGGGTTTCTTGCCAGTGACGGGCAATGTCCACGCGACGGGCGAACCACACTTGCTCGTGACCTTTGGCGTATTCAATAAAGCGCTTCAAGGCAGCCAGCCGGGCAGGGCGGCCGATCAGGCGGCAGTGCAGGCCGATGGAGAGCATTTTTGGTGCGTCGGCGCCTTCGGCGTAGAGCACATCGAAAGCGTCTTTGAGGTATTCGAAAAAGTCGTCGCCCTTGTTGAAACCCTGCACCTGGGTGAAGCGCATGTCGTTGGTGTCCAGGGTGTAGGGGATCACCAGGTGCGGCTTGCCGGTGGGGTTGTTGGGCTCCCAGTAGGGCAGGTCGTCGTCGTAGGTGTCGCAGTCGTAAAGGAAACCGCCTTCCTCCATCACCAGCCGCCGGGTGTTGGGGCCGGTGCGCCCGGTGTACCAGCCCAATGGGCGTTCGCCGGTCAACTCGGTGAGGATGCGGATCGCTTCGAGCATGTGCTCGCGCTCCTGGGCCTCGTCCATGTACTGGTAGTCGATCCAGCGGTAGCCGTGGCTGCAGATCTCATGGCCGGCGTCGACCATCGCACGGATCACATCCGGATGGCGCTGGGCGGCCATGGCCACGGCGAAAATGGTCAGCGGGATGTCGAATTCCTTGAACAGCTTGAGGATGCGCCACACGCCGGCACGGCTGCCGTATTCGTACAGCGACTCCATGCTCATGTTGCGCGCGCCTTGCAGCGGTTGGGCCGAGACCATTTCCGAGAGGAAGGCTTCGGACTCTTTGTCGCCATGCAGGATGTTGCGCTCGCCGCCTTCTTCGTAGTTCAGTACGAACGACAAGGCAATGCGTGCCTTGCCCGGCCAATGAGGGTGAGGAGGGTTACTGCCGTAACCGATCAGGTCGCGTGGGTAGTCAGCGCTCACTGCAGTCTTCCTTCTTGTGCGTGGTAGCAAGTGTGTGGCGGCCGGCCGAATGACCCAGTGGCGTCACAGCGATGGACTGATTGTATACAACTTGATGGTCACTTTGTAAGCCTGTATTTCTGCATTTTTTCCAGGCGCTTGCCACAGCTTAGCACTGCAAGAAACTTGCCCGGTTGGTCAGTTAATGGATAAAAGGTCGTTTAAAAGCAAGGCCTGCTGACTTTTCAGCATTCGAATCAACGCGGGCGAGGCTGCGCAAAACTTTGTGATTTTTATTGTGTACAATTTTTATTAAAAGTGTCTTAATCGGCTCATTGCCGACTTTTTGATGCCCCGTAAAGGTGCGGCCTATTTCCATTTCACTCAAGGGAGCCCCGACCCATGGGACGACTGACCACACACGTGCTGGACGCCGCCCACGGCTGCCCCGGCAGCGCCATCCAGGTTGAGCTGTACCGCGTCGAAGGCGCGCAGCTGGAACTGGTCGCCAGCGCCGTGACCAACAGCGATGGCCGCTGCGACGCACCGCTGCTGCAAGGCGATGATTACCGCAGCGGCGTCTACCAGTTGCAGTTCAGCGCCGGCGATTACTACCGCGCCCGCGGCGTGCAGTTGCCCGAACCGGCTTTTCTCGATGTGGTGGTACTCAGGTTCGGCATCAGCGCCGAACAGGAGCATTACCATGTCCCCTTGCTGATTTCGCCTTACAGCTACTCCACTTATCGCGGTAGCTGAGTCGTCACCTCGCTTCACACCCCCAAAGCTCTTCGTTGGTTTTTCGCCCGCCCACACTGCGGGCTTTTTTTTGCCTGGTGCAGTGTCAATTATCTAGCGCCTCAGGCGGGTTGGCGCTGCATAGGCTAGGTGTTTTCCTCGACGAAGATACCGCCGTGACCTCATCTACCGACCGCTCTCCCGAGCCTTCCTTCTCCCCAACAGATGATTTTGACGAGGCGGATGTGTTTGACGGGGACCCGTTACAGGCCCTGCGCATTCAGCTGGCGCAACGTATCAACGCCAGCGCCCATCCAAGCCAACTGGTCAATCAACTCGCGATTGTCGACCGGCGCTGTGCCCAGGCCGCCAGGCAACTGTCACGCCTGATCCTGAAAGCGCCCAAGGTGCTGCGAGTGATTCGCGGCGAGCTGCGCAAGGCCTTCGACCTGGACCCCGACAGCCTGCTGTTTACCGAGCCCAAGCCGCCGGCAGTCGCGCAGCGAGTCGACAACCTTACCGACCGCGCATTGCGCTTGCTGGTACTGCCTTCGGTGCCGATCAACCTCAACCACTTCACGGCGGTCAGCCTCAAGCACGCGCCGACCCGCCGCTTGCCGTTCACGCCGCTGGAGGCGTTGCGCCGGGTGATTGCGCTCAATCTGTTTGCACCGCTCGCCCAGGCCCGAAGTGAGTATTGGCAGGCACTGTCGTCGGGCTCCTGGCTGACTCGCCAGGAGCGCTGGGTTGAGTTGTACACGCAGCAGTTCGCCGACCAGGCGTTTGTCGCGCGGCAATTGGACGAGCTGTCGAGTGGCGGGGCGGCGCTGGTCCAGGCGCTGGTGGACGCCCCTGCGGCCGAGGCGCGCCAGCGCGCGGGCGAGCAATGGGCGCGCATCCGGGTGAGTAAATTGATGTGGCCGGGAGCAGGTCCAAGGTTGCTGCCGATCCCCGGTGCGCTGCATATTTATCGCGAGGGCGAGCCGGCGGGTACGCCGCATGTGATGTACCTGCCGGGCGTGACCCGCAACTACTACGAGTACCCGTCCTGCTACCAGCTACAGTGCGGGCTGGTGGAGCTGATCAACGGCGCGTTGTTCGACGAGCTCTGGCAGTGCCTGCCATTGCGTCGCCGTCATGAAGCGTGTCGGCCGTCTGGTGTGGAGGCTGCGGCCCCGAGCCCCGACGTTGGCCCCGGCTCGGCATTGACAGGCGACGCGTTGGCGTTCAGTGCACTGGCCGTACTGGAAGGGCAGTGGGAAAACGAGTTGGCCTGCGCTGTTTCGATCAATCATGCACAGATATTCTCCGGCCGGCGCCCGACTTCGGCCATTAACGCTGAACGCTTTCTCGCCTACTTTGAACGCACCCGCACGCGCTGGGTGGGCGAGGCCCGACTGGGTTCCCTGCGGCGTGAATTGCTGAATTGGGATGAGCAGCGGCGACGCCACGAAATTATTTTTGCGAGTACCGCCACGGGGTTGGCGATGAACACCACGCGGCAACAGATCAAACGTTTTGAAAAAGGCCTGGTGACGCTGCTTGACCCGCTGGACCCCAATGCAGAGACGCCGGCCTTGCAAGCTTTTGCAGCGCTTGAGGATCAGCGCAAGGTCCAGGCGCAGACCTTGAGCACCCTGCTGAAGGATGCACAGTTGCAACTCTTCGACATTGCATTCTGGAAGGCACGTCCCGCCGGCAAGCACAAACGCCTTGATTCGGTTATGCACGCGTGGACCGGGCTGCTGCGCAGCGAAATTAAGCGGCAATACCAACTCGCACGGGTGCGCGCACCCCATCGGGATCTGTTGCTCGACGTGTTGGATAAACCGCTCGCCAGTCAGCGCCAGGGCAGTGATACCTGTGTGCTGTCAGTTTCGGTGGGCAGTGGCGCCGATGTGTTCCAGCCGCTGCACAGCCTGTTTGCGGTCACTCGAGCAGCGGCACTGGATGATCCCGAGCAGCGGGTCCCGGTGGTGCTCTGTGCTTTCGGGCGCGAGGGCGGCGTGGCCACATTCGCCAGCCTTGGGGCGTTGACGAGGAGCATCAAGGCCAGCCTTGATGGTCGTGATGAATCGTTGCTCTGGCACTACGTCGAGCGGCAAACCCGCGCGGCCGTGCGGGCGCAGGCTGCCAATCAGACCCTGGCAGTGCGCTATGAACCCATCGAAGGCAACCCTGTGCTGTTTGCATTCAACCGGCTGCTCAAGTGTTATGTCACGCTGCAGCGCGGCATGGATGGCAGCCCTCAGGTTTTCAGTGAAACCCAGGATGCTCAACTGGGTCGCCAATTGCTCGCAGTCGAACTTGAAGCCCACCTGAACGCACCTGCCAGCGATGCCTTGATGCAGGCCAAAGCCCATTTCGACCTGGTACGAACAGCCGCCGGCGCGCAAAAAAAACCGCCGGCCTGGCTGGTTGACGCGACGGCCGCATCCCATAAACGTTTCAAATACCTGCTGGGCCGTTACCTGCGTGATGCCTTCGCCTATGAAGACCGCCTCAGGCTGCGTTTGCCGGACCTGTACACCTTTGCCCGTGGCATCCTGATTGACCGCCTGCGCAAGGACGGCCTATACCCGACGCTGGACATCGATACGCCCTTTATCGAGATGCCTGATCATGTGGACGGCCGGTTCTGTGGTTGGGAAAGCGCCTGCGTGGTGGGCGATCGCAACGAGGTGCTCACGCCCAGTTCGCAGCGTACGCGCTTGAGCCTGCTGCAGTTGGCACTGCACAACCTGGACCCGCAGATGATGCCCACGCGGTGGCGTTTCAAATACGCCCAGTACCTGCAGCCGGCCTGGAAACCGCTGCTGAGCACAGACTACTTGATCGATATGGTGTCATCGCTGGACATCGGCGGGCAGTACGATGCGTTGATCAACCGGGTTTTTTCCCCGCGCACTGTTATGGAAAACAGACTGAGCTCGGAGCGTGTCCCGGAACTGTTGGTGCGCCTGTTGAGCTCGGGGTGTGAGGTTGATCTCTACTCAGCGGTTCAACAGGGGCTGACGGTAAATGCACAAAGCTTGTTCACGACTGCAATGGCGGCTCGCACAGCCGAGGGCTTGAACAAAAACGGCCATCAAGTGCATTTCCATGTGGTTCATTTGGTGGGCCACACCCTGCAGCACGACCGCTATATCGCCGGTATTCTGGTCATTCATGACAAGCTTTCGCAATGCTGCGTGGTCTACTGGCCCACCGCACCGGATGCCGCGACCATCACTGAACACGCCAGCCTGCAAGATGCACACGCCCATCTCAATCGCAGAGGTGCGTTGCCCGATAATGTCACGGCATTGTCCCGTCACGTCGCGCCCGGTTGGGCGTTTGACGCGATCACGCCCTATCCTGGGAAAACACGCGGCGGGTGGGCGATGTTGCGCTCGCTTTATATGCCGCCTGGCTATGCACTCGTGCGGGGCGTGTGGCGCGGCATAGACTTCGTGCGTTCATTCAACATCAAGCACCTTGAACCCACCCCGAGAGTCGAGGAGATCGAAACGCAGGTTCTCGAGCAGATTGCCAGCGACGCGCTGAACTGGCTGGCGCTGGTGCCGACGGCGCATTGCGATGCCGAACATTTGCTGTATCAGGCGCGGGTGTTGGCGCTGCTGCGTGATGCGCAAGCCAACAGCAACTCCAGCAAGGTCCTGGCTACGTATCGCGAACAGCGGGTACAGGATGAGCACGCTACCCGCGCACGAGCATTACTCTCGATGGTCGTACCGTTTTTCGGGTTGGGGAATCAGGTGTATGAGTTGCTGCTCCTGTCGCGGCGTTATCACCGCAGCGGTGATCCGCACGATGCGGTGGACGTCGGGTTTGCCGCAGCGTTTTTGGCCATCGACCTTCTGTTGACCTTTGTGCCTGGCCCCAAACTGAAGTCAGGCGCCCTGGCTCGCCCAAGGGCTCGCCCGATGGGTGCCGGCTTCAGTCGGCTTGATCGCTCACCGGTCTCGCCAGCGTCGGCGTCGCTGCCGGTCAATCAGCTCAAGCCTCTGGAGCGTTTCAGGCTGGCGGGCAAGCCTGAAGACGCTGTCGCGCTCAAGGGCTTTGGCGAAAGAGGGGTATACGTGAAGGGCGGCGAGCATTTCATCGTGGATGAGGCGCACCACTACCCGATTCATAGACGAGATGGCGAAGCGTTTTTTCGCTTGAAGAACAAAGACGCGCCCGGCACCAACGAGTTGATCCTGACTGTGAAAGAACCCCGGGAATGGCTGCTGACAGCCGATGCACCCGTGGCCGGGCCGAGTTCCAGGGCTCTGAGGCCCTGGCCAGCACCCGCCGAGACGGTGGTCTGGCAGCCACCGAGCGTGCGCACGGCGACGGAGGCGCGAATTCTTCAGTCATCCGTGCCAGGCAATGACTGGTTCAGTTGGCGGGCTCGAGTGCCCGGGGCGCAGTCGTTGAGTGACGCGGGTGGCGGCGTGTTTCATGTGCACCTTGAACCGCCGGGGTTTCCCTACAACGCTATTTATGTGGGAGGCCGGTATGACACTGCGACGCTATCGGGGATCGGCTACTACCGGCTGCTTCACCAAGGCAATCATGCGCCCCTGAACAGGATCGCGTTTATCGGCAGGGACGAACTTCTGGTTTCACCAGCGCGTGTTGATATCGAGCGTTGGACAACCACTGGGTTGGGTGAGCAGCCCATTCCGGTGTCTCGTACGCCAACGGGTGAATGGCAGCTGCATGCCCCCCTGTTCAACGGGCCGCTGGAGCCGGAGATAGGCAGGGCTTTTCCGTCCATGATGCTTAAAACGCGGGAATTTACGGCTGCCAGGTTGATCGAGCTGGCGGACACGTCCCGCCCGGCGACAGCCAGCCATTTACTCAATGTTCGTGCGACGCTGGACAGCTGGCTGACGCCCAGCCCCGTGAAGCTTGGCCAGACCGATGATTTGCTGATGATGTTGCGTCCCTTCGAGAGAAAGGGCAATACGTTACTCATTGGTTACGAAGGCAAGGCGCCGGGCTTCACGCGTGTCGACTTCAGCCCTTCTGAAGCGTTAGACCCGAGGCTTAGAACCGGGGGCGCGCAGGTCACAGCGCAAAGACAGACCGTGCAGCGAGCGGCCGTCAGGAATGTACTGGAGCAACAGGGTTTCAGCGTTCAGGAATGGCAGGTAAGGCGAAGTAATATAATCAGTCATGAAGCGGTGGTGACTCACCCTGGGTCAACTCAGCTGTACTACCTGTGCTATCACTGGGTTGAGCGCGCGAACATTCTGCTCCAGGCCCGGCTGACTGATCATTGGATCAATGTGGCGATCAAGTCGCAGGGGAAATCCGCCTTGGCGGTGATGGTCAGGGATGCGATGGCAGAACAGCGGCTGGTCCGCCTCGTCTCCGGTGTTCAATGGGCGCGATGGGGGGGTAACCTTCCCCCCACCGTTTATATTGTCAGAGTGAACCCGCTCTAGTTTTGATCAGCGAGAAAACGCCGGCACAGCCGAACAGTGCCGCACTGACGCGGTTAAACCAGCTTTGGCCGGCACCGCTGCGCAAATACCGTGCAGCGCCATGGGCGCCCAGGCCGTAGGCCAGTTTGCAGAGCAAATCAAGGACGGTCCACGTGGCGATCATGACCAGCAACTGCGGCAGGAAGGGTTGCTGGCTGCTCAGAAATTGCGGCAGGAAGGCGGCAAAAAACAGAATGTCCTTGGGGTTGCTGGCGCCCAGCACAAAAGCGCGTCCGAACAGTGCACGAAAACGCGGCACTGGCGCGGCCTGCGGCACAGTCGCGCCCTGGGACGGCAGCCGTGATTGCTGCCAGCTCTGCCAGGCGAGATAAAACAGGTACAGCGCGCCGACGATTTTCAACGCGCTGAAGAGGTGTTCGGAAGCGAGCAGCAATGCGCCCAGGCCCAGCGCCGACGCGCTCAACAGGCAGATCGAGGCGATCACCCCGCCCAGAAACGCCGGGTACGAGCGGCGCAGCCCGTAGTTCAGGCTGTTGCTGATCATCAGCAACGACAGCGGCCCTGGTATCAGGATCACCACCAGCGCAGCGCCGCTGAACAGCAGCCAGGTTTCCAGACTCATTGCATGCTCCTTTTTCTATAGAAAGATGAACTTGGCGATAAAGATCGCGCACAGCACCCACAGGCTCACGGAGATCTCACGGTACTTGCCGGTGCCGGCCTTGAGCGCCACGTAAGTGATAAAGCCCAGGGCGATACCGTCGGCGACCGAAAAGGTCAGGGGCATCATGATCGCGGTGACGATCGCCGGAATGCTGTCGGTGGCCTCGTCCCAATTGATGTGGGCCATGCTCGCCATCATCAGCATCGCGACGTAGATCAATGCGCCCGCCGTGGCATAGGCCGGAATCATGCCGGCCAGCGGTGCAAAAAACATCGCCGCCACAAACAGCACGCCGACCGTCACGGCCGTCAGCCCGGTACGGCCACCGGCGGCGACACCCGCAGCGCTTTCCACGTAGCTGGTGACCGGCGGTACGCCGACCATGGCACCAAACACGCTCGAGGCGCTGTCGGCCTTCAAGGCACGGGACAGGTTATCGATCTTGCCGTCGGCATTCACCAGCCCGGCGCGTTGCGCAACGCCCATCAGTGTACCGGCAGTGTCAAACATGTGCACAAAAAGAAAGGCGAATACCACACTGATCATGCTGACATTGAATACACCTTTCACGTCCATCGCCATCCAGGTGGGCGCAAGGCTGGGCGGGGTGGAGAGAATCCCGTTGTAGTGCACCAGGCCCAGGCCCCAACCGGCGAGGGTGACGGCGATAATGCTGATCAGGATCGCGCCGAATACCCGGTGGTAGCTGAGGATGGCGATGAGCAGGAAGCACACCGCCGCCAGCAGCGGCGCCGGCTCGTGCAGCGAGCCAAGCTTGATCAGCGTGGCCGGGCTGTCGACGATGATGCCCGCGGTTTTCAGGCCGATCACCCCGAGAAACAACCCGACGCCGGCGCCCATGGCGTGGCGCAGGCTCACCGGAATGCTGTTGAGCAGCCATTCACGCACCCGCGAAAGGGTGAGGCCCATGAACAGCACGCCGGAAATAAACACCGCACCCAGCGCGGTTTCCCAGTGGTAGCCCATGGTGCCGACCACGGTATAAGTGAAAAACGCGTTGAGGCCCATGCCCGGCGCCAGGCCGACTGGCCAGTTGGCGTACAGGCCCATCAACAGGCAGCCCAGTGCCGCGGCGATGCAGGTGGCAACGAACGCCGCGCCGTGGTCGATACCGGCGTCGGCCATGATGTTGGGGTTGACGAAAATGATGTAAGCCATGGTGATGAAGGTGGTGAGGCCGGCGATCAGCTCGGTCTTCACTGTGGTGCCATGCAAGCGCAGTTTGAACAGGCGTTCCAGCCAGCCGTTCTGTGAGGGGGCAAGGTCCAGCGTCGGGGCTTCGGATTTGCGGCTATCCACAGCGAGTACTCCTCAAGAGTTTTATTGTTATTTCCAGCGCCGGTCACAGGTGTGGGCAACAGCGCTTTGAGGTACTGGCGGGTTTTAGTTGACCAATAGGTCAGGAACTCGCACGAAGCGAATTATGCTTTTGTATACAAAGAAAGCAAATAATGTTTTCGATTATCTGTACGAAAGGGGATGAAAGGCTAATTTGCAGCACTGAGTGCCTGATTCACCGCCAGCCAGCCCTTCACGGCTTCTTCTCCGGCCTCGCCGAAGGCGCGTTGCAACAGTTTCACCTGTTCGCGACGCAGCGACTGCTCGAAACTCTGCCCCTCTTCAGTCAGTTCCAGCAGGCGTTTGCGCTTGTCGGCTTCGGAGGCAACGCTGTTCACCAGGTGCATTTCCTGCAATTGGCGCAGCGGCATGTTCAACGCCTGCTTGCTCACACCGAGTAGTTCCAGCAATTCCTTCACGCTCAAGGCCGGGTAGCGCGCGATGAAAAACACGATGCGCTGGTGCACCCGGCTCAGGCCACGGCGTTCGAGCATTTCGTCGGCCTTGGCGGTGAATGCCTGGTAGCCGAAGAAGAACGCTTCCATGGCCTGTTGCTGGCTGCTTTGGTTTTTAAGGTCAAGCATGTTGACGTATCCACTCAAGCTGTCGTAATTTCGGTCAACCAGTTTGACGTATTTCCCACAGGCTTTGCTACCGGTGACCTTATGGCCTTCTCTGAACGTGTTACGCGCCTCAAAAGCTCCTTGATCCGTGAAATTCTCGCGGCAGCCCAGCGCCCGGAAGTGATGTCGTTCGCCGGTGGCCTGCCGGCCGAGGCCATGCTGCCTGCGTTGAATTGGGATGACATGCCGCTGAACATCGGCCAATACGGCATGAGTGAAGGCGAGCCGCGCTTGCGTGAATTGCTCGCGGCCGAGGCGCGCGCCCTCGGCGTGCCGTGCCAGGCCAGCCAGGTGCTCGTGGTCAGCGGCTCCCAGCAAACCCTGGACCTGGCGGCCAAGTTGTACATCGACAAGGGCACTAAAATCCTGCTGGAGGGCCCGACCTACCTGGCCGCGCTGCAGATCTTCCAGCTGTTCGGTGCCGACTGCCTCACCGTGCAGCTGGAGGCAGATGGCCCGGACCTGGGCGCATTGCGCGCCAACCTCGAACGCCATCGCCCGGCGTTCATCTACCTGATCCCGACCTTCCAGAACCCATCCGCGGTGCGCTACAGCGAGGCCAAGCGCGCAGCGGTCGCCGCGCTGCTTGATGAGTTCGGCGTGACCCTGATCGAAGACGAACCCTACCGCGAACTGACGTTCGATGGCGGCAGCGCGCAGCCCATCGCCGGGCGCCTGAAAAAGGCCAGCTGGATCTACACCGGCACCGTCTCCAAGACGCTGTTGCCCGGCCTGCGCGTGGGTTACCTGATCGCCAGCCCGGACCTGTTTCCGCATTTGCTCAAGCTCAAGCAGTCGGCAGACCTGCACACCAACCGCGTCGGCCAGTGGCAGGCCATGCAGTGGATCGGCACACAGAAATACCAGGAGCATCTGGTGGCGCTGCGCAGCTTTTACCGTGAACGCCGCGACGCATTCCAGGCCGCGCTGGAACGCCACTTCGGTGACCTCGCCGACTGGCAAGTGCCCCAGGGTGGATTATTCTTCTGGCTGACCTTGAAACAGCCGCTCGATACCCGCACCTTGTTGGCTCCTGCGCTCGATCAGGACGTCGCGTTCATGCCCGGTGAACCGTTCTTTTCCGAGCCGGACCAGCACCTTGGCTCACTGCGGCTGAATTTCAGCCATATCGACCCGGCGCGCCTGGATGAAGGTCTCAGGCGTCTGGCCGCAGTGGTCCGTCAAGCACAGCACGCGCAAGCGGCATAAGGGGAGCCCCATGTACAAGGTTTATGGCGATTACAAATCGGGCAACTGCTACAAGGTCAAACTGATGCTCAGCCTGCTGGGCATCCCGTACCAATGGGTGGACGTGGACATCCTCAAGGGTGACACCCAGACCGCCGAATTCCTGGCCAAGAACCCCAACGGCAAGATCCCGGTGCTTGAACTCGAAGACGGCACCTGCCTGTGGGAATCCAACGCGATCCTCAACTTCCTCGCCGATGGCAGCGAATTCCTGCCCGCCGAGCCTCGCCTGCGTACACAAGTGCTGCAGTGGCAGTTTTTCGAGCAGTACAGCCACGAGCCGTATATCGCGGTGGCGCGGTTTATCCAGTTCTACCTGAACATGCCCGAGGACCGCCTTGACGAGTACAAAACCACTCACAAGGGCGGCTACAAGGCGTTGAAAGTGATGGAGCGTCAGCTGCAAGCCACGCCGTACCTGGTGGGCGAGCAATATTCGATTGCCGATATCGCGCTGTACGCCTACACCCATGTGGCGCATGAAGGGGGTTTTGACCTGACGCCGTACCCGGCGGTGCAGGCCTGGCTGGCACGCGTTGCCAGCCATCCCAAGCATGTGGCGATGCTCGGCTAGGCAGCCGGCGCTCGCCCCAATGGCGTCAGCGGCAGCCTGTGCGAGGCAATCTTGTACAGCAGCCGCAGGCCCAGGTTGGAGCGTTGCGACAGCCGCGTCAGCTGCATGACCCTGCGCACCTCGGCACGCGAAACCTTGACGGCTGCGCCAGGGCTTTTCCTGACGCGGCGCAAGGTCAACAATGCCAGGCCGAGTGTCCACACCATGAAGCGTCGAATTCCCGTGTGCCGGGTCGGGATGATCATTACGTACTGAAGTGCCCGTTGCAGATGGGCGTGAGCGGTGCCGATCAACTCTTCCACGGCCTTTGGGTGGCTGTCATGGTCCGCCAGCAAGTCGCGGGGCAGCCAGCTGACGCCGCGCGCGCGATCCTCTTCCTGATCCTTGAGAATATTGGTCAGCTGTAAACCGTTGCCCAAAGACACCCCCAGCTGACACAACCTGTCGCGATGTACCGCCAGCGACGGATCAAAGTCGATAAACAGTTCGGTCAGCATTTCCCCGACCACGCCGGCCACGCAGTAACAGTAGCGGTCCAGGTCTTCACGGCTGTTTAACCCGTTCAAACCGGTGTCCTGAAAGTCGAGCATGCCTTGGGTCATCACGGACAGGCAGTCGCGGATGGCCTGACGCTGCGCCGGGTTGAGCGTGCGGTTGGCGGCCAGGACCAGGGGCAAGTGCCTGATCAGGTCGCGTTCGGCTGCAAGCGTCTGGTCTGTCAGGTGCCTGCTCAGTTCATCGCTTAAGTGGCCGTCATGCGCAGCGCCCATCACGGTGTCGAGGTAGGCGCGCTGGTAATGCTGTTTCTGCTCGCGGCTCAAGCCGGGTTCATCCTCAATGGTGTCGGCCATTCTGCAGAGCAGGTAAGCGTTGGTCACCGCTGCAGCCAGTTCGGCGGGCAATTGCGGGATAGTCAGCGCGAATGTACGTGACACCTGCGGCAGGATTTCATCCTGGTAGCGCAGCGCCTCCTCGGTCACCCACGCCTGTTGGCACACTGTGTAGTCGGTGCCGACGGGCTGGTCGCTGCGATCAACCCGTATCAGTGACTCCTCCATGGTTCAATTCGCCTCAATCACTGGAAAGTTGCCTTGGCTCAGTGCGTGATAGCGCGCCAGGGCCCATAACGGGAAGTACTCGGGATAACCGTGATAATGCAGGTACATCGCACGCGGTATTCCCGTGCCGGTGGCATGGCGGTCGCGCCAGGTGCCGTCGCGGTGTTGCGCGTTCAATAAGTAAGTGATGCCCAGGCGCGTGGTTGAGTGTTGCACGGCACCGGCTGCCAGCAATCCTAACAAGGCCCAAGCCGTTTGCGACGGATTACTCGCCGTTCGGCTGTGGCTCTGATGGTCCAGCGCATAACCGCTGGCGTTTTCGCCCCAGCCACCGTCGTCATTTTGGCTATGGATCAGCCAGTCGCGGGCGTGTTGCATCACGGGTGACTGCAGGTCATAGCCAAGCGCAGCCAGTGCCTCCAGGGCCGACCAGGTGCCGTAGATGAAGTTGACGCCCCAGCGTCCCAGCCAACTGCCGTCGGGTTGCTGTTCTGCCAGCAGATAACGCAGGGCTTTATCGATAGCACTGTGGGACGTCGGGGTCGCCTCCAACCTTGCGAGCAATGCCAGGCAACGGGCGCTGACGTCTGCGCTGGGGCTGTCGATCATCAAGCCGTGTTCGGCAAAGGGGATGCTGTTGAGGTAAGACTGGGTATTTTCCGCTTCATGGGCGCCCCAGCCGCCCTTGCGGTTTTGCATGCCTTGGACCCATTCCCGAGCCCTGGTGATCGACTCGCGGTAATCGACCCCAAGGTCGGCCAGCATTGCCTGCTGCATGACCGTGGCGACTAATGCGCTGTCGTCCACATCGGGATGCCACGGCAGGTTGTATTGACACGCCCAGCCGCCGGGGCGCAGGTGTGGCCGGGTGACCGTCCAGTCGCCATCAACGTCGAGAATCTGCCTGTGCTTGAGCCAGTCAAGACCTCGCACAATGCTGGCGCTGGCCCGTTCGTCACCAGTTTCCAGCAGGGCCTGGCAAACCCACGCCGTGTCCCTTACGGGCGATACGCAGGGTTGGCAATAAGCGCTTTGCGGGCCGACGACCAGCAGTTTTTCGCAAGCCTTATGGGCTGTTGCCACGGCTGGATCATCACGGCCGAACCCCAGGGCCTGGAGCGTGACCAGGCTGATGGCAATGGTCGGCAATGCGCCGCCGTAGCCATCCTCGCCATTGAGTTGGCCGATCACGTAGGCCTGGGCCCTGTGCATTGCCGTTTGGCGACAGCGTTTGGGAAACCGGCGCTGGCAGCGGTGCAGCAACCGATCAAGCGCACTGAATGCGGCAAACCAGACTTTGTTCTGATGCGCGGCACGGGGCAGTGGCGTGGTGTTCCAGGCCGGGTCCACAAACAGTTCGGCGATGCTTATCTGCTGCGGGGCGCGCGCACGGGGGCGCAACACCTGCAGCATCGAGAAGGCCACGGTGAATGTGCGCGCAATGCAGAAAATCTTCGACAGGTGAAACGGAAACCAGCGCGGCAGCAGGATCACTTCCACGGGAATCAGCGGCAATGCCTCCCACGGGATGATGCCGAACAAGGCCAGCCAGAGGCGAGTGAACAGGTTGCTGTCGGCGCCGCCGCCGTGGCGACGGATCAGCGCACACGCCCGTAGCATGGCGGGTTCGTGTTCGGCGCACCCCAGAAGCTTCAGCGCCCAGTAGGTCTTCACACTGGTGCTCAGGTCAAAGCTGGCGCCCTGAAGCAACGGCCAGCCGCCTTGCGCTTGTTGCTGGTCGCGCAGGTAGCGCGCAAGCTTGGCGGCCAGTACGGGCTCGATGGGCTCCCCGAGAAAATGCATCAACACCACGTATTCAGCGGTCATTGCCGCATCGCTTTCCAGCGCGAAGACCCAATGCCCATCCGGCTGCTGTTTACCCAGCAACGCGCTCACGGCACGGTCCATCACATGGTCTAGGCGTGGGATCATGGTTTTACGCTCCCAGCCAGGGTAAAACCCCGGATTGGCTGGGATTAAAACGTCAAAAACCGGCGGCGCGATACTGTCAGAAATCACAGGGTCGACCTGCGGTTATCCGGCCATTTCGGCCTTGAGCAACTCGAAACATCGCTGCGCCGCCGGGCTCAGTCCCTGCCCGCTGCGGCTGATCAAACCGATCTGGCGATTGACGCCTTCGTGGTCGATGGGAATGCGCTTCAACCCCTCCAGGCTGTCCGCCGCCGATTCCGGCAACACGCTGATCCCCAGCCCCTGGCGCACCAGCGCCAATACCGTCGACATGTAGTTGGCCTCCATGCCGGCGTTCATCGTCAGCCGCGTCTCATCAAACAACGCATCGACTTGCTCACGCACGCTGCTGTCACGCCCGGTGAGGATGATCGGCTGGTCTGCCAGTTGCTTCAGGGTCAGCTGGCGATGGCGGGTGAGGGGATGATCCTGTGGCACGAATGCACACAGCCGATCATTCAGCACCGGCACAAACTCGAGGCCATGGCTGAGCCTCGCTCGTACGCCAATGCCGAAATCCACTTCGCCGGCGCGCACCTGGGCATGAATACGGTGCGCCACCAAGTCATGCAGGCGCACTTCGATGCCGGCAAATCGCTCGCGAAACAGGCGCAAGACGGGGGGCAGGGCGCCGGCGCAGACCGAGGGCAGAGCGGCGATGGTGACCACGCCACGCCGCAAGGCGGCCAAGTCGCGGGAGCCGGCAACAATGTTGTCCAGGTCCAGCAGCAGCTTTTCCATCGGGCCGCGCGCGTCCTGGCCGGCGGCGGTGATGCTCACATGGCGCGGGCTTCGGTCGAGCAGGGCGACGCCCAGCCAGTCTTCCAGTTGTTGCACCTGCACCGTCAGCGCCGACGGCGACAAGTGCAGCTCGTTGGCGGCCTTGGTAAAGCTGCCGGTACGCGCTACGGCAAGAAACGCCTGAATATGCTGGATCGAATTTTTCATTGTTGTTTTTCTCGAGCGTTTTGTTTTTACGAATATGACTGGCTGAACATTCCAATTTACAAAGGGTAACGTGATTCCAATACTCGGGCTAAAACAATAACCGGCCGCAAAGGCCGCTCTGGAGTAACCCATGCTCGCTACCCTGGGTGTCATCACCATCCTGTGCCTGCTCGCTGCCGTCATGAGCAAACGCCTCTCGCCACTGGTGGCCCTGATCGCCTTGCCGATCATCGCCGCGCTGCTCGGTGGCTTCGGCCTGCAAACCAGCGCCTTCATCATTACCGGTATCAAAAACGTCGCCCCCGTGGTGGGCATGTTTGTGTTCGCGATTCTGTTTTTCGGGATCATGACTGACGCAGGCATGCTTGACCCCATCATTGATCGCATTCTGCGTACGGTAGGGACGCGTCCTACACGCATTGTCGTCGGTACCGCGACCCTGGCGCTGCTGGTGCACCTGGACGGCTCCGGCGCGGTGACCTTTCTGGTGACGGTGCCGGCGATGCTGCCGCTGTATACGCGGCTGGGCATCGACAAACGCATCCTTGCGTGTGTCTGTGCGATGGCCGCCGGGGTCAACTTCCTGCCGTGGACCGGCCCGGTGCTGCGCTCGTCGGCCGCCCTGCATGTGCCGGTCGCGGACCTGTTCCAGCCGCTGATCCCGGTGCAGATCGTCGGCCTGGTGTTTGTCTTCGCCTGCGCCTGGTGGCTCGGTCGGCGTGAAGAAAAACGCCTCGGCCTGGGCGCCGGCTCCACTGTGGATGCGATGCCGCAACGCGTGCTCAGCGACGACGACATCAAGCTGCGCCGCCCGCGCCTGTTCTGGGTCAACCTGATGCTGACCGTGCTGGTGATGGTGGTGATGATCGCCGGCTGGGTCGACCCGGTGGTGATGTTCATGCTCGGCACCGTGGTGGCGTTGTGCATCAACTACCCGAACGTGGACGCCCAGCGCGCGCGGATCGACGCCCATGCAAAAACCGCCTTGACCATGGCCAGCATCCTGCTCGCTGCCGGGGTGTTCACCGGCATCATGCAAGGCACCGGCATGCTCAAGGCGATCGCCGAAGTGGCGGTGGCGCAGATTCCGGCGGGCCACGGCAAGTTGATCCCGGCCGTGGTGGGCTTTATTTCCATGCCGCTGAGCATGCTGTTCGACCCAGACTCCTACTATTTCGGCGTGATGCCGGTGATCGCCGAAGTCGGCAAGGCCCTGGGCGTCGACCCGCTGCAAGTGGCCCAGGCCTCGCTGCTGGGCGTGCACACCACCGGTTTCCCGGTCAGCCCGCTGACCCCGGCGACCTTCCTGTTGGTGGGCCTGTGCAAGGTCGAACTGGCCGATCACCAGCGCTTCACCATCCCTTTTCTGTTTGCCGCGTCAGTGTTGATGACCCTGACCGCGTTGCTCCTGGGAGTGTTTTGAGATGAAAACCTTGCGCATCGGTTCCGGCGCCGGCTACTCCGGCGATCGTATTGAACCTGCCGTGGAATTGGCCGAACAGGGCGACCTCGATTACCTGGTCTTCGAATGCCTGGCCGAACGCACCATCGCCCTGGCGCAACAGGCGCGCATCGGCGACCCGCAGGGCGGCTACGACCCGCTGTTGAGTGAGCGCATGCGTCGGGTATTGCCGTTTGTTGGCGTGGGCGGCGGGCGCCGTCGTTTGCGCGTGATCACCAATATGGGCGCAGCCAATCCGGTGTCGGCAGCGACTGAAGTACGACGCATCGCCAGCGAGCTGGGCTTGCACCTCAAGGTCGTGGCGGTGGTCGGCGATGATGTTTTGCAGGCGTTGCAGCCTGAGCAAGTGCTCGACAACGGCCAGACGGTCGGCTCTCTGGGGGAGCGGCTGATTTCGGCGAATGCCTACCTGGGCGTGGAGGGCATTCTTGAAGCACTGCGCGCCGGCGCCGACGTGGTGATCACCGGGCGCGTCGCCGACCCGTCGCTGTTCCTCGCGCCGCAGATGTTCGAGTTCGGTTGGGCGGCGGATGACTGGCAGCGCCTCGGGCGCGGCACGCTCGTCGGGCATTTGCTCGAATGCGCCGGGCAAGTCAGCGGCGGCTATTTTGCCGACCCCGGTTTCAAGGATGTGGACGACCTCGCGCGCCTGGGCTTTCCCCTGGCCGAGATCAATGCCGACGGCGAAGCCTTGATCACCAAGGTCGCAGGCTCCGGTGGGCGGGTCAGCCGCGCCACCTGCACCGAGCAACTGATCTATGAAGTACATGATCCGGCGGCCTACCTCACACCGGACGTGACCGCCGATTTTTCCCGAGTGAGCTTTGCCGAGGAGGGCAATGATCGGGTGCGCGCCCAGGGTGCCGGTGGGCGTGCACGGCCTGAGCAGTTGAAAGTCAGCGTCGGCTATCTGGACGGATGGATCGGCGAGGGGCAGATGTCCTACGGTGGCCCTGGTGCTGTCGCACGGGCGCAGTTGGCGCGGGATGTCGTCCTCAAACGTCTTGAACTGATGGGCGTGAAGATGCAGGACGTACGCGCCGAGCTGATCGGCATGGACTCGCTGCACGGTCCGCGCAGCAGCGTCGAGCCGTGGGAAGTGCGCCTGCGCGTGGCCGCCCGCTGTGAAGAACGCAGCGAAGCGGTGCGGGTCGGCAATGAAGTGGAAACCCTCTACACCAACGGCCCGTCGGGCGGCGGCGGTGCCAGTAAAAGCCTGCGCCAGGTGGTGGCGGTGGCGTCGCTGCTGCTGCCGCGTGGCGCGGTCAACCCGAGGATCGAAGCATGAAACTGCACGCGCTGGCCCATTCCCGCACCGGGGATAAAGGCGATACCTCGAACATCTCGATCATTGCCTATCGCCCCGAAGATTACCCATTGCTGTGCGAACAGCTGACCGCCGAACGCGTGGCCGAGTTTTTTGCCGGTTTGCGCGATCCCGCTGCGGCGCCGGTGCGGCGTTATGAATTGCCTGATGTGCAGGCGCTGAACTTCGTGCTGCCGGGCATCTTGCGCGGCGGCGTCACACGCTCGCTGGCGCTGGATGCCCACGGCAAGTGCCTGGGCTCGGCCTTGCTCGATCTTGAATTGGCAATACCTGCTTAACCACACGGCCAAACAAATGTGGGAGCTGGCTTGCCTAACTGATAAGCCGAGGTGTCGGCATCGCAGGCAAGCCAGCCCCCACAAGGGTTAACAGTGCGTGTCAGACCGCGGCGAAACGCTTGTCCAGGTAATCGATGATCACCTTGGAGTCATACATCCAGGTGGTCTGGCCATTCTCTTCGATGCGCAGGCACGGCACTTTGATTTTGCCGCCTTGCTCCAGCAGGGTCTGGCGGTCCTGCTCGTTGTTCTTCGCGTCCTTGAGCGCCACCGGCACATTCAGGCGGTGCAGGGTGCGGCGGGTCTTCACGCAGAACGGGCAGGCGTGGAATTGGTACAGGGTCAGTTCCTTGGCCGCCGCGTTGACCTGTGCCTGCTGTTCGGCGGGACGCTGCATTTTGCGTGGGCGGGTAAGAAAGTCGCCCGCGATGATGATGTGGCCGAGGCCCACTCGAAGTGCTTTGACGAACATGGCTGAAACCTCTTGCCCATGAAGAAGGGGCCGCAGCTTACCTGATTTTCAGCAGGCGAAAAAAAACCGGCGATGAACGCCGGCTTTTTCGTACGCAGCCTGTTACTTGATCAGGCTGAGGAATTCGCTGCGGGTTGCCGCGTTTTCGCGGAACTCACCCAGCATCACCGAGGTGATCATCGACGAATTCTGTTTCTCCACACCGCGCATCATCATGCACATGTGCTTGGCCTCGATCACCACGGCCACGCCCAGGGCGCCGGTCACCTGCAACACGGCATCGGCGATCTGGCGGCTGAGGTTTTCCTGGATCTGCAGGCGGCGGGCATACATGTCGACAATCCGCGCGACCTTCGACAGGCCCAGCACTTTGCCGCTCGGGATGTAGGCAACGTGCGCCTTGCCAATAAACGGCAGCAGGTGGTGTTCGCACAACGAATACAACTCGATGTCCTTGACCAGCACCATTTCGCTGTTGTCGGAGCTGAACAAGGCACCGTTGGTGACTTCTTCCAGTGTCTGTTCATAGCCGCGGCAAAGGTACTGCATTGCCTTGGCGGCACGCTTTGGCGTGTCGAGCAGGCCCTCGCGGGAAACGTCCTCGCCGAGTTGGCCGAGGATCGCGGTGTAATTCTGTTCCAGGGACATGAAACTACCTGTGGGATTTTCGCAAAGCGCAAGGTTACGGTGGCCGACACATCGCTGCAAGCCTGACGATGGCACTTTACTCGTCGCGCCCTTCCATCATGGTGCGCTTGAGCATCACGTACACCGCCCCCGCACCGCCGTGACGGGCCTGGCAGGAGGTGAAACCGAGTACCTGGGCGTGCTGGCGCAGCCAGGTGTTGACGTGGCTCTTGATCATCGGGCGCTTGCCGTCCAGCCGCACGGCCTTGCCGTGGGTCACGCGCACGCAGCGGATTTCGAACTTGGTGGCTTCGGCGAGGAAGGCCCACAGGGTTTCCCGGGCTTTTTCCACAGTCATGCCGTGCAGGTCGAGGCTGCCTTCGAAGGGGATCTGGCCGATCTTGAGCTTGCGCATCTGGCTTTCCTGCACGCCATCGCGGGCCCATATCAGCTCGTCTTCGGGGCCGACGTCAATCACGAACTGGTCCGACAAGCCATCCACGGTGGTGGCATCGGTGCGCACGGTGGCCGCCTGGCGCAACTTGGCGATCTGCGCCCGGTCAGCCTTGGGCTTGCCGGTGTCGGCACGGTCGTGCTTGATCGGCTTGACGCCGCGCAGCTCGTTTTTGAACAGGGAAAAATCGTCGTCTTGCATGTCAGCCTCCGCGAAGGGCGGGCAGTTTACCTAAATCGCGGCGGCCAGGGCGCAGGAAACGCTATCCAAGCGCCATCAGTCGTGCTTTTTCATCAAGTGCGAGGCGATGTTCAGTGACAACGGTTGGCGCATCTTCCGACGGCTACGGCGCCATAACCACACACCCAGCCACAGCACCAGCAGCCCGATCACTGCCAGGATCGCCGAACCTCCAGGGCTGGCATTCAGTTCGCCAAGGGCCGGCGAATGACCCAACAAACCGGCAGCGCCGGCACCCGCCAACAGCAGACCTACAATCGCCAGCAGCGCGGCAAAGCCGGCTACCAGGCGCAGACGCCAGTTGCTCGGGCCCTTGGGGCGCAAGCGACGAGCATCAAAACCATCGGATATCTTCATTCCGACCTTTCCTCCAGGGTATCGGCCCTTCGACCGGAAGATACACAGGTTGTTCCTGTGCCTGAGGCAATTGCGCCAAATGAAGAGGCTTTGCGGATGAGCGGGGCAATAAACATTGCCGCGCCGCTCATCAGAAGGTCGATCAGATCAGATCTTTGGTCAACGCCAGGGTGGCGAAGTTGTCAGCCATGATGGCCATTTCGGTCTGTTGCACGTGTTCGGCGCTCAGGATGCCGCCCTTGTAAGGCAGGTCGCGGGTCGCGCAGGCGTCTTCCACCAGGGTGCAGCGAAAGCCCAGGTTCTTGGCGGCGCGCACGGTGGTGCTGACGCTGGAGTGGCTCATGAAACCGCAGACGATCAGGTCCAGCGAGCCGAGGTCCTGCAGGTGTTTTTCCAGGCCGGTACCGTGGAAGGCGCTGGGCAGCAGCTTGCCGATGATGGTTTCGTCGCCGGCCGGTTCCAGGCCCGGGATGAATTCGCCGCGCTCGCCCTGCGGGTCAAACAGCCCGCCGACAGTACCCAGGTGGCGCACATGCACAATCGGGCGCCCGGCATTGCGCGCCGCCGCCATCAGCTGCTGGATGTTGGCGACTGCCGCATCCATGCCCGAGAGGGCGAGCGGGCCGCTGAGGTATTCCTTCTGGGCGTCGATGATCACGAGGGTCGCATGGCCAAGGTTGGCAGCTGCGTAACCGCGACCACTGAGTTGAAACATCGTCTTTGGAACGGACATTCTGGGGGCTCCTGTGAGGGGGGCTTTTGTGACATTGTCCACTGGCTGAGCGGTTCTGTGAATCGCTACCATCGTAAGGTACGCCGTTGTTGGCGTGCAGCCCTGTCAAGTGGGTGGCTGGTTGAACCGAATGCCGGCAATTTGGATGAAATCCGACGTGCGGCAGGCGCTTTTCGTACATCGTCGGTACAGGCGAAGGCTGTTAGAATCGCCAGTCGTTTTTTCCAGGAGTCTGCCCCCGTGATCACTTCCCGCCTGCGCACTTTGCGCGACCACATCCGTTGGGCTGTCAGCCGTTTCCATGGGGAAGACCTGTTTTTTGGCCATGGTACCGACAATGCCTGGGACGAAGCCCGGCAATTGGTGCTCGGTGCCCTGCACTTGCCATGGGAGATTAACGACAGCTACCTCGACTGCAACCTGGAAGAAGAGGAAATCTCCCACGTGCAGCGCTTGCTGCATCGGCGCATCCACGAGCGTGTGCCCACCGCCTACCTGTTGAAGGAAGCGTGGTTCTGCGGCATGTCGTTCATTGTCGACGAGCGTGTATTGATCCCGCGTTCACCGATCGGCGAACTGATCGAAAATCGCTTTGAACCCTGGCTGGCCCAGCCGCCGGCGCGCATCCTCGACCTGTGCACCGGCTCCGGTTGCATCGGCATTGCCTGTGCCTACGAGTTCCAGGACGCGGAAGTGGTGCTCGGGACTTGTCCTTCGAAGCTCTGGAAGTGGCCAACCAGAACATCGAGCGCCATGGCGTCGACGAGCGCGTTTACACCGTGCAGGGCGACGGTTTTGACGGCCTGCCGGGCCAGCGCTTTGACCTGATCGTGTCGAACCCGCCGTATGTGGATGCCGAAGACTTCGCCGACATGCCGGACGAATACCAGCACGAGCCGGAACTGGGCCTGGCCTGCGGCGATGATGGCCTGAACCTGGTGCGACGCATGTTGGCCGAGGCAGCGGACCACCTGACCGAGAAGGGCTTGCTGATTGTCGAAGTGGGCAACAGCCAGGTGCACGTCGAGGCGCTGTACCCGGAGGTTGACTTCGCCTGGCTGGACTTCCAGCGCGGCGGGCACGGGGTGTTTATGTTGACGGCTGAGCAGTGCCGCGAGCATCAGGCAGTGTTTGCTGCTCGGGTTTAACTGACGGAATTGGCCCTGATTGTGGGCTTGTTGTGGTGAGGGGGGTGTAGAACTCCCCTGCGGGTTCACTCAGGATCCAAGGGCTGCTTCGCAGCCCAGCGCGGGGCAAGCCCGCTCACCACAGCAAGCCAGCTCCCACATTTGATTGCATTTCAGCTTGCTAGCGGTGAGTGGCAATCCAGATCAACAACCCCGCCTGAAACACCGTAAACGCTACCAGGCAGGTAATCGTAAACCGCAAGCCGCTGTCTTCGCGCTTGAACTTGGTGACTTTTTCTTCTTCCTTGCGCAGCTTCACTTCCTGCTCCGCCAGGTTGTGCTCGGCCTGTTGCAGCATCTGCGCGGCTTCCAGAATTTCCACGAACTGCACTTTCTCGGTATTCCAGCTGTCCAGCACATCGCTGACCTTGCCAGGCTGCACGTTGCCTTTGAGGTGCTGCACATCGGCGTAAGCCACATCAAATCCCTGGATACGCAGGAAGTGATCGCGGCGCAAGCGCGTGGACTCGTTGAGCGCATCCTTATTGGCCAGGTCGACGCCGTCGACGCGGTAGTGTGACCAATGCTTTTTCGCCCAGGCCGCGCCTTGTGCGACCAGAAAGCGCCCGATACCACGGTTGACCGGTTCGATTTCCAGGCTGTTGCCCGGGCCAAAGTGCACGCGGTGCGTATCGTGATCGACCCAGATATCCAGATGGTTCTGCTCGCGGCGCACCCGCTGCCCTGGCAACTGGATGACCATGCGCAGCAGGCTGTGGTGTTTGTCATTGCGCTCGGCATAACCGAACTGCACGAACCGCAACGGCCGTACCCCTGTGGCACGGTCGATAGCCAGCGGGGCCAGGCGCAGCATCTTGAAATGCTCGGCCTGAACATCCGCCCACGGCAGAGGCGCGGCGTCGACGGCCGCGGTTTTCTCAGCCGGGGTGTCGGCGATTGATTCCGGTGTTGCTTCAGTGGTTGTCATGCGGCGCGATCCTGTCCAAGCCCAGCAAGCCGACAGTCTTTTTGCTGTCGACTCACGGCTTATCGGCCGTTTTCCGCAGGACTAGAGGCAAGTTGTCGCTTAACGGGGTTGAAGTCCGTCGATAAAGCGCACGATGCGCGCGCCCAGCTCGGCGGCGAGGGGCAATTGCGGGTCATTGTACGAGGCCAGTTGCTGCTTCACGTTATTGGGCACGATGCGCATCACGTGGTTCATGCCTTCGATCACCGTCAGTTGCGCGTCGGGCTTGGCATTTTTCAGTTGCTGGGCATCGCCTACGCCGACCTGGATGTCGTTGGTGCCCTGGACGATCAGCGCCGGCATGTTCAGCTTGGCGAAGGCCGCCGACGGATCGGCACGAAACAGGCTGATCAGATAAGGCTGCACGCTGGTCGGAAAATACCCTCCAGCGGGCCAGGTACATCGGCGTCCACCTGGCCGGCCTTGAGGTGATCGAGGATTTCATTGCTGCGCAGCAACAGGGCAGGAGGCAGGTGGTCAGCCAATTGCTGGCGGATCACTTGATCCACCGGGCGCGCGCTGCCGGACAAGGAAATGACCCCGGCTGGGTCCAGTTGCGGGGCGGCGAGGGCAGCGACCAGCGCGCCTTCACTGTGGCCCAGCACAACCAGCGGGCCCATGCGTTTATCGGCCTTGAGCAGCTTGCCCCAAGCGACCGCGTCAGCCACGTAGGCATCGAGGGTCAGGTTGCGTTCGTCAGGGGTGGCGGCCAGGCTGGCGGCGACCCCGCGCTTGTCATAGCGCACGCTGGCGATGTTATGGCGGGCCAGCACCCAGGCCAGGCGCTTGAGGCTGTCATTGCGCGCGCCGTCGGCGCTGTTGCCATTGCGGTCGGTGGGCCCGGAACCGGCGATGATCAGCACTACGGGCACCGGTTTGTCGGATTGGGGCAGCAACAAAGAGCCAAACAGCTCGCCGCTGCCGGTGTCCAGGCTGATCGGCCGTTGCAGCACGACAGGGGAGGCAGCGAAGCCCAGGCTGGAAAACAGGGTGAGGGTCAAAAGCAGAACTCGCAGCATCATCACGCCATCATTGGGAAGGTGCCGGTTGGACCAATGTCTACCGGTAAGGTTTCGAGGATGAACTAGTCGATTACCCTGCGTATACTGGCCGCCTTAAGTTATTACGGTTGACTTGATTCAACTGATTTCACGGAGCGCCCTGCATGTCCGGCAATACCTTCGGCAAGCTGTTCACTGTCACCACCGCGGGCGAAAGCCATGGTCCGGCGTTGGTCGCCATTGTCGACGGCTGCCCGCCAGGCCTCGAGCTGTCCCTGGAAGACCTGCAGCGTGACCTCGACCGCCGCAAGCCCGGCACCAGCCGCCACACCACCCAGCGCCAGGAGCCCGACGAAGTCGAGATTCTCTCCGGCGTGTTCGAAGGCCGCACCACCGGTTGCGCCATCGGCCTGCTGATTCGCAATACCGACCAGAAGTCCAAGGACTACTCGGCGATCAAGGACCTGTTCCGCCCGGCCCATGCCGACTACACCTACCACCACAAATACGGCGAGCGTGACTACCGTGGCGGCGGCCGCAGCTCGGCGCGCGAAACCGCGATGCGCGTGGCGGCCGGTGCCATCGCCAAGAAATACCTGGCCACCCAGGGCATCGTGGTGCGTGGCTATATGAGCCAGCTGGGCCCGATCGAAATCCCGTTCAAGACCTGGGACAGCGTCGACGACAACGCCTTCTTCAGCCCCGACCCCGACAAAGTGCCGGAACTGGAAGCCTATATGGACCAGTTGCGCCGTGATCAGGATTCGGTCGGCGCGAAGATCACCGTGGTCGCCGAGGGCGTCAAGCCGGGCCTGGGCGAGCCGATCTTCGACCGCCTCGATGCCGAGCTGGCCCACGCGCTGATGAGCATCAATGCGGTGAAGGGCGTGGAGATCGGCGCCGGTTTCGGCTGTGTCGCGCAGCGCGGCACCGAACACCGCGATGAGCTGACGCCCGAAGGTTTCCTCAGCAACAACGCGGGCGGCATCCTCGGCGGTATTTCCTCGGGCCAGCCGATCGTTGCGCACCTGGCGCTGAAGGCCACGTCGAGCATCACCACCCCGGGCCGTTCGATCGACGTGCACGGCAACCCGGTGGATGTGATCACCAAAGGCCGCCACGACCCGTGCGTCGGCATCCGTGCCACGCCGATTGCCGAAGCGATGATGGCCATCGTGTTGATGGACCACCTGCTGCGCAACCGTGGGCAAAACGCCGATGTACGCGTGAGTACCCCGGTGCTGGGCCAACTGTGACGGTGTGTGGCGAGGGAGCTTGCTCCCGCTGGGCTGCTGCACCGCAGCCCCCTGCACTATGACCCAAAGCCTCCCATACTGGCGCCTCTCCAGCTTCTACCTGTTCTACTTCGCCCTGCTGGGGGCGACGGCGCCGTTCCTGGCGCTGTACTTCGACCACCTGGGGTTTTCCAGCGCGCGCATCGGCGAGCTGGTGGCCATCCCCATGCTGATGCGCTGCGTGGCCCCCAACCTGTGGGGCTGGCTCGGCGACTACACCGGCCGCCGCCTGGCCATCGTGCGCTTTGGCGCGGTGTGCACCCTGGCCAGCTTTTCATTGATTTTCGTCAGCCACACCTACGCCTGGCTGGCGCTGGTGATGGCATTGCACGCCTTCTTCTGGCACGCGGTGCTGCCGCAATTTGAAGTGATCACCCTGGCGCATCTGCAAAAACAGACCTCGCGCTACAGCCAGATCCGCCTGTGGGGCTCCATCGGATTTATCCTCACGGTGGTGATCATGGGCCGCCTGTTCGACTGGCTGAGCCTGGATATTTACCCGGTGGTGGTCGTGGTGATCATGACCGGGATCATCGGCGCCAGCCTGTGGGTGCCGAATGCGCAGCCCGCCAGCCAGGGCAATCGCCTGGCCGGTGACGGTTTTCTCAAACAATTGCGCAGCCCCGGCGTCCTGGCGTTTTATGCCTGCGTGGCGCTGATGCAAATGAGCCATGGCCCGTACTACACCTTCCTCACCCTGCACCTGGAACACTTGGGCTACAGCCGTGGCGTGATCGGCATGCTCTGGGCCGTGGGGGTGGTGGCGGAAGTGCTGATGTTCCTGGGCATGAGCCGCATCCTCGCGCGGTTCTCGGTTCGCCGGGTGCTGCTGGCCAGCTTTGTGTTGGCCGGGTTGCGTTGGTTGCTGCTGGGCTCGTTTGCCGAGTATCTCTGGGTGCTGTTGCTGGCGCAGGTGATGCACGCCGCGACCTTCGGCAGTTTCCATGCGGCCGCCATCGCGTTTGTGCAGCGCAGTTTTGGCGATAAACAACAAGGCCAGGGCCAGGCGCTCTATGCCGCATTGGCCGGCACCGGTGGCGCACTGGGCGCACTGTATTCGGGCTACAGCTGGAACCTGCTGGGGCCGACCCTCACGTTCAGCATCGCCAGCGTCGCGGCCCTGGCCGCTGCCGTTATCATCGGTTTTCGATTGCAAGAGCAGAACAGAGGAACCCTTCAATGAGTTATGTCGCCGTCTACCCCGTCGCTTCACCGGATACGCCGAACAAGGTCCTGACCCATTTCGACGACATCGCCGCCACCCTCGCCGAGTTGGGTGTGCGGTTCGAGCGTTGGCAGCCGGCACCGATTGAGAAGGGCGCCAGCGATGCGCAAATGATCGCGGCGTACCAGGCGCAGATCGACGCCCTTGGTTACGCGGGTGTGGAGGTGCTCAGTGTTTCGAGCGACCACCCGCAAAAAGATGAACTGCGCGCGCAGTTTCTGGATGAGCGCCGTTACAGCGAAGACCAGGTGCGCTTTTTTATCGCGGGTCAGGGGCTGTTCACGCTGCACATCGACGACTACGTGTATGCCGTGCGCTGTGAGAAAAATGACCTGCTGGTGATCCCGGCCGGCATGGCGCATTGGTTTGATATGGGGGAAAACCCGCACTTTGTAGCATTGCGCCTATTTGATACGGCACAAGGCGGGGTCCCCGAACTGACCGGCGACGATATTGCCCGTCGTTTCCCTGGCTTGGACGATTGATCGCAGCACATTAACAACTTCAACCCCCGCACTTTTGAAGTTGTTGTGGGAATAAGCCCAAACTCCTGTAAGGCCCTGCTATTTATTGCGGGGCCTGCGCCGGAGCAGCATTCGTTGTGTAACTCTCTAACGCCTCGACGTTTATATCACCTGTCAATAGGAGGAATCCGATTGGTGATAGGGCGTCAGCCAATTAAAGGGAGAGATACTGATGAGAGGCCCGAAGGATTCTACTGCGACGCCATATTCCTTACCCAACATTGTCAGAAGGCGCATGAGCTTGAGCGGCAAGCCCCTCACCCCTACGGAGCTGGAGATATTGCGCTGGGCCGCGGAAGGCAAGACGGTGTGGGAGATCAGCCAAATACGGGACACGTCTGAAGCCACGGTTAAATTTCACCTGCGCAACATCTACGGCAAACTTGAAGTCAGCAACCGCGTCCAGGCGATGAACGAAGCAGCGCGCCAAGGGCTGTGCTAGCGCATAAAAAGCTGCCCATAAAAAAGGGCCGCGACGCTCAACGGCGTCGCGGCCCTTTTTAATGTCGATTATTTATGCCGAATGGTAAGTCGGCAGGGCAAAGCGGTTCTGGCTTTGCAGCATGGAAATCTGTGGCAATTCACTCGCCTGTTCTGCCAGGTCACGGCGAATGGCGCTGATGACCCAGGTCAGTTGATCGGCAGTGTGCAACTGCTGGTAAGAGATCGAACGTTTGACCTGTTTGCCTTCGCTGTTACGCAGGGTCAACAGGATGCCGCCGTCCGGACGTGGCTGGGTGGTGACGTCGTATTGGGAGAATACTGAAGCGAATTTATCTTGGATCAGGCTCATGTCTATCAGCTCCGTTGGCTCAAGTTGGCAAGCATGGAGTGATAGGTGCAGTGATTGTGCCAGCTATGGGTTATTGAATAAATCGTTATAAATCAACGGCTTAAAAAATTGTCGGATTTTTGTTTTCGTGCAATTTGCATGAATGGCCATCATGCATCCTGCATTTTGCGTGGTTCGCCCCAGCAAAATGGGCGCCCGGTTATTTTTAAAGACCTTCCAGGCGCCGCTAAATTCCCTTTTTCAGCAATCGCCCGCCGGGATACAAAACTTTTCAAATCCCGCGTGTACAGCCCGAGAACCGCTGACGTATTTTCCAGCCATGCATTTCGGCTACCTGCACCGGAAGTTCCCGCGTCTGCGGATCATACGAAGAATAAGAAAAAAGGACGTTGCGCCATGAGCCCTCCGCAAAACGGCATGATCACCTGGAGCATGATGCTGCGTAAGGTGCCCGACATTGTTCGAGCCCTCCCGCGGGTGGTCCGTGGCATGCGCGCCGCCAATGTCACTGACCCCGGGCAACCTTGCGGCCTTGGCTGGCACTTTGAGCAAGCCACCTTGCGCAACCCCGACGGCGTCGCCTTGCTCTTTGACGAGCAGGCATTGAGCTACCGCGACGCCAATGCCAGCGCTAACCGCATCGCCCATCACCTGCAGGCCCAGGGCATCGGCAAGGGCGATGTGGTGGCGCTGTTTATCGAGAATCGCCCGGAGCTGTTGCTGAACGTGTTGGCCGTGGCCAAAGTGGGCGGTATCTGCGCGATGCTCAATACCGCGCAAACTCAAGGTGCGCTGGTACATAGCCTGAACCTGGTGAGCCCGGTGGCGATTGTGGTCGGCGCAGAATTGGTCGGCGCGTATGAGTCGGTGCGTGAGCAGGTGCAGATCGAGGCGCAGCGCACCTGGTTTGTCGCCGATCAGCAGGCCGGCGCGGCCCCCGAGGCTTATATCGACTTGCTGGCCGCGAGTGCCGAATGCTCGCCTGACAACCCCGCCAGCACCGCGCAGATCTATTTCAACGACCCCTGCTTCTATATCTACACCTCCGGCACCACCGGCCTGCCCAAGGCCGGCATTATGAAACACGGGCGTTGGACCAAAACCGCCGTGAGTTTCGGCAGCATCGCCCTCGACATGGGCCCCGAAGACGTCCTGTATTGCACGTTGCCGCTCTACCACGCCACCGGCCTGTGCGTGTGCTGGGGTTCGGCGATTGTCGGCGCATCGGGCTTCGCCATTCGCCGCAAGTTCAGCGCCAGCCAGTTCTGGGAGGACGCGCGCAAATACAAGGCCACCACCCTGGGTTACGTGGGGGAGCTGTGCCGTTACCTGCTCGACCAGCCGCCCGGCGACCACGACCGTGATAACCGCGTGACCAAGATGGTCGGCAATGGCCTGCGCCCCGGCGTGTGGGCGCAGTTCAAGGCGCGCTACGGCGTGGAGCATATCTGCGAGCTGTACGCGGCCAGCGACGGCAACATCGGTTTTACCAACGTGTTGAATTTCGACAACACCATCGGCTTTTGCCTGCAGCACTGGGCGCTGGTGGACTACGCCCACGACAACGGCGAGCCGATCCGCGGCGATGACGGCTTTATGCGCAAGGTGCAAACCGGCGGGCAGGGCCTGTTGCTGGCCAGGATCGATGATAAATCGCCCTTCGACGGCTATACCGACCCGGAAAAGAACCGCAAGGTGATCCTCACCGACGTGTTCGAAAAGGGCGATCGCTACTTCAACACCGGCGACCTGTTGCGCAGTATCGGCTTTGGCCACGCGCAGTTCGTTGATCGGCTGGGGGATACCTACCGCTGGAAAGGTGAAAACGTCTCCACCACCGAGGTCGAGAACGTCCTGCTGCAACACCCGCAGATCGCCGAAGTGGTGGCCTACGGTGTGGAGATCGAAAACACCAATGGCCGCGCGGGCATGGTTGCTATCACGCCGAGCGAGTCCCTGGCCGCGCTGGACATGCGCGAGCTGCTGCAATTCGCCCACGGCCAGTTGCCGCACTATGCGGTGCCGCTGTTCCTGCGGATCAAGGTGAAGATGGAAACCACCGGGACCTTCAAATACCAGAAAGTGCGGCTCAAGGAGGAAGCGTTCGACCCGGAGAAGGCGGGCAATGACCCGGTCTTCGCCTGGCTGCCGGGGTCGGACTGCTACGTGCCGGTGACCGGGGACTTGCTGGCGCAGATTCAGGGCGGTCAATTTCGCTATTGATTGTGCCTATGGGGCCTTTTGACAAAAAAGCCATGACAGTGGGGAACTCCCTCGTGACACTGGGCGCCTATAAAGCACACCAGACAAGGAGCCCCACATGTCAGTCCAGCCCAAACAAATGACCGAAGACGAAGCCGCCGAATTTGCCGAGCAGGTGTTTGACGTAGCTCGCCGAGGCGACGCCGCCATGCTCGCCGCGTTGCTGACCAAGGGCTTGCCCGCCAATTTCCGTAACCACAATGGCGACACCCTGCTGATGCTTTCGGCGTACCACGGCCATGCCGAAGCCGTGAAAGTGTTGCTGGAATTCAAGGCCGACCCGCTGATTGCCAACGACAAGAACCAACTGCCGATTGCCGGCGCGGCGTTCAAGGGCAACCTGCCGGTGGTCAAGGCGCTGATCGAAGGCGGTACGCCTATCGAAGCCGCATCGTCCGACGGGCGTACCGCGCTGATGATGGCGGCCATGTTCAACCGCGTTGAAATGGTCGACTACCTGCTGGGGCAGGGCGCCAACCCCAAGGCCACCGATGCCCAGGGTGCGACTGCACTGGCGGCGGCGCAGACCATGGGCGCAGTGGATACGGCGGCGCAATTGCAGAAACTGGTGTAGGCTTTGCGCCCTCAAAAACCAGCCCGCTACAGGATCACCCCATGAAAACCGCCCTCGTCGAACTTATCAGCAAAATCAGCGCCGGGGTCATGGGCGAAGACGAGGTCGCGCGCATCGCCGAGGAAGCCGCCCAGGCCTACGCCGACCCGGCGGCATTTCTGGCAGCCAACCCGGATATCAACTACGACGACACGTTCCCGATTCCCTTGGGGGAGTGGGTGGTGGTGGGCAGCCTGCCCGACACGGTGCTGTTCCAGGCCGACACCTATGGCGACCTGTTTGCGCAAATCGTCGCGTCGTTCGGCCCGGGCGTGGCGTTCAACCTCAAGCCCAAGCAGTTAGCCAAGACCGAAGACTTGACCGCGCTCAATCGCATCCAGATCCAGATGAGTGCCCTGAGCCCGGAAGACGGCGGCTATGTGCTGCTCAACTTCAGCCAATTGCTCGATGACGAAATCCAGGCCGTGCTGGTGTACGGCAATGACCTGCCGCGCGTGCTGCAATTGTGCGCGGAAGTCGGGATCAAGGCCGAGCCATCCCTTGAAGCACTGAAGGTGGCCGTACACGTCTGAAATAAAACGGAACCCCGGCCAGGGCTGACTATCCTACAAGGGCATGCCCTCACTTAGGAGCGACACCATGGGTTCCACTTTTAATGGCTTGATCGGCCTGATCATCCTCGCGCTGGATATCTGGGCGATCATCAATGTGTTCAAAAGCGGCGCGAGCACCGGGGCCAAAGTGCTCTGGATCCTGTTGATCCTGTTGCTGCCGGTACTGGGCCTGATCATCTGGGCGATTGCCGGGCCGCGGGGTAACGTGCGGATCTAGGCACCTCACTCCCTCTGGAGTGGGCTCAGTCAATGTGAGAGGGGGCTTGCCCCCGATAGCGGTCTGTCAACCAGCTCATTTGGCGCGGATACACTGCTATCGGGGCAAGCCCCCTCCCGCTTTTGTGTTTCGAAATATTCGCTGCACAGAATTTTCACATCCCATCCAAGACAATTCGCCGGCTTTATCTCCCTGCCGCGGCTCTATCTCAAGGGCCACTAAAGGCGGGGCAGCGGTGCTCGTTCAGTAATTAATAGCCTTGCCGGCATTGATCGGGCACCATTTGCGCCACCGCGTTAACCGCCTACCCCAGCCTGCCTGGGCGAGGGACGGACGCCGCCGCATTATTTCGCAACTTAAACTTCCAATGGGTCCTGAAACGACATGGCAAACCCGGACGCCCTGAGTCAGCAGCGAGCTTCTAATCGCCTGCTGCAACCGACCGTCAAATCCCATCTGGCGTACACGCTGCTCTGCGCATTGGTCATGATGGTGATGTTCTCCCTGCTGCGCCTGGCGCTGCTGGTGTACAACCGCGAGATGATCCTCGACACGCCGGCTTCGACCTTCCTTGAAGCGTTCGCCAACGGTCTGCGCCTGGACCTGCGCCTGGTGGTGTACCTGGTCATTCCGTTGCTGCTGGCCTTGTTCAGCGTACGCGCCATGGCCGCGCGTGGGTTCTTCCGGTTCTGGTTGACCGTCGCGTCCAGCATTGCGCTGTTCCTCGGCTTGATGGAAATGGACTTCTACCGCGAGTTCCACCAGCGCCTTAACGGCCTGGTCTTCCAGTATGTGAAGGAAGACCCGAAAACCGTGATGAGCATGCTCTGGTACGGTTTCCCGGTGGTGCGCTACCTGCTGGCCTGGGCCGTGGGCACGCTGATCCTGAGCATGGCGTTCAAGGGCGCCGACCGCGCGACTCGCCCGCGCGGCCCGTTCAGCGGCGGCAGCATCGGCACGCGCCAGGTGGCGCCGTGGTACAGCCGCATTGCGGTGTTCGTGGTCTGCCTGCTGATCGCCGTGGTTGCCGCCCGTGGCACCCTGCGTCAGGGCCCGCCGCTGCGTTGGGGCGACGTGTACACCACCGACTCCAACTTCGCCAACCAGTTGGGCCTCAATGGCACCTTGTCGCTGATTGGCGCGGCCAAGTCTCGCTTCGGTGAAGACCGTTCGAATATCTGGAAGGCCACTCTGGACCAACCGCTGGCCACCCAGACCGTGCGTGACATGCTGGTACTGCCGCAAGAGAAGCTGGTCGATACCGACATCGCCGCCGTGCGCCGTGACTACACGCCACCGGCCGAGAAGACCCTGCCGATCAAGAACGTGGTCGTGATCCTGATGGAAAGCTTTGCCGGTCACTCGGTAGGCGCCCTGGGTCGTCCGGGCAACATCACGCCGTACTTCGACAAGCTGTCCAAGGAAGGCCTGCTGTTCGACCGTTTCTTCTCCAACGGCACTCACACCCACCAGGGTATGTTCGCCACCATGGCCTGCTTCCCGAACCTGCCGGGCTTCGAATACCTGATGCAGACCCCCGAAGGCAGCCACAAACTGTCGGGCCTGCCGCAGTTGCTCAGCGCGCGGGATTTCAACGACGTGTATGTCTACAACGGCGACTTCGCCTGGGACAACCAGTCGGGCTTCTTCAGCAACCAGGGCATGACCAACTTCATCGGGCGTAACGACTTTGTCGACCCGGTGTTTTCCGACCCGACGTGGGGCGTGTCCGACCAGGACATGTTCAACCGTGGGCTGGAAGAGTTGAAAGCCCGTGAAGGCGGCAAGCCGTTCTATGCGCTGCTGCAAACCCTGTCCAACCACACGCCGTACGCATTGCCGAACCCGTTGCCAGTGGAAAAAGTCACTGGCCGTGGTAGCCTCGACGAGCATTTGACGGCCATGCGTTACTCCGACTGGGCCCTGGGCCAATTCTTTGAAAAGGCCCGCAAGGAGCCGTACTTCAAGGAAACCCTGTTCGTGATCGTGGGTGACCACGGCTTCGGCAACGAACAGCAGATCACCGAAATGGACCTGGGCCGCTTCAACGTGCCGATGCTGATGATTGCGCCGGGCATGCAAGAGAAGTTCGGTGAGCGTGACCACACCGTGGGCACTCAGATCGACATCGTGCCGACCATCATGGGCCGCCTCGGTGGCGATACCTTGCACCAGTGCTGGGGCCGCGACTTGCTGAACCTGCCGGAAGGCGACAAGGGCTTCGGCGTAATCAAGCCTTCGGGCAGCGACCAGACCGTTGCGTTGGTGACCTCCGACCGCATCCTGGTATTGCCCAAGGAAATGCCACCGAAGCTGTGGGAATACGAACTGGGCGCCAACCCGACCGGTAAAGTGATTCCCGAATCGCCGGACGAAGCGGCGCTGAAGCAAAAACTCGAGTCGTTCCTGCAGACCGCTACAAAGAGCCTGTTGGACAACACTGCCGGTGTGGTAAACGGTAAGCCGGACTAACTAACCGGCAATAAAAAAGAGGCCCTCAGGGCCTCTTTTTTTGTCCGGAATTTATATCCGGCCGAGCAACAACAGTACGACCAGTACCACCAGGACAACGCCCAGGATACCCGACGGGCCATAACCCCAGTTACGCGAGTGAGGGAACACTGGCAGACCGCCGACCAGCAGGAGGATCAGGATGATGATTAGAATGAGGCTCATGTTTATTTCCTTATAGGCCTTGTGCAAGGACTGATTGTTTAACGTTAGGCCTGCCATTTAATGACGGACGCCTTAACAACTCCGACTGCGCCACTTGGCAGAAAATTCCGTGTTTTTTTAAAGCATTTTGCGAACCTGCTTATTTCTTTTAATGCGCTCGCAAATCCCGCCCGTTAGTTGAAAAAGATTGAACTTAGGCTATGGGCCGGTATCCGACCCGGCCGAGGGTTTGCCTGTGGCATTCATCACTCTGATGGTGCGTGGGTGCGGCAAAAACCTTCGCTACACTGCCGATCACTTCCTCTGTGAACCACAAGGCTACTTCCTATGCAAAATCGCATGATGATCACTGGCGCCGGGTCGGGCCTGGGTCGTGAAATCGCTCTGCGCTGGGCCCGTGAGGGTTGGCAGTTGGCCTTGTCGGATGTCAGCGAACCGGGGTTGCAGGAAACCTTGAAGTGGGTGCGCGAAGCCGGTGGCGATGGTTTTACCCAGCGCTGCGATGTGCGCGACTACAGCCAGCTCACCGCGTTTGCCCAGGCCTGCGAGGAGAAGTTGGGAGGCATTGATGTGATCGTCAACAATGCCGGGGTGGCGTCGGGTGGGTTCTTTGCCGAGCTGTCGCTGGAGGATTGGGACTGGCAGATCGCGATCAACCTGATGGGGGTGGTCAAGGGCTGCAAGGCGTTCCTGCCGCTGCTGGAAAAGAGCAAGGGTCGAATTATCAACATCGCGTCGATGGCGGCGCTGATGCAGGGGCCGGCGATGAGCAACTACAACGTGGCCAAGGCGGGCGTGGTGGCGTTGTCGGAGAGTTTGCTGGTGGAACTCAAGCAGCAGGAAGTTGGGGTGCATGTGGTGTGCCCGTCGTTTTTCCAGACGAACTTGCTGGACTCGTTTCGTGGGCCGACGCCGGCGATGAAGGCGCAGGTAGGTAAGTTGCTTGAGAGTTCGCCGATTACGGCGGCTGAGATTGCTGACTACATCTATCAACGGGTCGCGGAGGGGGAGTTTATGATTTTGCCGCATGAGCAGGGGCGGATGGCTTGGGCGTTGAAGCAGAAGAATCCGCAGTTGTTGTATGACGAGATGACGGTGATGGCGGACAAGATGCGGGCTAAGGCCCAGGCAGGTCGGGGGTGACGCTTTTTGGGTGAGGGTGTATATCCGGTGTGTCGAGCTCGGTCCAAAAGAGACTGTCAGAAATTTTGTGTTCGGGCATAACATGTAGCTAGAGGTGCATGTATGCCAACCAAAAAGAAGCCCGCCAATGCAGCAGCGAGGGAGTTACCCTCGATCCCCCAAGACCTGATCGAGCAGTTTGTTAAAGGCCCGATGAGCGCCGAAGCCATTCAAGACGCGTCCATGGCGTTCAAGAAGGCTCTGATCGAGCGCGCGCTAGGTGCCGAGCTGGGTCACCACCTTGGTTATCCTCAGGGCGCGGAGCGCCCTGAGGAGTCGACCAATCAGCGCAATGGCAAGAGTGGCAAAACGGTTCTCACCGACGACGGGCCGCTTCGCCTGGATATCCCCAGAGACCGCGATGGTAGCTTCGCCCCGATCCTGATTCCCAAGCACGAACGCCGTTTTACAGGCTTCGACGACAAGATAATTGCCATGTACGCCCGGGGTATGACGGTGCGTGAGATCCGCGCTTTTCTGTCTGAGCAGTATGGAACTGACGTGTCCCATGACTTCATCAGCTCAGTCACCGACGCGGTCATGGAAGAGGTCGGCGCTTGGCAGCAACGCCCCTTGGAACCGATGTATCCGGTGATTTTCTTCGATGCGCTAAGGGTCAAAATCCGGGACGAGGGGTTAGTGCGCAACAAGGCTATTTATCTGGCGCTGGGCGTATTACCCGATGGCACGCGCGACATTCTGGGGATCTGGATCGAGAGCACCGAGGGCGCCAAGTTTTGGATGAAGGTCTTCAACGACCTCAAAACGCGTGGGGTAGAAGATGTTCTAATCGCCGTCACGGATGGCCTTAAAGGGATACCGGAGGCTTTGGGAGCGGTTTTTCCTGCCACGACGCTGCAAACCTGCATCGTGCATCTGATCCGCAACAGCTTGGACTATGCCGCTTGGGATAAACGTCGGGCATTGGCCAAAGCCCTCAAGCCGATCTACCAGGCGATCAATGCCGACGTGGCCGAGCAAGAGCTCAACGCCTTTGAAGCGGGGCCTTGGGGTAAGCAGTATCCGACTGTAGTTGCTGCATGGCGTCGCGCCTGGGATCGGGTTATACCGTTTTTTGTATTCCCGGCGGGTATCCGAAAAGTGGTCTACACGACCAATGCCATCGAAAGCATCAACGCTCAGCTACGAAAGATTATTAAAACCCGTGGGCACTTCCCGACCGACGATGCGGCAACGAAGCTGATCTGGCTGGGACTACGAAATATCACGGCTAACTGGGGGCATCCAGCGCATGATTGGAAAGTGGCAATGAATCAGTTTGCGATTCTTTACGGAGACCGATTTACCAGACCGAGCTGGTAAAACAACGGCCTGCCTGACGGCAGGCCCTAACCAGCCCGAACACAAAAAAACTGATACTCCCCTGGTGGTGCATTTCTTGGCGGGGAAATCGTAGAGATCGATGGCGATTTGATCTTTCAACCAAAGGGGACGTGATCATGGATTTTCAGATCATCTCTGCAATCTTTGTATGTGCTGGGGCATTTATTTCCTCGGGGCTCTTTTTATTTGTCAAATACACAAAGCTCGAAGCGTTGGAGAGCTACTTCAGCGAAAACAAGGTGGTCAAAGATCACAAACGCTTTTGGGGCAGAGATCAGCACATAGACAGGTTTCATCGCATGCTCTTGATCGTCCAATTGTTGAGCATGCCAAAAACGCATATCAAAAGTGGGGAAGTGACCGAGGCCGAACTGGCTTCCGTCCCCCTATCCCTCAAGCGTTGGGCCCTGTGGCCTTATACTTTCGGGGCGATATGGTTTGTCTCTGCAATTATCTGGAACATCTGGTACGACTGGTAGCCGTGGCAACCCCACTGACATTCAGGCCCACCCCTCCCGCACCGCATTACGAATCCCCTCCAACAACATGGCAAACGCCGGGTTGTCATTGTCCTCGCGCCAGATCAGATGCAGCTCGCTCTGTGCGCCTTCGCCCAGTTCGATATCGCGGAATATCACGTTCTTGAACACCACACTGCTGGCGCAACGCGGCACCAGGGCCAGGCCCATGCCGGCGTTGACCAGCGCCAGGATGGTCAGCGACGAGCCCAGCCACTGCACGTATTCCGGCGCAACCCGCGCCGAGCGCAACAGGCCGGTGAGGAGCTCGTTGAACGGCGGGTAGGCGGCGTGGGCGTACATCAGGAAGGGTTGCGCGTCGAGGTCTTGCACGCTGACAGTCTCGGCGCTGGCCAGCCGATGGCGGCTCGGCACCGCCAGCACAAAGGGCTCGCGCACCAGGCATTCGGTGGCGTAGCCGGTTTCCAGCAGGGGCGCGCGGACGATGCCCAAGTCGATACGCCGCGCGCGCAGGGCTTCGTATTGCTGATAGGTGTTCATCTCGGACAGGTCGATTTTCACCTGCGGCTGTTTGAGGCGCGCCTCGGCAATCACCTTCGGCAAGAACTCATACACCGCGCTGCCGACAAAGCTGATATTGACCGTGCCGATGTCGCCTTCGGCAAAACGCCGTGCCGTCACGGCTGCTTGCTGGGCGCGTTCCAGCAGGTTCTGCGCTTCGATAAAAAACGCCCGGCCGGCGGCAGTCAGCGCAACGCTGCGGGTGGTGCGCACAAACAGTTCCACGCCCAAGTGATGCTCGAGCAGTTGGATCTGCCGGCTGAGGGGCGGCTGGGTCATGTTCAGCCGTTCGGCGGCGCGGCGAAAATTCAATTCGGTGGCCACCGTGGTGAAGCAACGCAGTTGAGTCAGCTCGAACATTGATCTAATCCAGGTATCAATCGAATGCCAAGTTAGATTAGACGGGATCAATGCCCGGCGTCCATCATCGGCCTGCCCCTAAAAAAACAATGAATGGGAGTCACCCGTGGATACCCTCCATAACCCGCCAGACCCGACTGTGCTCGCCCGTGCGGCGGCCAAGGTCAAGCGCCATGTACTGCCGTTGTTTGTGGTGATGTTCATCGTCAACTACATCGACCGGGTCAATATCGGTTTTGTGCGCAGCCACCTGGAGACCGACCTCGGTATTGGCGCGGCCGCCTATGGCCTGGGCGCCGGGCTGTTTTTTATCGGTTATGCGATCTTCGAAGTGCCCTCCAACCTGCTGTTGCAGCGCTACGGCGCGCGAGCCTGGCTGACGCGCATCATGTTCACCTGGGGCGCGGCCGCGATGGCCATGGCCTTTGTCAAAGGCGAAACCAGTTTCTATATCCTGCGCTTTATCCTGGGTGCGGCAGAGGCCGGCTTTTTCCCCGGCATCATTTACTACTTCACCCAATGGCTGCCGGCCGCCGAGCGCGGCAAGGCCATGGCGATTTTCCTCAGCGGGTCGGCGATCGCGTCGGTGATTTCCGGGCCGGTGTCGGGCGCGCTGCTGAATGTCAGCGGCTTGAGCCTGCATGGCTGGCAGTGGATGTTTCTGATCGAAGGCTTCGCCTCAATCGTGCTGTGTGGCTTTGTGTGGTTCTGGCTGCAGTCCCATCCGCAGCAGGCGAAGTGGCTCAGCGCTGAAGAAAAACACGCCTTGGAGAGCACCATCGCCCTGGAGCAGCAAGCGCGTGAAGCGGCCCAGGTCACCCGGCCCTCCATGTTCAAGTTGCTGGCCGACAAACAGATCGCATTGTTCTGCTTTATCTACTTTTCCATCGCCCTGACCATCTACGGCGCCACTTTTTGGCTGCCGAGCATGATCAAGAAAATGGGCAACCTGGGCGACTTCGAGGTTGGCCTGTTCAATTCGATTCCGTGGTTGATTTCCATCGTCGCCATGTATGGTTTCGCCGCCCTGGCCAGCAAGTGGAAACACCAGCAGGCGTGGGTCGCGCTGATGCTGGTGATCGCCGCTGTGGGCATGTTCATGTCCACCACCGGCGGGCCTGTGTTCGCGTTTGTCGCCATCTGTTTTGCTGCGATTGGCTTCAAGGCCGCCTCGGCGTTGTTCTGGCCGATCCCCCAGGGTTACCTGGATGCGCGGATCGCGGCGGCGGTGATTGCCTTGATCAATTCGGTGGGCAACCTCGGCGGCTTTGTCGCGCCCACCACCTTTGGTTTGTTGGAGCAGACCACCGGTTCCATCGAAGGCGGGTTGTACGGCTTGGCCGCGACGTCGCTGGTGGCGGCGGTGGTGGTGTTTTTTGCCCGTACCACGCCACGCGGCGGTGTGAAGCCTACGATTCATCACGCCTTGCGTCCAGGCCCACAAGGAGCCGCCTCTTGAAAATTATCCGCGTTACCGTCACCCCGATTGCCTTTCGCGACCCACCGTTGCTCAACGCCAGCGGTATCCACGAGGCGTTTGCCTTGCGCTCGATCATCGAAGTCGAGAGCGACACCGGTTACATCGGCCTCGGCGAAAGCTACGGCGATGCCCCGGCGCTGGCGATCCAGCAACAGGTGCAGCAGCAGTTGATCGGCCTTGATCCCTTCAACCTGAATGGCCTACGCAAGATTGTCCAGGCCACCGTGGCCGCGCATAAACCGGCCAGCCTCAGCGGCGCCGAACTGGCGCCGGGCTCCCATGCCAGCAAGGCCGTGAGCAATGCCTATTCGGCGTTTGAAGTGGCGTTTCTCGACCTGCAGGCGCACTCACTGAATGTGCCGCTGGTGGATTTGCTGGGCGGCGCGATCCGCGACCAGATCCCGTTCAGCGCCTACCTGTTTTTCAAGTACGCCGAGCATATCGACTCACCCTACAAGCCCGACAGCTGGGGCGAAGCGCTCAACGAAGTGCAGATCGTCGCCCAGGCGCGGCGGATGATCGACACCTACGGTTTTAAAAGCATCAAGCTCAAGGCCGGCGCCCTGGAACCGGAACATGAAGTGGCGTGCATCAAAGCCTTGAAAAAAGCCTTCCCCGGCGTGCCGCTGCGCATTGACCCGAACGGCAACTGGTCGCTGGATACTGCGATTCGCATGGCCGAATTGCTCGGCGACGACCTGCAATATTACGAAGACCCGACCCCCGGCCTGGAAGGCATGGCCGAGTTGCACCGGCGCACCGGCCTGCCCCTGGCGACTAACATGGTGGTCACCGATTTCGACGAATTCCGCCGCAGCGTCGCGCAGAACAGCGTGCAGATTGTGCTCGCCGACCACCACTACTGGGGCGGCCTGCGCGACACCCAGGTGCTGGCGAAAATGTGCCAGACCTTCGGCCTGGGCGTGTCGATGCACTCCAACTCGCACCTGGGCATCAGCCTGATGGCCATGGCCCACGTGGCGGCGTCGGTGCCGAATCTGGATTACGCCTGCGACACCCATTACCCCTGGCAAGAGCCGGACGAAGAGGTGATCAAGGGCGGCAAACTGCCGATCGTCGATGGCTGCGTGAGCATCACCCGCGCACCGGGGCTGGGCCTGGAGCTGGACCATGACCAGTTGGGTAAGCTGCATGACCAGTACCTGAGTTGTGGCATTCGCCAGCGCGATGATGTGAAGCAGATGCAGCGTTATCAACCGGACTGGAAAACCGTCAAACCACGATTCTGAGGCTGGTCGCTTCGCTTTGCCCGGTGGCACGTGCCACCGGGCTTTTTTTTAAGTGAAATCTTCTTCGAAATGCTCGTGCTCGCCCCGCGTCTCACTCTGGCGCCGCAGCACCTCCATCTGGCGCAGTTCCACCCGGCGAATTTTCCCGGAAATGGTCTTCGGCAATTCGCTGACAAACTCAATCCGCCGCACGCGCTTGTACGGCGCCAAATGCTCACGCGCGAAGTCGAGGATGTGCCGCGCCAGTTCGGCGCTGCCGGGCGCGTCATGGGCCAGGATCAGGAACGCCTTGGGCACGGCCAGGCGCAGTGGGTCGGGGCTGGGCACCACAGCCACCTCCATCACGGCCGGGTGTTCGATCAGCGCGCTTTCCAGCTCGAAGGGGCTGATGCGGTAGTCGGAGGCCTTGAACACGTCGTCGGCGCGGCCGACAAAGGTGATGTAGCCGTCGGCATCGATCTGCGCGGTGTCGCCGGTGCGGTAGTAGCCGTCGCGCATGACCTCGGCGGTTTTCTCAGGGCTGTCTTCATAGCCCAGCATCAGGCCCAGCGGGCGTACGTCGAGGGGCAGGGCGACTTCGCCTTCGGTGCCCGGCACGCCGTCGGCATCCAGCAGGGCGACTTGATAGCCTGGCAGCGGTCTGCCCATGGAGCCTGGCTTGAGCAACTGGCCGGGCGTGTTGCCGACCAGGGCGGTGGTTTCCGACTGGCCGAAGCCATCGCGCAAGGGCAGGCCCCACGCCTGCTGGATCTGCTCGATAATTTCCGGGTTCAGCGGCTCGCCGGCGCCCACCAGTTCGCGCAGGCTCAGGCGCGGTTTGTGGCTGGCCAGGTCTTCCTGAATCAACATGCGCCACACGGTGGGCGGCGCGCACAGGCTGGTCACGCGGTATTTTTCCAGCGCACCGAGCAAGGCCGCTGCGCTGAACCGCGCAATGTTATGGATAAAAATGCACGCGCCGGCATTCCACGGCGCGAACAGGCAACTCCAGGCATGCTTGGCCCAGCCCGGCGAGGAGATATTCAGGTGCAGGTCGCCCGGCTGCAGGCCGATCCAGTACATGGTCGACAGGTGGCCGACCGGGTAGCTCTGGTGGCTGTGCAGCACCATTTTGGGTTTGGAGGTGGTGCCGGAGGTGAAATACAGCAGCATCGGGTCGGTGGCCAGGGTGCGGCCTTGCGCCTCGAACTGCTCGGAATATTCAAACGCGGCGTTGTGCGCGACCCAGCCAGCGGGCGCCGCCCCCACGCAGACGCGGCTGCAGCCATCCGCCAGGCCGGCGAACTTGCCGACATGCGCCTCGCCGACCACCAGGTGGCGCACTTGCCCGCGTTCGATGCGGTCGCTGAGGTCGTCGGGGTTGAGCAGGGCGGTGGCGGGGATGACCACGGCGCCGAGCTTGAACGCGGCGAGCATGGTTTCCCAGAGCGCCACGTCATTGCCGAGCATCAACAGCACCCGTTCGCCACGGCGCACGCCGAGCGCGCGCAGGTGGTTGGCCACCTGGTTGGAGCGCGCGGCCAGTTGCTGGAAGCTGTAGCGTTGCTCGCTGCCGTCCTCTTCGACGATCCACAGCGCATCGGCCGCGTTGCCTGCAGCCATGGCATCGAAGTAGTCCAGGGCCCAGTTGAACGCGCTCAGTTGCGGCCAGCGGAAGTCGCGCACGGCCGTGGCGTAGTCGGTGCGATGAGCGAGCAGAAAATCCCGAGCGGCCAGGAAGGGCTGGGTCATGGTCGGCGTCCTTGATTATTGTTGTAGGGACATTTTTTGGGTGCAGCGGCTCTCGGTTCAACCCAGAGGCTGGACCGAGTATAGGCACGCATAAATCAGAGATGAACGCTCAAAAACACCGGAGCGTTGTGCAAAAAAGTCATGCTCAGTATTTCCAGCTGACCGATGCCGTGAGGTTGCGCGGTGCGCCGTAGTTGGTCGAGCCGGCGGCCTGGTACAGCGACAGCAGGTACTTCTGGTCGGTGACGTTGTTCAGGTTCAGCGACGTGCTCCAGTGTTTGTCGAAGTCGTAGCTGGCCATCAGGTCGACCAGGGCGTAGGCGCTTTGCTGCACGCGGCTGTTGCTGTCGACCTGGGTCGAACTTTGCCACTGCACGCGGCTGCCGACCTTGGCCTGGGGCAGGCCGGGCAGGCGGTAGGTCACGTTGCCACGCACGCTGTGGGTGGGCACGTATTGGCGGGCCTTTTCGCCATTGTTGTCTTCGATGTGCACATAGGTGTAGCCGCCGGAGAGGGACAGCCCGGGCAAGGCTTCGCCGTTGGCTTCGAGTTCCAGGCCACGGCTTTTGTAATCCACGCCGCGGTACACGTACTGGCCGCCGACAATCTGCCCGGTGGCTTCGGCGACGTTTTGCTGCTCCGTCTTGAACAGCGCCGCGCTGACGTCCAGGCGGTCGTCGAGCAGTTGCCCTTTGACCCCGACTTCCATGCTTTTGCCTTCCAGCGGCTCGATGATGCCGCCGGCGGTGCTGCGCAGGTACTGCGGTTTGAAGATTTCGGTCCAGCTGGTGTAGAGGCTCCACTGCGGGGTCAGGTCGTAGACCAGGCCGGTATAGGGCGTGACCTTGCCGTGCACGCGGGTGTCGTGGGGCGCGCCGTAGCCCGCGCCATCGCCGTCGGCACTGAGCATGCGCGCGCCGGCGATCCAGTGCAGGTCATCGGTGAGGCTGAAGCGTGCGCCCGAGTAGAGGCTTTTCTGGCGGTCGGTAAAATCCTGGGTATTGAGGTCGTCGGTGTAGTTCATCGCCGGCTCCAGCACATTCCCGGCGAGCACGTCGGCGAGGTTTTCCACCTGGTTGCCGGAGGCGGTGCGGTAGTGGCCGCGCTCGGTGTGATGCAGGCGCCCGTAGCTGGCGCCCAGGGTCAACGCATGCTCGCGCCCCAGCAGGCTGAACGGCCCGGACAGCTGCGCTTCGCCCGCCACTTGATGCTCGGTGCTGGTGGTGCGGTTGATGTACGCGGCCACGGTCTCGGCGGTGAGGGGGATGGCGTAGAGCATTTTGGTGTCGGAGTGCTGGCTGGTGCCGGTCACGGTGATCGTGCTGGCCCAGCCGTTTTCGAAGCTGTGGGTCAGTTCGGCAAAGGCGCGTTGGGTCTGGATGTTCCAGTAGGTCCAGGGCTGGCCCACGCTGGCGCTGCGGCTGCTGTAGTGGATGCGGTTGCCGGCGTAGTCGGCAATCGGCAGGCCGCCCCAGGTGCTGCCGTTCGAATAGCTGTCTTGCTGGGAAAACCCGACGGTCAGGGTGTCGGCGTCGGACAGGTCGAAGGCGAGCAGGCCTGCCGTCACGTTGACTTCGTGGCTGTAATGGTCGAGGTAGGAGTTGCCTTTGTCATGGGAGGTGATCAGGCGCCCGCGCACGGTGCCGCTGTCGTTCAGCGGGCCGGACACGTCAAAGCCCAGGCGGCGGTTATCCCAGGAGCCGACACTGGTGTCGATTTTCGCCTGGAAGGTCTCGGTCGGGCGTTTGCGCACCAGGTTGACCGTGGCGGAGGGGTCGCCGGCGCCGCTCATCAAACCGTTGGCGCCGTGCAGCACGTCGACCTGTTCGAACTCGGTCATGTCCTGTTCGCCCACCAGCACGCCGCCGGAGAAGGGCAGGCCCATGCCGTCGTATTCGAAGTTTTCGATCTTGAAGCCGCGCGAGGTGAACGCGGTGCGGTCGGTTTCAAACTGCTCGACCGTGACCGACGGCGCGCTGCGCAAGGCCTCTTTCACGCTGTTGAGCTTGAAGTCATCCATTTGTTCGCGGGTGACCACGCTGATCGCCTGCGGGGTTTGCTTGTTGCTCAGGCCCAGGCGGGTGGTGCTGGCGACCGGTTTGCCCTGGTAGCCCACGCTGGGGCCGCCGTCCTGTTGGGCGTAGTCCTGAACATGGATGGCGGGCAGGGTCATTTCACTGGCTTGTTGCGGCAGGGGCACCAGGTAAACCGTCACGGCGTCGGTGCGCGCAAAGCTGTAGCCGCTGCCCTTGAGCAACTCGGCCAGGGCCTGTTCAGGGGAGTACACGCCTACCACGGCCGAGCTGCGCAGGGCGCTGTCGAGGTTGCCGTCAAGCAATACGTTTTGCCCGGATTGCTGGCTGAATACCAGCAAGGCCTGACGCAGTTGCTGGGCCGGAATGTTAACGGCCACGTTGGTGCTCGCGGCCGCTGCCGGCGCCGCGTGAGCCTGCACGGCGCCCATCAGCAGGGTGCAGGCGAACGCGGCGGCGCGCCATTGCTTGGCGGGTGGATGCCCAGGGGTGGAGTGCTTTGCCATTCAGGTTTTCCCTATGAGGTCTCGCTATCAATCCCTCTAGGACGGATGAGTCATCGCGATACCTGATGGCGATGTGAATTATTTGCAATTAGGCGGGCTGGATCAGGGTTACCAGGTCGGTGTAGCGGGTCATGCGTACCGCCAATGCCTTGGATAGCACGTCAAGCATCTGGTCCGGGCGATTGAGGTTGAGGATCAGGCTGACGCGCCGCGCCGCCAGTTGCTCGTCCGGGATAAAGATCTTGCCTTCACGCCAGCGCTGCAGCTGGTTGACCACGTCGATCAATGGCGTATCGAAAAACACCAGGCGCCCGCTGCGCCAGGCCAGCACCTGCTCCAGCTCGGCGCGTTGGATCGCCCCGGTGTGGGTGGTGCTGAAGCGCAGCGACAGGCCTTCGCCCAAGTCGGTCTGCTGGCTTGGGGTGATCACGCGCACGGTATGCCGGCTGACGCTCAACTGCGCGGCTGGGCCATCGCACGCCAGGCAGAATTCGCCTTCGCCGGCGAGCACCCGGCCCGCCTGGGTCTGCACGGCAAAGTCGCTGGCGGGGTTGCGCGCCACCTGGAAAAACGCCTCGCCCTGCAACAGTTCAACCGAGCGCTGGGTGGCGGAAAAACCCAGGTTGAGCGCGCTGTTGCCGGCCAGTTCCACGGTTGAGCCATCGGGCAACTGCACCGTGCGCCGTTCGCCCACGGCGGTGCGCACATCGGCAAAGGGTGAACTCACGCCCTTGAGCCACAGGGTGGTCGCGCTGGTGGCCACCACGGCGACACTGGCGGCGAGCCCCAGGCCGACAAAGCGTCGCCGCGACAACGGCGGCGCTTGAACCACCGCCGGTTTGGGCGGGGCCAGCAGCGCCGTGGCCGCCCACAGCTGCTCCAAGTGTGCATAGGCCTGGGCATTGCGCGGGTCGGCGGCGAGCCAGTGGGCCAGCTCATCGCACTCGGCCTGGGTCGGTGCGCCGCCCTGGATCAAGGCAAACCACTCACTGGCCCGATGGCTGGCGTCATCGGGGCGGGGGGCGGTCGGGACGAGGCGCGGCGGTTCAACACTCATGGGGTTTCAATTCAACGAGGCACGGTCAGGCGGCCGAGTATAAGTGAAGGCGCTCACTCGGGCATGCCCTGCTTCAACAAGTCCAGCGCCCGCACCATCCGGCTGTAGGCGGTTTTCGGCGAGATGCCGAGGCGTTCGCCGATCTCCACGTACGTCAGGCCTTCGATGCGCACCAGCAGGAACACCTCGCGGCAGGCGTCGGGCATGTTCTGGATCAGCGCGTTGAGCGCCGCCAATTGCTGATGCGCGATGGCCGCCTGCTCCAGTGTCGGGCTCGGTTGCTCGAGGCTGTCGGGCGTTTGCGGGTCCAGCGGCTCGCCTTTGCGGTGCTCCTGGCGCCGGGTGTGGTCGATGAACAGGTTGCGCGCGGCGCAGAAGAGGTAGGCGCGGAAATTGTCGATGCGCGTGCGGCCCATCTGCTCCGACAGGCGAATGAACGCGTCCTGCGTCAGGTCGGCTGCGGTTTCCTTGCAGCGCAAACGACGGTCCAGGTAAGCCTGGATTTCTCCGCGGTGGGCGAGATACAACGCCTTGAGATCTGAGCCGGACATAACGCTACCTGACAGCCATGGGAGCAAGCGCGGCGGAATATAACAAACGAGAATGATTGTTAATAGCGGATTATCACCGCGCGGTCGTCTACAGCGCGTCACGACGGCGGGTTGAACGCATGCGGCGCAGACCTCACCCAACACACCTGAACCCGCCCGACAGCTTCTCCTTCAAAAACCCCACCAACGCACTCACCGATTTGGGCACATGCGGTGAATACGGCCGGATCAGGTAAATCTCATCGGCAAACGCGCCCTTGAGCGTCCAGCCCTTGAGCACCTGCACCAGCTTGCCGCTGGCCAGGGCGGCATGTGCGCTGAAATCCGGGAGCAGGGCGATGCCCAAATGGTTGAGGGCAGAATCTCTTAAGGCTTCGCTGTTATTGGTGGCGAAACTGCCGGCGATGGGCACGGTGAGGCGCTCGAGGTGTTTGCTGCCCCGTTCGAAGGTCCACGCGGGCTGGTCGGTGCCGCGCGGGTAGAACAGGCAATTGTGGGCGGACAGGTCGCCGGGTTCGCGCGGTTCGCCGTGGCGTTGCAGGTAATCCCGGGTGGCGACCAGCACCGAGCCGGTGTCACACAGCTTCCACGCCACGTGGGTTTCCGGCACCTGGAAGCCGTGGCGCACCGCCAGGTCATAACCCTCGGCGGCCAGCGAACTCAAGGCGTCCGACACATCCAGCTGAATACGCACTTGCGGGTACCGCTGCAAAAACTCCGACAGGTGCGGCACCAGTTGCTGCCGGGCGAACGCTACCGGCGCGGTCAAGCGCACCAGGCCGCGAATCTCCCCGGCCGAGTCGCGCACCGACGAGAAGCTGCGCGCGATGTGTTCATAGGCGCTGCGTACTTCGCGGGTCAACGACAACCCGGCATCGGTCAGGCGCACGCTGCGCGTGGTGCGCGTCACCAGGCGCGTGCCGGTGGCTTTTTCCAGGTCGGAAATACGCTGGCTGACCGCCGATTTACTCACGCCGAGGCGCGCGGCGGCGGCGGTGTAGGTGCCTTGTTCCTCCAGCACGGACAACCAGTGGATGTGGGTCCACAGGCCTTCGATCTCGGATTTTTCCATGGGGTTATTGTTCGCCTATGAGGACAATCAGTTCTGGATTCTGCTCTGGTTTGGAACAAACTGAAAGCCTATCGTGTGCCCATCGCAACCCACCTGGGATCTACTGCCATGACCACAACAATCGAGCATTACATCAACGACCAGCGCGTGAGCCGCGATGATCGCTATCAGGACGTCTACAACCCGGCCACCGGCGAAGTCACCGGGCGCGTTGCGCTGGCCAGCCGCCAGACCGTGTCCGAAGCCGTCGCCGCTGCCCAGGCCGCCTTCGCCGGTTGGGCCGACACACCGCCCATCCGCCGCGCCCGCGTGTTGTTCGAATACCTGCACCTGCTGCGTGAACGCAAGGACGACCTGGCGCGCATCATCGTCGCCGAGCACGGCAAGGTCTTCACCGACGCCCAGGGCGAAGTCGACCGTGGCATCGACATCCTGGAATTCGCCTGCGGCATTCCCAACCTGCTCAAGGGCGAGCATTCCGACCAGGTCTCGCGCGGCATGGACAACTGGACAATGCGCCAGCCGCTGGGCGTGGTGGCCGGCGTGACGCCGTTCAACTTCCCGGTAATGGTGCCGATGTGGATGTACCCGATCGCCATTGCGGCGGGCAACACTTTCATCCTCAAGCCAAGCCCGACCGACCCGAGCGCTTCGCTGTTCATGGCCGAGCTGCTGCGGGAAGCCGGCCTGCCCAAAGGCGTGTTCAACGTGGTGCAGGGCGACAAGGAATCGGTGGACGCGCTGATCGAACACCCGGACGTCAAGGCCGTGAGCTTCGTCGGTTCCACGCCGATTGCCCAGTACATCTACGAAACCGGCGCGCGCAACGGCAAGCGCGTGCAAGGCCTGGGCGGCGCGAAAAACCACATGGTGGTGATGCCCGACGCTGACATCGAAAAAACCGTCGATGCCTTGATGGGCGCGGCCTACGGCAGTGCCGGCGAACGCTGCATGGCGATCTCGGTGGCGGTGCTGGTGGGCGATGTCGGTGACAAAGTCATCGCTGCCCTGACCGAGCGTGCAAAGACGTTGCGCATCACCGATGGCCGCGACTTGAAGGCCGAGATGGGCCCCATTGTTTCGCGTGCTGCGCTGGAACGCATCAGCGGTTACATCGAACAAGGCGTGCACGCCGGCGCGCAACTGCTGCTCGACGGCCGCGACTATGTACCTACCGAAGCGGGCCTGGAAAACGGCTTCTGGCTCGGCGCGACCTTGTTCGACCACGTGACCAAAGAAATGAGCATTTACCGCGAAGAAATCTTCGGCCCGGTGCTGGCATGCGTGCGGGTGAATGACTTCGGCGAAGCGATCAAACTGGTCAACGATCACGAATTCGGCAACGGCGTCAGCTGCTTCACCCGCGACGGCAACATCGCCCGCGAGTTTGCACGGCGCATCGAAGTGGGCATGGTCGGCATCAACGTGCCGATCCCGGTGCCGATGGCCTGGCATGGTTTTGGCGGCTGGAAGAAGAGCCTGTTTGGCGACATGCACGCCTACGGCACCGAGGGGGTGCGCTTCTACACCAAGCAGAAGTCGATCATGCAAAGGTGGTCGGAAAGCATCGAGCAGGGCGCGGAATTTGCGATGCCGGTGTCCAAATAACGCAAGGCTGTAGGTGGTCCAACTGTGGGAGCGGGCTTGCTCGCGAAAGCGGTGTATCAGTGATGAATGTATCGACTGACACTCCGCCTTCGCGAGCAAGCCCGCTCCCACATTTTTTTCACTTTTATTCAGGCAGTTGCTTTCTGCCAAGGGGGAGACGCACTGACTTGCCTTGCTCTGCGTAGAGGAACTTGGCACGCTCATTCCGTGAGCGAACACAGTCAAGATCATCAATAAGGAAATGCTACGTTGAGCTGGGGAAAAATCGGAACATTCTTAGTGGCCTTGCCACCGGCCTTGCTGGCCATCATGACCCTTTACACGATGTTCATTGACCGCAATAAACTGGAGGCCGACCTGTCCTACCAGTACGCGAGTGCGCCACGCCTGTTCACTGATCGCTTTCGTGGGGTCACGGACAGCCTCGATTACAACCGTCTGTATGACAACATCAAGAACATCGGCAACGGTGCGCTCAGCCATGAACAGATCAATCAGTTGGTTGACCTTAACCAGGCGCCTTACCGGGCCTTGTTCGATGCGCCGTTTGGAGGAGGGCCCGAGAAATACCCGGTGAGGTTATTGATCGAGCTTAGGAACACCGGCAACAAGGTCATCAAGGACGTGCATATCAAGCTGCCGGCGAAGGGGGTGGTGCAGATCAGGGATGACTCAGGTGTCGACTCGATCAAGCAGGAGTTGATGAGTAGCATCGAGATTCCGGCGATCGTGCAAAACGGCGAGTACATGATCTGGGTTAATTTTGCCGGGGACCTGGAGACGCTCAAGGGGCAGGAGGTAAACATCGGTTACAGCGATGGTGTGGCCAAGGTACGCGTGTCTCAGGAGGTCATTGGGTTGGAAGCATCCATGGCCAGGTATGGGATTTTATGGGTGGTTGGGCTGTTGACGCTTTTTTACCTGTATGCGGTGATCGTCTATCTTCTGCTACCGGCCTTTAGAGAGGTGGAGGCCAAACCGACGCAGAGTTGAAGGCGGGCATTGATGGCCTCCCGCGACATGCGCGTGGGAGGAAGCATGCTTGCCCCCTCCCACATTTTCAACCCTGTTTCATGCACTCGATGGAGCGGTCCACCGTGGTTCTGGCGATCTCCAGCAAGTGCCACACCGCCAGGACCTTTGCCCGTTCGGGGTGGGTCAGCGTGTCACCACAATCGAGCGCCGTGGCTGAGGCACTGTCGAGCAAACTGGCGGTGTAGAGCAAGGCGTCTTCGAAGCTCAGGTCTTCGATTTGAACACCCTTGGGGGGCAGGTAATGGTCGATGGCGCGGTTGAAGGCGGCGCGGTCTTTGGCTGAACTGCGGGGTGGGTCGGGGACGACTTTGTTCATGGTGTAGTTCCTGTCTGATCAAGGAGCCGACACGCTTTGCGACTAAACGAAGGTGGCGGCTGTACGCAGGTTAGTCGACCGGTCAGAACAGGAACCCGGCGCGCCCGGGGGCGCCCTGCGCACAGCCACCATAAAGCTTCATGGGACACGTGCGCCTGTTCTGAATCCGGGCGACTAAACCCGATCACTGATGAGCAGTGACGGACCGCAGACTAGCCAGCGATTCCAACAGGCACAAGGCGGCAGGGATTGTCTAGGAAAGGTCCTGCAATTAAAAGCGAGACGCCTTGCTGGCCCTTTACAAACCATGACAAAAGGCCAGCTCCTACAGATTGTTTCTGATCGAATGTTGACGGCGTATCAAATCTCGAATACTGTACATAAACACAGTGTTTAAGTGCTGATCAACCTATCTCAGGCATCTCCAGCCACGCCAAACACCGTGTGTAAGTTAACGGATTAACTTAAAGGCACAGGCTCGCGCTATCGAGTCGTTTTAGATCAAAGAGAGGGAACTCATGTCGTATCCAGACAGCAAACTCACCGGCTTGACCGGTTTCGCCCTTGCGGCAAAAGTCACCGGCGGCTGGTCGGGCCCGGTGGTCAGTATCACCACGCTCGATCAACTCAAGGCCAATATTGGCGACACCACCCCTCGGGTGCTGGTGATCAACAGCAATATCTCGGCCTCGGCGTTGACCAAAGTCAACATGGGCGCCAACAAGACCCTGATCGGCTCTTTCCAGAACCGTACCCTGGAGAATATTCACCTGCGTGCCACGGCGCAGTCGCAGAACATTATTCTGCAGAACATTATCTTCAAGCACTCGGCAAGTATTAAGGCCAATGACGATATTCAGGTGTACCTGAACTACGGCAGTAAATACTGGATCGACCATTGCTCGTTTGTCGGCCACACCTGGTCTACTACCGATGGCAGTGAAGACAAACTGGTGTATATCGGTGAAAAGGCCGACTACGCCACCATCAGCAACTGCTTCTTCGGCAACCACAAGTACGGGCTGATCTTCGGTCACCCGGCCGATGACAATAAAGCAGAGTTCAATGGTTACCCGCGCCTTACACTCTGCCATAACCGCTTCGACAACATGGAAGTGCGCGCGCCGGGTTTGATGCGTTACGGTTATTTCCACGTGTACAACAACTACGTGAATAACTTCCACTTGGGTTTCACCCTGGCGCAGAATGCCAATATCCTGTCTGAAAGTAATTACTTCGGCGAGGGCAGCCAGAATAACGGCATGTTGGACGATAAAGGCACCGGTACTTTCACCGATACCAACAGTGTGCCTGCGATCACCAATCAAAAGTCCCCCAAGGCCCAGTGGACGGCGCGTTCCAACTACAACTACACCTTGAAAACCGCGGCTCAGACCAAGGACTTCACGCAAAAGAACGCTGGGGCTCAGGCTGTAGCGCTGGTGTTTGGTAGTTGATTAGCTAGCTTTCTATTGATCTGTCATTGATGAAGAGTGCCACTGTATTTATATCAAGGATATAAATACAGTGGTGGCACTTGTGACTTAAATAATTCTTCATGTCGTGATCAATAGCCTTCCATGTTAAACCTTGTTTTGCACGTGTAGAGCCAACTATGGCTCGCTCTTTTCAGCGGCAACCCAGTTGCCGGCTGTCAGTGTTATTTAATCTTCGCTTGTCACTAAAGCGTCAGTAAAAGGACATCATCATGAAACCTGCGAATCACACACCCACTCGCTGGACCCGGGCCGATGCGCTGAAAGTTAATGAAAATGACCCGACGACTACACAGCCGTTAGTAAGCCCTGACTTTCCTGTCATGAGTGACACCGTGTTTATTTGGGACACCATGCCATTGCGTGAACTGGATGGCACGGTGGTATCGGTCGATGGTTGGTCGGTTATCTTCACCTTGACTGCAGACCGTCGCCCGCATGATCCACAATTCATCAATGCCGATGGCCGTTACGACATCAAGCGTGATTGGGAAGACCGCCACGGCCACGCGCGCATTTGCTACTGGTACTCGCGCACCGGCAAGGACTGGATCTTCGGTGGCCGCGTGATGGCCGAAGGCGTTTCGCCGACCACCCGTGAATGGGCAGGCACGCCGATCCTGATCAACAACAACGGCGATATCGACCTGTATTACACCTGCGTCACGCCGGGCGCCACGATCGCCAAAGTCAGGGGGCGGGTGGTCACGTCGGACAGCGGCGTTACGCTGGAAGGCTTCACTGACGTCAAGTCGCTGTTCGAGGCTGACGGCACGTATTACCAGACCGAAGCGCAGAACTCCACGTGGAACTTTCGCGACCCCAGCCCGTTTATCGACCCAAAGGACGGCAAGTTGTACATGGTGTTTGAAGGCAATGTCGCGGGCGAGCGTGGCACTCACGAGGTAGGCCCGGATGAACTCGGCCTGGTCCCGCCCGGCCACGAAGACGTCGGCGGTGCGCGGTACCAGGTCGGTTGCATCGGCATTGCCGTGGCCAAGGACCTCAGCGGTGACGAATGGGAAATCCTGCCGCCCCTGGTAACGGCGGTTGGGGTGAACGACCAGACCGAACGCCCGCATTATGTGTTCCAGAACAACACGTATTACCTGTTCACCATCAGTCACAAGTTCACCTACGCCGACGGCGTGACCGGGCCGGATGGCGTCTATGGGTTTGTGAGCGAACATCTGTTTGGGCCGTATACGCCAATGAACGGCTCGGGGTTGGTGCTGGGCAACCCACCGTCGCAGCCGTTCCAGACCTATTCCCATTGCGTGATGCCCAACGGCCTGGTCACGTCGTTTATCGACAGCGTGCCCACCTCGGGCGATGACTACCGTATCGGCGGCACCGAGGCGCCAACCGTGAGAATTGTGTTGAAGGGTGACCGTTCGTTTGTGCAGGAGGCCTACGATTACGGTTACATTCCGGCGATGCGCGATGTTGTGCTGAGTTAATAGACCGGCCAAAAAGAAGCCACTCTTTCGAGTGGCTTTTTTTTGGCTGTGATTCAGCGCCGCCCCGCCCGCGTACTCACATCCACCCACACCGCCAGCACCAGAATGCTGCCCTTCACGATCATCTGCCAGTAGCTGTCCACGTCGAGCATCGACATGCCGTTATCCAGGCTGGTAATCACCAATGCCCCAAGCAGCGCGCCATACACCGTGCCCGAGCCGCCGCGCATGGAGGTGCCGCCGATAAAACAGGCGGCGATGGCGTCCAGTTCGCCCATGTTGCCCGCCGAGGGTGAACCCGCCGCGAGGCGCGCGGTGTTGACCAGGCCGGCGAGGGCGCACATCACGCCCATGATGCCGAAGATCCACAGTTTAACCGCCTGCACGTTGATGCCCGACAGCCGCGTGGCTTCCATATTGCTGCCCACCGCATACACGCGGCGGCCGAATACGGTCTGGCTGGTGACGTAGCTGAACACGCCGAGCAGCACCAGCAACAGCAACACCGGTACGGGAATGCCGTCGTAGCTGTTGAGGGTGGTGACGAAGCCTGCGAGTACCGCGCCGATCACCGCCACGCGCAGCACTTCACGCATCAGGGAATGCGCGGCCAGGCCATGCAAGGCGCGGTTGCGGCGCTGTCTCCAGGTGAGGAACAGGGTCAGGGCAAACAGCAATACCCCAAGGGCGATGCCCACGCTGTGCGGCAAATACCCCTGGCCCACATACACCAGCGACGGCGACACCGGCGCGATGGTGGTGCCGCCGGTAATCCCCAGCAGAATCCCGCGAAACGCCAGCATGCCACCCAGACCGACGATAAACGACGGGATGCGCAGGTAGGCGGTCATGTAGCCGTTGGCCAGGCCTATCAGCAGACCGCACAGCGCGACCAGGCTTACGTTGGCCAGTAACGGAATGTGATAGACCACGTCCAGAATCGCCGCCAGGCCACCGAGCAACCCGAGCAATGAGCCGACCGACAAATCAATCTCGCCGCTGATGATCACCAGCACCATGCCGCAGGCCAGAATCCCGGTGATCGACATCTGCCGCAGCAGGTTCGACAGGTTGCGCGGCGTGACAAAACCGCCCTCGGTCTGCCAGCTGAAAAACAGCCAGATAAACGCCACGGCGATCACCAGGGCGAGCATTTTGTAGCGGGTAAACAGCTGTTTGACCTGATTCATCTACGCGGTCTTCCGATCATTATTGTTTTGGCTGAGCGCGGCGGCGAGCACCTGTTCCTGGGTGAGCCCCTCGTTGATGAAGTCACCGCGCAGCTGGCCGTCGCCGATCACCAGCACGCGGTTCGACACGCCCAGCACCTCGGCCAGCTCGGAGGAGACCATGATGATCGCCACACCTTCGGCCGCCAGCGCGCCCATCAGTTTGTAGATTTCATACTTGGCGCCCACATCCACCCCGCGCGTGGGCTCGTCGAGGATCAGCACCTTGGGCTTGGCCATGAGCATTTTCGCCAACACGGCCTTTTGCTGATTGCCGCCGGACAGGCTGGTGATCGGCAGGAACGGGCTGGCGGTCTTGAGGTGCATGCGTGCGATTTGCTGGTCGATGCTGCCCAACTCGGCTTCGGCGTCGATGCGGGTCAGGTGCGCGTAGGTGTCGAGCACCGCCAGGGTGATGTTCTGGCCCACGCCCAGGTCGGGAATGATGCCTTGGCGCTTGCGGTCCTCGGGCACCATGCACAGCCCGGCGCGAATCGATTTGAGCGGCGTGCGCGTGTCGATCACCTGGCCGTCCAGCCACACTTCGCAGCTGTAGCGGCCGGGGTAGGCGCCAAACAGCGCCGACACCAGCTCGGTGCGCCCGGCGCCCACCAGCCCGGCGATGCCGAGGATTTCGCCGCGCCTTAGCACAAACGAAATATCGTCCACGCGTTTGCGCTTGGGGTTGTCGACGTCGTAGCAGGTGACGTTGCGCGCCTCGAAAATCACCTCGCCCACGTCATGCGGTTCGGTGGGGTAGAGGTTGCTCATCTCGCGGCCGACCATTTGCGTGATGATTTGCGGGATGTCCATGTCGGCCATGGCGGTGGTCGCGATGTGCTTGCCGTCGCGGATCACCGCAATGGTGTCGCACACCGCCGCCACTTCATCGAGTTTGTGCGAGATGTACACGCAGGCCACGCCCTTGGCCTTGAGGCCGCGGATGATGTCGAGCAGCACCTCGATTTCCGAGCGAGTCAGGGCCGACGAGGGCTCGTCGAGAATCAACAGGCGCGCCTGTTTGTTCAGGGCCTTGGCGATTTCCACCAGTTGCTGGTAGCCGCCGCCGTACTGCGATACCGGCAGCGCCACGTTCATGTCCGGCACCTTGAGTTCGCGCATCAGTGCTTCGGCACGGTGCAGCATTGCCGGGTAGTTCATGCGCCCGCCGGGCAGGGTCAGTTCGTGGCCCATGAAGATGTTTTCGGCCACCGACAGGTCGGGCACCAGGGTCAGTTCCTGGTGGATGATGACGATGCCGGCAGCCTCGGTTTCGCTGATCGACTGGGCTCTGAGCGGTTGCCCGTCCCAGAGGATTTCGCCGTCCCAGGTGCCGTGCGGATAGACCGCCGAGAGCACCTTCATCAGGGTTGATTTACCGGCACCGTTCTCGCCGCACAGGCCCACGCATTCACCGGGCCGCACCTTGATGTCGATGCCGTTCAGGGCGTTGACACCGCCAAAGCTTTTGACGATGCCGTTCATTTGCAACAGGTAGTCGGCCATGGCGGTCACTGCCCGGCAATCTGCTCTTTGGTGTAGAACCCGTCCTTCTCAAGCAGGTCGATATTCGCCTTGGTCAGCGGGGTCGGGGTGAGCAGGATGGTGTCGACCTTTTTGCTGCCGTTGTCGTACTGCGAGCTGTAGGTGGGTTTCTCGTTACGCGCCAGTTGCACCGAGAGCTTGGCGGCTTCGGTGGCGATCAGCTTGAGCGGTTTGTACACGGTCATGGTCTGGGTGCCGTCGATCACGCGCTTCACGGCGGCGAGGTCGGCATCCTGGCCGGAGATCGGCACCTTGCCTGCGAGTTTCTGCGCGGCCAGGGCCTGGATCGCGCCGCCGGCAGTGGCGTCGTTGGAAGCGACGATGGCGTCGATCTTGTTGTCGTTTCGGGTCAGCGCGTTTTCGACGATGCTCAGGGCTTCGGTCGGGTTCCATTCCTTGACCCATTGCTGGCCGACAATCTTGATGTCGCCCTTGTCGATGGACGGTTGCAGCACTTTCATCTGGCCTTCGCGCAGGACCTTGGCGTTGTTGTCGGTAGGCGCGCCGCCGAGCAGGAAGTAGTTGCCTTTGGGCGCCGCTTGCAGCACGCCGTTGGCCTGCATTTCGCCGACTTTTTCGTTATCGAAGGAGATGTAGGCGTCGATGTCGGCGTTGAGGATCAGGCGGTCATAGGAGACAACTTTGATCCCGGCCTTCTTGGCTTCGGCGACAGCGTTGGTCAGCACGGTGGCGTTGAACGGCACGATGACGATCACGTCGACGCCTCGGGAGATGAGGTTTTCGATCTGGGAAATCTGCTTCTGCTCGTTGGCATCGGCCGATTGCACGAAGACTTTGGCATCGAGTTTTTCGGCGGCGGCGACGAAGTAGTCGCGGTCGCGGGACCAGCGTTCCAGGCGCAGGTCGTCGATGGAGAAACCGATTTTCGGGTGGGCGGAATCGGCCATCACCGGCAGGGCGAGCAGGGCCAGGGCAGAGGCGAGCAGGGTACGTTTGAATGACTTCATGGTGGTGCGTCCTTTTATTGTTGTTGGAAAGGCACTGTACAAAGACTCTGGGAAACACTGTGGTTGCGACTGCTGGGGTTAACTGTGGCTGCCAGGATGACCTGTGGCGAGCGGGCTTGCCCCGCGTTGGGCTGCGAAGCAGCCCCAAACCAGGCGATGCGGTGTTACCTGATGCACCGCGCTGTCAGGTTTTGGGGCCGCTTCGCGCCCCAACGCGGGGCAAGCCCGCTCGCCACAACAAGCCCGGCAGCCACAACAAACCGGGCAGCCACAATAAGCCCGCTCGCCACAATGTCACAGTCACTCAGCCAAAGATGTAGCGGTTGACCACGCCCTCCAGCATCTCCTGCCGACCGCTCACGGCCTGCGGGTTCAGCTCGTGTTCAAACGCATGCTCGGCCAGCGACGCCAGGCTGAACTCACCCGCCAGCACTGCCTTGCCCAGCGGTTGCTGCCAACCGGCATAACGCTGGTCCTTGAACTGCTGCAACCGGTCGTTCTCGACCATAGCCGCGGCGCGTTCCAGCGCCAGGGCCAATACGTCCATGGCGGCGACGTGCCCGTGGAACAAATCCACATCGTCCAGGCTCTGGCGGCGCACCTTGGAATCGAAATTGTAGCCGCCATTCTTGAAACCACCGGCCTTGAGGATTTCATAGGTAGCGAGGGTCATTTCCTCGACGCTGTTGGGGAACTGATCGGTGTCCCAGCCGTTCTGCGGGTCGCCGCGGTTGGCGTCGATGCTGCCGAAAATCCCGAGGGACACGGCGGTGGCGATTTCATGATGGAAACTGTGCCCGGCCAACGTCGCATGATTGGCCTCGATATTCACCTTGATCTCGTGCTCCAGGCCGTACTCATGCAGGAAGCCGAACACCGTGGCGCTGTCGTAATCGTATTGGTGCTTGGTCGGCTCCTGGGGCTTGGGCTCGATCAGCAGGTCGCCCTTGAAACCGATCTTGTGCTTGTGCTCCACCACCATGCGCATAAAGCGCCCGAGCTGCTCGCGCTCGCGCTTGAGGTCGGTATTGAGCAAGGTTTCATAGCCTTCACGGCCGCCCCACAGCACGTAGTTGGAACCCTTGAGGCGCAGGGTCGCGTTCATCGCACTGAACACCTGCGCGGCGGCGTATGCAAACACCTCCGGGTCCGGGTTGCTCGCGGCGCCGGCGGCAAAGCGCGGGTTGCTGAAGCAGTTGGCGGTGCCCCACAGCAGCTGGATGCCGGTCTGTTCCTGGTGGCGTTCCAGGTGGTCGACCATCTGCGCAAAGTGATTGCGATACTCCTTGAGCGAGCTGCCTTCGGGGGCCACGTCGGTGTCGTGAAAGCTGTAGTAGTCGATGCCCAGCTTGGAGAAAAACTCAAAGGCTGCGTCCGCCTTGCCGATGGCCAGCTCCATCGGGTCGCCGCTGCGCTGCCAGGGGCGCTTGAAGGTGCCTACGCCGAACATGTCCGCGCCGGGCCAGACAAAGGTGTGCCAGTAGCAGGCGGCCATGCGCAGGTGTTCGCGCATGGGTTTGCCGAGGATGAGCTTGTTGGCGTCGTAATGGCGAAAGGCGAGGGGGGCGTCGCTGCTGGGGCCTTCGAAGCGGACCTTCTCGACACCTGGGAAGTACGGCATGGCGTTTTCCTTATTGTTCTTGGCTGTGTCTCGATACTAGCAACGGCACCTGGCCTTCCGATTATGAAAATCACCAAAGCAGGGTGCGATTTTGAGTGGCGAGGGCTAGTCTGTAGCGACCGGCCAAAGGACAAAAACAATGAAAACCCTACCGCCCGTGCACCGCATCGCCCTGTTGTTCAACGGCAGCAAGATCTACGACCGGGGCATCATCACTGGCATCGGCAATTACCTGAGCAGCACCCGCGCGTCCTGGGACTTGTTCCTCGAGGAAGATTTCCTGTGCCGCCTCAAAGGCATCGAGCGCTGGCAGGGCGACGGCATCATTGCCGACTTCGACGACCCGCTGATCGGCGAGGCGCTGGCCCACATCAAGCTGCCGGTGGTGGCGGTGGGCGGCTCCTATCAGGATGCGCGTGCCTACCCCAAGGGCATTCCCTATGTGGCTACCGACAACGATGCGTTGATGAAGGTCGCGTATGAACACCTGATCGAAGCGGGGCTGACGCGGTTTGCCTGCTTCAGCCTGCCCGAAGCCCAGGCCAACCGCTGGGCCCAGGAGCGCGAAAAAGCCTTCAAGCGCCTGTTGCAACGCGACGGTTTGCACGCCGAGGTGTATCGCGGCCTGGGCACCAGTGCGCCGTTGTGGGACAGCGCGGTGGAGCAGCAGATCGCCTGGCTGCAAGCCTTGCCCAAGCCGATCGGCATCATCGCCGTCACCGATGCCCGCGCCCGGCAACTGCTGCAAGCCTGCTTGACCGCCGGGATTGCGGTGCCGGAAGAGGTGGCGTTGATTGGCATCGACAATGACCCGCTGACCCGCACCCTCACGCGCGTGCCGCTGAGTTCGGTGATCCAGGGCACGGAGACCATGGGGCGCACGGCGGCGGCCCTGTTGCATCAAATGCTGCACGGCAAACCCTGCACCGGCACGCAGATTCTGGTGCCGCCGGATGCGATCAATGTGCAGGCGTCCAGCCTCCATCAACCCTTGGGCAATCCGTATGTGATGCAGGCGCTGCTGTTTATCCGCCAATACGCCTGCCAGGGGATCAAGACTGCACAGGTGGCGGCCTATGTCGGCGTGTCGCGCTCGTCCCTGGAGTCGCACTTTCGCAAGGAGCGCGGCTGCAGCGTGCATGACGAGATCCTGCGTTTCAAACTTGCCGCCGCCGCCAAGGGCCTGGAAAACCAGGCTCTGGCGATTGCCGATATTGCATCGAGCTGCGGCTTCAAGTCGGCGCAGTACCTGCACACGGTGTTTCGCCGGGAGTTTGGCTGCACGCCGCGCGAGTATCAGCAGGGCACATGACTCAAGAGTAAGGTGAAACCCAATGTGGGAGGGGGCTTGCCCCCGATAGCGGTGTATCAGTTAACTTAAAAGTGACTGACATTCCGCCATCGGGGTGTAGAACCGTAGACATCGTTTACATCTGAAACCGGGGACATCGTTTACACATTTGAGGCCTGGACGCGGGTCATCCCGCGACCCATCCTCC
>NZ_UTBG01000090.1 GCF_900580675.1 Pseudomonas viridiflava
TTCTTGATCAATTGACCTTTGCCCGGGATCACCGCAGCTTCGATGGTCAACAATTCACCGCCCACCTGGGTCCACGCCAGGCCAGTCACCTGCCCCACCTGATCCTGCTGCTCGGCCAGGCCGTAGCGGAATTTCTTCACGCCGAGGAAGTGCTCCAGGGAGTCGGCAACTACCTTCACCGAGAAGCGGTTTTCCAGCGCATGTTCTTTGACGGCTTTGCGGCAAATCTTCGCGATCTGGCGCTCAAGCCCCCGTACACCGGCCTCGCGGGTGTAGTAACGCACGATGTCGCGGATCGCCTCGACCTCGAATTCGATCTCGCCTTTTTTCAGGCCGTTCGCCGAAATCTGCTTGGGCGCGAGGTATTTGACGGCAATGTTGATCTTCTCGTCTTCGGTGTAACCCGGCAGACGAATCACCTCCATCCGGTCCAGCAACGCTGGCGGAATGTTCATCGAGTTGGAAGTGCACAGGAACATTACGTCGGACAAGTCGTAATCGACTTCCAGGTAATGGTCGTTGAAATTGTGGTTCTGCTCGGGGTCGAGCACTTCAAGCAAGGCCGACGCAGGATCGCCACGCATGTCGCTGCCCATTTTGTCGATTTCATCGAGCAGGAACAGCGGGTTGCGCACACCCACTTTCGTCATCTTTTGAATCAATCTTCCTGGCATCGAACCGATGTAAGTACGGCGATGGCCACGAATTTCCGCTTCGTCGCGCACGCCGCCGAGGGCCATGCGTACGAATTTGCGGTTGGTCGCGTTGGCAATCGACTCCGCCAGGGAGGTTTTACCCACACCAGGCGGCCCCACCAGGCACAACACCGGACCACGAATCTTCTTCACGCGCTTTTGCACGGCGAGGTATTCGAGGATGCGTTCTTTGACTTCTTCGAGGCCGTAGTGGTCGGCATCCAGGATGTCTTCGGCGCGGGCCAGGTCCAGGCGCACCTTGGTCTGGGCCTTCCACGGCACCTGCACCAGCCAGTCGATGTAGGAACGAACCACGGTGGCTTCGGCCGACATAGGCGACATTTGCTTGAGCTTGTTCAGCTCGGCATTGGCTTTGGTCAGGGCGTCTTTCGGCAGGCCGGCGGCATCGATGCGCTTTTTCAGCTCTTCGATTTCGTTGTGGCCTTCCTCGCTGTCGCCAAGTTCTTTCTGAATGGCCTTCATCTGCTCATTCAGGTAGTACTCGCGCTGGCTGCGCTCCATTTGCTTTTTCACGCGACCACGGATGCGCTTCTCAACCTGCAACAGGTCGATTTCCGCATCCAGCAACGCCAGCACGTGTTCGACACGGGTCGACAGGTCGATGATTTCAAGGATGTCCTGCTTCTGCTCGATTTTCAGCGCCATGTGCGCGGCCATGGTGTCGACCAGGCGGCTTGGCTCATCGATGCTGTTCAGCGACGACAGGACTTCAGCCGGGACTTTCTTGCCCAGCTGCACATACTGCTCGAATTGCGAGAGCAGGCTGCGTACAAAGACTTCGGACTCGCGCTCAGGGGCTTCGACTTCGTCGATCAGCGCCACTTCGGCACGCAGGTGACCATCCACCTCCATGAAGCGCTCGACCGCACCGCGCTGCTCGCCTTCCACCAGCACCTTGACGGTGCCATCGGGCAGCTTGAGCAATTGCAGGACTGTAGCAATAGTGCCGACGCGATACAGGGCATCTTCGCCTGGATCATCATCAGCAGGATTTCTCTGGGCCAACAGCAGGATCTGCTTGTCGCCCGTCATCGCGGCCTCGAGGGCTTCGATAGACTTCTCGCGCCCCACGAACAGCGGGATAACCATGTGCGGATAGACGACGACATCACGCAACGGCAGGAGAGGCAATTCGATGGTTGTCTTCATGATTTCGCCTCTATGACAGTTGAAAAATAAGCTTGAAACCAAGATGGGGGCTGCGTGTAAAAAAAACAAGCTCAATGCCCGTAGTTACACGTAGTAAAAATACTCATAAAAAACAAAGGGGCCCCTAGAGGCCCCTTCGTTTGTACCGAAAACTGCGAAACGCTTACGCGTCTGGCGCAGCCTTGGCAGCCGGCTCACTGTTTTCGTAGATATACAGTGGCTTGGACTTACCTTCTATAACGCTTTCGTCGATCACCACTTTACTCACCTCGGACTGCGAGGGGATTTCATACATGGTGTCGAGCAATACGCCTTCGAGGATCGAACGCAGACCACGTGCACCGGTCTTGCGCTCCAGTGCCCGCTTGGCCACTGACTTGAGTGCATCGGTACGGAACTCGAGGTCCACGCCTTCCATTTCGAACAGCTTGGCGTACTGCTTGGTCAGGGCGTTTTTCGGCTCGGTGAGGATCTGAATCAGAGCAGCCTCATCCAGTTCGTCCAACGTAGCCAGGACCGGCAGACGGCCGACGAATTCCGGGATCAGACCGAACTTGACCAAATCGTCAGGCTCGACTTCACGCAGGGACTCGCCCACCTTCTTGCCTTCTTCCTTGCTGCGCACTTCTGCGCCAAAACCGATCCCGCCTCGTGTGGAACGCTGTTGAATAACCTTCTCCAGACCGGAGAAAGCACCGCCACAGATAAACAGGATGTTACGCGTGTCAACCTGAAGGAATTCCTGCTGCGGGTGCTTGCGGCCACCTTGTGGCGGTACGGAAGCAACCGTGCCTTCGATCAGTTTCAACAGGGCCTGCTGCACGCCTTCACCGGAAACATCCCGAGTGATCGACGGGTTATCGGACTTGCGCGAAATCTTGTCGATTTCGTCGATGTAGACAATACCCATCTGGGCCTTCTCTACGTCGTAGTCGCACTTCTGCAGCAGTTTCTGAATGATGTTCTCGACGTCTTCACCCACGTAGCCAGCCTCGGTGAGGGTGGTTGCGTCGGCAATGGTGAACGGAACGTTCAGCAGGCGAGCGAGGGTTTCTGCAAGCAGGGTTTTACCCGAGCCTGTAGGACCAATCAGCAAGATGTTGCTCTTGCCAAGCTCGACTTCGTCGCCTTTCTTGTCACGCTGGTTCAAGCGCTTGTAGTGGTTGTATACCGCTACGGCCAGAACCTTCTTTGCACGCTCTTGACCGATGACATATTGGTCAAGGATGCCGCTGATTTCTTTAGGCGAAGGCAATTTATGCGCGCTGCTTTCGGCCTGGGCTTCCTGCACCTCCTCACGGATGATGTCATTGCACAGGTCGACGCACTCGTCGCAGATAAAGACCGAGGGGCCGGCAATCAATTTGCGCACTTCATGCTGGCTTTTGCCACAGAAGGAGCAATAGAGCAGCTTGCCGTTGTCCTCGCCGTTGCGGGTGTCAGTCATTCGTTCGATCCAAATTCGATAGGCTTGCAACACAAGATGAAGGCTTATGCGGGCTTTTTCAAGCCCGCCAGTGGTCGGACATGCCGACCAGCCCTATTTTGAGCGGCTTATATTAAGCGGGGCGCTTGTCGATCACTGCGTCGATCAGCCCGTATGCTTTCGCAGCTTCCGCACTCATGAAGTTATCGCGGTTGGTATCGCGCTCGATTTCTTCCAGAGTGTGCCCGCTGTGCTTGGCCATCAACGTGTTGAGACGCTCGCGGATAAACAGGATTTCCTTGGCATGGATTTCGATGTCCGACGCCTGGCCCTGGAAACCGCCCAGTGGCTGGTGAATCATCACGCGCGAGTTAGGCAGGCAGTAACGCTTGCCCTCGGCACCTGCGGTCAGCAGGAATGCGCCCATGCTGCACGCCTGGCCGATGCAGGTAGTCGACACGTTCGGCTTGATGAACTGCATGGTGTCGTAGATCGACATACCGGCCGTCACCGAACCGCCCGGCGAGTTGATGTAGAGATGGATGTCCTTGTCCGGGTTTTCCGCTTCAAGGAACAGCAGCTGCGCACAGATCAGGTTGGCCATGTAGTCCTCTACCGGGCCCACCAGAAAGATCACTCGCTCCTTGAGCAGGCGCGAGTAGATGTCGTAGGCGCGTTCGCCACGAGCGGACTGCTCGACAACCATCGGGACCAGGCCGCCTGCGGCCTGGATATCAGAGTTCTGCTGAATATAGGAATTACGGAACATGCTCTGCAGTTACTCCCAAATAGTCATGTCTTGAAAACGCATAAGCCAGCGCGAGGCTGGCTTATGGTTGAATTTCCAACGAGTTGGACAATCAGTCGGCTTGTGCTGCTTCCGCCGGTTTGACTGCTTCTTCGTAAGAGACCGCTTTATCGGTCACCTTAGCCTTCTGCAGAACAGTATCCACAACTTGTTCTTCCAGCACAACCGAACGTACTTCGTTCAGCTGCTGGTCGTTCTTGTAGTACCAAGCCACGACCTGCTCAGGCTCCTGGTAGGCCGAAGCCATTTCCTGGATCATTTCGCGAACGCGGTCTTCGTCAGGCTTGAGGTCGAACTGCTTGACCACTTCAGCCACGATCAGGCCCAGCACAACGCGGCGCTTGGCTTGCTCTTCGAACAGCTCAGCCGGCAGCTGGTCAGGCTTGATGTTGCCACCAAACTGCTGAACGGCTTGAACGCGCAGGCGATCCACTTCATTGGACAGCAGAGCCTTGGGCACTTCGATCGGGTTGGCAGCCAGCAGGCCGTCCATTACCTGGTTCTTGACCTTGGACTTGATGGCCTGACGCAGCTCGCGTTCCATGTTCTTGCGAACTTCGGTGCGGAAGCCTTCGATGCCGGTTTCCTTGATACCGAATTGAGCGAAGAATTCTTCGTTCAGCTCAGGCAGCTTAGGCTCGGAAACGCTGTTGACCGTCACGGTGAACTCGGCGGCTTTGCCAGCCAGGTCCAGGTTCTGGTAGTCAGCCGGGAAAGTCAGGCTCAGAACGCGCTCTTCGCCGGCTTTGGCGCCAACCAGGCCGTCTTCGAAGCCCGGGATCATGCGGTTGGAACCCAGCACCAGCTGCGTACCCTTGGCGGAGCCGCCAGCGAATACTTCGCCGTCAACCTTGCCAACGAAATCGATGTTCAGCTGGTCTTCACTCTGGGCAGCACGTTCGGCCACTTCAAAACGGGTGTTCTGCTTGCGCAGCACTTCCAGCATGTTGTCCAGGTCCGAATCAGCGACTTCGGCGCTCAGGCGCTCGATAGCGATACCTTCGAAACCAGCCACTTCGAACTCAGGGAACACTTCGAATACGGCAACGTATTCCAGGTCCTTGCCAGCTTCCAGGGACTTAGGCTCGATCGAAGGCGAGCCAGCCGGGTTCAGCTTTTGCTCAACAACGGCTTCGTAGAAGGAAGCCTGGATCACGTCGCCTACAGCTTCCTGACGCGCATCGGCACCAAAACGGCGCTTGATTTCGCTCATTGGCACTTTGCCTGGACGGAAACCAGCGATCTTGGCCTTTTGGGCAGTCTGCTGCAGACGCTTGTTGACCGCAGTCTCAATGCGCTCTGCCGGCACGGTGATGCTCAGGCGGCGCTCGAGAGCAGTAGTATTTTCAACAGAAACTTGCATGGATATTCCTCGTTGCACAGACGTTAGCCGGCCGTTTCCGACCCCAGAATCAAGGGCATGCATTCTAGTGGGTCAAACTCAAGAAGTCACCCTACTGGAAACGGGTAAAAAAACAGCAGGCAATTTATCGGTACGAATGCACGAATGCACCTCGCCCCGGCGACAAATACAGCCAATCACGCCAGGGCTCTGCGCCAACCCTTCTATATATAGAAGAAGTCGCCAATCATCTCCCTGACGGCCAACCCTGCAAACAGGGCCAGCAGGCAACACAGCATCATCGAGACACATAAATACGACGAAGCGTACTGCCGTTGCGACCCAGAACCTGCAGCCGCCGAATACTCGAAACGCTAAAACAAAAAAGGCGCCAGACTGTTAAATCTGGCGCCTTTCGAATATGGGGTGGACGAAGGGGATCGAACCCTCGACAACGGGAGTCACAATCCCGTGCTCTACCAACTGAGCTACGCCCACCATATAGCGCTACTTGTGCCAAAGCTGCCTAATGGCGCACCCGGCAGGACTCGAACCTGCGACCATCCGCTTAGAAGGCGGATGCTCTATCCAGCTGAGCTACGGGCGCCTTATTAATCTGTACTCTTTGAAGATTACAAACTAAATGCTTCCAGCCTTGCAGAACAACACTCTATTCTGCTCAACCTTCTTAACCAGTGCTAGGCTGTGCCCGACAAGTGCGACGAATAGTATAGAGGGTCCCGAAACCCGTCAAATCTTTTTTGAAAAAAACTGATTTTATTTAAGGGGTTAGGCCAATTTGCAGACCAAGCGCCTTTGCCCTCACGCCCTGGCATGCGAGAATGCGCGCACTTTTCTTCCCCCTCTCGATGGTTAATCACGCGTAATGACTGCACAACTTATCGACGGCAAATCAATCGCCGCCAGCCTGCGCCAGCAGATCGCCAAACGAGTCACCGAGCGCAGCCAGCAAGGCCTGCGCACGCCGGGCCTCGCGGTGATCCTGGTCGGCAGCGATCCTGCCTCCCAGGTTTATGTCTCGCACAAGCGTAAAGACTGTGAAGAGGTCGGCTTCATTTCCAAGGCCTACGACTGGCCTGCCGACACCACCCAGCAGGCCCTGACCGAGCTGATCGACGGCCTCAACGATGACCCGGCCATCGACGGCATCCTGCTGCAACTGCCGCTGCCCGAGCATCTGGACGCCTCCAAGCTGTTGGAGCGCATCCGCCCGGACAAAGACGTCGACGGTTTCCACCCTTATAACGTCGGTCGCCTGGCCCAGCGCATTCCGCTGCTGCGCCCCTGCACGCCGAAAGGCATCATGACCCTGCTGGAAAGCACCGGCGTTGATCTGTACGGCCTGGATGCGGTGGTGGTCGGCGCCTCCAACATCGTCGGCCGTCCAATGGCCATGGAGCTGCTGCTGGCCGGCTGCACCGTGACCGTCACTCACCGCTTCACCAAGGACCTGGCCGGCCATGTCGGCCGCGCCGACCTGGTAGTGGTTGCCGCCGGCAAGCCGGGCCTGGTCAAGGGCGAGTGGATCAAGGAAGGCGCGATCGTTATCGACGTCGGCATCAACCGTCAGGAAGACGGCAAGCTGGTGGGCGACGTGGTGTACGAAACCGCCCTGCCCCGTGCCGGCTGGATCACGCCAGTGCCCGGCGGCGTAGGCCCCATGACCCGTGCCTGCCTGCTGGAAAACACCCTGTACGCCGCAGAAACATTGCACGGTTAATAACCAGGCGTACTGAAAAAGCCCTGCCTTATCGCAGGGCTTTTTATTGCGCGCGATAAAACCTGTTTTTTCTTAGTTTTTAAATACTTTCGTCTGGTTTTAGAAGAACATTCGACAGTCTCTCGTCCATACTCCTAAAATGTAACGGCATTTATTAAAAAACCGTTCAAGAACGGTCTTTCCTTACTTTTTAGCGAGTTCATCCGCGTGAAAATTCGTCTTTCCATTGTCAGCCTGTTTTTTGCTTTTACAGGCACTTTCGCGCACGCCGCCGATACCACCCAGGCCCCGCGTGATACCTCCAAACTGCAAATCGCCTCCGGCAGCGCGATGCTGGTCGACTTGCAGACCAATAAAGTCATTTATTCCAGCAACCCGGACGTAGTGGTGCCCATCGCTTCCGTGAGCAAGCTGATGACCGGCCTGATCGTGCTGGAAGCCAAGCAGAACATGGATGAGTACATCGACATCAACATCACCGACACCCCGGAGATGAAAGGTGTGTTCTCGCGCGTGAAAATCGGCAGCCAGATGCCGCGCAAGGAAATGCTGCTGATTGCCCTGATGTCCTCGGAAAACCGCGCCGCCGCGAGCCTGGCCCACCACTATCCGGGTGGCTACGCTGCCTTCATCGCGGCGATGAATGCCAAGGCCAAGGCCCTGGGCATGACCAGCACTCACTATGTCGAGCCCACCGGCCTGTCGATCCACAACGTGTCGACCGCCCGCGACCTGAGCAAGCTGCTGGCCTACGCGCGCAAATTCCCGATGCTCAGCGAGCTGAGCACCACCAAGGAAAAGACCGTTTCGTTCCGAAAGCCCAACTACACCCTGGGTTTTTCCAACACCGACCACCTGATCAACCGCGCCAACTGGGATATCAAGCTGACCAAGACCGGCTTTACCAACCAGGCCGGGCACTGCCTGGTGCTGGTGACCAGCATGGGTAATCGCCCGGTGTCGCTGGTGATCCTGGATGCGTTCGGCAAATTCACCCATTTCGCCGACGCCAGCCGCATTCGCAATTGGGTCGAGACCGGCAAGAGCGGCTCGGTGCCGGACGTGGCGCTGCGCTACAAGGCCGACAAAAACCTGAAGAACCGCCCGAATGCGGCAGAGGTTCGTCGTTAACCGACATCCCCAAAAAAACGGCGCCTTGAGCGCCGTTTTTTATTTGCGCTCCTCCAGCACCTTGAGTGCCTGCGCAGCCGCTCGCTCCTGCCCGGCCTGGGCCGTGGCGTTGGCCGCCTCTCGCCAGCGCTGTGCATCCACGTTCGCGGGCAATTGGCTCGGGCGCTGAGTGAGGATCGCCCAGTGCCCGGCGCTGCTCCACTTCGACTCAAAGTCGCTGAAGCTCATCAACAGCCGTCGGTCCATACCGGAGCGCAATAACACCGTGCTTTTCTGCTGGTTGAAACCCACCACGACCACGTAGCGCGCCTCCGACCACAGCCCGCCGCCAACCCGCGCCATCACCGGGTAACCGGCCGCCACCTGCGCCAGCACCGCCGTCAGCTTGGCATCCAGCGGGTACACCATCAGCCCGTACTCACGCGCCAGGACCTGCATGTTGCGCTCAAGGTTTGCTTCACCGCCCGGCAGGCCCAGCGGCTTATCGAGCAAGCCCGGTGTCATCACAATGCCTTGTTGCGACAGCATGCTGGCCAAAGCTGAAGGGCCGCTTTGATAAGCCTCGCTGCGAAACGTCGGCACGCCATTGAGTTCGACCCGCTCTGGCAAGCCCGCCAGTTTCGACGGGTGCCCGGAACAGGCTGCCAGCCCCAGGGCAAAGGCCAGCAACAGGGAGGTTTTAAGCTTCGACCGTAACCGCAATTTTTTTACTCTCTTGATCAACTGCCGGTAAGGGCCCTGATCATAGGACGCTCTGCCACGCGGGTATAGCCTTGAGCCTCAGTAAAACGCGGGCAATAGAGCAAACAAGTCTGTCAGGCACGACCATTGGTCAATAGCAGGCAACCGTCGGTTGGCTAGACTGTCCATTGAGAAGACTGTGTGTGCCCCCTGCGGGGCGAAAGGAGGCCCGAATGAGCCTTGCAACAACGATTCTACTGTTGATCTGCGGTTGGCTGGCGGTTGCCGGCGCCATGTTGTGGGGGGTGCTGCGCATCACCCGTCGGCACCACCACCCCCACGTTAAACCCGCTGCACCCGCCAAACCGCATAAGGTGGCGGTACACCACGCTTAACCCGGCATGCAAGCGAAGTCCTGGGTGGCCGCCACTTCCTTGCCGTGACCATCCTCCAGCGAGGCGCGCACGGTGGTGCCCAGGCTCGACTCGACCAGGGTGTAGTGCTCACCCGCCTTGAAGTGCTTGTACTCGACCCGGCCCTGGCAATCCTGTTGATTGTCGTCGCCCGGCTCTTCTTCGAACAGCGTCACATCCAGGCGATGGTCTCCCGGGCTGACTTCAAAAAAGCGTCCGTCATCCACGCGCTTGCCATCCACGCGCTCGGCCATCAGATCGTTCGGTGCGTCTTCCGTCAGGCCAATCCAGGCTTCACTGGGGTCAGCCTTGGGGATCGGGCCGGCGCAGGCCGATAACAACAACACAGCGCTCAAAGCGGGAATCAACAACAGGGGTTTAATGGATTTCAGTGACATGGCAGGGCTCCAAGGGACATCAGTAAAAAAGGCCAGGCGAAAGGTGCCGCGCCCGATGGATGACAAGCTTGGAGAGCTGCCCTTTGTAGAACAAATGAATACATATGAAACGATCTTCAGCCCTTAACTAAATGTTCCTTCACCTGGCTGAAAGGTGCGTGTTAGGTGGGTCGCGTGAGACTGCCGGGGTTTGCAATCCTGCTCCTCTGGAGGTTCACGCATGCTCGGGCTGGTAAAGACCGCACTGCAAAAGCCGTACACGTTTATCGTGTTGGCCATATTCATCTGTATCGTCGGGCCGATGGCGGCCCTGAAAACCCCTACGGATGTTTTCCCCGATATCGGCATCCCCGTGGTCGCCGTGGTGTGGCAGTACAACGGCCTGTCGCCGGACGCCATGGCCGGTCGGGTGATCTACACCTATGAACGTTCCCTGAGCACCACCGTCAACGACATCGAACACATCGAATCGCAATCGCTGCCCGGCATGGGCATCGTGAAAATCTTCTTCCAGCCCGGCGTGGATATCCGCACCGCCAACGCGCAAGTCACGGCGGTGTCACAAACCGTGCTCAAGCAAATGCCACCGGGCATCACCCCGCCGCTGATCCTCAACTACAGTGCCTCCACGGTGCCGATCCTGCAAATGGCGTTCTCCAGCCCCAGCCTGTCGGAAGCGAAGATCCGCGACCTGGTGCAGAACAATATCCGCCTGCCCCTGAGCGCCCTGCCCGGCCTGGCCATGCCCACGCCGATGGGCGGCAAGCAGCGCCAGATCACCCTTGACCTCGACCCGCAGGCACTGGCCGCCAAAGGCTTGTCGGCGCAGGACGTGGGCAACGCGCTGGCCTTGCAAAACCAGATCATTCCCGTAGGTACCGCCAAGCTCGGCCCTGACGAATACACGATCCTGCTCAACAACAGCCCCAAGGCGATTGACGAGCTCAACGACCTGCCGATCAAGACCGTCGACGGCGCGATCATCACCATCGGCCAGGTGGCCCACGTGCGTGACGGCTCGCCGCCGCAGACCAACATCGTGCGCGTCGACGGCCATCGCGCAGTGCTGATGCCGGCGTTGAAAAACGGCAGCATTTCGACCCTGTCGATCATCGACGGCATCCGCCAGATGCTGCCGCGCATCAACGAAACCCTGCCGCCGTCACTGAAAACCTCGCTGCTCGGTGACGCCTCGGTGTTCGTCAAACAATCGGTGGGCAGCGTGGCCCAGGAAGGCATTATTGCCGCGCTGCTGACCAGTGCGATGATCCTGCTGTTCCTCGGCAGCTGGCGCTCGACCATTATCATCGCCGCTTCGATTCCCCTGGCGGTGCTCTCGGCCATCGCGCTGCTGGCGGTCAGCGGGCAAACCCTCAACGTGATGACGCTCGGCGGGCTGGCATTGGCCGTGGGGATTCTGGTCGACGATGCCACCGTGACCATCGAAAACATCAACTGGCACCTCGAGCAAGGCAAGGCGGTGAAGACCGCAATCCTCGACGGCGCCGCGCAAATTGTCGGCCCGGCATTCGTCTCGCTGCTGTGCATCTGCATCGTGTTTGTGCCGATGTTCCTGCTGCAAGGCATCGCCGGTTACCTGTTCCGGCCGATGGCCCTGGCAGTGATCTTTGCCATGGCCAGCTCGTTCATCCTCTCGCGCACCCTGGTGCCGACGCTGGCGATGTTCCTGCTCAAGCCGCACACGCCGGAGCAAGGTGCAGGGCATCATCCGGAAGATGAGTTCATCAACCACCATGAAGGCGATCAGCACAAGAAACCGCGTAATCGCGTGTTGCAATCGGTGCTGAATTTCCAGCAGGGTTTCGAGCGGCATTTCTCGAATATCCGTGACACCTACCATGGCCTGCTGCTGCTTGCGCTGGGCGCTCGCAAGCGCTTTATCGTCGGTTTCCTGGCCTGCGTGCTCGCGTCATTTCTGCTGTTGCCGAGCCTGGGGCAGGACTTTTTCCCGGCCACCGACGCCGGCGCCCTCGCCCTGCACGTCCGCCTGCCACTGGGCACGCGCATTGAAGAAAGCGCCGCGGCGTTCGACCGCATTGAAGCGCGAATTCGCGAAGTCATCCCGGCCGCAGAACTCGACACCATCGTCGACAACATCGGCATTCCGCTCAGCGGCATCGACATGGCCTACAGCAGCAGCGGCACCATCGGCCCGCAGGATGGCGACATCCAGGTCACGCTGAAAAAGGACCACGCGCCCACCGCCAGCTACGTGAAAAAACTGCGTGAAGCCTTGCCGCAAAGTTTCCCCGGCAGCCACTTCGCGTTCCTGCCGGCAGACATCAGCAGCCAGATCCTCAACTTCGGCGCCCCGGCCCCACTGGACGTGAAAATCTCCGGGCGCAGTGACGAAGAAAACCGTGCCTACGCCGTAGCGCTTGAGCGCCGCTTGCAACACGTACCGGGCATCGCCGACCTGCGCATCCAGCAGTCCACCGGCTACCCGTCGCTGCAGGTGAACGTCGACCGACTGCGCGCCAATGGCCTGGGCATCACCGAGCGCGACGTGACCAACAGCATGGTCGCCTCTCTCGCCGGCAGCTCGCAGACTGCGCCGACCTTCTGGCTCAATCCGGCCAACGGCGTGTCCTATTCGATCGTGGCTGCAACGCCGCAATACCGCCTCGACAGCCTGCCGTCACTCGAAGCCTTGCCGGTGACCGGCGCCGATGGCCAGTCGCAGATCCTCGGCGGCGTAGCAACCATCTCCCGCGTGCAAAGCCCGGCCGTGGTGACCCACTACAACATCGAACCAACCCTGGACCTGTACGCCAACGTACAAGGCCGCGACCTTGGCGGCGTAGCGCGTGACGTGCAAAAAGTGCTGGATGACACCGCGTCCATGCGCCCCAAAGGCGCGGTGATCAGCCTGCATGGGCAGATCGACGCGCTGCATGAGGCGTTCAGCGGCTTGAGCTTCGGCCTGCTCGGCGCCGTGGTGCTGATCTACCTGCTGATCGTGGTCAACTTCCAGTCCTGGGCCGATCCGTTTGTGATCATCACCGCCTTGCCCGCGGCGCTGGCGGGGATTGTGTGGATGCTGTTTCTCAGCGGCACCTCGCTGTCGGTGCCGGCGCTGACCGGGGCCATCCTGTGCATGGGCGTGGCCACCGCCAACTCGATCCTGGTAGTGAGTTTCTGCCGTGAACGCCTGGCCGAACACGGCGATGCATTGAAGGCCGCGATGGAGGCCGGTTACACGCGCTTCCGCCCGGTGTGCATGACCGCGCTGGCGATGATCATCGGCATGTTGCCGCTGGCGCTTTCCGAGGAGCAGAACGCGCCGCTCGGCCGCGCCGTCATCGGCGGTTTGATCCTCGCCACCGTCGCCACTTTGTTGTTTGTTCCCGTGGTCTTCAGCCTGGTCCACGGTCGTCACCCTACTCGCGAAGCTGCTGGAGAAACCCCACATGTCGTCTGATCACAAACCCTCGCGCAAGCGTCTGATGCTCATGGGTGTAGGCGGCCTGACCCTGGCCGCCCTGCTGGTCGCCAACGGCCTGCATGCCCGCACAATGCATGAACAGTCGGTTACCGCCTGGACCGAAACCGCCGCCATCCCGCAAGTGATGGTGTTCCAGCCGCAACAGAATGTGGCCGCCGACACCCTGCGCCTGCCCGCGCACCTTGAGGCCTGGAGCAAGGCGCCGATCCATGCGCGGGTCAGTGGCTACCTGAAGGACTGGAAAGTCGATATCGGCAGCCAGGTCAAGGCCGGCCAGGTACTCGCCGAGATCGACAGCCCCGACCTCGATCAACAGTTGGCGCAAACCCATGCGCGTCTGATTCAGGAGCAGGCCAACGCGCGCCTGGCCGCCACCACCGCCACGCGCTGGCAAAACCTGCTGGCGAGCCACTCGGTGTCGCGCCAGGAGGCCGATGAAAAAACCTCCAACGCCGCCGCCGCCAAGGCCAACGCCGAGGCTGCCGCAGCCGACTATGCACGGCTGTCGGCCCTGGAAAGCTACAAGACTATCCGCGCGCCGTTCGCCGGCACCATCACGGCGCGCAATACGGATATCGGCCAGTTGATCAAGGCCGATACCGACAGCGATCCAGAACTGTTCAACATCGCCGATACCCATCAACTGCGCCTCTATGTGCCGGTGCCGCAGAACTACGCGGCGGTCATCCACCCAGGGCTTGAAGCCGAACTGACCGTGCCGGAGCACCCCGGCGAGCACTTCAAGGCGCGCTTGATCGGCGACTCCACCGCCATCGACCGCCGCTCCGGCACCTTGCTCGCGCAGTTCGTGGCCGGCAACCCCAACGGCGAATTACTGCCCGGTGACTATGCCGAAGCCACCCTGGCGATTCCGGCCGACACCCATGGCGTGAGCATCCCGGCCAGCGCCTTGATCTTCCGCGCCCAGGGCACGCAGGTCGCGGTGCTGGATGCGCGGAATCATGTGCATCTGCAAGACATCCACATCGGCCTGGACCTCGGCGAACACCTGGTGATCGACCAAGGCCTGAAACCTGCCGACCGCATTGTCGACAACCCGCCCGACGCCCTGCGCGAAGGCGACCCGGTGCAACTGGCCGACGCCGGAGGTGCGCATGCGCACAAGGTTTAAACCGCTCGCAGCTTTGATGCTGCTGGCCCTGCAGGGCTGCTCGATGGCGCCCACCTACAAGGTGCCGTCGGTTGACCTGCCGGCGGGTTACCGCGAACAGACCAGCGACGGCCCGTGGCACAGCGCGCAACCGTCCGACCAACTGGCGCCGGAGTGGTGGAAACTCTACAACGATGCGCGCCTGAATGACCTGCAACAGCAACTGCTCAAGGCCAATCCGGACCTGGCTGCGGCGCTCGCGCATTTTGATGCGGCCCAGGCGTATGCCAGCCAATTGCATGCGGGGTTGTTCCCGCAGATTACCGCCAGCGCGCAGCCGTTGCGCCAGCGCCAATCGGACTCGCGCCCGTTGCGAGGCGATACGCAGCCCTCGGTGTACAACAGCAATACGGCGGGGTTTTCGTTGGGCTACGACCTGGACTTGTGGGGCAAGATCCGCAACCAGGTTGCAGCCGGTGATGCCCAGGCGCAGGCCTCGGGTGATGACCTGGCCGTGGCGCGCCTGAGCCTGCAGCATCAGCTGGCAACCTTGTATGTGCAGCTCAATGGGCTGGATGCGCAGAGCCGGATTCTGAACAGCTCACTGGATGACTTCAGCCAGGCACTGCAACTGACGCGCAGCCGTTATGAAGGGCAAATCGCCTCGGAACTCGACCTGACGCGCGCGCAAAATCAGCTGGCTGAAGCCAAGGCGCAACTGGATGAAGTGCGCGGGCAGCGCAACCTGACCGAGCACGCGATTGGCGAGTTGGTGGGTGTCGCGGCCAGTGATTTTGCCTTACCACCGAGCCCGCAATTGATCGCGCTGCCGGGGATACCGTCACAGCTGCCGAGCCATCTGCTGCAGCGTCGTCCGGACATTGCTGCAGCGGAGCGGCGCGTGTTCGCCGCCAACGCGAATATCGGTGTGGCTAAAGCCGCCTGGTATCCGGATTTCAGCCTGACCGGATTGATTGGCGGGCAAACGCAGGGGGTGGGCAACTTGCTGTCCGCCGGCAATCGGTATTGGGCGCTGGGCCCGTTGGTCAACGTGCCGATCTTTGACGGCGGGCGTTTGAGTGCCAACGAACGCCAGGCCAAAGCCGAGTTTGAAGAAGCCTCGGCGCAGTACCGCAGCCACGTGCTGAAAGCGGTGCGCGAGGTGGAGGACAACCTGGCGCAACTGCGGGATTTACAGCAGGAAGCGCAGGACGAACAGGCGGCAGCGGATGCGGCGGAGCATACGCAATCACTGGCGATGAACAGCTACCAGGCCGGCGCTGTGAGTTACCTGGATGTAGTCACCGCGCAGACGGCGGCGTTGCAGGCGCAAAGGGCCTTGCAGGCGGTGCAGACCAGGCAGTTGCAGGCGAGTGTGGGGTTGGTGACGGCGTTGGGGGGTGGTTGGCAGCCGGGTGCCTGACAGCCTTCTAACTGTGCGAGGGGGCTTGCCCCGATTAGCGGTGGCTCGGTCAAAGATTTCTGACTGAGCCAGCGCCAATTTCAGTCCTTCGGCCAACTATTAAGTAAAACATTCACCACTGTGTAATCACTGCCGTTGGCACGTCGATACAACGTGCTGCTGTGATAAGCAGAAACACTCTCCGCCACCGATACCTTGACCGTACTGCCTTCAACATCAACCTTAGCCGATGCATCTCGGGTGATCAGGAATGGGCTAGCGCCTTTCACCGCAGACAATATTTCACTGTCCGTCTCCAGCGTGCGGTAAACGTAGTATCGGTAACTGAACGGAACAGTGGCCCCTCCACGATCATCCTTGACGCCATAGATGGAAGCTTCACTGCTGAGTGGCACCCGGAGCACAACTTCTGTCAACTGCGGGCGACTTGCCGAAAGAAGCCAGTCACCGCCGATGTACACCAGGCACAGCACCAGCAGGGTCGTGGTTACAACTGAGTAAATCGACTTTTTAATAGTTCCTGAATCTGGCATAGCTGATTCCTTTCTTGATCCAATATTGGTCCACTGGGTCGTCACCGAAAGGTGCACTTCCCCACCAATGCCCAAATTCGGTTTCGTCCGTACCGCTCGGTTTTGAGCAAGGCCCGCTGCGCGTAAAAGCACTGCCTCGCTGAAGCCGCCAGCAATCCCTACTGCACCATAATGGAAGTTCCCAAAGGCTTCATATTCTATGGATATCTGCTTGTAGTCCCAAAGACCACGATTGCGGACCTGAGTGTAAAACCAAGAGTACATAAACGCCGAACCGGCCTTAAGCACATTCTTTTTGTGGAAGGCGGTGGCCATATTTTCGTCAAGCGATACACCGGGTGGGGGGACGGGGTTTGCCATTGCATGCTTCCTTTGCATTAGGTTTTTCCGAGGCGGAACCTAACACCGGAAGTGCCAACTTTTGAGCGCGGCAATAAGTAAAAGAAACTTCATACAAAGGATTAGGATGCTTCTTGCATGCCAACGCCAAAACAAGATTATTCCTACAACTCTTTCGGGTTGCTGCTCGGAACTGGCCTCACTAGTCTTCGTCAGTCACTGCCAATGCAGTGATCGGACGTGAGAATCCGGCTCTCCCCCTAGGCGCATAGATGCCCAACATATACAGTGCAGGCGCATTTTTGGCTTGATGTTATGGCGGCTGTGCGCGGGCACGTTTAGGCGTGGCTGGGCTAACTAGGAGCTTGGTTCTCACCCCGCGCATGGCTGCCACCCAGGTCCGTGAGAAGACGGGGTATTGCCTTCATTCCACCTAGGAACTACATCATGATCAAAAGACAGTCCAAACCCGCCTTCCGATTCAAACCTGCTATTCACCCTTCGTCCCCACCTCGACACCGAAACTCTGCTGGTCAATGCTTCTCAAGATCTTGAATCCATCAATGCCATCGCCGCGAGCCTCGCTTTTGAAGTAGAAGGTCCGCAACGCAGTGTGGTGCTGGGGATTTGTCGGATGGTAGAAGGCGTGCAGCTATTGGTGGATAGATCAATAGATGGATGCACCGAAGTCCAGCCAGGCTGACCTCGGCTTCCCCTGTGGCGAGCAGGCTTGCCCTGCGTTGGGCCGCGAAGCGGCCCCACTTAGGCGCCGCGTTTCTTCAGGAAAACTCAGCTGCCTGGTTTTGGGGCTGCTTCGCAGCCCAGCGCAGGGCAAGCCTGCTCACTACAAAAGCATACGGTCAGGCGGCGAGCTTGCCGCTGGCGATTGCCGCCGACGCCGCGACCATCGCCCTGAGCAACACCGCACACCCCGCTGCCAGGTCATCCGGGTCGGCGTTTTCGATTTCGTTATGGCTGATACCGCCTTCACACGGCACAAAGATCATCCCGGCCGGACCGAGTTCGGCGACGAAGATCGCGTCGTGCCCTGCCCCGCTGACGATGTCCATGTTCGACAATCCCAAGCCATTCGCTGCATCGCGCACGGCGTCCACGCAACCTTTGTCGAAGTACAGCGGCGGGAAATCGGCGGTGGGTTCCAGTTCAAACGTCAGCCCATGCTTGGCACAGGTTTCGTCGATTACCTTGCGCACCTGGGCAATCATCGATTCCAGCCGAGCCGGTTCCAGATGCCGGAAATCCAGGGTCATGCGCACTTCACCCGGGATCACGTTGCGCGAGCCGGGATAGGCCTGCAGGCAACCCACGGTGCCGCACGCATGCGGCTGATGGCCCAGCGCCGCCGCGTTCACCGCCGCCACCACTGCCGCCGCGCCGACCAAGGCATCCTTGCGCAAGTGCATCGGCGTTGGCCCGGCATGGGCTTCGACGCCACGCAGTTTGAGGTCGAACCACTTCTGCCCAAGGGCGCCGAGCACCACGCCGATGGTTTTCTTTTCATCCTCAAGAATCGGCCCTTGCTCGATATGCGCTTCAAAGTACGCGCCGACCTTGTGTCCACTCTCCGGCCGCGTGCCCGCGTAGCCAATCGCATTCAGCGCTTCGCCCACGCTGACGCCATCCACATCCACCTTGGCCAGGGTCTCGGCCAGGGTAAATTTCTCGGCGAACACACCCGAACCCATCATGCACGGCGGAAAGCGCGAGCCTTCCTCATTGGTCCACACCACCACTTCCAGCGGCGCCTCGGTTTCGACGTTGAGGTCATTGAGGGTGCGCAGCACTTCCACACCGGCCAGCACGCCGAAGCAACCGTCGAACTTGCCGCCGGTGGGCTGGGTGTCAATGTGGCTGCCGGTCATCACCGGCGGCAGGTCGGGATTGCGCCCGGGGCGCCGCGCGAAGATGTTACCGATGCCATCGATGGTGACCGTGCAACCGGCTTCCTCGCACCACTTTACAAACAGGTCGCGGGCTTTGCGGTCGAGGTCGGTAAGCGCCAGGCGGCACACGCCGCCCTTGGGGGTGGCGCCGAGTTTGGCCAGGTCCATCAGCGACTGCCACAAGCGGTCGCGGTTGATGTGCGGGTGGGTCGATTGCAGAACGTCGAGGGCAGCGTTCATGGGGATCTCCTCAGGCTACATTTCTTATGAATTGACTCAATTCCAACTGTTGGAATGGGGTCAAACATGTGGGAGCGGGCTTGCTCGCGAATGCAGTCTGTCAGCGGCTGATGTGCTGACTGACTCACCGCTTTCGCGAGCAAGCCCGCTCCCACATTTGGATTGCGTTTCAACTTTTTTACAGCGGTGTTTTCAGCGCGACCGGGCTGGCCCCGCGCTTGGCATTCAGGCCGTAATACAACAGGCTGCCCAGCGCCGAACCGGTAAACCAGCCGTAGC
>NZ_UTBG01000085.1 GCF_900580675.1 Pseudomonas viridiflava
ATCCAGTTTGGCTGGCAGGACGAAAGCGTGTTTGGCGTGGACGCCGGCGGCTTCAAGGAACAGACCGAAGCCGGTGGTTTCACCGTCTACACTACGGGCGGCGATTACTTTGTCGACGTGCTGAGCGCGGGCGCCGGCTCTACCGTGAATTACTACGCAGCTGAAGACGCGATGCCGGCCAAGCGCCGCCTGGCCGCGCTCGCGACCTGCCTTTAATCCTTTGCCTTAGTGCTTTCAGGAAATACCTGGCAGGACAGGCGCCGGGCATTCGCTTATGATTCACACCGCTCGCCCGACATGATGGCTCTTTACCAGTACACGGACGTCGAGGCCTGACCGTCGGGCGAGCCTCTTTTTGCACCTTATCGCGGCATAAAACCCAAGTGCCAGCGTCGGGGAATCTTCAGTGACACCAGCCCCAGCACCGCCGCCAACACCCCGCTGATCAGCAGTGCCTTCAGGCCCATTTGCTGCTCCAGCAGTGCCCCGATCACCGCGCCCACGAACATCCCCGCCCACGGAATCAGCTGCACCCGCCAGCCATTGCGGCGCTCCCCGAGCATCCAGCGCCCCAGCCCGCGACCAAACCGCGAGAGCGCCCCGGTGACGTAAGTCAGGCCCACCGGCAAACCGTTGACCTCTTCCACGGCCGCGTTGAGCATGCCCATCGCAATGATCGCCGCGAGCAACGCGTACAGCGTATCGGCAAAGGGCAACAAGGCCCCGCCGCACAGCAGCGCCGCGATACACAGCAGCAAGGGCAGGGCATGGCGCCGGCTCAGCCGGCTGACTACCACGCCCAGCGCGTTGCCGACCACAAAGGTGGCGACCAGCAACACCAGGCGCCCCGTCAGGCCCAGATCGCCTGCACTGATCGCCACCGCCAGCCGCGTGGTGTTGCCGCTCATGAATGACACAAAGTCGCCGCTGGCCATAAAGCCGATGGCATCGGTCATGCCCGCCAGCACCGACAGGCTGGCCACCAGCATCATGCCGACGCGACCCCGCCAGCGCTGTCGATGGGCGAGGGCGGGATTGACGTAGGGCTTGCGGGGTGTTGGCAGCATGGGGGCCGGCTTCCTCGGTGAGATTATCCGGCCACTACCGTAGGACGCTTTACCACCGCGCGCAATGGCCTCAGGCAGACTCCAGGCGCCAGCCCTCACTTTGCCAGCTCAGGACATGGGTCGGTCGGATCGCTTGTACAAACGCCTGATCGTGCGACACCACTACCATCGCCCCGGTGAACCCTTGCAACGCCTGTTCAAAGGCGAGTACCGATTCCAGGTCCAGGTGGTTGGTGGGCTCGTCGAGCAACAGCAACTGCGCGGGTGTTTTACGCCACAGCGCAATCGCCATTGCCGCTTTCAAGGGTTCGCCACCACTGAGCTGCCCGGCCGGTTGGGTGACCCGCACGGCATCCAGTTGGAGCAACGCCAGCCGCGTGCGCAGTTGCGCTTCGGCCAGCGGCGTATCGAGCAGGTTGAGCTGGTCGATGATTGAGCGTTGGTCATCCAGCAGCGCCAGGTGCTGGTCGATATAGGCGCTGGGCACCGGCACCGAGCATTCACCACTCACCGGCCGCGAAAGGCCTGCAAGTACCTTCAGCAAGGTGGATTTACCGCAGCCATTCGGCCCCTGCACGGCGACGCGCACGGGTCCCGTCAGGTTCAGCGTGAGCGGCGCAGGGGCCAGCCAGGGAAGCTGAACCTCCACCAGAGCGAAGACTTGGCGACCCTTGGGTATGGCCGACTGCGGCAGGGCCAACAGGGTGGGTGTCTCATCCTCCACGCGTTCGTAGGCCTGGCGTACCTGATCGTCCAGTGTGTGTTTGTGAGCATGGTGGGCGCTGCGCACACGGCTGACGATTTCACCCGCACTGCCTTTCCAGCGGGCTTTGGTGATGTGGGCGACGTTGGCGGTTTCGGCATTTTTGCGTGCGCGCGCGGCATTGCGTTGCAGCGCGTCGTGATCGTTTTGCAGGCGTCGGCGTTCGCGGCTGCGCTCCAGGCGCGCGTGTTCCAGTGCGGCAATGGCAGCGTGCTGTCCGGTGTCGCGTTGCAGGCGATAGGCATCGTAATTGCCGCCGTACACGCGGATGCCAAGGGGCGACAACTCGACGATGCGCGAAAGAGTATTGAGCAATTGCCGATCATGGCTGACCACCACCAGGCCGCCACGCCACGCCTTGAGCGCTCGCAATAACCATTGGCGCCCGGCGCTGTCGAGGTGGTTGGTGGGCTCATCGAGTACCAGCAATTGCGGGCCTGCCAACAGTGCTCCGATCACGGCCACCCGTGCCAGTTGGCCGCCGCTGAGATGATCGGCCGGCGCGTCAAAGGCGAGCTGTGCAAGGCCCGCGGCGTCCAGCGCAGTGCGCAGACGGTCGGCAAGGTCCCAGCGCTCGCCGATCAACTCAAGATCATCGATAAGCGCCGTACCCGCCGCCATTCGCGACAGTGCTGTCAGCGTCTGCGCAGTGCCGGTAATATCGGCGACGGTTTGCCCCGCCATAAGCTGCACGACCTGGGGTACGTAAGCCACGCTCGCCGAGCGGTTCAGGCTGCCGCTGGAAGGCGGCAGCACCCCGGCGATCAGTTGGGCGAGGATACTTTTGCCTCGGCCATTGCGCCCCACAATGCCGGTGGGGGTGTGATCAATAGACAGGGTCAGGTCTTCGAGCAAGGTCTCGCCATTGGCGAACTGGAAGCCTAGGTGTTGCAGGGAAACCAGGACGGGCAGCCGGGTGACGTGAGTCATCAGCACCTCCAAAAAAATGTCGAACAGGCCAACAAGCGCGCCGGACGGCTCGTTGCAGGTACATTTTGGAAGGCTTAGTTGTTCACGTCGGCGGTCGTCCCGGGAGTCAGAAGGGAGGCAGAGCCTAACCCGCGTTGGCTTTTTTCGGCAAGTCTTCTGCCAGTTGTTCGAGGAACATGGCCAACGCCACTTCCTCGGCCTTGAGCCCTTTGCGCAGGCGTGGCTTGGGCAATCTGGAGAGTTCGCCGAGGCTGAAGTGCTCGAGCACGGCCGGGTGGATATAACACTTGCGGCACACCGCCGGCGTGTTGCCCAGCTGCTTGGCGACATCCTTGACCATCGTTACCACGTGTCGTTTGGCGTCGGATTCCGGCTGCCATTCCAATTCGCGCAATACCGCCAGCGCCATCGCGGTGCCGGCCCAGGTGCGGTAATCCTTGGCGGTAAAATCGGCGCCGGTGAGGTCGTGCAGGTAGACATTCACATCATGCGAGCTGACGGTGTGGCGTTCGCCGTCTGCGTCCAGGTACTGGAACAGGTTCTGGCCGGGCAGTTCCAGGCAACGCTTGACCACCGTGGCCAGACGCCGGTCTTTCACGCTGATCTGGTGTTCAACGCCGCTTTTGCCGCGAAACTGGAACTGGATCTCGCTGCCTTTGACGTCTACATGCCGGGTGCGCAGGGTGGTCAGCCCGTAGGATTTATTGTCGCGCGCGTATTGGGTATTGCCGACACGAATCAGCGTGGCATCCAGCAGCATCACCACAGTGGCCAGGACCTTTTCGCGGGTAAACCCAGGCTCGGCGATTTGCGCTTCCAGCTGCTTGCGCAACTTGGGCAGGGCATTGCCGAACTCCTGCAGCCGCGAGTATTTGTCAGTGTCGCGCACCTCACGCCAGCGTGTGTGGTAGCGATATTGCTTGCGCCCACGCGCGTCGCGGCCAGTGGCTTGCAGGTGGCCGCGCGGATCGGCGCAGATCCACACGTCGGTATACGCCGGAGGCACAGCGAGGGCGTTGAGGCGTTTGATTTCATCGGCGTCCTGGATGCGTTCACCTTTGGCATCGAAGTATTGAAACTTGCCGCGCAGTTTTTTGCGGCGGATGCCGGGCTGGGTATCGTCAACGTAATGCAGGTCACGGGGCAGGTCGGCGGGCGACGCAGAATCGGGCATGGCGCAGGTTCCTTGGCAACAAATCAGGCCGGTATAGCTGATTGACCGCAGCCGTTTGCGGTCGTGCCAAAAGGTTTTTCAGGCCAACACCGCGACCGCTTTTATCTGTGCCCACAACGTCTGGCCGGGATGCAGCTGCAGCTGATCGCGGGAGAACCGCGTGATGCGCGCCAGCAGCGGCGTGCCGTCGGCGTCGAGGCGCACCAGCACATGCGCGCTGTTGTCCGCCGCCATCTCCTGGGTGACCGTCACCGGCAGGCGGTTGAGGATGCTGCTGTGTTCCCCGGCTTGCAGGCTGAGGCTCACGTCCCGTGCCTGCACCTTGACCCGCAGCGTCTTGCCGACGGCCAGCGGCGCATGGGCCACGCGCAGGTGCTGGGCACTGTCCGGCAACTGCAACGTCAGCAACTGGTAGTGGGCGTCGTAGGCGCTGACGCTGCCGTTGATCACTACGCCGGCGTCATCGCCCAGCGCCATGGGCAAATCGAGCCGTGCCAGGGGTTCGCCGATGGGGCCGCTGGCCAGGGCCTTGCCGTCGCTGAGCAGCACGATGTGATCGGCCAGCCGCGCCACTTCATCCTGGGCATGGCTGACGTACAGCAACGGAATGTCCAGCTCATCGTGCAGGCGTTCCAGGTACGGCAGGATTTCACCTTTGCGCTTGCTGTCGAGGGCGGCCAAGGGTTCGTCCATCAACAGCAGGCTGGGGCTGGTGAGCAGCGCGCGGGCGATGCCGATGCGCTGGCGCTCGCCGCCGGACAAGTGCTGCGGATTACGTTCGAGCAAATGGCCGATCCCGAGCAGCTCGGTGGCCTGGGCCAGTTCGACGCGCCGTTGCTGGCGCGGGATGCGCTTGAGGCCGAACTCCAGGTTGGCCCGCACCGACAAGTGCGCGAACAGGCTGGCCTCCTGAAACACATAACCCAACGCCCGCTTGTGCGGTGGCACAAACACGCCGTTGCGGCTGTCTTGCCAGACCTCATCGTTGACCCGGATATAACCGTCGCCGGCACGCTCCAGCCCGGCAATGCACCGCAGGCAGGTGGTCTTGCCGGACCCGGAGTGCCCGTACAGCGCGGTCACGCCGCGCCCCGGCAGGTGCAGGTCCACGTCCAGGGCAAACCCGGAATACCTGAGGTTCAAGCGCACATCAATCATCGACATCAGCTCCAGCCCATCTTGGTTTTACGGCTGGAGTACAGCGCCAGCAACACGAGGAACGCGAACACTACCATCGAGCCCGCCAGCCAATGGGCCTGGGCGTACTCCATGGCTTCGACATGGTCATAGATCTGCACCGAGACCACGCGGGTCTTGTCGGGGATATTGCCGCCGATCATCAGCACCACGCCGAATTCGCCGACGGTGTGCGCAAAGCCCAGAATGGAGGCGGTGATAAACCCCGGGCGCGCCAGGGGCAGGATCACCGTGAAGAAGGTGTCCCACGGATTGGCCCGCAAGGTCGCGGCCACTTCCAGCGGGCGAGTGCCAATCGCGGAGAAGGCGTTTTGCAACGGCTGCACCACAAACGGCATGGAATAAATCACCGAACCCATCACCAGCCCGGCGAAACTGAAGGTTAGGGTGCCCAGGCCCAGCCATTGGGTGAACTGGCCGAAGTAGCCGTTTGGGCCCATGGTCAACAGCAGGTAAAAGCCGATGACCGTGGGTGGCAACACCAACGGCAAGGCGACGATTGCCCCGATCGGGCCGCGCCACCACGAGCGGGTGCGCGACAGCCACAGGGCAATCGGAGTGCCGATAATCAACAGGATCACGGTGGTCAGTGACGCCAGCTTGATGGTCAGCCAAATCGCGGAAAAATCGGCACTCGACAGCGGCATTTACTGGGCCAGCTCGTAGCCGTAGGACTTGATCACCGCAGCGGCTTTCGGACCTTTGAGGTATTCAACCAGTGCCTTGGCGGCGGCGCTGTCCTTGCCCTTGTTGAGGATCACGGCGTCCTGCTTGATCGGGTCGTGCATCGAGGCGGGGACGATCCACGCCGAACCACTGGTGACCTTGCCGTCCTTGTAGATCTGCGACAGCGCGACAAAACCCAACTCGGCATTGCCGGTGGACACGAACTGATAGGCCTGGGTGATGTTCTGGCCTTCGACGAGCTTGTCCTTGACCTGTTCGGTCAGGCCTTCTTTGGCCAGCACCTGGGTCGCGGCCAGGCCGTAAGGCGCGGCTTTCGGGTTGGCGATGGACAGGTGCTTGAATTGATTTTTCTTCAGCACGTCGCCCTTGGCATCGACATAACCTGCTTTGGCCGACCACAGCGCCAGGGTGCCCACGGCGTAGGTGAAGCGCGAGCCCTTGACGGTGTCGCCCTCGGTTTCGAGTTTTTGCGGGGTGGTGTCGTCGGCGCTCAGGAACACTTCGAACGGCGCGCCGTTTTTGATCTGGGTGTAGAACTGCCCGGTGGCGCCGTAGGCCGCGACCAGCTTGTGGCCGGTGTCTTTTTCGAAGTCGGCGGCAATCGCCTGGATCGGTGCGGTGAAGTTGGCGGCGACGGCCACCTGGACTTCGTCGGCATGCGCCGAACCGAAAGCGAGGGCGGCGGCCAGGATGGCCAGGCGTGAGGCGTGGATCTTCATGAAGCAGCTCCTTGAAAGGTGTACGGCTCGTTATAGGTCGAAGGCTTTATCGCTATGTACGGGAATATATAGCGGTTGGCCATTGCCGGTACAGTGCAAAGTGCTGCTAGTTGAGCTTCGCCAGCGCCTGCTCGGCCAGTTCGCGGGTCAGCTCATAGGCGGTGGTGTCTTTGCCCAGGCGCAACGCCTGGCCCGCCCACAGGTTGCTGAACCCCGCTTCATCCTTGGCCTTGAGCGGCATCAACGCGCCGCCCGAGGTGGGAAACGCCGGCGCGTGCGGGTGGATCGCGCCCAATTCACGCATCACGCGGTTGACGATGCCCCGCGCCGGGCGGCCGGTAAACAGGTTGGTCAGTGCGGTTTCGCTGGCTTGGGCAGTGCGCAGTGCATGGCGGTGGGAAGGGGACACGTTGGCTTCGGGCGTAAACAGGTAAGCGGTGCCGATCTGCACCGCCGAGGCCCCCAGGGCGAACGCCGCGACGATCCCGCGCGCATCGCCAATCCCGCCGGCAGCAATCACTGGCACGCTGACGGCGTCGACGATTTGCGGTATCAGGGCGAAGAGTCCGATCTGCGTATTCAGGTCATCGCTCAGAAACAACCCACGATGCCCGCCTGCCTCAAGGCCCATGGCGATGATTGCATCGCAGCCGTGTTGTTCCAGCCAGATCGCTTCTTCAACCGTGGTGGCGGAGGACAGTACCTTGGCGCCGGTGGCTTTTACCCGATCCAACAGGGATTTTTCCGGCAAGCCAAAGTGGAAACTGACCACTTCTGGGCGAAATTCTTCGACCACTTGGCAGGCGGCTTCGTTGAAGGGCGCACGGTTGGACACCGGTGTCGGCGCGTCGAAATCGGCGGCCAATTCGCGGTAATAAGGTTGCAGCAGATCTTTCCAGCGCTGATCGCGCGCCGCGTCGGGCGCGGGCGGCTGGTGGCAGAAAAAATTCACGTTAATCGGCCGCGCGCTGGCTTGGCGGACGGTGGCCAACGCTTCGCGCAGTTGCTCGATCGTCAGTGCGGCAGCCGGCATTGAACCCAGCGCGCCCGCGTTATTCGCCGCGATGACCATGGCGGTGGTCGTGGCGCCGGCCATCGGCGCCTGGATGATGGGCACTTCAATGCCCAGCAGGTCGAGAATGCGGGTGTCTGGCCAGGTGCTCATGGGATGCGTCTCCAGCGGTAGTCAGGCTTTTCGCTGTTTTAACAGGGCCATCGGCATCCGGCCAGTCTGTTTTATTCACTGGACGGGCGCGACGTTTCGTGGTGCTCCGTCAGTCGATGGCGTGGCCGAGTACTGCGTGAATCCGCTCGGCAATATGCGCGGCGTGGGTTTCCAGGGCGAAGTGGCCGGTGTCCAGCAGTTCCACCACGGCGTTGGGGTTGTCGGCTTTATACGCGTGGGCGCCTGGCGGGATGAAGAACGGATCGTTCTGGCCCCAGATCACCAGGGCCGGTACTTGAGTGGCCCGGAAGAACGCCTGGAACGCCGGATACAGCGTGAGGTTGTTGCGGTAGTCGAGGAACAGGTCCAGCTGGATCTCGTCATTGCCGGGCCGCTGCATCAGCAACACGTCGAGCATGTAGGACTCCGGTGCAATCAACTCCGGCTGGCTCACGCCGTGCAGGTATTGGTAGCGCGTGCCTTCCAGGCTGATCACCGCATTGCGGATCACCTCGCGGTTGGCCTGGCTCGGCTCGGCCCAGTAAGCGCGAATCGGTGACCAGGCATCGCCCAGGCCTTCGAGGTAAGCGTTGCCATTTTGCGAGACCAGCGCGCTGACCCGCTCCGGATGCGCAACCGCCAGACGCAGACCGACCGGTGCGCCGTAATCGAAGACATACAGGGCGTAGCGGCTCAATTGCAGCGCATCGACAAAATGCCCGACGGTGAGTGCCAGGTTGTCGAAGTTGTAGACGTAATTGCGTTCGGCCGGCACCTCGGTGAAGCCGAAGCCCGGCAGGTCCGGGGCGATCACCCGGAAGCGCGTGGCGAGCAAGGGGATCAGGTCGCGGTACATGTGCGACGAGCTGGGAAAGCCGTGCAACAGCAGCATAACCGGAGCGGCAGGGTCGCCGGCTTCGCGGTAGAACAGGCTTACGCCGTCGACATCGACGTGATGGTAGCGAACGACCGGAGCTTGAATAGTCATGGTAAATGCGCCTTATGTAACTTGATTGAATTGATTTACGGGTTACCTGGCTAAAAAGCTGCGCCAAAATATGTAACCTGTCAAATCAAATTATCCGGTTATCATTTTGCTTGGTGTAACTACCAATGTGCGTAGATAACGGTTACGATTGCGGGCGCAATCAAGAGGATTGACCATGACCACCTCCACCTCTTTGGAACCCTATGTCCTGGCCGACGACCCGGTGCTGGACATGCTCAACACCCGCGCCAATGTCGACGGGCAACCGTTCGAATTCTGGCAAAGCGACGCGGACGTCGAACGCTGGCTGGTACGTTTGGGGTGGGCCGAGGAGGGTGGCGTACCGGCTTTCGAGCCAGGCGCATTGCTGGCGGCGGCAGTGCAGTTGCGCGAGGTTGTGCGCGTGCTGCTGGAGCAGCGCAAGGCCGGGAAACAGGGCGACCCTGCGGCGTTGAATGGGTTTTTGCGCAAGGCGGTCAGCCACCCGCAATTGGCCTGGCCGGCGCCGGGCGAGCTGAAGCTGGAGCGTCAGCGCAAACTGCAAACCCCGGAGCAGTACCTGTCAATGATTGCCGAGGCCGCAGCGGGCTTGCTGGTGGACGGCGACTTCAACCTGATCCGCACCTGCGAGCATCCTGAGTGTGTGCTGTGGTTTTACGATCGCACCAAGGGCCATAAGCGTCGGTGGTGCAGCATGGCGCTGTGTGGCAACCGTCATAAAGTTGCGCAATTCCGCAAGCGCAAGTCGCTTTAGACCTCGCGTTCACGCTCGAGCAATTGGCGTTTACGCTCTACGCCCCAGCGGTAGCCCGATAAGTCACCGTTGCTGCGAACCACGCGGTGGCAAGGTATGGCCACCGCCAGGCTGTTCGCCCCGCACGCCTGGGCCACCGCGCGAAAGGACTTTGGCGCGCCGATGCGCTGGGCGATCTGCGCGTAGCTGGCCGTGCTGCCTACGGGAATTTCGCGCAGGGCCTGCCACACCCGTTCCTGGAACGCTGTGCCGCGCAGGTCCAGCGGCAAGTCCAGGCCCAAGGCGGGCGCCTCGATAAAACCCACCACCTGGGAGATCAGCTGTTCAAATCGACGGTCAGCGCCGACCAGGTTGGCCTTGGGGAATTGATCCTGCAGTTCCCGCACCAGTTTGTCCGGGTCATCCCCCAGCAGAATCGCACACACGCCACGGGTGCTCTGCGCCACCAGAATCGCGCCCAGCGAGCATTGCCCGACGGCGAACAGAATCTGGTTGTTGGTGCCGCCCGCCTTGTAATCACTGGGTTTCATGCCGAGCAATTGGTCGGCCGACTCATAAAAGCGGCTATTGGAATTGAAGCCTGCGTCGTACAGCGCGTCCGTCACCGAGTGCTGGCCCTTGAGCCCGGCGCGCAACTTGCGTGAGCGGTGGGCGCCGGCATAGGCCTTGGGCGTCAGGCCGGTAACGGTCTTGAACACACGGTGGAAGTGGAAGGGGCTGAGGCCGGCTTGCGTCGCCAGTGTGTTCAGGCTGGGTGGTGTGTCGGCCTGCTCAATCTGCCTGCATGCCTTGGCAACCAATTGCGCGTGGTGTGCGGCGAGCTGAGTCTGGTCGCCGGCAGCGCGCTTGCTGGCGCGATAGCCTGCCTGTTCGGCCTGCGCCGGGGTGTCGAAGAATTCGATATTTTCCGGACGCGGCAGGCGCGAGGCGCTGCTGGGGCGGCAATACACGCCCGTGGTCTTCACGCCGTAAACGAACAGTGCGTCGGCTTTGGGATCGCGGGCGAGGATGGCGGCCCAGCGTGGGTCTTGTTCGGTGGTCATGGTCGGCACTCTTGACGGATTCTGGCCAGATTAGCCGTGCCGCGATGGCCTGGCACTCCGAAGCTTGCGGTCAAATCAGCCGGCGGTGCGCAAGGTGAGGTTGATGCGTTGCGGACCCATGATCGGGTGCACGCCTTCCTTGATCGGCATCACCCCGTGAAAACGCAGGCGATCGACCCCACCCCAGACCACCACATCGCCATGGAACAGCGAAACCTTCTGGGGCTTGTCGCTGCGCTCATGGCCACCAAACAGGAAAATCGCCGGCAGCCCAAGGGAAATCGACACCACCGGCTCACTGTAGCGACGTTCATTCTTGTCCTGGTGCAGGGACATTTTGGCGCCGGGCACATAGCGGTTGATCAGGCAGGCGTCCGGCGCGAAGTCAGCGAACCCGGCATCGGCCGCAGCCTGCACGGCCAGCAGGCGCAAGGCGTCCGGCATGGCGGGCCAGGGTTGCTGGCTAAGCGGGTCCAGTGGGGTGTAGCGGTAGCCGCGTGCATCGGTGCTCCAGCCCAGGTCGCCGCAACTGCTCAAGGCGGCCGACATGGTGAATCCGCCGGGGGTGACCATTTTCCGAAACGGCGATTGCGCAAGTATGTTGCGCAGCTCAGGTAGAAGTCGCTCGATCCAGGGCAGGGCATAGCCCCTTAACACGTAGGATTGTTCGCCGATTTGCTCGCGCCCTGCGGGTTGTTGCAGGGCGGCGTCGGCGAACAGGTCGGCGGTGGGGCCGGGCATGGCTTACAGTGCCTTGCTCACGGTGATGTCGGTAATCACATCACTGGCATCGTGGATTTTGGCCAGGGCTTGCTCGGCTTCTTCAATGCTGTTGGTGTGCAGTTGAGCGAATTCAAAGCGGCGTTCGCCGTTGAGTTTGTACTTGATCACGTATTTGGTGGTGGCAGTCACGGTTATTTCCTGTGAAAAGGTCGGGTCAGCTCAGCTTGGTGCTGGTGCGACGCACGATGCGAATCTTGTGCGACAGCGCAGGTTTCTTGGTAACGCTGATCGCGCGGCGGGTGACCACGTCCAGGGTGATGTTCCAGAAACCGGTGCTCGGCGCGGTGATTTTGGCCGGGAATTTGTCGAAGGCGCCACCGTGGTAAGTGTGGCGGCCGCCATTCTTGAAGCTGCGAAAATTCGCGTCGCTCATCAGACGGATATTACAAGTTTGCGAGCATTCGATGACGACGATGTCTCCCTCGTTGAGGTGCTCGCGCTGGTGGATGAATTTCATGAGGGTGTCTCCAGAAGGGCTTTTTCTGAAAAATCAGAACGATACGTAGGTTAAGATGGAGTTTATCAGCCCCAGCGTGTTTATTATCGGCCCGTGTTCGCAGGCGTCGACAATTTAAAACAGTTATTTACCGAGTTATCAGGGATAAATCCTACTTGGGCGGGAGAAAATTACCATCCCAGCTGTCGTAGGGTCTTTATCGGAGGTTTTATATGAAGTGGAGTGTGGTGGTTCTGGCCTTGGCGATAGGTGGATGTGCTTCGGTTGCAGATATCAAGCAGACACCGCCGACATTGGCTGTCATCTCAGGCAAGAAACCGCAGGAATATGCTGCCTGCGTCGTGCGTAAATTATCCGCCACCCGCCGGCCGCCGCAGATCGAACCTCATAAGGAAGGCGTACAAGTCATCGTGCCGCAGAAATTCTCAGCCGATCCTTCGGCGATTTTCGAGATTGAAGAGCGTTCCAGTGGCAGCAGCATCAAGCTCTACGAGAGCATGTCCAATGTGCCTATCCGCCCAGGCGATGTGAAAAAAGCCGGTGAAGAGTGCATTTCCGGCTGAGGCTGTGCTCTACACCCTGCAACCTCGAACCCGATAAAAAGCCTGACGCTGTCATAGCAGCGTCAGGCTTTTTTGGGTGCTGTCGCCAGGGGCTCATTCCCCTGCCACTTATAGGCTTATGCCGTAAGCGCCTAAGCGTATAACTGTAAGGATGGAGCCGTGATGACACGGTCAATCTCTACGGCCAAACTATAGACGGCGTGCTGATCGGGCAGGGCATCCGTTAAACTGTCGATCATTCAGCACAAAAATGCCGCTCAAACCCTGGGCTTGAGCGGCATGGGTCTTTTCCTGGGAAACCGTCATGAAGCGTGAACACGTCAAAGCCCACCATGCCGAGGGCCAGATTTCGGCCACCCATGTCATCCAGAATCCCGCCGACCTGGGCGAGTGGATTGTATTTTTCAAGAAGAGCGGCGGCCGCAGTTTTTTCCTGGTGGACGATCAGGATGAAGTCGAGTCGTTTGAGCGCCTGGACGACTTGATCGAGACCGTTCGCGGCCTGGGCATCAAGTTTGCCGAGATCCACATGTAAGGCCGTCGCGCCTACTTGCAGACCAC
>NZ_UTBG01000088.1 GCF_900580675.1 Pseudomonas viridiflava
CGTTTCGATCTTCTCGGTCGAAAGCGGAGAAAAAGAGGTGTTGACAGCAGCGTGTAACGCTGTAGAATTCGCCTCCCGCTAACGAGAGATCGGAAGCGCAAGTGGTTGAAGTTGTTGAAGAATTCTTCGAAAGCTTCTGAAAATAATCACTTGACAGCAAATGAGGCTGCTGTAGAATGCGCGCCTCGGTTGAGACGAAAGATCTTAACCAACCGCTCTTTAACAACTGAATCAAGCAATTCGTGTGGGTGCTTGTGGAGTCAGACTGATAGTCAACAAGATTATCAGCATCACAAGTTACTCCGCGAGAAATCAAAGATGTAACCAACGATTGCTGAGCCAAGTTTAGGGTTTCTTAAAAACCCAAAGATGTTTGAACTGAAGAGTTTGATCATGGCTCAGATTGAACGCTGGCGGCAGGCCTAACACATGCAAGTCGAGCGGTAGAGAGAAGCTTGCTTCTCTTGAGAGCGGCGGACGGGTGAGTAATGCCTAGGAATCTGCCTGGTAGTGGGGGATAACGTTCGGAAACGGACGCTAATACCGCATACGTCCTACGGGAGAAAGCAGGGGACCTTCGGGCCTTGCGCTATCAGATGAGCCTAGGTCGGATTAGCTAGTTGGTGAGGTAATGGCTCACCAAGGCGACGATCCGTAACTGGTCTGAGAGGATGATCAGTCACACTGGAACTGAGACACGGTCCAGACTCCTACGGGAGGCAGCAGTGGGGAATATTGGACAATGGGCGAAAGCCTGATCCAGCCATGCCGCGTGTGTGAAGAAGGTCTTCGGATTGTAAAGCACTTTAAGTTGGGAGGAAGGGCATTGACCTAATACGTTAGTGTTTTGACGTTACCGACAGAATAAGCACCGGCTAACTCTGTGCCAGCAGCCGCGGTAATACAGAGGGTGCAAGCGTTAATCGGAATTACTGGGCGTAAAGCGCGCGTAGGTGGTTTGTTAAGTTGGATGTGAAATCCCCGGGCTCAACCTGGGAACTGCATTCAAAACTGACTGACTAGAGTATGGTAGAGGGTGGTGGAATTTCCTGTGTAGCGGTGAAATGCGTAGATATAGGAAGGAACACCAGTGGCGAAGGCGACCACCTGGACTAATACTGACACTGAGGTGCGAAAGCGTGGGGAGCAAACAGGATTAGATACCCTGGTAGTCCACGCCGTAAACGATGTCAACTAGCCGTTGGGAGCCTTGAGCTCTTAGTGGCGCAGCTAACGCATTAAGTTGACCGCCTGGGGAGTACGGCCGCAAGGTTAAAACTCAAATGAATTGACGGGGGCCCGCACAAGCGGTGGAGCATGTGGTTTAATTCGAAGCAACGCGAAGAACCTTACCAGGCCTTGACATCCAATGAACTTTCTAGAGATAGATTGGTGCCTTCGGGAACATTGAGACAGGTGCTGCATGGCTGTCGTCAGCTCGTGTCGTGAGATGTTGGGTTAAGTCCCGTAACGAGCGCAACCCTTGTCCTTAGTTACCAGCACGTAATGGTGGGCACTCTAAGGAGACTGCCGGTGACAAACCGGAGGAAGGTGGGGATGACGTCAAGTCATCATGGCCCTTACGGCCTGGGCTACACACGTGCTACAATGGTCGGTACAGAGGGTTGCCAAGCCGCGAGGTGGAGCTAATCCCACAAAACCGATCGTAGTCCGGATCGCAGTCTGCAACTCGACTGCGTGAAGTCGGAATCGCTAGTAATCGCGAATCAGAATGTCGCGGTGAATACGTTCCCGGGCCTTGTACACACCGCCCGTCACACCATGGGAGTGGGTTGCACCAGAAGTAGCTAGTCTAACCTTCGGGAGGACGGTTACCACGGTGTGATTCATGACTGGGGTGAAGTCGTAACAAGGTAGCCGTAGGGGAACCTGCGGCTGGATCACCTCCTTAATCGACGACATCAGCTGCTCCATAAGTTCCCACACGAATTGCTTGATTCATTGAAGAAGACGATAAGAAGCAGCCCGAAATTGGGTCTGTAGCTCAGTTGGTTAGAGCGCACCCCTGATAAGGGTGAGGTCGGCAGTTCGAATCTGCCCAGACCCACCAATTTTGTGTGGGAAACGCCTGTAGAAATACGGGGCCATAGCTCAGCTGGGAGAGCGCCTGCCTTGCACGCAGGAGGTCAACGGTTCGATCCCGTTTGGCTCCACCACTACTGCTTCTACGTTATGAAAGCTTAGAAATGAGCATTCCATCGTTATGATGGTGAATGTTGATTTCTAGTCTTTGATTAGATCGTTCTTTAAAAATTTGGGTATGTGATAGAAAGATAGACTGAACGTTACTTTCACTGGTAACGGATCAGGCTAAGGTAAAATTTGTGAGTTACTCGTAACTGAGTATTATCGAATTTTCGGCGAATGTTGTCTTCACAGTATAACCAGATTGCTTGGGGTTATATGGTCAAGTGAAGAAGCGCATACGGTGGATGCCTTGGCAGTCAGAGGCGATGAAAGACGTGGTAGCCTGCGAAAAGCTTCGGGGAGTCGGCAAACAGACTTTGATCCGGAGATGTCTGAATGGGGGAACCCAGCCATCATAAGATGGTTATCTTAAGCTGAATACATAGGCTTAAGAGGCGAACCAGGGGAACTGAAACATCTAAGTACCCTGAGGAAAAGAAATCAACCGAGATTCCCTTAGTAGTGGCGAGCGAACGGGGACTAGCCCTTAAGTGGCTTTGAGATTAGCGGAACGCTCTGGAAAGTGCGGCCATAGTGGGTGATAGCCCTGTACGCGAAAATCTCTTAGTCATGAAATCGAGTAGGACGGAGCACGAGAAACTTTGTCTGAATATGGGGGGACCATCCTCCAAGGCTAAATACTACTGACTGACCGATAGTGAACTAGTACCGTGAGGGAAAGGCGAAAAGAACCCCGGAGAGGGGAGTGAAATAGATCCTGAAACCGTATGCGTACAAGCAGTGGGAGCCCACTTTGTTGGGTGACTGCGTACCTTTTGTATAATGGGTCAGCGACTTATTTTCAGTGGCGAGCTTAACCGAATAGGGGAGGCGTAGCGAAAGCGAGTCTTAATAGGGCGTCTAGTCGCTGGGAATAGACCCGAAACCGGGCGATCTATCCATGGGCAGGTTGAAGGTTGGGTAACACTAACTGGAGGACCGAACCGACTACCGTTGAAAAGTTAGCGGATGACCTGTGGATCGGAGTGAAAGGCTAATCAAGCTCGGAGATAGCTGGTTCTCCTCGAAAGCTATTTAGGTAGCGCCTCATGTATCACTGTAGGGGGTAGAGCACTGTTTCGGCTAGGGGGTCATCCCGACTTACCAAACCGATGCAAACTCCGAATACCTACAAGTGCCGAGCATGGGAGACACACGGCGGGTGCTAACGTCCGTCGTGAAAAGGGAAACAACCCAGACCGTCAGCTAAGGTCCCAAAGTTATGGTTAAGTGGGAAACGATGTGGGAAGGCTTAGACAGCTAGGAGGTTGGCTTAGAAGCAGCCACCCTTTAAAGAAAGCGTAATAGCTCACTAGTCGAGTCGGCCTGCGCGGAAGATGTAACGGGGCTCAAACCATACACCGAAGCTACGGGTATCACGTAAGTGATGCGGTAGAGGAGCGTTCTGTAAGCCTGTGAAGGTGAGTTGAGAAGCTTGCTGGAGGTATCAGAAGTGCGAATGCTGACATGAGTAACGACAATGGGTGTGAAAAACACCCACGCCGAAAGACCAAGGTTTCCTGCGCAACGTTAATCGACGCAGGGTTAGTCGGTCCCTAAGGCGAGGCTGAAAAGCGTAGTCGATGGAAAACAGGTTAATATTCCTGTACTTCTGGTTATTGCGATGGAGGGACGGAGAAGGCTAGGCCAGCTTGGCGTTGGTTGTCCAAGTTTAAGGTGGTAGGCTGAGATCTTAGGTAAATCCGGGATCTTAAGGCCGAGAGCTGATGACGAGTTAACTTTTAGTTAACGAAGTGGTTGATGCCATGCTTCCAAGAAAAGCTTCTAAGCTTCAGGTAACCAGGAACCGTACCCCAAACCGACACAGGTGGTTGGGTAGAGAATACCAAGGCGCTTGAGAGAACTCGGGTGAAGGAACTAGGCAAAATGGCACCGTAACTTCGGGAGAAGGTGCGCCGGTGAGGGTGAAGGACTTGCTCCGTAAGCTCATGCCGGTCGAAGATACCAGGCCGCTGCGACTGTTTATTAAAAACACAGCACTCTGCAAACACGAAAGTGGACGTATAGGGTGTGACGCCTGCCCGGTGCCGGAAGGTTAATTGATGGGGTTAGCTAACGCGAAGCTCTTGATCGAAGCCCCGGTAAACGGCGGCCGTAACTATAACGGTCCTAAGGTAGCGAAATTCCTTGTCGGGTAAGTTCCGACCTGCACGAATGGCGTAACGATGGCGGCGCTGTCTCCACCCGAGACTCAGTGAAATTGAAATCGCTGTGAAGATGCAGTGTATCCGCGGCTAGACGGAAAGACCCCGTGAACCTTTACTATAGCTTTGCACTGGACTTTGAATTTGCTTGTGTAGGATAGGTGGGAGGCTTTGAAGTGTGGACGCCAGTCTGCATGGAGCCAACCTTGAAATACCACCCTGGCAACTTTGAGGTTCTAACTCAGGTCCGTTATCCGGATCGAGGACAGTGTATGGTGGGTAGTTTGACTGGGGCGGTCTCCTCCTAAAGAGTAACGGAGGAGTACGAAGGTGCGCTCAGACCGGTCGGAAATCGGTCGTAGAGTATAAAGGCAAAAGCGCGCTTGACTGCGAGACAGACACGTCGAGCAGGTACGAAAGTAGGTCTTAGTGATCCGGTGGTTCTGTATGGAAGGGCCATCGCTCAACGGATAAAAGGTACTCCGGGGATAACAGGCTGATACCGCCCAAGAGTTCATATCGACGGCGGTGTTTGGCACCTCGATGTCGGCTCATCACATCCTGGGGCTGAAGCCGGTCCCAAGGGTATGGCTGTTCGCCATTTAAAGTGGTACGCGAGCTGGGTTTAGAACGTCGTGAGACAGTTCGGTCCCTATCTGCCGTGGACGTTTGAGATTTGAGAGGGGCTGCTCCTAGTACGAGAGGACCGGAGTGGACGAACCTCTGGTGTTCCGGTTGTCACGCCAGTGGCATTGCCGGGTAGCTATGTTCGGAATAGATAACCGCTGAAAGCATCTAAGCGGGAAACTAGCCTCAAGATGAGATCTCACTGGAACCTTGAGTTCCCTGAAGGGCCGTCGAAGACTACGACGTTGATAGGTTGGGTGTGTAAGCGCTGTGAGGCGTTGAGCTAACCAATACTAATTGCCCGTGAGGCTTGACCATATAACACCCAAGCAATTTGAGTCGAAAGGCCAGATTGCGGTGTGTGAAGACGATACAAACCGAAAGTTTGATACTCACAAAACACCGAACGCTGTCACATACCCAATTTGCTGAAGCGAGGCCAACTGGCCGCGACTCAGTACCCGAATTTCTTGACGACCATAGAGCATTGGAACCACCTGATCCCATCCCGAACTCAGTAGTGAAACGATGCATCGCCGATGGTAGTGTGGGGTTTCCCCATGTGAGAGTAGGTCATCGTCAAGATTAAATTCCA
>NZ_UTBG01000001.1 GCF_900580675.1 Pseudomonas viridiflava
GATAGCACAAACTTTGGGTAAACGAACCGTTAGAGCTTTGGCGGGTCGTCCAAAGAAATAATTTTCAAACGTTAATGGTGGTCTGACCCCTATTTTATGGGTGCCGAAATGAATGACGTCATCAAAGAGTTTGATAAACTTTGCGATATATCTATCGCCGCATTTGGTGAAGAGCTAGACATTTCCTACGAGATGTCCTTATTAAATATTTTGGAGTTTGTAAAAAAACATCCTGGCTGTAAAGAAGATTTTATAGATAGATTTAAATTGATTTTAATGTCTGGAAGCTCGCCATTTGAAGTTGTGGCATTTTGTATGCGTGAACTTCAGTGGCCCGAAATTAAAGAATTTGTAATTTTAAAGATGAATCCTTCCGAGGACCCTCGTAGTGAGGCCCTGCGAAGCACATTAACTGCATATGACAAACTGTGGCCTGATGCGGATCTTTACAGTTACTATAGTGTGAATTAATTGGTGTAAGAAAAGGTGACAGATTTATTTAATGGAAAATAGGGGTCAGACCACGATTAATGCACCAATGTATATAGAGGGTCTGACCCCTATTTTATCGCGAAAAACTTTGACGAGTCAGTTCTTGGTCATAACACGCAGATTGGCGTTCGAAATAGTAAGGCAGGGACGATTTCTGGTGCTGGGAAAATAGGGGTCAGACCACGATTAATGCACGTTAAGGTCCCGCTTAAAATGGGCCTCAAGGATGGCCTCAATAAAAAGGATTCGATGTTCGGCGTCACCGTGCACAGCTTTGACAACAATAAGTTTATGTTAGGCAAGGCAGCACCTTACGGGGCGGCGCTGGGAACGTACCTGAAGTCTGTTGCTGATAAAGGGTATACGTTTTACGAGGAGGCTTCGGGTGAGAAGAAATAAATGGATCGGTGGGTTTTTCTTATCGGTCTCACTGTTTTCCATGATTCTGGCGGCTAGCCTGCTACTCGCGATGATCATCGCTGCGGTGATTTCACTTGCCCTGCGCACTGACTCGCCTTGGGTATACAACTGGATCGGCTTTCCTCTTACGTTTGTATTCGCGGCGTATTGGATCCTCACTCGATGGACGTATGTGAAGTCTTACATATCCGGTAATGGGGGAATGTAGTGATCCCCTGCGATAAACCCCGACAGGTGCTCTGCCGGGTACCTTTACCTGTTCAAGGACGATCAATGAAACTCGGAGCAAAGGGGATAGATTTATTTAATAGCTTGCCTTGCCGGCCAGCGCCAGACCTAAATAAATCCGTTCCTTTTAAAGCGAGTGACGCTCTCCGGCCCCTCTGGCTGCAAAAGGGACGCAACGTGAGTGGGGAAGGCCAACTTGGCAATGAATTAGGTATTCTATAAATCACCCATAACCGCTTGATATGTGACCCTAGGAGTCATTTTGAAGATCCTTTTGCTGGCCCTTTTTTCTGCTTTGTTGCTGAGTGGCTGCGGTTCTGCGCGCTATGAGAAGCCTATCCCCTACGACCAGGCCACCACCGCACGCATCCGTCTTTTTGGGAATAACGGTTTGCCTGTCGCCATCAACCCCGGGCAAGACTGCGCGTCGAGTAAAGAACCTCTTTTTGCCTACGGCTATACCGTTGCGGATAAGGTCAATTCCACCTTGGGGCAACACACCAGGCGAAGTGTCGGAATGCCCCCTTCCTGGAAAAGCGAGCACCTGAGCTATGGCGAGTCTTATGCCGAGTTTGTTATCCCTGCGGGTGTGCCGTCTGTGGTTGTGATGAAGATGGTTGCCGCCGAGGCGTCTTGTGTGCCTGATCCACGGGTATTTGTTCCTGAGGCGGGTAAAGATTATGAGGCGTACCTACAGAGGCAAGACTGGCAGTGCGGTAGCGTGATTCGACTGCTTTCTGGTCTGGAGACGCCGGGTGCTATCGCGCACGTTCCGTCGAATAGTTGCGGGAGAAAATAAAGGTAACTGGCGGGCTGGGCCGGCAGGTGTTCATGCTTTTCGTGCAGCGCCAAGGTTGCATAGGCGACAGGCCACTTTTACTGCCCAAGCGTGGCCCGCACCTACTCACTGCCTCACCGTTAACAGGGCAACTCGTCAGCCGCCCTGTCGCGGTCAGTTGACGCTGTTAAGCCTGCGACTGATGACGTCCAGCAAGTCGCACCCATCGCGCAGCGGTATAGCCAGTAGTTGGGCGAAGTCTTGAAGCACCACAGCATCGCTGCTGAGCTGTTCGCGGAAGGCCAGGTTTTCCAGCAACTGGGTGACGGCCTGAATACGGTGCACGGCGGCGTCGTGAAGGACGTCCAGGGGGGCTTGGGTGTCGATGAGCAGGGCTGGGACGGTGCAGTCGTGGCCGGTTAGGGGCATGTATCTATTCATGGGTACAACCTCGGTCAGTAGAGTGAGGCCGTCACCTATCGTCGCCAAACGAATAGGTGACAGCTGTACGCAGGTTGGCGAACCGGGACCGAGTTCCGGCAGACCCGAAGGTCTCCCGCGCACAGCTGCCATAAAGCAGCGATGCGGGTACGGAAGCACCTGCAAACAAGCAGAAAGCTTTCGCATACGGTCAACGGATCGCCAAATCCGATCGCCCTTTTGGACGACCGGCGGACTATAAGTCCTCAGCGTAAAAACGCGCAAGGCATCAAAAGGCCAATACGTCGTCCTGCGGCCGGCGCCAATCGCGTGCAGCAAAAATAGGGGGGCTATTTCCCCGTTACTCTTACGCCCTTAAGAACGGAGTTTAGTGATGCAATCTATAGCCTCAGATACCCCTAAGCAGAAACTGGTTTTCTACGTAGCTGAGGATGTCGATGCATCGGTAAGATCTGATGTGCAGCAACGGTTGCGTGAGCTCGCCGCCTCGAGGGCCTGGAGCATTGCACCACCGGGGTTTATTGACGAAGTAGATGAAAATGGTTTGGAAATCGTCGGTGGGGGACTGGAGATCTATTCGGCTTTGCCGCCAAACAGGCTGCCTGCTGATGTAGACCAGAGAACTCTGGAAGAGGTTGACGCGTTGGTGGAGGCGGTTAAGGCGTTGTCCGCAAGCGCGAGTATCGCCTTCGAGTTTCATCTGGATATGACTTATGTGGGTTGTATTGAGGGTGGGGTCGTTGATCACGTCCTTCTATCCGGCTTGCTGATGCCGTGGCGCGAACACCTCAACCGGAAACGTTGAGCAAGCAGTGAACACACAACGCAGGCAACAGGACACTCGCTATGAACCGATATGAGGGGAAGCCATTTCTCCGTCTACTGGAGTGCTTCGTCCTGTCGGCAATCGACGCGCTGACAGACGAGCAACACGCAGCGTTAACCGCGCTGGAGCCCAAATTGCACCAGCTCTATGGAACACAGGGCAGCTGGTCAGAAGTTGTCGCCGCCCAGATGGGGTTTCCCGAGTCGGTGACGGAAAAAATACGTGAAATCTGGCGTATAAATTCGACAAAATTCGCCCAGGCGGGCGCACAGATAAATCCGGAGGACTTTGCTCAAAACTTCGTAGACACCAATTTTCCGTAGTGCCCCCTCAGCGATAAACCCTGACAGCTGCGCTGCTGCGTACGTTTACCTATTCAAGGACGATCATGAAACCCGTAAAACTCCCCCTCCAAGCCTTCCTGATGTCTTGCCTGGTGCCTGGCTGGGGCCTGGTGTACGTCAACCGCGTCAAATGGGGCATCCGCGTGGCGGCGCTGCTTTACGTTGGCATCGTGCTGATGGGGCTCTGCGGGCTGACCTCGACGCCTGTGGGGCTCTACGTGCTGCTCGGCTTCATCATTACGGTCAAGCTTGCCTCGGCGATCACCTCGGCCGTGCTGGCGCGGCGCTACACCGGCCCGCTGAATGTGCCGCGCAAGCGTTTCCATGTGCTCTATGTGGGCGTGATGGTGGTGATCACCTTTGCATTGTTCAGCGTGCTTCGAGCGCCGGTGCTGGGTTTCAGCACCTACTTTGTACCCACTGGCTCAATGGCACCCACGGTCTCGATTGGCGACTACATCGTGTCCGATCTGCGCCCCGGCTCACCAAAGGTCGGGGATATTGTGGTGTACCGCTGGAACGGCACTGAAGCAATCAAGCGCGTGGCGGGCGTGGGCGGGGACACCCTGGCCATCGTCAACGGCGAGTTGATCCGCAACGGCGAAAACCTCGGGCTCTTTCACGCACCGGCTGACCGGGTGGAAGGCCCCGAGTCAATGACGCTCGCACCGGTCAAGGTTGAGCCGGGGCACGTCTACCTGCTGGGCGATAACCGCAACAACAGCAATGACAGCCGTTTCATGGGGCAGGTGGCGGTTGAGGACGTGGTGGGCAAGGTGACCGGCATCTGGTTCTCAAAAGAGCGCGCGCGAATCGGGACGACTTTTCCTTGATACTTTCTTGACGCGGGAGCAACACCGTATGGACGCACAGAACACCAAAAAACGCCCAATAATCCTGGCCAGCATCGGCCGCCGCCTGGCCGCGCGCATCATCGACTGTGCCATCGCGGTGCTGATTTTTTTCATCGTCAAATTCGGCGCCGAGGTGTTGTCTGCCTACATGCCGGCGGTGACGCTGAAGGGCGGCATTCTCTCGGCCGCTTTTGCCGCCTTTGCCTACTTTCTGCTGGCCGACGCGTTGCCCAACGGCCAGAGCATGGGCAAGCGTCTGCTGAGTATTGCCGCCGTCGACCGCAACACCCGCAAGGGCTGCAGCGTGTCCCAGTCGTTCACCCGTAACTCCGGAGCCTTGGTGGTCATCGATTGGGTGTGGATTTTCATCGAATCGCGAACACGCTTGGGCGACATGTTCGCCAAAACCATCGTGATCCAGACCGGCAACCTGACAAGCGTTCGCAGCCTTGCGGATATTTACGACAGCGGCAAATCCCGCAGCTTATGAATCGGCTTACAGCAACTTGCGCTGTACCGCCTCATCCAGCGTACTGCGCGTCAACGCCTCTACCACTTCGCGCGTGTCCGCCTGGAACGGGATGCCCACGATCAGCACCAGGTGAATCAAGGTGCGCACGGATTCGCTCTTTTTGACGCGCCCCAGCTCCTTGCCATCCTTGTCCTTGAACACTGTTTCAAGGGTAAAGATGTTCTTCGCGGTGGTCGGAATAATGCAGAACGTGAAGCCGGAAATGAACGTCAACACCGGGCTGTATTCTTCATTGTTGTGCAGCGTGGCATCCACGTAGATATCCGAGTCGACCTTGTCGGTACTCACCCGCGAAAAACGGTTGGACTGGCGAAACGAGTCGGCCACGGCCTTTTCCCACAGCACAACGGGCGCGCCGACAGCAGCGTTGCCTGGGCCGCCGTTGACGTGGTTCTGCGCCGAGGTGTGCACGTACGCCGTAGGCTTTTGTGCCGGCATGTTGGCGGTCGGCGGCCAGGTTTGTACCGCAGGCAACTCATGTTGCGAGTAAGACACGCAGCCGGTCAGCAGGATGGCGGCGAGTACCAGGCTGTGTTTGATCAATCCTTTCATGCGTTGCTCCTTGAGCTTACGGTTTGGCCAGTTTGGCGGTGGCGTCGTCGAGCAGTTGCGCGACCAGTTTGGTCAGCTGTTGGCCGCCCATCGACGGTGCCCAATATTCGCCGCTGTAAAGACCGACGTTATGCTCGAACTTGATCGACTCCGTGGCGCTGGCCAGTTCCTTGCCGTTGCGATCGACGATCACCAGGTCACCGGCTACATCGAAGCTGTCCACGTAGATCGGGCCGTTGACCCAGATCCAGATCGTCAGCGTCAGCAGCGCGCCGGGAAAGTACCCCGGGTGCGGCGCGCGATGGCCCTTGAGAGACGTCATGTTGAACTTGAGCGTTACGTCCTGCTCCCCCAGCCGCACCGGGTATTCGGTGACCTGCTTGAAGTAACCCGCCGTGCGCACATACGCATTGAGTTGGGCGGTGAGTGAGCTGCTGATCGCGGCTTTGTTGGCGTCGTTGACGTTGGCGTCATTCACCGTCACATCCGCGAGTTGCGCGCTGCGTGGGCTGCTGACAGGCGCCGAGTGGGGCGGGGCGCCGATTGGGCCGCTGACGGTGTAGGAAACGCAGCCGGTCATCGACAGCGCAGCAAGCAGGGCCGTAGCCCGAAGGAGGATTTTCAGCACGCAATATCCCTATAAGTGATTAAACCAAGCCAGTGTCTCGACCGCTCGGCCAATAACTTGAGGGGGGGCATCAGCGTTGTCCGCTCCGCCAAGCACTTCGCTGGCCTCTCCAGACCAGCAAAATACTGTCCTTGAATCAGGTGGTCAGCCCGCGATCACATCGCCCGCCCTGATCAGTTGCGTACTTCTCACCAGGAAGTCGGTTCTGCGGTTTCCGGTCAGGTCCACGGCAATGAAGTAACGCTGGGTTTGCGGGTTTAACTTCACCACGGTGTCGCCAATTCTCCCGGTAAATGCCTTGACGAGCGTGAAGCGTGTGTTGGCTTCTTCCTGCACGCCTCTTAAATCGATCTTGTCTTTACCGCTGACGAAATGGGTCAACAAGCGGGAGTTGGCCATGCCCGATTCGCTGGCCTTGTTGAAGATAAAATGCGGTTGTATCCCTGTGGTATCACGTTGTGGTTTCAGGGGCGTATTCATTAGCGTGGCGGGCGGCGTGGGTGTGGGCGTGGCATCAGCGGCGGTCAGAATATCTTGGGGTTTGATTTGCCCATGGGTGTTGATCAGCAGGTTGGCCTTGCCGTCACCCGTGGTGTCAATGGACACCGAGCCGTTACCGCTTTTTTCGTCGTAGGTCAGGAGTCCCTCGCCGGCGATGCCGCTGAAGGCGCTGACAAAAGAAAGCGTCGTCAGGCCTGCGCTTTTCAACGCCCGCGACACGTCGATTTTGTCGGTGCCGCTGGTAAAATCCATGATCTCGTCAGGGTTCTCAGGCAGGGAATCGCTGACATGGTTATAGACAAACGTATCCGCCCCTCCGGCCCCGCGCATACGGTCGCCGCCCGCCCCGCCCGTGAGTCGGTTACCGGCTTGGTTGCCGATCAGTACATCATTGCCGTGGCCGGCAATGGCATTTTCGATGGTACAACCCCGAGCGATAGAGACATTGCCTGTGTAGCCCGCCACATCGGAGAAAGAGCCGGCCCTCAGGTTAAGGACCTGGTCCCGATTGTATTGCGACATGTCCAGCGTATCGTTGCCGCCGCCGTCCCATATGCAAAAAACGGCCATGTCGCGGTCACTTTTCAGTGAGTAGTAATCCCGGTCGGTGTTGGAGTTGAAACCATAGGTATTGTCCTCCCTGCGGGTTTGATAGTTAGCGCCATATTTATGTTGAATGGCACTGATGCCATCCATCATCGGGGCTTTCGGAGAATGGTCGAGACGTTTGCCACAGGAAGATGCATCGAAATAGCTCATCAAGGTATGGGCTCTGGAATCTTCCGCGTAGACACGTTGCCCATCATGCGCGTGGCCGTCGTAATTACCTGGGTGGCTCAGGCCTAGGGCGTGGCCAATTTCGTGGCTCAAATCATGGCGTGTCACCCGGTCCGGGTTGTAAACGGTATTCCCGGCTTCAGGGTGGGAAGATGGGTAAAAGCCGTAAGCGGTTGCGACGTTCTTTGAAATAGCGAAGGACAAACGTCCTTCTGCGTGACCGCCATTTTCGGTAAAGGCCAGGTTGGCCACGTCGCTCCAAGACTCCATTGAGCGTCGTGCCTCTTGTCTCTGATGTGCGTCGAATGTGCCGTCCCAAGTGTTTTTGAAAGTATAGGAAATCTCGGTCTTGTTATTTCGGTTCCGGTCCTGCCAAGTGCCTGCGTTTCGAGTGAGTTGTTCGATGGCCCGCTGTTTGTCGAAGGATTGCTTGTTAATGCGCTTTATATGCGGGTCGTCAGCCCGCAGGCTAGGGTCATGGCTGTAGCGGTTACCTGTGGGAAGGGTGTCCCGGCGACGATTAGCCGGTGGAGTATGGGAGTGTGCCGCGCGAACAAAGTGATGGCGAATAAAGGGTTGAGTAAGGGGACGCAAGATCGCCTGAAATGGAGAAGGTCCCTTTGCCTCCTCGGCAGCTTGCTGAAGGGCGGGATAGAACGGCGTTGTAGAGTCTAATCTCAATGTAATGACTACCTGTGAATGTGCACGTTTCCTTCCTTGATCAAGGCCGCAGACTCCATGTTGCGAGGCACAAACCTGCCAGTGTCAGTTGATATTTCCAAAGGTAGATATGTGTCGGGGTTAATCCTCCTCGATATGTTTATAAGCGCAGGTTTTATAAACGGAATTTCTATTTTTCGGTTTGCCTTAGCAGTTGCTGGACGAGCTGCTCCAGGTCAGTTTTCCCATATCGTCCCACGAGCATTAACCCGAAACGTTGAGGCCTTACGTCTGACCTTGTGAGCGGATTATTCATTCATGAGGTTAAGCCAATGTACCGTCGTCAATTTCGCCCTGCTGCCCAAGGTTTTGCCGTCACCTTGCTTGTCGCGCTGGCCGGTTGTGGGTTGTCTTCTTCCCGTGATGTGGCCAAGCCGGAGCAGGCTGCGCCGGTCGCTGAGTTGAACAGCGAGCCCGTGCAGGGTGCGCGGGTCAAGCGAATGTCCGTTTCGGCCCCGATGACCTCGCGCCTGGCCGTGCAGGATTCGACGGCTATGGAATACCGCGGCGAGCCGCGCGAGCAATACCAGAACCTGCCGGACAACCCGGTGCATCGCGTGGCGGAAACGCCCGTTTCGACCTTCAGCCTCGACGTCGACACCGGCAGCTATGCCAATGTCAGGCGTTTCCTCAACCAAGGCAGGTTGCCGCCGGAAGGCGCTGTGCGACTGGAGGAAATGGTCAATTACTTCCCCTACGACTACGCGCTGCCCACCGACGGTTCGCCCTTTGGCGTAACCACCGAAGTTGCCGCCACGCCGTGGAATCCGCATACGCAGCTGCTACGCATCGGCATCAGGGCCTCCGACCGCGGCGTGGCAGCGCTGGCCCCGGCCAACCTAGTCTTTCTGGTGGATGTGTCCGGCTCCATGGACCGCCGCGAAGGGTTGCCGCTGGTAAAAAGCACCTTGAAATTGCTGGTCGATCAGTTGCGCGACCAGGACCGTGTGTCGCTGGTGGTCTACGCCGGTGAATCGCGCGTGGTGCTCAAGCCTACGTCCGGCCGCGAAAAAACCACGATCCGCAACGCCATTGACCAACTCACTGCCGGCGGTTCCACGGCCGGTGCGTCCGGCATCCAGCTGGCCTACCAGATGGCCCGCGAAGGCTTTATCGATAACGGCATCAACCGCATCCTGCTGGCCACCGACGGTGATTTCAATGTGGGCATCAGCGACTTCGACAGCCTCAAGCACATGGCGGTCGAGCAGCGTAAAAGCGGTGTGTCCCTGACCACCCTCGGCTTTGGTGTGGATAACTACAACGAACACCTGATGGAACAACTCGCCGACGCCGGCGATGGCAACTACGCCTATATCGACAACCTGCGCGAAGCCCGCAAAGTGCTGGTGGACCAGCTCAGCTCGACGCTGGCGGTGCTGGCGCGGGACGTGAAGTTGCAGGTGGAATTCAACCCGGCGCAAGTCAGCGAGTACCGTTTGCTCGGCTACGAAAACCGCGCCTTGAAGCGTGAGGATTTCAACAACGACAACGTCGACGCCGGTGAGATTGGCGCAGGGCATACCGTCACCGCGCTGTACGAAATTGTACCGAAGGGCCAGAAGGGCTGGCTGGAGCCTTTGCGCTACACCGCCACGCCTGCGGCCGAGAACACATCGTCGGAGCTGGCGATGTTGCGGGTGCGCTACAAGCCTGCGGCGGGTGGCGACAGCCGACTGATCGAACGGCCTGTCGGCGCCTCATCCACCCAGGCCAGCGCCGACCTGCGCTTCTCGGCGGCCGTGGCGGCTTTCGCCCAACAGCTCAAGGGTAATGGCCGCTACACTGGCAACATGAGTCTGCAGGACACTGCCGCACTCGCTCGCTCGGCCCGCGGCGACGACCCGTTCGGGCTGCGCAACGAATTTGTGCAACTGGTGGAATTGGCGCAGAGCCTCAAGCACTGATCCTGGACGCAAGAAAGCTCTAATGTGGGCGCTGGCTTGCCTGCGAAGGCGGTAAGTCAGTACCGCAGATGTTGCCTGACTCACCACCATCGCGGGCAAGCCCGGCTCCCGCAATTGAACGGTTTTAACGTCTCGAAAGGAGTTCGCCACTTAATATGGCTGTTCATGAGCATTCACCCAGCGATGAGTCGCTGCTGGCCCGCTACCGAACCGGTGACGGTGCCGCGTTCGAAGCCTTGTACGCGCGGCACCGCCAGGGCCTGTATCGATTCCTGATATCCCTGAGCAACAAGCCCGAACTGGCCGAGGAAATCTACCAGGAGACCTGGCTCAGCCTGATCCGCAGCAACACGCAGCCACAAGGCCGGGCGAGTTTTCGTACCTGGTTGTTCCAGATTGCCCGCAACCGCCTGATCGACCACTGGCGCAAGCACGGCATTCACAACCCGTTGCACGACAGCTACGACGAGCAACTGCACGCCCAGCCCGACGACAGCGCCGGCCCCGAGCAGCAACTGAGCCTGAGCCGCGACCAGGCCAGACTCGACGCCGCATTGCAAGACTTGCCCGAAGACCAGCGCGAAGTCTTCCTGCTGCGCCTGCACGGCGACCTCGACGTGCCGCAAATCGCCGCCCTGACCGGCGCCCCGCTGGAAACCGTAAAAAGCCGCCTGCGTTACGCCCGGCAGAAACTGCGCCGCCTGCTGGCCGAGGAGATCCCCGCATGACCGATTCCCGACACACCCCTGACGACGAACTGATCCAGCATTTTCGTCAACACAGCACCGGCGAACCGCCCGCGTCCCTCGACGCCTTCATCCTCAACGCCGCCCGCCGCGAAGCCCCGACACCGCAGCCGAGCCTGTGGCAACGCTGGCTGCACGCCTGTCAACAACCGCGCTGGCAGATGGCATTCGCCACTGTCGCCGGCGTGGCGCTGATGATCGGTCTCGTCACGCGCTCCCCCGTGCCGCAACCGGAGATATCCACAGCGACCTTCTCCGCACTCCACGAAGAAGCCGCACGCCCGGCGCCGCAAGCGTTTTCCGCCCCCGCCCCGATGGCCCGCATGGCCGCCGCTCCCAGGGCCGAAAATGCGCCGGCGCAAGCTGAAATCGCCGCCTCGTTGGCCGATGCGCCTGCGGCGAAACTGAGCAAGCGAGCGCCGGTGGCGTTGCCTTCGCTGGAGGAGGGGTTGCGGGAGATTGTGAAACTGCGAGAGTCGGGTCAAGCCAGAGCGGCGGATGAAAAGCTGCTGGCGTTGCACAAGCGCTTTCCTCAGGAAAACCTTCCGGCGCGGTTGGAGGCGTTGCAGAAGCAGTGAGTCGACAGCCACAAAAAAGCCCCGGTTCTTTCGAACTGGGGCTTTCTCATGCGTATCTGGTGCACCCGGCGGGATTCGAACCCACGACCCCTGCCTTCGGAGGGCAGTACTCTATCCAGCTGAGCTACGGATGCTTGTGCGGGCGACATCATACCCATGTCGTCCTTGGGCGTCCATGCCGCTCTTTGGCCGTTTACAGGTAGGAATTTGCCTCGCAGGGGCCCTGCGCCGGTTGCCAACGGTCGATAGGGTGGAACCCGGCCGAAACACGCTGATCAGAAAGATTCGGCAAATGCGCCGTTTTCGTTCTTTTTTTCGAACAGACTATTGCCCTGTACCCCCATTGATCCTAGGATTCGTTTGAGATTTCAAACGCTCTGTCTCCCGTGCGCTATTTCCTCCATCGTGCGTGCTGGGGCTGATTTCCCTGACGGCAGCCCACAAGGCGCCTTTCAACAACTCTAATTCGCTCCGCGTGCGCGCGGTGCTGTTAAGGAAAGCCGACATGCAGCTCAAAGATACCCAGTTGTTCCGCCAGCAAGCCTTTATTGATGGCGCTTGGGTCGACGCGGACAGCGGTCAAACCATCAAGGTCAACAACCCGGCCACGGGCGAGATTCTTGGCACCGTGCCGAAGATGGGCGCCGCCGAAACACGCCGCGCCATCGAAGCCGCCGACAAGGCCCTGCCGGCCTGGCGCGCACTGACGGCCAAGGAGCGCGCCAACAAGCTGCGCCGTTGGTTCGAATTGCTGATCGAAAACCAGGACGACCTCGGTCGCCTGATGACCCTCGAGCAGGGCAAGCCGCTGGCCGAAGCCAAGGGCGAAATCGTCTACGCCGCTTCCTTTATCGAGTGGTTTGCCGAAGAAGCCAAACGCATCTACGGCGACGTGATTCCCGGCCACCAGCCCGACAAGCGCCTGATCGTGATCAAGCAGCCGATCGGCGTGACCGCTGCGATTACCCCGTGGAACTTCCCCGCCGCGATGATTACCCGGAAAGCCGGCCCAGCCTTGGCAGCCGGTTGCACCATGGTGATCAAGCCTGCCTCGCAAACCCCGTTCTCGGCCCTGGCCCTGGTTGAGCTGGCGCACCGTGCCGGTATCCCGAAAGGCGTGCTGAGCGTGGTCACCGGCAGCGCCGGCGACATCGGCGGTGAGCTGACCAGCAACCCGATCGTGCGTAAATTGTCCTTCACCGGCTCGACCGAAATCGGTCGCCAGCTGATGGCCGAATGCGCCAAGGACATCAAGAAAGTCTCCCTGGAGCTGGGCGGCAACGCGCCGTTTATCGTGTTCGACGACGCGGACCTGGATAAGGCCGTCGAAGGCGCGATCATCTCCAAGTACCGCAACAACGGCCAGACTTGCGTCTGCGCCAACCGCCTGTACATCCAGGATTCGGTGTACGACGCGTTCGCCGAAAAACTCAAGGTGGCCGTGGCCAAGCTCAAGATCGGCAACGGTCTGGAAGACGGCACCACCACCGGCCCGCTGATCGACGAAAAAGCCGTGGCCAAGGTTCAGGAACACATCGCGGATGCCCTGAGCAAAGGCGCCAAGCTGTTGGCCGGTGGCAAGGTGATGGAAGGCAACTTCTTCGAGCCGACCATTCTGGTCGACGTGCCGAAAAATGCCGCCGTGGCGAAGGAAGAAACCTTCGGCCCATTGGCGCCGCTGTTCCGCTTCAAAGATGAAGCCGAAGTGATCGCGATGTCCAACGACACCGAGTTCGGCCTGGCGTCCTACTTCTATGCCCGTGACCTGGGCCGTGTGTTCCGTGTGGCTGAAGCCCTGGAATACGGCATGGTCGGCGTCAACACCGGGTTGATCTCCAACGAAGTGGCGCCGTTCGGCGGCATCAAGGCCTCGGGCCTGGGCCGTGAAGGCTCCAAGTACGGGATCGAGGATTACCTGGAAATCAAATACCTCTGCCTGGGCATCTAAGCCGGGAAGGGATTGCAGCAGACGCAAAGGGCACGAGAGCGCTGACCCTTTGCGTGTTTCAAAACGTTATTCGTAGTGGCCGGGAAAGCTGTGGCAGTCGATCATCGCATGCTGCCGTAGTTGCCTCCCCGCCACGTATTCCTTGGACCGCGCCACCCGATGAGTGGCGAATGAGGACTTTATGAGCAAGACCAACGCATCCCTGATGAAACGCCGCGAAGCCGCTGTACCGCGCGGTGTTGGCCAGATTCACCCGATCTTCGCCGAATCCGCGAAGAACGCCACCGTGACTGACGTTGAAGGTCGCGAGTTCATCGACTTCGCCGGCGGTATCGCCGTGCTGAACACCGGCCACGTGCACCCGAAAATCATCGCCGCCGTGACCGAGCAGCTGAACAAACTGACCCACACTTGCTTCCAGGTGCTGGCCTACGAGCCGTACGTTGAGCTGTGCGAAAAAATCAACGCCAAGGTGCCAGGTGATTTCGCCAAGAAAACCCTGCTGGTCACCACCGGTTCCGAAGCCGTTGAAAACGCCGTGAAGATCGCCCGCGCCGCCACTGGCCGTGCTGGCGTGATCGCCTTCACCGGCGCCTACCACGGCCGCACCATGATGACCCTGGGCCTTACCGGCAAAGTCGTGCCTTACTCGGCCGGCATGGGCCTGATGCCAGGCGGCGTGTTCCGCGCGCTGTTCCCGAACGAACTGCACGGTGTGAGCGACGACGATGCCATCGCCAGCATCGAACGTATCTTCAAGAACGATGCCGAGCCGCGTGATATCGCCGCGATCATCATTGAGCCGGTGCAGGGCGAGGGCGGTTTCTACGTCGCGCCTAAGTCCTTCATGAAGCGCCTGCGCGAACTGTGCGACAAGCACGGCATCCTGCTGATCGCCGACGAAGTGCAAACCGGTGCCGGCCGTACCGGTACTTTCTTCGCCATGGAACAGATGGGCGTTGCCGCCGACCTGACCACCTTCGCCAAATCCATCGCCGGCGGCTTCCCGCTGGCCGGTGTGTGCGGCAAGGCTGAATACATGGACGCCATCGCGCCAGGTGGCCTGGGCGGCACTTACGCTGGTAGCCCGATCGCTTGCGCCGCGGCCCTGGCCGTGATGGAAGTGTTCGAAGAAGAGCACCTGCTGGACCGCTGCAAGGCTGTCGGCGAGCGCCTGGTGACTGGCCTGAAGGCTATTCAAGCCAAGTACCCGGTAATCGGTGAAGTGCGTGCCCTGGGCGCGATGATCGCGGTCGAGCTGTTTGAAGGCGGTGACAGCCACAAGCCGAACGCGGCGGCTGTTGCTTCCGTGGTGGCCAAGGCGCGTGACAAGGGCCTGATCCTGCTGTCCTGCGGCACCTACGGCAACGTGTTGCGCGTACTGGTTCCGCTGACCTCGCCGGACGAGCAGTTGGACAAAGGCTTGGCGATTATTGAAGAGTGCTTCTCCGAGTTGTAATCGGAAGCTGTTCTGATCGACAGAAAAAACCCGCTTCGGCGGGTTTTTTGTGCCAAGCGAGTGCTGATAACGGTGCGTTGCGACGCTCGGTTGAACGCGTTCGGCGTTAGCCCGCGATGACGCGGTTTTTGCCCAGGCGCTTGGCTTCGTACATGGCGGCATCGGCGCGGGCGAACAAGCTGTCCAGGGTCGAATCCTGCTCGGTAAGGCTGGCCAGGCCCTGGCTGATGGTCACGCTGAACCCTTGGCCTTCGTAGTTGAAACTCAGCTCCTGAATCTCCCTGCCGAGGCGCTCGGCCACCTGCAGCGCCATTTCCGGTGCGCAGCCTGGCAGTACGGCGGCGAATTCTTCGCCGCCAATGCGTCCGAACAGGTCGCCACGGCGCAATACCCCTCGACCGCTCTCGGCGATGCGCCGTAGCACCTGATCGCCCTCCAGGTGGCCGTAGGTGTCGTTGACGTCTTTGAAGTCATCGATGTCCAGCAACAGGAAGGCCAGCGGCGCGCCCTGGGCGCAGGCGCTGTCGAAGGCATGGTTGGCGCATTCGAAGAAGTGCCGACGGTTGCTGCTCTGGGTCAGCACGTCGGTGGTGGCGAGGCGGTGCAACTCCAGTTCCATCTGCTTTTTTTCGGTGATGTCCTCGGCCATGCCGACCACGATCACCGGCTCGCCGGGTTCGACCTGCTGATTGATATAGCACTTGTCGCTCAGCCAGCGGATCTGCCCGTCAGCGGTGATGATGCGGTACTCGCGGTCCTCCACAGCGCCGTGCTCGAGCACGCGGGCCAGACTGTGTTCGGCGTAATCGAGGTCTTCGGGGTGAATGCTGTTGCGCCATTCCCGATGGTCGGCCAGCAACAGGCCGGCGGAACGGCCGAATACACGCTCGTAGGCCGGGCTCACGTACAGCACGCGGCGCGTTTCCCAGTCGATGGCCCACAAGACCGCGTTCACGCTGACCAGCAGTGAACTCAGCAGCTGTTCGCGCTCACTCAGACGCTCGACTTCGCCCTGCGCGTGCATCAGCGCCAACAGGGTCGCCGCCGCTGCCGGGCGGGGATGCTCAGCAGTGGACGTATCGGTTGCATAGGACTTTTCGTGAACCATCGGCACAACTCTCTCTGGGCGCGCCGCAGGATCGAGCAGCGGTCACTACAAGGGCCACCATGATGGCGAAGTGTTCATTGAGAGAGGCTAATTGCAGTGAAGTTCCGTCAACAGGACCGATTAGCGGCGTCCGAGAAATGACGCCAAAAAGCTGATAGGTGGGAGGGCGAGCCCTCCCACGGGCCAGTCAAACGGATGCTGGGCGCAGCGAATAGGTTTTCAATTGGTGGGCAAAATCCCGCAGGGATTGGATGCCGCTGGCCTCGGCTTCGTGTACCCATTCCTTGATCGCCGCGAGCATATCGTGCCCGTTGGTGCTGGTCTTGAGCCAGATCTGCTGCAGCGCCAGGCGCTTTTCATAGATGACTTTCAGCGCCTGGCTGTGCTCCAGCATGCTCTGGATGCGCAGGTGGTGGCGATCATCCAGCAAACTGGTCTCACGCGACAACAAACGCTTGGCGCGGTGGAACTGGTGGCGCACCGAATGATCGACCTTTTCCAGCTCCTGTTTGACCAACGGTCCAATTACCAACTTGCGGTACTGGGCCATGATCTGGAAACGGTTGTTGAGGATCGCCATGGCGGTGTCCATGTCCAGATGGCCCTTGCCTTCCACGCGATGGGCAATCGGTGCCACGCGCTGCACCTTGGCCAGGCGCAGGAAGCTGAACACTTTGATCCACGCCCAACCCAGGTCGAATTCCCACTTCTTGACCGACAGCTTGGCCGAGTTCGGATAGGTGTGGTGGTTGTTGTGCAGCTCTTCGCCGCCGACGATGATGCCCCACGGCACCAGGTTGGTGGCGGCGTCACGGCATTCGAAATTGCGGTAGCCCACGGCATGCCCCAGGCCGTTGATCACACCGGCGGCCCAGAAGGGAATCCACATCATCTGGATCGCCCAGATGGTGATGCCGATGGTGCCGAACAGCAGCAGGTCGATCACGCCCATGATCGCCACGCCCAGCAGCGGGTAGGGGGTGTAGATCTTGCGTTCGATCCAGTCGTCCGGGCAGTTCTTGCCGTAGATGCGCAAGGTCTCGGGGTTTTCCGCCTCGGCGCGGTACAGCTCGGCGCCGGTGCGCAATACCGTAGACAGGCCTTTGATGACCGGGCTGTGCGGGTCATCGACGGTTTCGCATTTGGCGTGGTGTTTGCGGTGGATGGCAGTCCACTCGCGGGTGTTCTGTGCCGTGGTCAGCCACAGCCAGAAGCGGAAGAAGTGTTTCAGGCCGGCATTGAGCTCCAGGGAGCGATGGGCTGAATAGCGGTGCAGATAGACCGTGACCGCAACGATGGTCACGTGGGTCATCAACAGAGTGACTGCAACCAATTGCCAGGCCGACAAGTCAAGAAAACCGTTGTACCACATAGGCTGTATGGCCCTCAGATAAAGAAAAAACCAGCTCACGCATTATCACTAAGCCTGCAGAGAAAACCAGCCGCCCTTTCAGATAGGAGTGACTGGATGTTTCTTATTCTATAATCCGCAGCCTTTGTAGGGCGATTATGATTTTTGGGTAAGGATTACTGACCATATGCTGTTTTCATACCGAGGTGCCCTGCGTGCGGGGCTGGTATACCTGCTGGTTTCCATTGTGTGGCTCCAGCTCAGCAACCATTTATTGATCAACTTTCTCGATGAACCGCGGGAGCTGGGGCGCTGGCTGCAGGTGCGCGGGTACGTGTGGGTGGCCCTCAGCGCGCTGGTCATCTACCTGATATGCGCGCGTTTTGCCCGCGCGCACCCATTGCAGCAACCGCTCAAGGAAAACCGCGAGCGCCTGCGCCAGGCCGCCGCGGTGTTCGATTGCACCCGCGAGGGCGTGCTGGTCACCGATGCGCAGGGGCTGATCGTGCACGTCAACCGGGCGTTTATGGCGATCACCGGCTACCAGCGCGAAGACGTCATGGGCCAGCAGCCCAGCCTGTTCAAGTCCGGTCGCCATTCGTCGCTTTTTTACCAGCAGATGTTCCAAAGCCTGGAGCGCACCGGCGAATGGAGCGGTGAAATCTGGAACCGACGCAAAAGTGGCGAAATTTATCCGCAGTGGCAAACCATTCGTGTGATCCACGACGATCAGCGCCATGTCAGCCATTATGTTGCGGTTTTCTCCGACATTACCGCCATCAAGGATTCCGAGTACGAGCTCGCCCACCTGGCGCATCACGACCCCCTGACCGACCTGCCCAACCGCCTGCTGTTCACCGACCGTGCCGAGCAGGCGCTGGCCTCGGCACAGGTCCACAAACGCAGCTGTGCCCTGTTGTTGCTGGACCTGGACCACTTCAAGATCATCAACGACAGCCTTGGGCATAACGTCGGCGACCAGTTGCTCAAGCTGGTGGGAGAGCGGCTCACTGCATTGTTCGGCCCCGGTGTGACCCTGGCGCGCCTGGGTGGGGATGAGTTCGCGGTGCTGTTGGAAAGCTCTCCGCACGTGGTGCAGGCGGCGGCATTGGCGCAACGCATGCTCGATGCGATGAAGCAGCCATTCAAATTTGATGGCCATCAACTGTTTATCAGCGCAAGCATCGGCATCAGCCTCTTCCCCAACGACGCCCTTAGCGCCGAACAACTGCTGCGCAACGCCGACTCCGCACTGTTCAAGGCCAAGAGCGCCGGCCGCGAGGGCTATGCCCTTTACACCGAAGAACTGACCGCGCATGCACAGAACCGCGTGGAAATCGCCGGCGAACTGCGGCGAGCCCTCGAGCAGCAAGAGCTGCGCGTCTATTACCAGCCGGTGCACGATTTGCACGGTGGGCGCCTGATCGGCGTTGAGGCGCTGGTGCGTTGGCAACACCCGGAACGCGGGCTGGTGCCGCCGGGCGAATTCATTCCCATCGCTGAACGCACCGGGCTGATTGCCGATATCGACGGTTGGGTGATGGACCAGGCCTGTCGCCAGATGTGCCAGTGGCTGGCCGCCGACGTGCCACTCAGTTTTGTCGCGATCAACGTGTCGAGCCGCCTGTTTGCCCGGCGCGAGCTGTACGAGCAAGTCGCTCAGGTGCTGCACGAGACGGGCCTGGACCCCGCCTTCCTGGAGCTGGAAGTCACCGAAAGCGCGGTGATGGACGACCCGGAAGTGGCCCTGGAACAATTGCATCGCCTGCGCGAACTGGGTTTGCGCCTGGCCATCGACGACTTCGGTACTGGCTATTCTTCGCTGCTGCGCCTCAAGCGCCTGCCGGTGCAGAAGCTCAAGATCGACCAGGGCTTTGTCGCCGGGCTGCCGGGGGACGAAGACGACGCGGCGATCGTGCGCGTGGTGATCGCCTTGGCCAAAAGCATGGGCATGCAGGTGCATGCCGAGGGGATCGAGCAGGTGGAGCAGGCGCGGTTCCTGTTGGACCAAAACTGCGACCTGGGCCAGGGGTACTGGTTTGGTCGGCCGATGCCGGCAAATGAAATTGATTGGGAGCGGGCACCCACGATCCAGCCTTGAAATACCGTCAAAATGTGGGAGGGGGCTTGCTCCCGAAAGCGGTCTGTCAGTAACAGATGCATTGACTGATTCACTGCGTTCGCGAGCAAGCCCGCTCCTACATTTGGATCTCGGCATGGCTTATTTTCAGTGTCGCACGCGTCAAAGCCCTCGCAAGCCCTCGCCCCGCCAGAAAATTCTTTCTGGTTATATAAACATTCTTAAATAGTATTTTTAAGAATATCCGCGCTTATCTACTATCGCCCTCACGCCGCAAGCAGTGCCGCCACTGCGAGGCACTATTCATTTCAGGAGCGAGACCATGAGCGCATCTCTACGTAGCGTCGACGGCCAGGACGAAGCAGCCATTTTGCGTGAGATCCAGAGCGCCCTGCGCGATCTGCGGTTTGGCGCGGTGGAAATCACCGTGCATAACGCGCAAGTGGTACAGATCGAACGCAAGGAAAAATTCCGTCTGCAGAACCCGGGCAACAAACCGGCTTAAGCAACCACGGCGATTCGCATGCTAGACCCGCAACTATAAGAAAAAGCCAACACCCCAGAATTTCAGGAGCCTTCTATGTCGTCGATTCGCCGTTATGCCCTGGCCGCCCTGGCCAGTGCCGTGTTTGCAGGTTCCGCCGTTGCCAAGGACTACGAGTTGCTCAACGTCTCGTACGACCCTACCCGTGAGCTGTACCAGGACTACAACGCTGAGTTCACCAACTTCTGGAAACAGTCCCACCCCGGCGACAACGTCAAAATCCAGCAATCCCACGGTGGTTCGGGCAAGCAAGGCCGGGCAGTGATCGACGGCCTGCGCGCCGACGTCGTAACCCTGGCCCTGGCCGGTGACATCGATGAAATCGCCAAGCTCGGCAAGACCCTGCCGGAAAACTGGCAGACCCGCTTGCCGGACGCCAGCACCCCGTACACTTCGACCATCGTGTTCCTGGTGCGCAAGGGCAACCCTAAAGGCATCAAGGACTGGGGCGACCTGATCAAGAAGGACGTTTCGGTGATCACGCCGAACCCGAAAACCTCCGGCGGCGCCCGCTGGAACTTCCTCGCGGCCTGGGCCTACGGCCTGAAAGCCGGCGGCAGCGAAGCCAAGGCCCAGGAATACGTGAAAGAACTGTTCAAGCACGTGCCGATCCTCGACACCGGCGCGCGTGGTTCGACCATCACCTTCGTCAACAACGGTCAGGGTGACGTGTTGCTGGCCTGGGAAAACGAGGCATTCCTGGCGCTGAAAGAAGACGGCGGCGCCGACAAGTTCGATATCGTCGTGCCTTCGCTGTCGATCCTCGCCGAGCCGCCGGTTGCCGTGGTCGACAAGAACGCCGAGAAAAAGGGCAACACCGAAATTGCCACTGAATACCTGAAACACCTGTACAGCCCGGCTGGCCAGGAGATTGCGGCGAAAAACTTCTACCGCCCACGCGATGCAAAAGTGGCCGCCAAATACGCCCAGCAGTTCCCGAAACTGGACCTGGTGACTATCGACAAAGACTTCGGCGGCTGGAAAACTGCCCAACCGAAATTCTTCAATGACGGTGGCGTGTTCGACCAGATCTACACGGCGCAGTAACCAACGCAATCTGGCGGCGCACGCTTGGCCCTGTGGGAGCTGGCTTGCCTGCGATAGCATCACCGCGGTGTGACTGACATACCGAGGCGCTTGCATCGCAGGCAAGCCAGCTCCCACAGGACGTGTGTGCCTTCAGTGGTTTTCCCTTAACCAAGGACTCTTATGTCGCGTCGTATTTCCCCCGTCATACCCGGCTTCGGGCTGACGCTGGGCTACACCGTGGTGTACCTCAGCCTGATCGTACTCATCCCCCTCGCGGCGATGTTTGTACACGCCGCACAACTCACTTGGGATCAGTTCTGGGCCATTATTTCCGCACCGCGCGTGCTGGCGGCGTTGAAACTGAGCTTCAGTACCGCGTTGTATGCGGCAATCATCAACGGCGTGATCGGCACGCTGCTGGCCTGGGTGCTGGTGCGCTACACCTTCCCCGGCCGCAAAATCATCGATGCGATGATCGACCTGCCGTTCGCCTTGCCCACCGCCGTCGCCGGTATTGCGCTGACCGCGCTGTATACGCCGAACGGGCTGGTAGGGCAGTTCGCCGCCGACCTGGGTTTCAAGATCGCCTATACGCCGCTGGGCATCACCCTGGCGCTGACCTTCGTCACGCTGCCATTCGTGGTGCGTACGGTGCAGCCGGTACTGGCCGATATCCCCCGGGAAATCGAAGAAGCCGCCGCCTGCCTGGGCGCCAAGCCGTTGCAGGTGTTCCGCTACATTCTCGTCCCCGCCTTGCTGCCGGCCTGGCTGACCGGCTTCGCGCTGGCGTTTGCGCGTGGCGTGGGTGAGTACGGCTCGGTGATTTTCATCGCCGGCAACATGCCGATGAAAACCGAGATCCTGCCGCTGCTGATCATGGTCAAGCTCGACCAGTACGACTACCGCGGCGCCACTTCCATTGGCGTGCTGATGCTGGTGGTTTCCTTTGTTTTGCTGCTGCTGATCAACTTGTTGCAGCGGCGCATCGAACGTCCATAAGGAGGCGCGGAACATGTCCCAATCGTCTATTTCCGCCGCGTCTTCGGCCAACGCTGCCCGTCGTGGCAGCGCGGTGTCGCGACGTATCCTGATCAGCCTTGGCTGGCTGGTGTTTTTCCTGTTCCTGCTGCTGCCGCTGTTTATCGTGGTGTCCCAGGGCCTGAAAAACGGCCTCGGCGCGTTCTTTACCGCGATCCTCGAACCCGACGCGCTGTCGGCGTTGAAACTCACGGTGATCGCCGTGGCGATTTCAGTGCCGCTCAACGTGGTGTTCGGCGTGAGTGCCGCCTGGTGCGTGAGCAAGTATTCGTTCCGCGGCAAGAGCATCCTGGTCACGCTGATCGACCTGCCGTTCTCGGTCTCGCCGGTGATCGCGGGCCTGGTCTATGTGCTGATGTTTGGCGCGCAGGGCTTCTTCGGCCCGTGGCTGCAGGACCATGACATCCAGATCGTGTTCGCCTTGCCCGGCATCGTGCTCGCGACCATCTTCGTGACCGTGCCCTTTGTGGCCCGCGAACTGATCCCGCTGATGCAGGAGCAGGGCACCCAGGAAGAGGAGGCGGCGCGCTTGCTCGGCGCCAACGGCTGGCAGATGTTCTGGCACGTGACCGTGCCGAACATCAAGTGGGGCCTGATCTACGGCGTGGTGCTGTGTACCGCGCGGGCCATGGGTGAGTTCGGCGCGGTGTCGGTGGTGTCCGGCCACATTCGCGGCGTGACCAACACCTTGCCGCTGCACGTCGAGATCCTCTACAACGAATACAACCATGTCGCCGCGTTTGCCGTCGCGAGCCTGTTGCTGATCCTGGCGCTCTTCATCCTGCTGCTCAAGCAGTGGAGCGAGAACCGTATCAACCGCCTGCGCAAAAGCGCCGGTGAGGAATAAGTCATGTCGATTGAAGTCCGTAATGTCAGCAAGAATTTCAACGCCTTCAAGGCCCTGAACAGCATCAATCTGGACATCCAGAGTGGCGAGCTGGTGGCGTTGCTGGGCCCGTCCGGCTGCGGCAAGACCACCTTGCTGCGCATTATTGCCGGCCTGGAAACCCCGGATGACGGCAGCATCGTGTTCCACGGTGAAGACGTGTCCGGCCACGACGTGCGTGATCGCAACGTCGGTTTCGTGTTCCAGCACTACGCGCTGTTCCGCCACATGACGGTGTTCGACAACGTCGCTTTCGGCCTGCGCATGAAACCGAAAAACCAGCGGCCGAACGAGAGCCAGATCGCGGTAAAAGTCCACGAACTGCTGAACATGGTGCAACTGGATTGGTTGTCGGATCGCTACCCGGAGCAGCTCTCCGGCGGCCAGCGCCAGCGTATCGCCCTGGCTCGCGCCCTGGCGGTAGAACCCAAGGTGCTGCTGCTCGACGAACCCTTCGGCGCCCTCGACGCCAAGGTGCGTAAAGAGCTGCGCCGCTGGCTGGCGCGCCTGCACGAAGACATCAACCTGACCTCGGTATTCGTGACCCACGACCAGGAAGAGGCCATGGAAGTCGCCGACCGTATCGTGGTGATGAACAAGGGTGTGATCGAGCAGATCGGTTCACCGGGCGAAGTTTACGAAAACCCGGCGAGTGACTTTGTTTATCACTTCCTCGGCGACTCCAACCGCCTGCACCTGGGTGAGGACCAGCACGTGCTGTTCCGCCCCCATGAAGTGTCGCTGTCGCGGCATGAACTGGAAGATCACCACGCGGCTGAAGTGCGTGATATTCGCCCGCTGGGCGCGACCACTCGGGTGACCTTGAAGGTGGAAGGCCAGAGCGAACTGATCGAAGCTGAAGTGGTGAAAGACCACGACAGCCTGACCGGTTTGGCCCGTGGCGAGACGCTGTTCTTCAAGCCCAAGGTCTGGCAAAAAGCCTAAGTACACCGCAAGACAATGTGGGAGCGGGCTTGCTCGCGAATGCTGTCTGTCAGTTGATGAATATATTGACTGACACTCCGCCTTCGCGAGCAAGCCCGCTCCCACATTTAGACCTCGCTGGGTTTAAGATCACGGCGTTCCACCGGCCCCGACCGCTCCTCGATCCGCTGCTTGAGATCACCCCGCAATCCCACCAAGAACGCCAACTCCGCCACCACAAACAACGGCCCGACGATCAGCCCCGACACGTCATCCACAAACGCCGGCTTCTTGCCCTCGTAATAGTGGCCGACAAACTGGATTACCCAGCCCACCACAAACATGCCGATGCCGCTGCCGAGCCACACCAGCGTGCTTTGCGCCGCCAATACATGCCCGGCCCACACCGACAAGCCCATCAGCAGCGTCATCAGCACGCCCAACGCCAGCTCCAGGCGCAGGTAAAACCACGCCGAAAACAGCGCGACAATCACCGCCGGCGACAGCCAGAGCCCGCCCACCGGCCATTCGGGCCGTGACAGCAGCACGGCCACCGCAACGACGATCAGGGGAATGCCGATAAAGTGGCTGGCGATATTGCGCGGGTCGCGGTGGTAGGCGGCATATTGACCGAGGTGGTCGACGAGGCTTTTCATTGTTGTTCCTCCTGTAGTGGGCCGAAGTTTCAGAATAGCTCGCCATGCAAGCCATGGCCGAGCGCTGTTTATGCCAAATATCGGTTTATAAGTGAGCAAACAGGCGCCAACCCGCTTAGCCTGTGCATACGATCAATCGAGGTGTGTTATGCGCGTGCTGTTAGTGGAACATGAAGCCGAGGGAGCACAGCGGATGGCCCAGGGCCTGAACGAGGCCGGCTACACCGTTGAAGTCGCGGCCAACGGCATGGCGGCGCAGCGTTTTGTCGAAAGCGCCGACTATGAGCTGGTGATCCTGGATGTGATGTTGCCCGGCTTGAATGCCTGGAAGTTGCAGCAGGCAGTTCGGTTGAAGGGTGAGACGCCGCTGCTGTTTCTGACCACGCCGGGCGGAATTGAAGACCGGCTGCGCGGGCTGGAACTGCATGAGGATGATTATTTGCTCAAGCCGTTTGAGGCGAAGGCGCTGGTGGCGCGGGTGAAAAAACTGTTGCGGCGTGGTCGCTGAGTCTGCGGTGACTGGGCTATCGCTATCGCAGGCAAGCCAGCTCCCACAGGGGGACGCATTCCGAATGTGGGAGGGGGCTGGCCCTTGATGAGGCACCCACAATCACCACAAATCCATCTACCGCAGCCCATCGCGAAACTGCCCCGGCGTCATTCCCGTCCAACGCTTGAACGCGCGGTTGAAACTGCTGGTATCGGCAAACCCCAGCAAGTGGCTGATCTCGGCCAATGAGCACTGCGGATCGCGCAAATGCAACAACGCCAGATTCTCCCGGCACTCATTGAGCAACGCGTCAAACCGGCACCCTTCATCCGCCAGGTGCCGCTGCAGGCTGCGCAGGCTCAGGTGCAAGGCCTGGGCGATTCGTTCGGCACTCGGCTCACCTTCGGGCAGTTGCGCCTCGATGGCGGCGCGCACCTTGCGTTCCCAGGTCAGCGGTTGCAGCTGCGCGAGGGTGCGCTTGAGCACGGTTTCGTTGTGTTCGGCCAGCTCAGGGTTGGCGTCGTCCAGGTGGCTGTCGAAGTCGTGGGCGGCGAATTCGAGGCGGTCTTCCTCGGCGCCAAAAAATACCGGCGCGCGAAACACCGTGTGCCACGGTTTCGGGTCGGCCGGCTCCGGCCTGCGCAGGTACACCGCCAGCGGCGCGTAGTCGCGGCCGAGGCGGTTGCGGCAGGTGCGTACATAGATCGCGGCGAAGGCGTCGATGGCTTCCAGGGCTGGCGCCGGGCTGCCCGGGGGTTGCAGCAGGCGAAAGCGATAGCGTTCGCCCTCGCGGCTCAGTTCCAGCACCAGGGCGTCGCTGACCACCTGGTGATAACGCACGATGCGTTCGAACACTTCCCGCAGGCTGCCGCTGGCCACCAACGCATAACCCAACGCATGAAAGGTGGTGGGGCTGACAAACCGCGACACGCGCAAACCAATCGCCGGATCCCCGCTGGCCTGCACCGCCAGCGCCCACAGGCGTGTGGTGGCCGACAGCGGGTAGCGCGCGTTGGGGTCATCCATCTGCTGCGGGTCGAGCCCGGCTTGCGCGCACAGTGCGCCACTGTCGAGGCCCAGGGCGTCGAGCTGCTTGCGCAGGGCGCGGGTCCAGCTGGCGAGGGAGGTGGGTTCGGTCATGACGATTGGCGCTTGCAGTCAACAGGTTGGCGTGTGGGGCTAGCGTCCTGCGCAACGGCCTGGTGCAGGATGTCAGCATCGATAACCAGAGGATGGAAGCATGGACGGTACTTCTGCAAGTCCCCAACAGATGAATGCGCAACAGCGCTCGGCACATATCCGCGAAGTGGTGCTCGCCGAAGGCGTCAGGTTGCGCCAGCAACACCCCTGGCTGCTGCACCAGGACGCGCTGGGCGCGGGCATTCTGGCCTTTGCCTTGCTGGGCATGCTCGGTTCGGCGGCGCTGTATATCACCGGCCATATGGCCTGGTGGGCGTGCCTGTTGCTCAATGCGTTTTTCGCTTCGCTGACCCACGAACTGGAACACGACCTGATCCACAGCATGTACTTTCGCAAGCAGCGCCTGCCGCACAACCTGATGATGGGCCTGGTGTGGCTGGCACGGCCGAGCACCATCAACCCGTGGATTCGCAGGCATCTGCACCTCAACCATCACAAGGTGTCGGGCACCGAGACCGATATGGAAGAACGCGCCATCACCAACGGCGAGCCCTGGGGTTTTGCGCGGTTATTGATGGTCGGCGACAACGTCATGTCGGCGTTTATTCGCATGCTGCGCGCCAAGACCTGGGGTCACAAACTGAAGATTCTCAAGCGCTCACTGCTGGTGTACGCACCGCTGGCGCTGCTGCATTGGGGCGCGTGGTACATTTTCCTCGGCTTCCATGCGGCCAATGGCATCGCCAGCCTGATGGGCGCGCCCATCGACTGGTCCGCCGGCACCTTGCAGATGATGCACTTCATCGACATCGCCGCCGTGGTGATCATCGGCCCTAACGTGTTGCGCACCTTTTGCCTGCACTTTGTCAGCTCCAACATGCACTACTACGGCGACGTGGAACTGGGCAATGTGATCCAGCAAACCCAAGTGTTGAACCCGTGGTGGATGTGGCCGTTGCAGGCGTTCTGCTTCAACTTCGGCAGCACCCATGGCATCCATCACTTTGTGGTGAAGGAACCGTTCTACATCCGCCAGATGACGGCCAACGTGGCGCATAAAGTCATGGCCGAGATGGGCGTGCGCTTCAATGATTTCGGGACGTTTGCGCGGGCCAATCGGCTTGGGTTTCCAGCGCCGACAGCGTCTCGATCAGCGCCTTCGCCGCAGGCGACAAGCGCACCCCAGCGCGGCTGATCACCCCGCAGCGGTTGTTCAGGCTCTCCAGGGCGTGGGGCAGGTTGCGCCAATGCAATACGTGCAACTCGCCCTTGGCGAAGGCATCGACGAACGCTTCTTCAGCGCCCAGACCGATGGCATCCGACTGCCGCACGATGGTGGCCAGCGCGGTCAACTGTTCCAGCTCGATAGCGGGCGCAAAGTCGAGGCGCCCACTGAGGTTCGCCAGCAGTTTGCGAATGCCGGGCGCGATCAATGGCGTGGCCAGCGGGTAGCCGAACAGGTCGTTGGTGGACAGGCTGTCCTTGGCCAGCAGCGGGTGCCCGTCGCGGCAGAAAAACACGCTGCGGCGCGGCGCCAGGGCCTGGGTCTGGAAGTTCGGGTCGGCTTCGAAGTGGCGCACATCGGCGATAAAAAATTCGATCTCTTCGCGGCTCAGGCTGCGCCCGAGTTTTTCCCAGTTATCCACCTGCAACGCGGTGCGCACCTTGGGGTAGGCGGTGATGAACCGCGCCATGGCCTGGGGCACCAGGTTCACCGCGGCCACCGCATCGCTGCCAAATCGCACCTCGCCGGCGTCAAGTTTGGTCATGCGCGTGACTTCATGGCTGAGCAGCGCTGCGCCTTGCACCAGGCTCAAGGCGTGTTGCAGCACCACTTGGCCTTCCGGGGTGGGGCGTAGGTCTTTATTGGCACGGTCCACCAGCACGCAGCCGAATTCCTGCTCCAGGCCCTGGATGCTGCGGCTGAACGCCGGCTGGGTGATGCCCATCGCGTCGGCGGCGCGCACGAAACTGCGGTGCTCGTTCAGCGCGATGAAGTAGCGCAGTTGGCGAAGGTCCATGGGGTGCCCGGCATCCTGTAGGGGAACCGGGATTTTAAGGGGGCGGCTTATTCCGTCAATGAAGCTTTGCTGTTTTATCTAGACCTTAAAGGCATATCTATAGAGCGGGCACCGGGCGATAGGTTGCCGGGCTGAACACGCGCGTGACTACCAGCATCGCCACCACCGTCACCGTCAGCACCACCCAGGCGCTGACAAAGTTGCCGGTCAGCTCACGCAGCCAGCCGGTCAGCCACGGCGAAAGGGCATTGATCAGGAAACCCACGCCTTGCACGAAGGCCGCCAGCTGCCCGGCCTGGCGCGGGTCGCGATGGTGGTCGAGGGTCAGCAGCAGGCTCAGCGCGAAACACGCACCCAGGCCGAAACCGCACAGGGCCACCCACACATGCGGGTATTCCAGCGGCGCGAAAATCAGGCCCAGGTAACCCACGGTCTGCGCCAGCAGGCTGATGCCGAGCAGAGGGCGGCGGTCGATCCCGCGTTGCGCCAGCACCGGCATCAGCAGCGCGGCGATCACTTGGAAGAGGGTCATGAACGCGAGCAACGATCCGCTGGCCAGCACGCCCCAACCCAGTTGCTGATAGTAGGCCGGCAGCCACGCCACCATGCTCATATAGCCGCAGTTCACCAGCCCGAAATACAGCGCCAGCAGCCAGGCGCGACGGTTGCGCAGGCCCTGGAAAGCAGGCACTACGTGCGGGTTTCTGGCGGCGCCCAGCGGCAGCCAGGCCCACAGCAGCAATGCGCCCAACGCCGGCAACAGCCACACGCCGAGCCCGGCCTGCCATTGCTGGAAGTGCGTGGCGACTACTGGGCTAAGCAGCGCCGCCAGCCCGCCACCGGCCATCAGCGAGGCCGAATACACGCCCATCGCCACCGGCACGCGGTGATGAAACTCGCGCTTGATCATCGCAGGCACTAGCGCCTGGATCAGCGCCACCCCGGCGCCACCCAGCAAGGCCGTGACCAGCAGCGCCGACGCCTGGCCCATCAGCCAACGCGCCAGGCAGGCCAACAGAATCATCATCAGGCCCAGGGCGATGCCGCGCCGTTCGCCGAGGCGCGCTTCCACGCGCACGCCGACCAAGGCCACCAGGCCCATGCACACCACGGGCAAGCTGGTGAGCAAGGCACTGCTCTGGAAACTCAGGCCGGTGGCCTGGCGAATCTCGCCGAGCAACGGGCTGATGGAGCTGAGGATCGGCCGCAGGTTCAGGCCCAGCACGACCAGCAGGCCCCAGCCGGCGAGGGATTTATTCAGGGTCATGCAGGGCTTTCCACTGGTGGTAAAGCGGGGTCATGGCCGCGTCCGGCAGGTGCTTGATCGGCAGGCGTTGCTCGCCGACCGGCAAGCCGACCTGTTGCCCAATGGCCGCTGTGGACAGGCCGAACGGCTCGGCCATCTCATTGCTCGCGGCAAACACCACGCGCTCCACGCCGCACAGGTACATGGCGCTCAGGCACATCGGGCAGGGTTGGCCGCTGGCGTAGATCACACAACCATCCAGGCGCGTGCCCAGTTGTTGGCTGGCGGCGCGGATCGCCAGCAGCTCGGCGTGGGCGGTGGGGTCCTGGGTCAGGTGAATCTCATTGACGGCACCTACCAGTACTTCGCCATGGCGCACCAGCACGGCGCCAAACGGCCGGCCGCCTTGGGCCACGTTGGTTCGGGCAAGGTCGATGGCGCGTTGCAGGTGCTGTTGATCGTCGGTCATGGGAGGCCCCTTGGCAGGATGGAGGGGTGAAGTATGGGCAGCTGCCGAGGTATTCTGAAATTAAATATAACCATGCCAACCAGTGGAAAATGGAATGGTGACTTTGATGTTCGACCCCGTGTTATTGCGCAGCTTTGTCGCCGTGGTGGACTGCGGCAACTTCACCCGCGCCGCCGAGCGCCTGCACTTGACCCAGTCCACCGTCAGCCAGCAGATCCGTCGTCTGGAAGAGGCAGTGGCCTGCCAGTTGCTCGACCGTGACCAGCGCCGCGTGGTTGCCACCGCCGAGGGTGAACGGTTGTTGGCTTACGCGCGGCGCATTCTCGCGCTGCACGAAGAAGCGGCCGATGTGTTGATCAACCAGCAAAGTGACGGCGTGCTGCGCCTGGGCGTGCCGGAAGACTTCGCCGCCGAACGCCTGATGCCGTTGCTGTCAGCCTTTGTGCAAGCGTTTCCGCGGGTTCGCCTGGAAGTCACCAGTGGCCTCGGGCCTGAGTTGCAGCGTCAGTACCGAAGCGGTGAATTCGATATTTTGCTGGTCAAGCAGATGGGCGACAGCGCCGACTGCGTGGCGTCGTGGCCGGAGCCGTTGTGCTGGGTCGACAGCCGCAGCACGCCGTCGCTGGGGCGCGACCCGTTGCCGCTGGTGGCTTTTCCGGTCGGTGGCCTGTACCGCAACGAAATGCTGCAGCACCTGGAAATGCACGGTTGGCGTTGGCGCATCGGCTATTCCAGCGCGAGCCTGGCCAGTGTGTGTTCGGCAGTCGCGGCCGGCTTGGGTATCAGTTTGCTGCCGCGACGCGTGGTGCAAGCCGGGCATGTGGTGTTGGCGGCTGACAGCGGCTTACCGGCGGTACAGGGCGTGCGGCTGGCGCTGTATGGCCGCAGCGGCCTGGGTGCGGCGGGGCAGAGTTTGCAGCGACAATTGCTCGAATTGTGCGCAAACAGCCCTGGCTGACGATGCTTTTACTGAATATTTTTTATGCCTGAAAAGCATTGAAAACCGAGGCCTGCGCGCCAGGCCCCGCAGGCCTTGGGCTTGGCGTGTCCGCCTGTTTCGTTTATTCAGTTTGGATCTATCTATAACTTTAAAGATTACTTTAAGAGATAAGCGTCTGGCCCCGATGATTCAGCCCTCGACGGCCTCCCAGGCAGGCCTGTCGGTTTTTTGTTTCAAAAACCGTAGGGAGTGAATCAATGGGCAATGTCCAGACCGCCGCCAGTGCACACGAGGCGCAATGGCGCCAGGCACCGAGTGGTGAGTTGGTCGACCTTGGCCGGCCGCACCGCGCGCCGTTGGGGCAGTTGCGTACGCAGAAAACTCCACAGCGTTTTTCCAGTCGCCGCGAAGGGATTCTGCTCGGTTTGCTGGTGTTGGCCCTGCACGGTGCGGTGATTTATTGGGTGAGCCAGAAGCCCACCCCGGTGCTGCCGATTGTGCCGCCGGAAATCCCGCCGATGACCATTGAATTTTCCCGGCCGGCGCCGCCGGTGGTGGAACCGCCGCCGCCTGTGCCGCCACCGCCGCCACCTCCTGTGGTCGAGCCGCCGCCCCCCGTGGTGGATGAGTTGGCCGCGAAGCCCGCGCCGCCCAAACCGATTCCTAAACCCAAGCCGAAGCCGAAGCCGGTGCCGAAGCCTGAGCCAAAACCGGCACCCAAGGCCGTCGAACAACCGCCCGCGCCACCCACACCGGCTCCGCCTGCGCCTGTTGCGCCGCCTGCACCGGCCCCGGTTACGCCGGCTTCGGCCAACGCGGCATACCTGAAAAACCCGGCGCCGGAGTACCCGTCACTGGCTCAGCGCCGCGGCTGGGAAGGCACGGTGTTGCTCAGGGTCCACGTGCTGGCCAGCGGCAAGCCGGGCGAGATCCAGATCCAGAAAAGCAGCGGTCGCCAGCCACTCGACGACGCTGCACTGACCGCCGTGAAGCGTTGGAGCTTCGTGCCGGCCAAGCAGGGCGATGTGGCCCAGGACGGCTGGGTCAGCGTACCGATCGATTTCAAGATTCACTAACTATTGCGCTGCGGTGTGTTGCACACGCCGCGACCTGTTCAGAGGGAAAACATCATGGCATTAGCATCTCCACTTGAATCCATCGAAAGCGCGGTGATCTGGCTGCTGGTGGTCTTTTCGGTCGCGACCTGGGGCCTGGCCCTGCTCAAGGGCGTGCAGTTTGGTCGGCTTAAGGCTCAGGATCGCAAGTTCCACAAACAGTTCTGGGCGGCGTCGAGTCTCGACTCAGCCGCCGAGCTGGCGGAAACCCGGCCGGGCGCCGCTGCCCGCGTGGCCCAGGCCGGTTATGCGGCGATCCAGGTTGGCGAGGCGCCCCATGCGGCTGACCTGAGCCAGGCGATCAACCATCAGGACCGCCTCGAACGCGCCTTGCGCCAGCAAATCGTGCGTGAGCGCCGTTCCCTGGAAACCGGCTTGGCCGTGGTCGCCAGTATCGGCAGCACCTCGCCGTTTATCGGCCTGTTCGGCACCGTGTGGGGGATCATGGAAGCGCTCAAGGGCATCAGCGCGGCCGGTTCCGCCAGCCTGGAAACCGTGGCCGGGCCGATTGGTGCGGCCCTGGTAGCCACCGGTGTCGGTATTGCCGTCGCGGTGCCTGCGGTGCTGGTCTACAACTATTTCCTGCGTCGCCTGAAGCTGACGGCGGCGGACCTGGATGACTTTGCCCACGACTTCTACAGCCTGGCGCAGAAGAATTCCTTCCGCGTGCTGCTGCACCCGGCCCTGACCAAAAATACCGCCGGCACCGCGCAAAAAGTGAAGGAGGCATCCTGACATGGCCTTCTCCACGCAAGACAGTGATGAGGTGCTGAGCGAGATCAACGTCACACCACTGGTGGACGTGATGCTGGTGCTGCTGGTGGTATTCATCGTGACTGCGCCGCTGCTGACCAACGCGATCCCGATCAACCTGCCCAAGACCGAGGCCGTGGCGCCGGTGGAGCAGAAGGACCCGCTGGTAGTGAGCATCGACGGCGCCGGCAAACTGTTTATCAACAAGGACGAAATCCAGCCGGACCTGCTGGAATTCAACCTGCAGGCGGCGAAGGCCAAGGACCCCGATGTGCGGGTGCAACTGCAGGCTGACGATGGCGTGAATTACGGCGAAGTGGCGCGAGCCATGGCGTCTATCGAGCGCGCGGGGATTACCAAGCTGTCGGTGATTACCGCACGTTAAGTTTCAAAAGCCTCGACAATTTTTTGGCCGTCTCCTTGGCAGGGTGCGGCCTTTTTTTTGCGTGGGATTCAGGCAGCGCGGAAATCTCGATAGAGAATCGGGTTAGTGTGGGAGCGGGCTTGCTCGCGAATGCGCTGTGTCAGTTGATGAATTTGGTGGCTGACAGACCGCATTCGCGAGCAAGCCCGCTCCCACATTTTGGTACCCGGCGTTAATGAGATTTTGGTTATTAATAAATAGCTTCTTATTCCTTAACGAATATAACACCCGTCCCTATACTGGTCAGCAACGTCAAACGCTGCAGGAGGGCACACCCATGCACAGCGAGTCGATTCGTTATCTGATCGTGCCGGGCTGGCAAGGATCGCCAGAAGATCATTGGCAAAGTCATTGGCAGAACAGCCTGCCCAACAGCGCCCGCGTGGAGCAGGCCGATTGGCTGACCCCGCGCCGCGAAGACTGGGTGGCCGCGTTGGCCGAGGCCATCGCCGCCGACAGCACCCCGGTGATCCTGATCGCCCACAGCCTGGGCTGCATCACCGTGGCCCATTGGGCCGCCAGCGCACCGCTGCAGTTTCTGCGGCAGGTACGCGGCGCCTTGCTGGTGGCGCCGGCCGATGTCGAACGCCCGGCGTGCTCTCCCGCCTTGCGCAACTTCGCGCCGATCCCGACCGACCTGCTGCCGTTTCCCAGCCAAGTCGTCAGTTCCGACAACGACAGCGCCGTCAGCGCCCCTCGGGCCCTGGAGTTGGCACGCAACTGGGGGGCCGAAGCCGGGATTCTCTCGGGGGCCGGACATATCAATGTGAAGTCCGGGCACCAGCGCTGGGAGCAGGGGTTCGCCTACCTCTATCGTCTGCAAAGCCGCCTCGAGCATCACGCCCGGCGCACCGCCTGATATTTTTTAAACGCCCTGTCCCTGAGTGGATTTGGGGCGGGAGCCTGCCATGAGTCATGAAACCTTCGGCCAGCCATTGCTGACCTTCCCCGACGCCGAAAAAAGCCCGTTGAGCATCCGCGCCAAGGCGTTGGTGTTTGTCGACCCGCGCTCGCGACAACTGCGCGAAGACCTGGAAAACCTCGCCCCGCGTGCCTTGCCCGTGTTGATCCGCGGTGAAACCGGCAGTGGTAAAGAGCTGCTGGCGCGGCATATTCATCGGGGCAGCGACCGCACCGGCCTGTTTGTGTCGGTCAATTGCGGCGCCATCAGCCCCACCTATGCCGATGCCGAATTGTTCGGCTATGCCGCCGGTGCCCACAGCGGCGCGGCCAGCAGCCGCGCCGGTTGGTTCGGCTCAGCCAATGGCGGCACCTTGTACCTGGATGAGATCGGCGACTTGCCGTTGCCGATCCAGGTCAAGTTGCTCGCCGCCCTGGAAAACCACGAAGTGACGCGCGTCGGCGCCCAGCAGCCGAGCCCGGTGGACGTGCGCCTGGTGGCCGCCACCAGCATCGACCTGGCCCAAGCCGTGGCGGCGGGCAAGTTTCATGAGCGACTGTTCCATTACCTCAGCGAAGGCCGGCTGGACTTGCCGGCCTTGCGCGAGCGGGTCGGCGACATCCTGTCCCTGGCCGAGTACTTCCTGGGCATCTACAGCCAGCGCCTGGACCTGCCGGTGCCGCTGATCAGCGATGCGGCCCAGCGCGTGCTGGAGCATCACAGCTGGCCGGGCAATACCCGCGAACTGGAAAACGTTATTCACTTTGCCTTGCTGGTCAGCAGTGGCGACGAGATTTTGCCCGAGCATTTGAACCTGCCGGTGGCGGGCTCGCCGTTGGAGCAGGTGCAGCGGATTTTCGCGAGTGCCAGCCACGCCGAGAGACGCACCTTGCTCAGCTTTCTACATGAACAGCAGCTACATGAGCAAAATGGAATATCAACGTGAATAAAAGATATTGTTCGGGAATAAAAAATATAGGTATTGTCCCTCCCACGCCGCGATAGCACTTCGCTGGCACATCACATAAAAAACGGTCGTCAGAGACGCCCCGGAATTTCGATAAGGACACTGCATGAAAAAGGTTCTGTTGTTTACCGCACTGGCGGCTGCCCTGACTGCAAGCTTCGCCCAGGCCAACGAGAAACTGGTGGTTGCCGCCACCCCGATCCCGCACGCCGAGATCCTCGAGCTGGTCAAGCCGACCCTGGCCAAAGAAGGCGTGGACCTGGAAATCAAAGTCTTCACCGACTATGTACAGCCCAACGTACAGGTCGCCGAAAAGCGCCTGGACGCCAACTACTTCCAGACCCTGCCGTACCTGGAAAACTTCAACAAGGGCAAGGGCACCAACCTGGTCACCGTGGTCGGCGTGCACGTTGAACCCTTCGGCGGCTACTCGAAGAAGATCAAGAACATCTCCGAGCTGAAAGATGGCGCCACCGTGGCCATCCCGAACGAAGGCTCCAACAGCGGCCGCGCCCTGTTGCTGCTGCAGAAGGCCGGTGTGATCACCCTGAAAGACCCGACCAATGCCCTGGCCACGCCGAAAGACATCGCCAGCAACCCGAAGAACCTGAAATTCAAAGAGCTGGAATCGGCGCTGCTGCCACGCGTGCTGGACCAGGTTGACCTGGACCTGATCAACACCAACTACGCCCTGGAAGCCGGCCTGAACCCAGCCAAAGACGCGCTGATCATCGAAGACGCCAAGTCGCCTTACGTGAACTTCCTGGTGGCACGCCCGGATAACAAGGACAGCGACGCCATCCAGAAACTGGCCAAGGCGCTGACCAGCCCGGAAGTCAAAGCGTTCATCGAGAAGAAGTACAACGGCGCAGTCGTGCCGGCGTTCTGATGTAGACAAAAACCCCCTTCAAGGTTTGAACGCCGACGGCTTGGATAGCGTCGGCGTTTTTTTATGGCCGTGAAATAGGGTCGGAAACTGTGGGCGCTGGCTTGCCTGCGATAACGGCTTGTCAGTCACAGACAGGCTGGCTGACCCAACGCTATCGCAGGCAAGCCAGCTCCCACATTTGGCCGGGTCGTTTCAGATAGGCCGGCTGTTAATCGCCCTACGCAACGCCATCAACCACTTCACCAGCTCCTGCGGATCAATCGGTTTTCCAGTGTTCATCGTTCAATCCCTCGAATCACAGACCCCCCAACCATAGCCGCTACCCGGCAAACCCGCGAATCCGCCGGTTATCTTTTTGGGTGATATCAATATGCTATTTGGGTATTTAAATTTTACTTTTTATACCTTTAAAGTTCGCGCTACCCGGCGTTACCCACGCCGGATCGGACTGCGCCCGCTGCATTACCCTTGCGGCGTCATGGACTCAAGATGACCTTCGATTTTGCTTTTATCCTCAGCACCTTGCCGGCGTTTCTCAAAGCCGTCGGGGTGACGCTGCAAGTGGGCCTGATCGCCATTGCCACCTCCTTGCTGGTGGCGCTGATCAACGCCGCGCTACTGGTGTTTCGCACGCCCTACCTGTGGCGCCTGGTGGCGCTGTATGTGGAACTGGCCCGCAACACCCCGCTGCTGATCCAACTGTTTTTCGTGTACTTCGCACTGCCGGCCCTGGGCTTCAATATCTCCGGGTTCTGGGCGGCGATCATCACCATGACCTTCCTTGGCGGCGCCTACCTCACCGAAGTGCTGCGCGCCGGTGTGGAAGCCGTGCCGTTGGCGCAGCTCGAGTCGGGCAAGTCCATCGGGTTGTCCGACTGGCAACTGCTGCGCCATGTGATCCTGCCCCAGGCCGGTATCCTCAGCCTGCCGGCGCTGTTCGCCAATTTCATTTTCCTGCTCAAGGAAACCACCGTGGTCTCGGCCGTGGCGGTGCCGGAGATTCTCTACACCACCAAGAGCTACATCGCGCTCTACTACAAGACCTACGAAATGCTCGCCGTGCTGACGCTGATTTGCGTGCTGCTGTTTTTGCCGCTGTCGCTGCTGCTCAGCCGCCTGGAAAGGAGGCTCCAGCATGGCCAGTTCGGGTCTTGAGTTGTTGTGGGTGTCGTTGCCGCAATTGGGCAAGGGCGCCGCGCAAACCCTGTCGATTTCTTTTTTGAGCATCGCCTTCAGCACTGTTGGCGGCGTGTTGTACGGCGTGCTGCGCACCCTGAATAACCGGCTGATCAACGCGCTGCTGCGGGTTTACCTGGAGCTGTTCCGCGCGATCCCGGTGCTGGTGTGGCTGTACCTGCTGTTTTTCGGACTGCCGATTTTCTTCGGCCTGAGCATCCCGAGCTTCTGGTGCGCGGTGCTGGTGCTGTCGCTGTGGGGCGCCAGCGAGGTCGGCGAAGTGGTGCGCGGCGCGTTGCATTCGCTGCCGCGTGGCCAGCGCGAGGCAGGCCTGTCGATTGGCCTGTCCGATCCGCAGCTTTACGGCTACGTGCTGTTGCCCCAGGCCCTCAAACGCATGACCCCGCCGACCATCAACGTCTACACGCGGATCATCAAGACCAGCTCGCTGGCGGTGCTGATCGGCGTGGTGGACGTGATCAAGGTCGGCCAGCAAATCATCGAGCGCACCTACGAGTCGGTATTGATCTACGGCGTGCTGTTCCTGTTTTTCTTCTTTATCTGCTACCCGTTGTCGGCCGCCTCCAAGGTGCTGGAACGGCGCTGGGCCCAAGCATGAGCGCATTGATCGAGTTCCAGGGTTTCAACAAGTTTTTCGGCGACCAGCAGGTGCTCAAGGGCATCGACCTGCGCGTGCAAAGCGGCGAAGTGGTGGTGATCCTCGGCCCCAGCGGCTGCGGCAAAAGTACCTTGCTGCGTTGCCTCAACGGCCTGGAAGTGGCCCACAGCGGCAGCCTGCGGTTTGCCGGCAAGGAGTTATTGGATAAAAACACCGACTGGCGCCAGGTGCGTCAGGACGTGGGCATGGTGTTCCAGAGTTACCACCTGTTCCCGCATATGAGCGTGCTCGACAACATCCTGCTCGGCCCGCTGAAAGTGCAGAAACGCGAGTCCCGCGAAGCCCGCGCCCAGGCCGAAAAACTGCTGGAGCGCGTGGGCCTGGCCGACAAGCGCGACGCCTTCCCGCGCCAGCTCTCCGGCGGTCAGCAGCAACGCATCGCCATCGTCCGCTCGTTGTGCATGAACCCGCAGGTGATGTTGTTTGACGAAGTCACCGCCGCCCTCGACCCGGAGATGGTCAAGGAAGTGCTGGAGGTGATTCAGGGCCTGGCCCGCGATGGCATGACCTTGCTGATCGTCACCCACGAAATGGCCTTCGCCCGCGCTGTCGCCGACCGCGTGGTGTTTATGGAGGCCGGTCGCATCCTCGAACAGAACACCCCCGAAGAATTCTTTACGAACCCGCAAACCGCACGCGCGCAGCAGTTTCTGGAGAAGTTTTCCTTTGTTTCAACACTGCCCAAAAAGACCAAGGAACTGGAGCTGCCATGAAAAAGTTACTGCTGCCACTGTTTGCCGTCGCGTTGCTCGCCGGCTGCGATAAGAAGGCCGAAGAGCCCGTAAAACCTGCTGCCGTCAGCTACATCGATAAAATCAAAGCCCGCGACAAGCTGATCGTCGGCGTGTTTACCGACAAGCCGCCGTTCGGCTTTGTGAATGAAGCGGGTCGCTACGTCGGCTTCGATACCGACATCGGCCGCCAATTCGCCAAGGATTTGCTGGGCGATGAAAACAAGGTTGAGTTTGTTGCCGTCGAGCCGGCCAGCCGCATTCCATTCCTGCAAAGCGACAAGGTCGACCTGATCCTTGCCAATATGACCGTGACGCCGGAACGCAAGGAAGCGGTGGACTTCACCAACCCCAACCTGAAAGTCGCCGTGCAGGCCTTGGTGCCACAGGACAGCTCGGTAAAAAGCCTGGACGACCTGGCGACCCGCACCACCATCGTCACCACCGGCACCACCGCCGATATCTGGCTGACCAAGAACCACCCGGACTGGAAACTGCTCAAGTTCGAGAAGAACTCAGAGTCGCTGCAAGCGCTGTCGGCCGGGCGTGGCGATGCGTATGCGCAGGACAACCTGGTGCTGTTCAGCTGGGCCAAGCAGAACCCGGGCTATCGCGTGCTGGAAGAGAAGCTGGGCGACGAAGCGCCGATTGCACCAGCGGTGAAGAAAGGCAACATCGAACTGCGCGACTGGGTGAATGCCGAGTTGGCGAAGTTGGGTGAGGAGAAATTCCTGCTCAAGCTCTACGACCAATATGTGCGTAAAGAACTGAGCGATGACACCAAGCCTGAGAGCGTGATTGTTGAAGGCGGGAAGTGGCAGGGCTGAAATAGCTATCGCAGGCAAGCCAGCTCCCACAGGCGAATGCATTCCAATGTGGGAGGGGGCTTGACCCGATGAGGTCAGTAAAGACTCCGCCTACTCCGGCCAATGCCAGGCCGGCGCATCCAAAATCCCTTGCCCGACGACCCGGGTCTCGCCCAGCACCTTCTCCAGCACAATCGAATTACACGCCTCATCCTGCTGCAACGCCGCAATCAGGCGGCTGGCATGCGACACCACCCATACCTGGCACTGCTGCGACGCCTGGATGATCAAGCGCGCCAGCGCCGGCAGCAGGTCCGGATGCAGGCTGGTCTCCGGCTCGTTCAGCACCATCATGGTCGGCGGCCGTGGCGTCAGCAGCGCCGCGATCAGCAGCAGGTAACGCAAGGTGCCATCCGACAACTCCGCCGCCGACAACGGGCGCAGCAACCCTTCCTGATAAAACTCAATGGCGAAGCGCCCGCCCTGCAACGGCTCGATATTCAACCGTGCGCCGGGGAAGGCGTCGCTGACAGCGCGTTGCAGCGCGTCCGGGTCGCCAATCTCGCGAATCGTCTGCAACGCCGCCGCCAGGTCGCGGCCATCGTGATGCAGTACCGGCGTGCGCGTGCCCAGTTGGGGCTGGCGGACGGGCGCGTCGACGTCGCTGCGAAAGTGATCATAAAAGCGCCAGCCACGGATGCTTTCGCGCAGCAGCAATACCTCCGGCGAGCCACGCAGGCTGCCGACCTGATCGAACAGGCTGTGGTAGTTCGGCGTGTGCTGGGCCAGCACATCCCAGGCGCGGCCATCGCGGGCGCGCACCATCGGCCCCGAGCGCTGCACCAGCAGGCTGGCCGGGCGGTAGAGGTGGCCGGCCCAGATGCATTCTTTCTTCACCTCGGGGTCCAGGGCGAAATACGACAGGGTTTTCTCCGGCAGCCCCAGGGAAATCGCGTAGCTGAAATCATCCCCGGCAAAGCCCAGCCGCAGGCGCCTCACACCTTGGCGCACGATGGGCTCCACCGGCACCTCGCCGTTGTGCATGCGCCGGCTGATGGTTTCCGGCCCGGCCCAGAAGGTCGAATCGAGCCCACCCTCGCGCGCCAGCGCATTGATGACGCCGCCCTGAGCGGTTTCGGCCAGCAGACGCAAGGCGCGGTACAGGTTTGACTTGCCGCTGCCATTGGGCCCGGTGACCAGGTTCAGCCGGTCCAGCGGCACTACCAATTTATTGATCGAGCGGTAATTGGCCACCGCGAGGGTTTTGAGCATATGCATTCAGTCGGCTTGGGAACCATTGGAGTATGGGATCCTCCATGCAGATAAGGAACCCTGATCTAAGCTCACAGTCGCATACACACTGGCAAGTCGGCATCACGCAAAAGGAGCCTGCATGGGCGGTCGCACTTCGACATATATTCTCGGCCTTGGCCTGTTGGCGCTGCTCAGCGGCTGTGGCGAGGAAAACACTGAGCCCAAGGCGCATTCACGGGTGTTTGTGCAGACCGTGCAGTCGGCGGATTTTGCCGCGGCGGTCACCCTCACCGGGGATATCCAGGCCCGCGTGCAAACCGATTTGTCCTTCCGCGTGGGCGGCAAGATCATCCAGCGCATGGTCGACGTGGGCGACCGCGTGACCGCCAAGCAGGTGCTGGCCAAGCTCGACCCCAAGGATTTGCAGACTAACGTCGATTCCGCCCAGGCCCAGGTTGTGGCCGAACAGGCGCGCGTCAAGCAGACCGCCGCCGCCTTTGTGCGCCAGGAAAAACTCCTGCCCAAGGGCTACACCAGCCGCAGTGAATACGACTCTGCCCAGGCCGCGCTGCGCAGCAGCCAGAGCGCTTTGGCCGCCGCCCAGGCGCAACTGGCGAATGCCCGCGAACAACTCGGTTACACCGCGCTGGTCGCCGACGCGCCGGGCGTGATTACCGCGCGCCAGGCCGAAGTCGGCCAGGTGGTGCAGGCCACCGTGCCGATTTTCAGCCTGGCCCGGGATGGCGAGCGCGATGCGGTGTTCAATGTCTATGAGTCGTTGCTGGTAGAGCCGCCGACAGACGCGCCGATCACCGTGAGCCTGCTGGATAACCCGAGCATCAAAGTGCAGGGCAAAGTCCGTGAGGTCACCCCGGCTGTGGCCGCCAACACCGGCACCGTGCAAGTGAAAATCGCCCTTCAGGCATTGCCCAAGGGCATGCAGCTGGGCTCGGTGGTCAGCGCCACCGCCAATGGCCCGGCCAAAGCCAGCATCGAGCTGCCCTGGTCGGCGTTGACCAAAGACCTCAGCGAGCCCGCCGTGTGGCTGATCGACGGCGACGGCAAGGCGCAGTTGCACAAGGTCACGGTGGCGCGCTACCTCACCGGCAAAGTGATCATTGGCGAGGGCCTTAAAGGCGGCGAAAAAGTCGTGGTGGCCGGTGGGCAATTGCTGCACCCCGGCATGCTGGTCGAGATCGCCCAGCAAGGAGCCCAGCCATGAAGCGCCTGACGCTCCTGCTCACCGCCAGCCTGTTGCTGTCGGCCTGCTCCAAGGAAGAACCGGCACCCGAACCCGTACGCCCGGTGTTGTCGATGGAAGTGACTGCCGAAGACCAGGAAAACCTCGGCCGCTTCGCCGGCACCATCCAGGCCCGCTATGAAAGCAACCTGGGTTTCCGTGTGCCTGGCCGCATCGCCCGTCGCGCCGTGGATGTGGGCGCCGAAGTGGAGAAGGGCGCCTTGCTCGCCGTGCTCGACCCCACTGACCAGCAAAACCAGTTGCGCTCGGCCCAGGGCGACCTGGCGCGGGTGCAGGCGCAGTACATCAATGCCCAGGCCAACGCGCGCCGCCAGCAGGAATTGTTCAACCGCGGCGTTGGCGCCCAGGCCCAACTCGACATCGCCCAAACCGATTTGAAAACCACCCAGGCCACCCTCGACCAGGCCAAAGCCTCGGTGAACCAGGCTAAGGATCAACTCAACTACGCCGAGCTGCGCACCGACCACTCCGGCATCGTCACCGCCTGGAACGCCGAGGCCGGCCAGGTGGTCGCCGCCGGCCAGCAGGTGGTGACCCTGGCGCGCCCGGACATCAAGGAAGCGGTGATCGACCTGCCCGCCGGCCTCGCCGAGCGCCTGCCGCCGGACGTGGTGTTCCTGGTGGCCGGGCAACTCGACCCCAGCGTGCACACCACCGCCGTTGTGCGCGAGATCGAGCCCCAGGCCCAAAGCGCCACACGCACCCGTCGTGCGCGCCTGAGCCTCGCCGAGACGCCTGCCGCGTTTCGCCTCGGCACTGCGATCAGCGTGACCCTGAGCACCGCCATCGCGCCACGCATCGAACTGCCCTTGAGCGCCTTGCAGGAAGCCGACGGCAAGACCCGCATCTGGCTGCTCGATACCCAAAACCAGACCGTGCAACCGCGTGACGTGACCGTCATCAGCCGTGACGCCAACAGCGCCGTGCTCAACGCTGGCGTCAAACCCGGCGAGCGTGTGGTGACCGCTGGCGTGAACAGCCTGAAACCCGGGCAAAAAGTCAAAATCGACGAGGACAGCCCGCGATGAAAGGGAGCTTCAACTTATCCGACTGGGCCCTCAAGCATCAGTCCTTCGTCTGGTACCTGATGTTCGTCGCGCTGCTGATGGGCGTGTTCTCGTACATGAACCTGGGCCGCGAGGAAGACCCTTCGTTCACCATCAAGACCATGGTGATCCAGACCCGCTGGCCGGGCGCGACCCAGGAAGAAACCCTCAAGCAGGTCACCGACCGCATCGAGAAAAAACTCGAAGAGCTCGACTCCCTCGACTATGTGAAAAGCTACACCCGGCCGGGCGAATCCACGGTGTTCGTGTTCCTCAAGGACACCACCAGCGCCAAGGCCATTCCGGACATCTGGTACCAGGTGCGCAAGAAGATCGATGACATCCGCGGCACCTTCCCCCAGGGCTTGCAGGGGCCGTCGTTCAACGATGAGTTCGGTGATGTGTTCGGCTCGGTGTACGCGTTCACCGGGGATGGCCTGTCGATGCGCCAGCTGCGCGACTACGTGGAGCAAGTGCGCGCCGAGATCCGTGCGGTGCCGGGGCTGGGCAAGGTCGAGATGATCGGCCAGCAGGACGAAGTGATTTACCTGAATTTCTCCACGCGCAAACTCGCGGCGTTGGGGGTTGATCAGCGTCAGGTGGTGCAGAGCCTGCAATCGCAGAACGCTGTGACGCCCGCCGGGGTGATCGAGGCCGGGCCGGAGCGGATTTCCGTGCGTACCTCGGGGCAGTTCGCCTCGGAGAAGGACCTGGCCAACGTCAACCTGCGCCTGAATGACCGCTTCTATCGCCTGGCGGATATTGCCGAGATCAGCCGTGGTTATGTCGACCCGGCGCGGCCGATGTTCCGCTTCAACGGCAAGCCGGCGATTGGCCTGGCCATCGCCATGCAAAAGGGCGGCAACATCCAGTCGTTCGGCAAGGCCCTGCACACGCGCATGGACGAGCTGACCGCCGACCTGCCGGTGGGCGTCGGCGTGCACAAAGTGTCCGACCAGGCCGAAGTGGTGGAAGAGGCCGTCGGCGGCTTTACCAGCGCCCTGTTTGAAGCGGTGATCATCGTGCTGGTGGTGAGCTTTATCAGCCTCGGCATGCGCGCCGGGCTAGTAGTGGCGTGCTCGATTCCGTTGGTGCTGGCGCTGGTGTTCGTGTTCATGGAATACAGCGGCATCACCATGCAACGGGTGTCGCTGGGCGCGTTGATCATCGCCCTCGGCCTGTTGGTGGATGACGCAATGATCACCGTGGAGATGATGATCACGCGCCTGGAAAAAGGCGAAACCAAGGAACAGGCGGCAACCTACGCCTACACCTCCACGGCGTTCCCGATGCTCACCGGCACGCTGGTGACCGTCGCCGGGTTTGTGCCGATTGGCCTCAATGCCAGTTCGGCGGGTGAGTACACTTTCACCCTGTTCGCGGTGATCGCGGTGGCGATGCTGGTGTCGTGGGTGGTGGCCGTACTGTTTGCGCCGGTGATTGGCGTGCATATCCTCAGCGCCAATGTGAAACCCGAGAGCAAAGAGCCGGGGCGCATCGGTCGCGCGTTCAATGGCGGCATGCTCTGGGCCATGCGCAACCGCTGGTGGGCCATCGGCATCACCGTGGGGCTGTTTGTGGCGTCGGTGTTTTCCATGCAGTTTGTGCAGAACCAGTTCTTCCCGTCGTCGGATCGTCCGGAAATTCTGGTCGACCTCAACCTGCCGCAAAACGCCTCGATCAACGAAACGCGCAAGGCCGTCGACCGCCTTGAAGCGATCATCAAGGACGACCCGGACATTGCCCGCTGGAGCACCTATATCGGCCAGGGTGCTATCCGTTTCTACCTGCCCCTCGACCAGCAATTGGAAAACCCTTACTACGCGCAGCTGGTGATCGTCAGCAAGGGCCTGGAAGAGCGCGGCGCGCTGATTGCGCGCCTGCAAAAACGCCTGCGCGATGATTTTGTCGGTATTGGCAGCTTTGTGCAGCCGCTGGAAATGGGCCCGCCGGTCGGCCGGCCGATCCAGTACCGCGTGTCCGGCAAAGACACCGACCAGGTGCGCAAGCACGCGATCGAGCTGGCGACCTTGCTCGATCAAAACACCCACTTGGGCGAGATCATCTACGACTGGAACGAGCCGGGCAAAGTGCTGCGCGTCGACATCGCCCAGGACAAGGCGAGGCAGCTGGGGCTTTCGTCCGAAGACGTGGCGCAGTTGATGAACAGCGTGGTCAGCGGTTCGTCGGTGACTCAGGTGCACGATGATATTTACCTGATCAACGTGGTCGGCCGCGCCGAAGACGCCGAGCGCGGCACCCCGGAAACCTTGCAGAACCTGCAGATCGTCACGCCCAACGGCACCTCGATCCCACTGCTGGCGTTTGCCACCGTGCGCTATGAGTTGGAGCAGCCGTTGGTATGGCGCCGCGACCGCAAGCCGACCATCACAATTAAAGCGTCGGTGCGCGACGAAATGCAGCCGACTGACCTGGTCAAGCAGCTCAAGCCCGAGATCGACAAATTCAGCGCCGGCCTGCCGGTGGGCTACAAGGTGGCAACCGGTGGCACCGTGGAAGAAAGCGGCAAGGCCCAGGGCCCGATTGCCAGCGTGGTGCCGCTGATGCTGTTTTTGATGGCGACGTTCCTGATGATCCAGTTGCACAGCGTGCAGAAAATGTTCCTGGTGGCGAGTGTCGCGCCGCTGGGGCTGATCGGCGTCGTGCTGGCGCTGATCCCCACGGGCACGCCCATGGGCTTTGTGGCGATCCTCGGCATCCTGGCGTTGATCGGCATCATCATCCGCAACTCGGTGATTCTGGTAACCCAGATCGACGCCTATGAGCGCGACGGCTACGCGCCGTGGGATGCGGTGGTGGAAGCCACCGAGCACCGGCGCCGGCCGATCCTGCTCACGGCCGCGGCGGCGAGCCTGGGCATGATCCCGATCGCGCGGGAAGTGTTCTGGGGGCCGATGGCCTACGCGATGATTGGCGGGATCATCATTGCGACTTTGTTGACCCTGCTATTCCTGCCGGCGCTCTACGTGGCCTGGTACAAAATCCGCGAACCCAAGCAGGACCAACAGGAAAAACGCGGTTAAAAATTGTGGGAGGGGGCAAGCCCCCTCCTACATTTGAAGTGCGTTGCCTCTAAGGTTTGCGCCAGACACTGGCCAACCAGGGCTGCTGCTCTCGAGGCAGTCCGGCCGGGCGATAGTAGTGCTCCAGCTCCACAAAGCCGGCGGAAGTGAGCAGTGCCTGCCACGCCTCCAAGTCGTGATACGAGCCGTACCGTGGCCCGTTCCAGCCTTCCTGGTTGTTGCCGCGAGGGTTGGAGCTGAACAGCACGCCGCCTGCTTTCAGCGTCCCATGCAACTGTTTGAGTACCCGTGGCAACTCTTGCTTGGGAACGTGAAACAGCACTGCATTGGCAAACACGCCGTCAAAGCGTTCGACAGGTAAATCCAGCTTCAGGAAGTCCTGTTGCAGCACCTCGCAGCCACTGTCTTCGCGCGCCATCTGCGCCAACCGCTCGGAGCCGTCCAGGCCCACGGCGACGTGGCCCATGCGGGTAAACGTCAGTAAATCCCGCCCCGGCCCGCAACCGAAATCCAGTAGGGTAAACGGCGCGTCGCCCTGGATATGCCGTAACAGCGCATCAATGTTCTGGCTCACGTCGTGATCGCGGGTGCCTTCACGGAAGTCTTCGGCCACGGTGTTGTAGTGGCCAAGGGTGGTGGAGGTGATCTGGTCGAGGTCGTCGGGAGCGAGCTTCATGGTGGTGGCTTCAACGTCATGGCAGGAGGGCTGACTATACGCCACCGGTTCGGGATAAAAAAAAGCGGAACAGATGGAGTCTCTGTTCCGCTTGAATGCCCTGACGTCGCCAGGCTCTCGCAACTAGATACGCCGAACGTCAAAGTTGGTCAGCATGTAATCATTACCGCTGCCTGACGGTTGATTGCTGTAGTACTGGAATTCTATGTCCGCGCTTCTGGCAACAATTTGCAGGCTCAGGTTTTGAGTGTTTGGGTACAGTGCGCTGATGACGGTTGGGTTTGACTGGTCATTCTGGCTGGTTCTCAGGCTGGCGATTGGGGGGTCATAGGCGTTGAGCCACCTCATGACGTTCACGCTGAACAGGTAGGCGGCACCGACTTGCATATTCGTAAAGCGTTTTTTGAGCACCACGCCGGCAGAGTTGTTGGTAAAGGTGTTGTTATATAAATTCACCCGCCCGTTATAGAGTATAAAACTCAAGTCACGTGCATCCGGAACGGCAGGGCCTCGTTCCCAGCCATTATATGAATAATCGGTAAAAGTGGTCAGGTCTCTAATAAGGGGTTGAACCGTTGCAATCGCACTCTGGAACGTCAGCGCTTGAGTTTCCGACGTGATTGTTCCAGTGCCCGTTGTCACTTCATAACTTAGCGTGATAACTCTGCCCGCGCTTTGCGCGATGATTTGCGGGCTGATGGCCGAGTGGACGAACCCGCTGGCATTGCCGGGCACTGTAGCAATGACAGCGAACGTGCCATCCGGAAAGCGCCATCTGAGTCTGATCAGATGCGAAGCACTCATGCTTGAATACGCCACCGTCACAATGGCTCCTGTTGCCGCATACTTCTGCCCATTGATTGTCTGAGCCCCCCGCGTGCCTTCGAAGGAGGGCGCCGGGTACGTCAACAAGGGGGCGCCCGCCACCTGCACGGTGGTGCTGCCTGACCGGCCAAGCACTACCCCGGCGGGGCTGATCACCTCATACGACATTTGCACAAAACCCTCTCCCAGCTGAGTGAGCAGCAGATTGGGTAGCGCAATGGTTTCACCGAGCACACGTGTGTGCGCCAACCCCGGCAAACGCTGGGTTTGTCGCGTGCCGTCGGCCCGCATCAGGTTCAGCGTCACCACGATCTGGTTGGGAGGAACGGCGATCCGTAGCGAGCGAGGCGGCGCGGCCGCCACGCTGAAGGCGAGATTGCCCTGGGTCTGCAGGTTCAATCGAGCGGTTTCATTGCCATCGACCAGGAAAATGGGTGGGTCAAACAAACTTGGGTTCAGCTCGCTGGACAGCATGAAGGGCGCAGAATAAATGTCGTTGCCGGCGGGCTTGTTTCCGGCCACGTCGATCACGGTACTGATCAGGGCTACGGCGCCGGACTGACTGATATTCTGGAACACGGTCGGTGGGATAAATACCCGGTAAGGTCCAGGCCCTGCAGCCTCTGCGGCGCTCAACCGACGTTCGGTGACGATCCCGTCCAGCCAGACTTGAAGCCTGTCGTTTTCCCTGGCATTCGCATGTCTATCCATCACGACCCACATCCCGGTCAACGCCGTGATGCGATCAATTGGCGAGAATTCCGACAGGCTTTCAGCCACAACGCGCAGTCCGTCATGCCCGAAGATATCCGGCCTGCGGTCTATGCCGGCGGGGTGGGTTTTCTTGACCAGGTACCGCTCGGTAGGTGAGCGGCTGGCCTGCCCGCTGACGCGCACCACTTGCAGGTACACATCAACCAGGCCCTCCAGCAAACTGGTGCCGGGGACCGTCAGGAAGTAGCGCTGAGCCAAGGCGGTAACGCTACCCCGTGCCAATAACTGGCCATTGCCGAACAGGGAATATTCGTCGCCGATGCTGCGCGAAAACCAGGCTTCGCAGGAGAATTCTGCAAAAGGTTCCGTGGCGCGTACGCCAATCGCCCAGACAGCTATTTCAGGGAATTGCAGCCCTTGCAGCGGTACGGCGAAGGTCGTGCGGGGCGGGTCCAGGCTTATATCGATCGGAGTCGTGGGAGTGGTCATCGCCATCACCTGATGGGTTGGGGCACGCGGGAGCCGCGTGACGGGCAAGGCCAATCAGGCGCTTGGCCCATCAGTGAGTCTACTGTGAGAATTGACAGTGGCGACGAGTGGTGCACTGCCCGAAGGGGGTGATGCACTCGGGCACTTCAGGGCTTTCAGCGCTTGTTCAGCACGCGCGCCAATCGGTCTCCGCCCAACTGAATCACCGCGACCAGAATCACCAGCAACACAATCACGGTGAGCATGATCTGCGTGTCGAAGCGCTGATAGCCGTAGCGATAGGCAATATCCCCAAGGCCTCCGGCCCCGATTGCCCCGGCCATCGCCGACGAGTTGATCATCGTCACCAACGTAATCGTAAACCCGCCGACAATCCCCGGCAGTGCTTCCGGCAACAGCACATGCCAGATAATGTGCCAACGCCTGCAGCCCATGGCCTGCGCGGCCTCAATCAAGCCATGGTCGACCTCACGCAGGCTCACTTCAGCGATCCGCGCAAAAAACGGCGTGGCAGCAATCGTCAGGGGAACCACGGCCGCCCACACGCCATAGGTGGTACCGACGATCAGCCGGGTGAACGGGATCAGCGCGACCATCAGGATCAGGAAAGGAATCGAGCGGAACAGATTCACGAACGCGCCCAGCACGCGGTTCAGCGCCGGTGCCTGATAAATACCGCCCTTGTCGCTGGTCACCAGAAACACCGCCAGCGGAATCCCCACCAGCAACGCGATCAACGATGACACGCCGACCATCAACAAGGTGTCGATGGCGCCCTGCAATAAACGATCAAACCACATAGCCCAGCACCTCCACCTGTTGTGCCCAATTCCCGGCGCGGTCGCGCAGCGCCTGGGCGTTGTGCGGTGAGCCGTGTACCGCCAGCAGCAATTGCCCGAGGGCATGGCCCTGGATACGTTCCACGCCGCCTTGCAGCAAGCGCACGCGCCCGCCAAGGGCGCCGAACAGCGCGGCCAGGTCCGGCTCATCCGTTGCGCTGCCGGTGAACTGCAGGCGTAGCACCACTGACGCATCCGCCGATTGCGGCGCAGGTTGCAGGCGGCTTTGCAGTTCCTCCGGCAGCCCGTGTTGCAGCGGTGCCAGCAAGGTTTTGCTGACCTCGTGCTGTGGGTTGCCAAACACCTCCCACACGGGGCCGTGCTCGACAATGCGCCCGTGTTCCAGCACCACCACGCGGTCACAGATTTCGCGGATCACCGCCATCTCATGGGTGATCAGCACAATGGTCAGGCCCAGGCGTCGGTTGATCTCGCGCAGCAGCCCGAGGATTGATTGGGTGGTCTCCGGGTCGAGGGCCGAAGTGGCTTCGTCGCACAGCAGAATTTGCGGGTCGTGCACCAGCGAGCGGGCGATGCCCACGCGCTGTTTTTGCCCGCCGGAGAGCTGCGCCGGGTAGGCCTTGTGCTTGTCTTGCAGGCCGACCAACTCAAGCAGTTCGCGCACCTTTTGCTCACGCTGCAGCTTGGGCACGCCGGCGACTTTGAGCGGCAACTCGACGTTCTGCCACACGGTCTTGGCCGACATCAGGTTGAAGTGCTGGAAGATCATGCCGATGCGCCGACGCAGCGCCACCAGGCGGTCTTCGTCGAAATCGCCGATGTCGACCTGATCGATCAGCACCCGCCCGCTGCTGGGTTGCTCCAGCCGGTTGATGGTGCGGATCAGCGAGGACTTGCCGGCGCCACTGCGGCCGATGATGCCGAACACTTCACCGCGCTGGATCGCCAGGTCGATGCCTTGCAGGGCATGCACGTTGCCGTCGTAGGTTTTGCCCAGGTTGATAAAGCGCACATGGGCGCGGTTCAGGTCCGGGTGCAGTTCTGCCTGCTCGGCGTCCCTGGGCGTCAGGCCCAGGTCGCGCAGTTGAGAGTGGGCGGCGGTCATTTTTTATCTTCCCAGCCGACTTGGTAGAGCTTGCCCAGGGATTTATCCAGGGCGGCGCGCACCACCGGCGAGTGCTGGTAGATGTCGACGAACTTGATCACGCGCGGGTCGGTTTTGCTTTTTGGCTGGATCACGAACTGGATCACGTATTCCGGGTGGTCAAGGCCGTCAAACAGCAGCGCCGACTCGGCATCGAAGGTCTTGGACAGGCGGATATACGCCGGGTAGCCCTGCACCAGGTCGGCGTCGTCATAGGCGCGTACCAGTTGCACGGCCTCGACTTGCAGGATCTTGATCTTCTTCGGGTTGGTAACGATGTCTTCTTCGGTGGCCTTGTAGCCCACGCCCGGCTTGAGCGTGATCAAGCCGGCCTTGGCCAGCAGCTGCAGGCCGCGACCGCTGTTGATCGGGTCGTTGGCAATCGCGACGCTGGCGCCCTGGGGCAGGTCATTGATGCTTTTGTATTGCTTCGAGTACAGCCCGACGTTGTTGATGATGCCTGGCGCGTACGGCACAAGGTCAAAACCGGCGGCGGCCTTGGCGTTTTCCAGGAACGGGATGTGCTGAAAGTAGTTCACGTCGATATCGCCGGCGGCCAGGCTGACATTGGGCGCGATCCAGTCGGTGAATTCCACCAGCTCGACGTTCAAACCTTGCTTGCCGGCTTCGGCGACGGCGGCTTCCAGGGGAATCGCGAAAGCGGCAGTGGTGCCGATCTTCAACGGCGCATCGGCGGCGAACACCACCGAGCTGAACAGCCCGAAGGCCAGGGCCAGTGCTTTGACTGGGTGGGTGAGCAGAGTCTTTTTCATATTGGTTTTCCAGTCATCAGGTGTAGGTATGAGCAATGAAGATCCAAATGTGGGAGCGGGCTTGCTCGCGAAAGCGGTGGTTCAGCTAGCGAATTTGGCGACTGGCACACTGCATTCGCGAGCAAGCCAGCTCCCACATTTTTGGATTAGTGTCGGTAGGTTGATCCGGTGTGTTGCTCGGGTAGGCGGGCGCTGCCGTGGAATACTTTTTCGCGCAGCGTGCCGTTCTCATACGCGGTCTTGTAGGACCCACGCTTCTGCAACTCCGGCACCACCAAATCGATGAAGTCCACGTAGCTTTCCGGCGTGACGATGCGCGTGAGGTTGAAGCCGTCCAGGCCGGTTTCGCTGATCCAGGATTCCAGCTCGTCAGCAACCTGCTCGGGTGAGCCGACCAGGGTGATGTAGCGGCCACCCAGGGCGTGTTGCTCAAGCAATTTGCGCCGGGTCCAATCGTTGTTTTGCAGGTTCCTGGTGGCCGACTGGATCGCGTTGCTTTTCACGTACTGGATCGGTTCGTCCAGTGCGTATTGGGCAAAATCGATCGCCGTGGACGCCGAGAAGTGCGCCACGCCGGCTTCCGCGCTGGCGTAGCTCAGGTACTCGGCGTGCTTGGCCCAGGCCAGCGCTTCAGTAGCGCCCACGATCACATTGAGACCCATGAATACTTTGATGTCGTCCGGGTTACGCCCGGCCTCGACGGCGCTGGCGCGCACCTTGTCCACCTGGGCCTTGGTCGAGGCCTTGTTCTGCCCGCTGATGAAAACGCACTCGGCATGCCGCCCGGCGAACAGCAACCCGCGGTCCGAACTGCCGGCCTGGAACAGCACCGGGGTACGCTGTGGTGACGGCTCGCACAGGTGGTAACCCTCCACCTGGTAGAACTCGCCGTGATGCTCAACCTTGTGCACCTTGCCCGGCTGCGCGTACACCCGTGCTTGCGGATCGTTGAGCACCGCGTCGTCTTCCCAGCTGCCTTCCCAGAGCTTGTAGAGCACCTCCAGGTACTCGTCGGCCTGGTCGTAGCGCCGGTCATGCTCGACCTGCTCCTTAAGGCCCATGGCCTTGGCGGCGCTGTCGAGGTAGCCGGTGACGATGTTCCAACCGACCCGGCCACGGCTCAGGTGATCGAGCGTGGACATGCGCCGAGCGAATAGATACGGCGGCTCGTAGGTAAGGTTGGCGGTCAGGCCGAAGCCGAGGTGCTTGGTCACGGCAGCCATCGCCGAAACCAGCAGCAACGGGTCGTTGACCGGCAGCTGGATCGACTCCTTGAGCGGCACGTCGATGGAGTTCTGGTACACGTCATACACGCCGACGATGTCGGCAATAAACAAACCGTCGAACAGCCCGCGCTCCAGGGTTTGCGCCAGCTCGGTCCAGTACTCGATGCTTTTGTATTGGGTGGACGTGTCCCGTGGATGGGTCCACATGCCGTGGTTGATATGCCCGATGCAGTTCATGTTGAAGGCATTCAGCAGGATCTTTTTCTTTGCCATCAAATGGTCCCCCGCAGTGGCGGGTTTTCATCGTTCAGGTAGTAATTGCCCACAGCGTGATACTTCCAACGCACCGGGTCGTGCAGGGTGTGCACGCGGGCGTTGCGCCAGTGGCGGTCCAGGCCGTGCTCGGCCAGGGTCGCCTGGCTGCCGGCGAGTTCGAACAAAGTGCTGCCGGCGGCCAGGGAGATCTCAGTGCTTAACGCGCGCACTTCGGCCACGGCAATCGAGGCGGCGGCCACGGTGTCGGCGGTGCTGTCAGCCTGGGCGCGGTCGAGGAATTCACCGGCGCGTTCCAGCAAGGCTTCGGTAGCGCTGAGGCGAATGCTCAGGTGGCCGAAGCTCTTCAAGGTCAATGGGTCTTCGGTGGCTTTGTCATTGCCGGAATCGATCCACGGGCGGGTCTTGGTGCGCACAAAATGCAGCGCGTCTTCAAAGGCAGCGCGGGCGATGCCGGTGTCGATGGCCGCGTGGAGGATCTGCGCCAGCGGGCCAACCGTGGTCGGGCGCTCGAAGGCGCTCTGGAACGGGATCACGTCGTGCGCGGCGACCCACACGTTGTCGAACACCACTGAACCGCTGCCGGTGGTGCGCTGGCCAAAGCCGCTCCAGTCGTCGATCACCGTCAGGCCTTCGCTGGCGCGGGGCACAAACGCCAGTTGCTGCACGCCGTGCTCGTCCACCACCGAGGTGGGGATGCGCTGCGCATAGATCGCGCCGGTGGCGTAGAACTTGCGGCCGTTGATACGAAAACCATCGCCGTCGCGGGTGATCGACGTTACGCGGTCATGGGCGGTCTTGGTGCCCAGTTCCGCGAGGGCATTGCCGAAACGCTGGCCGGCGAGCACTTCGGCATACAGGCGTTGCTGCTGCGCAGGGCTGCCGTTCACACGCAGCACCTCAAGGGCGTAGAAATGGTTTTGCGGGATCTGGCCCAGCGAGGCGTCAGCCTGGGCGATCAGCGCAATGACCTTGGCCAAGGTGACATTGGACACGCCGGCGCCGCCGTATTCTTTGGGCACGCTGATGCCCCACAGGCCGGAGCGCGAGAACACGTCCAGTTCGGGCAGGGGCAGGCGCCGCTCGCGGTCGCGTTGAGCACTGTCGCGGCGGAAATCTTCGGCCAGGTCGCTGGCGACAATAAGGGCTTGTTCGTCGCTGGTGATAACCGCGACGTTTGCAGAGAAAGTCATGTTTGCTCCAGAGGTCTGGTCGGTCAGATCCAGGAATGGCGAGCCGGCAAGGTGCCGTTCAGGCGATAAGCGCCCACCGCGTGGTACTTCCAGCGCACCGGGTCGTGCAGGGTATGCACTCGCGCGTTGCGCCAATGGCGGTCAAGGTTGAACTCGGCGAGGGTGGCGCGGCTGCCGGCCAGTTCGAAGAGCTTTTCGCTGACCAGCAACGACACCTCGGTGGTGAGCACTTTCGCCTCGGCCACGGCAATCGAGGCGCGTGCCGCGGACTGCGCGGTGATCGGCGCAGCGCTGACCTGGTCCAGCACCTGACCGGCCTTGCGCAACAGCGCCTCGGCGGCGTGCAGTTCGATTTTCAGCTTGCCGATGTCCGCGATCACATACAGGTCATCGCTCGCGCGTTCGACCTTGGCGTCGATCCATGGCCGTGAGCGCTCACGCACGAAGGCGATGGTGTCATCCAGCGCGCCCCGGGCGATGCCGGCGTCGATGGCGGCCTGGATCAGTTGCGAGACGGCGCCCTGGATAGTCGGGCTTTCGCCGATGCGCCAGTTATCGACCACCAGTTCGGCGTCCACTGGCACGCGGTCCAGCAGCACAGTGCCGCTGGCGGTGGTGCGTTGGCCGAAGCCCGACCAGTCATCGACAATGCGCAGCCCTTCGGTGCCACGCCGTACAAACGCCATGACCTGCTTGCCGTCATCGTTGAGTGCCTTCACCGCCACCCAATGCGCGAACAGCGCGCCGGTGGAGTAGAACTTCTGGCCGCTGATCACGTAGCCGTCACCTTCGGCGGTAATCCGCGCCTTGAGCTCCAGGGTGTTTTTGGTGCCGCGTTCCGGGCCGCCATTGCCGATGCGCCAGCCGTCGAGCACGCTCTGGAACAGCTGCTTTTTCTGGCGCTCGGTGGCTGCACCCTGCAACAGGTGCAAGATGCCGAAATGGTTCTGCGGGATCTGCCCGAGGGCCGGGTCTGCCGCGCTGATGATCGCGAACACGTCGGCCAGGGTTACAAAGGAAACCTGTGGGCCGCCGTATTCGCGGGGAATGGAGATACTGCCCAGCCCGCTGCGGGTGAACTGTTCGATCTGCGCCCACGGCAGCGTGCGCTGCTGGTCGCGCCTGGCGGCTTGCAGGCGTGCAGCCTGGGCCAGCTCATGGGCGGCACTCAGCGCCTCGGCGTCGTTGCGCAGCACGGTGGCTGGCAACAGCAGGGGGGCTACGTCCAGATCACTCTGGGGGGGTGTTAGAGCCAAGTTAGACATCAGCGCCGCTCCTTGGCTGCACGTAATGCCCTGGCGTTATGCACCGGGGTAATTCTGACCATACCGACCTCGCATTCAATGAAATAAAAACAGAAAAATCAGAGATGTCCGGTGGTCCGGTGCATATACCCTAAGCGTGTTAAATATTTAAATAAACTAACTTTTGGGAATATGCATAGAAGGTCTGTTATCCAGGTTCGCAGGGTGAACCGAAGGGGCGAGGTCGATAGCTCTGCGTGGCTGCGGGCGGCCGGGCAGGAACCCAGGCGGCAATGCGCAACGTACGCGTGGGTGCCCAGCATGAATTGTTGCCCACGCAATCCAGAATGCAGTACGTCACCTCCAGCCGGCAGTCATCACCGGCTTCGACAATCAATGCCGACGGCACCCAGACGTGCACCGCCAGGCCCACGCTCCTGGCCGTGATTTTGGGCAGGTCCATGCGCACATCCCCCCAGCGCAGGGTGATCGCGTCGCCGGTGCTCATGTTCAGGTAGGGCTCGATGGTCAGGGGAATGCCGCGCCGGACCTGGCTGCTGTTGACGCCATAGCGGCGGATCGTCTCGGGCAGGCCGACGGGGGCGAGGTTCTGGTTTTCGTCGCGGTACAGGGTTGAAGGCTGGCCGCCCGGATAGTCGGTCTTGACGCGCACCTGCGTTACCGCCGAGCGCGCAGGGCCGTGGCCGATCTGCATGACCTGATAGTGAACCCGCGCCGGACCATCCTGCACAAAACTCTCCGGCACGCGCAGGCGCGTTGGTGTGCCGACTTTGCACGCCGTGACGCGCCGGGAGGCAGCAAAGCAGTTGTTCCAGAAAAGCTCGATCAGGTCGCCTTCATCCATCCCCGGATAGGGCGCGATGTCGACCTGCAAGTGGGCGGCGGCGCGGGCATTGATGCCGTTTCGAAGGGCTTGTGGCAACGTCGGGGCGGTAAGCATGGCCGGGGTTGCAGTGCGCGTCATAAGTAATCTCCTTGATGCAGCCAGCAGCAATCGTTCCGGCCCCTTGGCGCAGGTGTGCGTCGGGGCCGAAAAGAACGATTCAGTGAATAGCCGGGATAGGATCCAATCCTCTGGGTGCTAGATAAGAGGGTTGACCGAGGGGCGTCAATGGCGGCAAAGGGCTAAACGGCGGGCTGGCGCAGATTCAGAAGGGTCTGACTGGAAGGGGTATTTCAGGGGGGACGTGGCGGGGTGTTTTACCGGTGGCGGCGCAGACGTTTTGTAGGACCACCGAGTGTGTCGAGGGAGCAAGCTCCCTCGACACAAACAGTGCAGTGTCAGTGGGCCAAAAACTTGCTCAGGAACTGCTTGGTGCGTTCTTCCCTGGGGTTGGCGAACAGGGCCTTGGCTTCGCCTTGCTCCACGATCACGCCCTTGTCGAAAAAGACCACCCGGTTGGCCACATCCCGAGCGAAGCTCATCTCATGGGTGACGATCACCATGGTGCGGTTTTCTTCGGCGAGGCTGCGAATGGTCGCCAGCACTTCGCCGACCAGCTCCGGGTCCAGCGCCGAGGTCGGTTCATCGAACAGAATCACCTCCGGCTCCATCGCCAGCGCACGGGCAATCGCCACACGCTGCTGCTGGCCGCCGGACAAGCGTCGCGGGTAGGCGTCTTCCTTGCCTGCCAGGCCGACCCTGGCCAACAGCTTGCGGCCTAGCGCCTCGGCGGCTTCGCGCGGCATCTTCTTGACCACGGTGGGGCCTTCGATGACGTTTTCCAGCGCGGTACGGTGGGGGAACAGGTTGAAGTTCTGGAACACAAAACCCACGTGCTGGCGCAGGCGCCGCACCAGGCTTTGCTGCTGGTTGAGCGGCTTGCTGCTGTCGATCTCGATATCACCGACCTTGATGCGGCCGCTGGTGGGTTGCTCGAGGAAGTTCAGGCAACGCAGGAAGGTGGTCTTGCCGGAACCGCTGGGGCCAATGATGGCGACGACTTCGCCGGCCTTGACCTCAAGGTCGATCCCGTTGAGCACCACCTGACCGTTGAATTGTTTGGTCAGTTTTTCAACCACGATCATGCTCAGGACTCCAGGTCATGCCGGTTGACCCGGTCTTCCAGGCGATTTTGAAAATGCGCCAGGATGCTCGCCAGGATCCAGTAGATCAGGGCGGCGGAGAGGTACATGGTGAAAATTTCGAAGGTGCGTGCCGACACCAATTGAGCTTGGCGGAACAGCTCGGGCACCTGGATGGTGGCGGCGAGCGCCGTGTCCTTGACCAGCGAAATAAAGCTGTTGCCCAACGGCGGCAAGGCCGTGCGCATGGCCTGCGGCAGGATGGCCCGGCGCAGGGTCTGCGCGCGGGTCATGCCGATACTGGCGGCAGCTTCCCATTGGCCGCGTTCGATGGAACTGATCGCAGCGCGCAGGATTTCACAGGCATAAGCGGCCATGTTCAGCGAAAAGCCGATCAAGGCCGCCGGGATAGGATCCAGCTCGATGCCCACTTGCGGTAAGCCGTAGTAGATCAGGAACAGCTGCACCAGCAAGGGCGTGCCGCGAAAGAACGACACGTAGACGCGGGCGGTCCAGCTTGCCAATTTGAAGCGCGACAGGCGCATCAGCGCCAGGCCGAAGCCCAGCAGCAAACCGAAAAACATCCCGCCCAGGCTGAGAATCACCGTGTAATACGCGCCCTTCAGTAGAAAGGGCGCGGAGTCCAGCGCGAGTTGGAAACCTGCTTCCATTATTGAGTGACGTCAGCGTTGAAGTACTTCTCGGACAACTTCTTCAGCGTGCCGTCGGCGCGCAGTTTGTCGAGGGCCTTGTTCACCGCGTCGAGCAGTTCAGGCTCGCCTTTGCGCAGGGCAATCCCGGCTTCCTGGCGGGAGAAGGCATCACCGGCGGTGGCAGTGTCCGGGGCTTTCTTGGCGTATTCCAGGGCGGCCAGGCGGTCGATCAGGATGGCGTCGATGCGGCCGATGCGCAGGTCCTGAAACTTGGTTGGGTCATCGTTGTAGGTTTTGATGATGGCTTTAGGTTGGTTGTCCTTGAGCCATTGCTCGTAGTTGGTGCCCAGGCCCACACCGACTTTCTTGCCGGCCAGGTCGTCGGCGGTCTTGATGGTGTCGACGTTCTTCTTCAGCACCAGCGCTTGAATACCCGAGACGGTGTAAGGCTTGGAGAAGTCGTACTTCTTCTTGCGCTCTTCGGAGATGGTCACTTGGTTGACGACGGCGTCCAGGCGCTTGGATTCCAGGGCCGCAAGGATGCCGTCCCATGGCGTGGCTTGCAGCTTGACCTTCACGCCCAGCTCTTTGGCCAACGCTTGCGACAGCTCGACCTCGAACCCGCTGAGCTTGCCGCTTTCATCGACAAAGCTGAACGGCGGGTAGGTGCCTTCGAGACCGATCTTGATCTCGCCAGCTTTTTTGATAGTGCTCAACTGCTCGCCGGCAACTGCCTGGCCCAACCAACCGGCTCCCAGAGCCAGGCCCAATGTGCCTACCAACAACGTGCGGCGGAAAACAGAAATAGTCATGAACAGCCCCTGTGTTTTTTTAGTTGAGCGAAGCAGGTGACGCAGTAGTCGTATCCTGCCTTAAAGCGCGGTGCGCGTCTTCGCCTACGGCGCGACTATAAAGCCGCTTTTTAAGACTTGAAAATAATATAAGTTAGATCTTTTATTCAATTTTGGAATATACAAATTGTCAAATGTGGGCGCGGGCTTGTTTTGTGTTCAGTCCGTTAGCACAGAGTCATAAGCAAACAACGCCGGCGCCCCACCGGTATGCAGGAAAATGATCGGGCCCTCTGCAAAACGCTGACGCCCGATGCCGTCCAGCAGACCGGCCATGGCCTTGCCCGTGTAGACCGGGTCCAGCAGCAGGCCTTCCTGGCTTGCCAGTAACTTGACCGCCGCCAGGGTGCCGGCGTTCGGTTCGCCGTAGCGCGGGCCGAAATATTCATCCCACAGGATCACTTTGAAGGCCTCGGGAATGCCCACGCCGAGCAACTCGGCGGTGCGCTCGGCCAGGCCCTGCACTTTCGGGAACTGCGTTTCTTCAGTACGCGACACAGTAATGCCGATTACTGGCAGATTCGGCAGCACTTCACTCAACGCCAACGCCAGGCCGCTGTGGGTGCCTGCGCTGCCGGACGCCAGCACCACGGCGGCGAATTCGATGCCACTGTCTTCGATCTGCCCGGCCAGCTCCAGCCCGGCGCGCACATAGCCCAGCGCGCCGAGGGCGTTGGAGCCGCCGATGGGCACCAGATAGGGTTTCTTGCCGTTACTGCGCAGGCGATCGGCGAGGGCGTTCAACTGGTCGTCGACGTTGTCGAGGTTTTCCACCAACTCCACCTTGGCGTCGAACAGTTCCAGCAGCAGCCGGTTGCCGTTGCCCAGGTAATTGGGGTCTTCGGTGCCGGTGGGGTTTTCCAGCAGTGCGACGCAGCCCAGGCCGAGCTTGGCGGCCAGCGCAGCAGTCTGGCGCACGTGGTTGGACTGGATGGCGCCGGCGGTCACCAGCGTGTCGGCACCCTGGGCGATGGCGTCGGCCGCCAGGTATTCGAGTTTGCGCAGCTTGTTGCCGCCCATGGCCAGTGGCGTGGTGTCGTCGCGCTTGACGTAGATATCCCTGCCCAACCAGGCCGACAGCCGCTCGAGTTTTTCCAGGGCAGTGGCGCCACCCAGCAGTTCAAGGCGGTTAAAACGGTCGAGCTGTTGTTTGATCATGGCTACGCACAGTTATTAAGTATGGGGCGACTATAGGCAGGCACTTTTCATCGGGCAACCGCCAATCACTTATTCCCGCTGGTTCTGAGAATCGCACCATTGGTTCTTAAGGATGGCCAGGGTGCATACCGTAAAGTGATGGGCATTTCGTAAGGAGTGAATACCGTGAGTGAGCGTTCCAGTCATTGGCAATTACAGACCATCGTCAGCCAACTGCGCGACGCCCGCGACCAGTGGCGAACGCGCAACGGGCGCTTGAGCGGCGAACACGGCGGCCGTGAACTGCCGTCGCGTGAAGCGGTGGCGCAGATTCTAGAGTCGCTGTGCGGCGCGCTGTTCCCGATGCGCCTGGGGCCGGTGGACCTGCGTGAAGAGAGTGAAGATTTCTACGTCGGCCATACCCTCGACGTCGCGCTGAATGCGCTGCTCGCCCAGGCCCGGCTCGAGCTGCGGTATGCCGCACGCCAGGGCGCCAAGGATGATAGTGAGGTGGATGCGTTGGCTATCCGCCTGATCCAGGATTTCGCCCTGGCGCTGCCGTCCCTGCGCAGCCTGTTGGACACCGACGTGTTGGCCGCCTACCACGGCGACCCGGCCGCGCGCAGTGTGGACGAAGTGCTGCTGTGCTATCCGGGGATTCTCGCGGTGATTCACCATCGCCTGGCGCATCACCTGTATCGCGCCGGGTTGCCGCTGTTGGCGCGGATCAGCGCGGAGATTGCTCACTCGGCCACCGGCATCGATATTCACCCAGGCGCGCAGATCGGCCCGAGCTTCTTTATCGACCATGGGACCGGCGTGGTGATTGGCGAAACCGCGATCATCGGCGAGCGCGTGCGCATCTACCAGGCCGTGACGTTGGGCGCCAAGCGCTTCCCGGCGGATGAGGATGGGCAATTGCAAAAGGGTCACCCGCGCCACCCGATCGTGGAAGACGACGTGGTGATTTACGCCGGGGCGACGATCCTGGGGCGCATCACCATCGGCAAGGGCTCGACCATCGGCGGCAATGTGTGGCTGACCCGCAGCGTGCCGGCGGAAGCGAACATCACCCAGGCGAACCTGCAGCATGATGATGGGGCGCAGAAGTAATACTTGAGCCAAACGCCGATCAATTGTGGGAGCGGGCTTGCTCGCGAATGCGGTGGGTCAGTTGACGAATCTGTCGACTGATACTGCGCGTTCGCGAGCAAGCCCGCTCCCACATGTTTGAGCGCATTTCACTGTTGAGCCGTGTTTAACGCGGAAATCGCTGAACGTTTTGCCGAACACGCCCGTCATACATTTCCTTGAGCTAGTGTAGGAATTACCGACCACTCAGCCCCGCGATTAGCCCCAAACTGCCTATTCATGTTTAACTTGAACGTTCGTTCAAGTTAAACCCGGTGGTTCGCTGCCCGCTCACAACAGGAGGCTTACCTTTGCTGAGTCCGTTATTTACAGCCACATCCCACACCCCAGGGGTGCATCGTTCATGAGTGCATCGTCCACCCCATCCAGCGGCCAGGTGCGCATGAATGCGCCGGTCTTCTACTTTGCCGCCAGCTTCATCCTGCTGTTCGGCATCACTGTCATCGCTATCCCGCAACAGGCCGGCGCCTGGTTGCTGGCGGCGCAAAACTGGGCGGCCAACACGGTCGGCTGGTACTACATGCTGGCGATGACCCTGTATCTGGTCTTCGTGGTGGTCACCGCGCTATCGGGCTACGGCAAGATAAAACTCGGTGCCGACCACGACGAGCCCGAATTCAGTTACCTGTCCTGGGCCGGCATGCTGTTCGCCGCCGGGATCAGCATCACGCTGTTCTTTTTCTGCGTCTCCGAGCCGCTGACGCACCTGGTGCAACCGCCCCAGGGCGCGCCGATGAATGCCGATGCCGCACGCCAGGCCATGCAGATCCTGTTTCTGCACTGGGGCCTGCATGGCTGGGGCGTGTTCGCGTTTGTCGGCATGGCCCTGGCGTACTTCGCCTACCGGCATAACCTGCCGCTGGCGCTGCGTTCGGCGCTGTACCCGCTGATCGGCAAGCGCATCAACGGCCCCATCGGCTATGCCGTGGATGGCTTCGGCATCATTGCCACGGTGTTCGGCCTGGGCGCCGACATGGGCTTTGGCGTGCTGCACCTCAACTCCGGCCTCGACTACCTGTTCGGCATCGCCCACACGCAGTGGATTCAGGTCGGCTTGATCACCCTGATGATGGGCGCGGCGATCCTGGTCGCCGTCTCGGGTGTCGACAAAGGCGTGCGCGTGATGTCCGACATCAACATGCTGCTGGCCTGTGCGCTGCTGCTGTTTGTGTTATTCGCCGGGCCCACCCAGCACTTGCTCAATACCCTGATCCAGAACATCGGTGACTACCTGGGCGCCTTGCCGACCAAGAGTTTTGATGTGTACGCCTACGACAAACCCAGCGACTGGCTGGGCGGTTGGACGGTGTTCTACTGGGCCTGGTGGATTGCATGGTCGCCGTTTGTAGGCCTGTTTATCGCGCGTATTTCCCGTGGCCGCACCATTCGCGAATTCGTGTTTGGCGTGCTGCTGATTCCGCTGGGCTTCACGCTGGCGTGGATGTCGATTTTCGGCAATAGCGCCATCGACCAGGTGCTCAACCACGGGCTGACCGCGCTCGGGCAGTCGGCCATCGATGACCCGTCGATGAGCCTGTACCTGTTGCTGGAAACCTACCCGTGGAGCAAAACCGTGATCGCGGTCACGGTGTTTATCAGCTTCGTGTTCTTTGTCACCTCGGCCGACTCCGGCACCGTGGTGCTGTCCACGCTGTCGTCCAAAGGCGGCAACGCCGATGAAGACGGGCCGAAATGGCTACGGGTGTTCTGGGGCGCGATGACCGCGCTGGTCACCAGCGCGCTGCTGTTTGCCGGCAGTATCGACTCGCTGAAATCCGCGGTGGTGCTGACCTCGCTGCCGTTCTCGCTGATCCTGCTGTTGATGATGTGGGGGCTGCACAAGGCGTTTCACCTGGAATCGCAAAAGCAGATCGCCCAGTTGCATTCGCTGGCACCGGTGTCGGGTTCGCGCAAAGGCACTGGCGGTTGGCGCCAGCGCCTGAGCCAGGCGGTGCATTTCCCGTCGCGGGATGAGGTGTATCGCTTCCTCGAGACCACCGTGCGCCCGGCGATCGAAGAAGTGACGGCGGTGTTTGTCGAAAAAGGCCTCAGCGTCGTCACCCAGCCCGACCCGTCCAACGACAACGTGAGCCTGGAAATCGGCCACGGCGAGGAGCATCCGTTCGTTTATCAGGTGCAGATGCGCGGCTATTTCACGCCGTCCTTTGCACGGGGTGGGATGGGCTCGAAACAGCTCAACAACCGTCGCTATTACCGCGCCGAAGTGCACTTGAGTGAGGGCAGCCAGGACTACGACCTGGTGGGCTACACCAAGGAACAGATCATCAACGACATCCTCGACCAATACGAGCGCCACCTGCAGTTCCTGCATCTGGTGCGCTGACGCGAATGACCTTGGGCTTACAGCACACGCAACGTTCCACTCCGGGAGGAAATTGCTGTAAAACGGAAAGGCAGACTTAAGCGATTCAGCTGGTTAAAAGGCCTGGGAATATCGTTATTCCCAGGCCTTATTTGCCTACGTCCAAGAGAGGATTCGATGACTTACATTGCTGCCGAAAACCGCTATGAATCTATCCCGTATCGCCGCGTAGGCCGCAGTGGGTTGGTGCTGCCCGCACTGTCCCTGGGGCTGTGGCACAACTTTGGCGACAGCACCCCGATCGACACCCAGCGCGCCCTGCTGCGCACCGCGTTCGACCTGGGCATCAACCACTTTGACCTGGCCAACAACTACGGCCCGCCGTATGGCAGCGCCGAGGTCAACTTCGGCCGTTTGCTGCGCGAAGACTTCAAGCACTATCGCGACGAACTGATCATCTCCAGCAAAGCCGGCTGGGACATGTGGCCAGGTCCTTACGGCCAGGGCGGCGGCTCGCGCAAATACATCCTGGCGAGCCTGGACCAGAGCCTGCAGCGCCTGGGTGTCGACTACGTGGACATTTTCTACTCCCACCGTTTTGACGCCGACACCCCTTTGGAAGAAACCGCCAGCGCCCTCGCCACTGCCGTGCAACAGGGCAAGGCGTTGTACATCGGCATTTCGTCCTATTCCGGGGTGAAAACCCGCGAAATCGCCGCGCTGCTCAAAGAGTGGAAAGTGCCGTTGCTGATCCACCAGCCGGCCTACAACCTGCTGAACCGCTGGGTGGAAAAAGACCTGTTGGACACCACCGAAGAACTCGGCGCCGGGGTGATCGCCTTTACGCCGCTGGCCCAGGGTTTGTTGACCGACAAGTACCTGAATGGCGTACCGGCCGACGCGCGGGTTAACCGCCCGGGCGGTGGTTCGTTGCAGGCCAAGCACCTGTCCGAAGCGAACATCGCCCATGTACGTGCACTGAATGAAATCGCCCAGCGTCGCGGCCAAAGCCTGGCGCAACTGGCGTTGGCCTGGACCCTGCGTGACCCACGAGTGACCAGTGCGCTGATCGGTGCAAGCCGGCCGGAGCAGATTATCGAGAACGTCGGGGCGTTGAAGAACCTGAGCTTCAGTGCGGAAGAACTGGCGGAGATCGATCGGTTTGCGCAGGAAGGCGGGATTAACTTGTGGGAGAAGCCGTCCACCGCCGAGTAGTGGTAGGACGCGGTCAATGTGGGAGCGGGCTTGCCCGCGATGGCGGTGTTTCAGTCGATGAATGTATTGGCTGACCCACTGCTATCGCAGCGATGCGGCGGCCCGACAAGCCAGCTCCCACATTTGATCCAGGGTGTTCTTGCTAAAACGGCACATCCCCCAGAATTGTTGCCCGGTGCATCACCCGCCGTTGCGGCCGGTAATCATCCACCGCGTAATGCTGGGTCACGCGGTTATCCCAGAACGCCACGTCATCCTCCTGCCAGCGCCAGCGAATCGTGAATTCCGGCCGCGTGGCATGCGCAAACAGCAGCTTTAGAATCGCCTCGCTTTCCGCCGGCTCCAGCTCATTTATTTTGGTGGTAAACCCGTCACTGACAAACAGCGACTTGCGCCCACTCACCGGATGCGTGCGCACCACCGGGTGCGACAGCGGTGGGTTTTTCTTGCGGGTTTCTTCCCAGCGCGCCAGGTCTTCAGCGGTGTTGCCAAAGCGTTCCAGCGGAAAGGATTTGGTGAAGTCGTGGGTCGCCGTCAGGCCATCGAGCAGGCGCTGGAACGGCTCGGACAGCGCCTCATACGCCGCAATGCCACTGGCCCACAGTGTGTCGCCGCCGAACGCCGGTAGCAGTTTGGCGCTGAGCACTGCGCCGAGGGCCGGGGTGGGCAGGAAGGTCACGTCGGTGTGCCATACGGCGTTGTCGCGCACGTCGGTCACGGCGGTGTCGAGGATCAGCACTTCGGGCTGTTCCGGCACGTTGGGGTAGATCGGGTGGATGTGCAGGTCGCCAAAATTCGCCGCAAATCGCGCCTGTTGCTGCGGCGTGATCGCTTGGCCTCGGAAGAACAGCACCGAGTGCTTGAGCAGCGCCTGTTCGATGGCGTCGCGCTGCTCGAGGCTCAGCGGCTGGGTAATATCGACGCCACTGATCTGGGCGCCCAGTGCGCTGCTTAATGGGGTAACGGTCAGGCTGCTCATGCTGTTCTCACTCAATGTGCCTGGCCATGCCAAGGCACTAACTTACGCTGCAAGGCACGCAGGCCCATTTCCATGGCGAAGGCGATCAGGGCGATCACCAGGATCCCCAGCACCACCACGTCGGTGACCAGGAACTGCGCCGCCGACTGCACCATAAAACCCAGGCCGCTGGTGGCTGCGATCAGCTCGGCGGCCACCAGCGTCGACCAACCCACACCCAGGCCGATGCGCACGCCAGTGAGAATGTCGGGCAAGGCGCTCGGCAGGATCACATGGCGAATCAGCTGGGCACGGGTCGCCCCCAACGACTGAGCAGCACGCAGCTTGGCCGGGTCGACGGTGCGCACGCCGGTCGCGGTGGCGATGGCGATTGGCGCAAAGATCGCCAGGTAAATCAGCAGCACTTTGGACAGCTCGCCAATGCCGCACCAGATCACGATCAATGGCAGGTAGGCCAGCGGCGGGATCGGCCGGTAAAACTCGATCAACGGGTCGAGAATGCCGCGCGCCATACGGTTGGACCCGATGGCGATCCCCACCGGCACGGCGGTCAGCACCGCAAAGCCCAGGCCCAGGCCGATGCGTTGCAGGCTCGCGCCCAAGTGCTGCCACAAGGTGGAATCCATGTAGCCTGTGGTCGCCAGCAGCCAGCCCTTTTGCAGCACGGCGGACGGTGGTGGCAGGAACAACGGTTCGATCAGGCCGGTGGCAGTCACGGCCCACCAGATCGCCAGCAAGGCGACCAGCGTGAGCAGGCTGATCCAGCGTGTGCTCAGGCTGCGACGCACCGGGATAACCGCATGGGCTACCGGCTTGGCGGCGGTGGCGGGGAGTTCGTAGCTGCTCATGCGGACACCTGCCGTTGCGAGAACACTTTGCCCAGCACGTGTTCGCGGGTTTCGATAAAACGCGGGTCGGACTTGATCGCCCGCGCCGATTCACCCGCCGCGTAGCGCTGGCCGAAGTCCAGGTGCAGGCGTTCGACGATCTGGCCAGGGTTGGGCGCCAGCAGGATCAGGTCGGTGGCGAGGAACACCGCTTCTTCAATGTCGTGAGTAATCAGGAATACCGGCTTGGCCGTACGCCGCCAGACTTGCAGCAGCAGCTCCTGCATCTGTTCGCGGGTGAAGGCATCCAGAGCGCCGAAGGGCTCGTCCATCAGCAACACGCGCGGGTCGGCGGCCAAGGCGCGAGCCAGCCCGACGCGTTGCTTCTGGCCGCCGGAAAGCTGCCAGATACGCCGACTGTCAAACCCGGCCAGGTCCACCAGCGCGAGCATTTCCCGGGCGCGCACTTCGCGTTGCGCCTTGGGCACGCCGGCCAGCTCCAGGCCGAAACCGACGTTGGCCAACACATCCTGCCAGGGCAGCAGGGCATCGTCCTGGAACACCACGCCGCGTTCGGCGCTCGGGCCTTTGACCGGCACTCCATCGAGGCTGATACGCCCGGCAGAAGGCTCGACAAAACCGGCGATCAGGTTCAACAGCGAAGTCTTGCCACTGCCGGACGGGCCGAGGGCCACCAGCAATTGCTGGGGCCCAAGCTCGAGTGAAATGTCAGACAGTACCGGTTCTGTGGCGCCTGGGTACTGTGCGCTGATGCGCTCCAGTTGTAGCAAGGCCATCGCGATGAACTCCCGAATCAGTTGGTGATGAACTTGGCGCTGACGTACGGGGCGTAGTCCGGCAGCACGGCGTCGACCTTGCCTTGCTCCTTGAGGAACGTGGCGGTATCGGTCACGGCCTTGGTGGTCGGTGCGCCCAGCAGGGTTACCTGGTCAGCGGCCAGCGGGTAGACGTTGCCTTGCAGCAGCAGGGGGATGTCGCTGGCCTTGGCGCCGGAGAGCTTCACCAGTTTGTCGACGTTGCCTTTGTCGGCGAGCCAGGCTTGTGGGTCTTTGCGGTAGGCGGCGTAGGCATCCAGGGTGACCTTGGCGAAGGCCGTGACGATTTCCGGGTGCTTCTCGGCAAAATCCTTACGCACAATCCACGCATCGAAGGTCGGTGCGCCGAACTTGGCCAGTTCGCCGGAGGTGATCAGCACCTTGCCGTTTTCCTTGGCCACGCCCAGGGCCGGGTCCCATACGTAAGTGGCGTCGATGTCACCGCGTTTCCAGGCGGCGATGATGGCCGGTGGCGCGAGGTTGAGGATCGTCACTTTCGATGGGTCGATGTTCCAGTGCTTCAACGCGGCCAGCAGGCTGTAGTGGCCGGTGGACACGAACGGCACGGCGACTTTCTTGCCGATCAGGTCCTGCGGGCTGTTGATCCCCGAACCGTTGCGCGCCACCAGGGCTTCGGCGCCGCCGATCTGAGTGGCGACGAGGAAGGTTTCCACCGGCACTTTGCGGGTGATCGCGGCGGTCAGCGGGCTGGAACCGAGGTAGCCGATCTGGACGTCGCCGGAAGCGATGGCCGCGATGATGTCGGCGCCGTTGTCGAATTTGCGCCAGTCGATCTTGGCGTTGGTGGCTTTTTCATACGCGCCGTCGGCCTGGGCGACTTTCGCCGGGTCCACGGTGGTCTGGTAAGCGATGGTTACATCCGCCGCCTGGGCAAACAGGCTGGCACCGGCCAGGGACAATGCGGCCAGCAGGCGCAGAGGGGTAAGCAGTTTCAAGGGGAAGCTCCTCAATTAGGCGGCCGGAGGTCGGCGTGTGAGGAGACTAAATGATCTAAGAATCCGAAAATAAATAACATTTTCGAATTAGCATATGAGAAGAAGTGATCGACGATCTTGAGCGCGCATAGGCCAAATGTGGGAGCGGGCTTGCTCGCGAATGCGGTGTGCCAGTCAATGGATATATCGACTGATCCACCGCTTTCGCGAGCAAGCCCGCTCCCACAGGGTTTTGCGTGTTGCTTTAGTTGCTAATGGCCAGAATGCTCGCCTGGTACGACCCGACAAACACGTCGAAATCGCCCACTTCGTTCTTTTCCAGCTCCGCCTGTTGTGCCAGCGACGTGCGCGCCAGCTCTTCAAAGCGTGCTTGTTCCTCGGCAGCCAACGGCTCGCTACGGAAGTACTCGGCATGCACCTCGCTCTGATGCAGGGAGAACTGCGCAAAACTCTCTTTACGCTCGGCCATCGCCGCCAGCACCTGCGCCGATGGGGTCAGGGACGGGTCCCTGATCTTGGCCAGCTGCGCGTCGAGCGCCTGGCTGTGTTCGGTGATGCCGTGGCTCTCATCGAGCAACGCAGCCAGCGGCGCAATCTGTTCGAGCAGCTCGGTGGCCCATTCCTTCATGTCCACGGCCTGGCCCTTGCGCTGCAATTGCAAACCAGGGCGGCGGCCTTCCTTGACCACGCTGAGGAAGTTGGACGTGGCATTGCCGCACTCGTTATCGGCGAACAGCGGGCTGTCGTTCAGCGCGCAGTACAGCAGGAACGCGTCGAGGAAACGCGACTCCGGCAGGTCGATGCCCATCGGCAGGAACGGGTTGATGTCCAGGCAACGCACTTCGATGTACTGGATGCCACGGGCCACCAGCGCCTGGATCGGCCGTTCGCCGGTGTAGGTCACGCGCTTGGGGCGGATGTTGGAGTAGTACTCGTTTTCGATCTGCAGGATGTTGGTGTTGAGCTGAACCCACTCACCGTCCTTGTGCGTGCCGACTTCGACGTAGGGCGCGTAGGGCGTTGCCACCGCTTCGCGCAGGCTGTCGGTGTAGCTGGGCAAGTCGTTGTAGCACGGCGTCAGGCCGGCCTGGGCGTTGCTCTGGTAACCCAGGTCGCTCATGCGCAGGCTGGTGGCGTAGGGCAAGTAGAGCGTATCGGCGTCGAGCACTTCGAGCTGGTGCGAGCGACCACGCAGGAAACCCGCGTCCAGGGCCGGCGAGGCACCAAACAGGTACATCAGCAGCCAGCTGTAGCGACGGAAATTACGGATCAGTGCGATATAGGCCGTGGACTGGTAGTCGCGGTCGGTGCCGACAAAGCCTTCAGTCTCCTTGAGCAACGGCCACAGCGCTTCCGGCAAGGAAAAATTGTAGTGGATGCCGGCGATGCACTGCATGGTCTTGCCGTAACGCAGGGCCAGGCCCTTGCGGTACACGTACTTGAGCTGTCCGATATTGGAGGTGCCGTAGTAGGCAATCGGAATATCTTCTTCGGCCGGCAATGGGCACGGCATCGAAGGGCTCCACAGGTATTCGCTGCCGAGCTTGGTGTAGGCAAAGCGGTGGATCTTGTCCAGGCTGCTCAGGGTATCGGCCGGGTTGGGCAGGGCTGGGGTGATAAACTCCAGCAACGATTCCGAGTAGTCGGTGGTGATCTGTTCATGGGTCAACGCTGCGCCCAGAGCTTCGGGGTGCGGCGTTTGCGCCAGGCGACCCTCTGCCGTGACGCGTAGGCATTCACGCTCGATGCCGTGCAAGCATTGCTCCAGCAGGGAGAGGTGTTCGCGCTTGCCGAGCAGGGCCAGGCGGCGGTTGAGAAGTTCGCTCAAGTTGGATTCCTTCACGCGTCAGTCGCCCCAATATGGGGGTGGGCAGGACGGTCTACAAGGGTGAAGTTAAAACTGGCGTTATCGCCTGGTTTTGAGTCGATTTGACCCGCTTTGGAAAAGCCTGCTTCACTCCATGAATTGGGCTATAGCGCAGCAAGAAAATTCCGACGCTGTTGTCGCAGCGCCGAAATTAACTCAAATCGGGGGCGGGGAGCTATAGGACAGCGAAGGTGCCCTGCGCTTTTGCGACAAGTCGTTCGCCCTGGTAAACATCGGCCTCGACCACCAACGTGCGTCTACCGGCGTGAATCACCCGGCTGGTGCACAGCACGTCGCCATCCTCGACGGCGCGGATGTAGTTGATCTTGCATTCGATGGTCGCGCTCTGCTGGTCAAACCCATGGGAACTGGAACAGGCCAGCCCCATGGTGATGTCGACCAGGCTGAAAATCGCCCCGCCATGCAGCTTGCCCGCGCGGTTGCGCAGGTGCGGCTCCAGGGTCAGGGCCACCTCGGCAGCGCCCTCATCCAGGCGCTGCAGGCGGCAGCCGATCAGTTCGCTGAACGCGCTCTGGGTCAAGCCGGCCGGGATTTCCATCAACGTTTCTTCAACTGTTTGGCGTTGGCGAACAGCGAGGCCATGGCGTTGTTGCTTGGCGCTGCGGTCGCAGTTTCCTTGCGCGGCTGGTTATCAGAGCGGTTCTGCGACTGACGTGGTGCGGAGCCAGGGCGTGCGCCTCGTGCGCCGTCGATTTTCTCGCCGGGGGTGTCGCTCATGCGCATCGACAGGCCGACGCGTTTGCGCGGGATATCGACTTCCATGACCTTGACCTTGACCACGTCACCGGCCTTGACCGCTTCGCGCGGGTCCTTGATGAACTTCTCCGAAAGCGCGGAAATGTGCACCAAACCGTCCTGATGCACGCCGATATCCACAAACGCGCCGAAGTTGGTCACGTTGGTGACTACGCCTTCCAGGATCATCCCCAGCTGCAGGTCCTTGAGGTCTTCGACGCCGTCCTGGAACTCGGCGGTCTTGAACTCGGGGCGCGGGTCGCGGCCGGGTTTTTCCAGCTCTTGCAGGATGTCGGTGATGGTCGGCACACCGAAGGTTTCGTCGGTGTACTTCTTCGGGTCCAGGCGCTTGAGGAACGCAGCGTCGCCGATCAGCGAGCGGATATCGCGGTCGGTCTCGGCGGCAATACGCTGCACCAGCGGGTAGGCTTCCGGGTGAACAGCCGAAGAATCCAGCGGGTTGTCACCGTTCATGACACGTAGGAAACCGGCGGCTTGTTCGAAGGTTTTTTCACCCAGGCGTGCGACTTTTTTCAGTGCAGCGCGCGTTTTGAACGCGCCGTTTTCGTCGCGGTGAGTGACGATGTTCTGTGCCAGCGTGGCGTTCAGGCCGGAAATTCGCGCCAGCAGCGCAGCCGAGGCGGTGTTCACGTCAACGCCGACCTTGTTCACGCAGTCTTCCACCACCGCATCCAGGCCGCGCGCCAGTTTCAGCTGCGACACGTCGTGCTGGTACTGGCCGACGCCGATGGATTTAGGGTCGATTTTCACCAGTTCGGCCAACGGGTCCTGCAGGCGACGGGCGATGGACACCGCGCCACGGATCGACACGTCGAGGTCCGGGAATTCCTTGGACGCCAGTTCCGACGCCGAGTACACCGAAGCGCCGGCCTCGGAGACCATGACCTTGGTCATTTTCATGGCTGGGTATTTTTTGATCAGTTCGGCGGCCAGCTTGTCGGTTTCACGGCTGGCAGTGCCGTTGCCGATGGCGATCAGGTCCACCGCGTGCTTGGCGCACAAGGCAGCCAGGATCGCCAGGGTCTGATCCCACTTGTTATGCGGCACGTGCGGGTACACGGTGGCGTGGTCCAGCAGTTTGCCGGTGGCGTCGACCACCGCGACCTTGCAGCCAGTGCGCAGGCCGGGGTCGAGGCCCAGGGTGGCGCGCGGGCCGGCCGGGGCGGCTAGGAGCAGGTCGTGCAGGTTATGCGCGAACACGTTGATCGCTTCGGTTTCGGCGCCATCACGCAACTCGCCGAGCAGGTCGGTTTCCAGGTGGGTGTAGAGCTTGACCTTCCAGGTCCAGCGCACCACTTCACCGAGCCACTTGTCCGCAGGACGGTTCTGATTCTGGATGCCGAATTGTTGACCGATCATGCCTTCGCACGGGTGCATGGTGCCGGGCAGTTCGTCGCCGACTTTCAGCGCGGAGCTGAGAATGCCTTCGTTGCGCCCGCGGAAAATCGCGAGTGCGCGGTGGGACGGCATGCTTTTCAGCGGCTCGTCGTGTTCGAAGTAATCGCGGAACTTGGCGCCTTCTTCCTCTTTGCCGGCAATGACGCGGGCGCTGATCGTGGCTTCCTGCTTGAGGTAGGTGCGCAGTTTTTCCAGCAGGCTCGCGTTTTCGGCGAAGCGCTCCATCAGGATGTACTTGGCGCCTTCGAGGGCGGCCTTGACGTCGGCGACACCTTTTTCCGCATCGATAAAGCGCGCGGCTTCGGTTTCCGGGGTCAGCGACGGGTCGTTGAACAGACCGTCGGCCAATTCGCCCAGGCCGGCTTCCAGGGCGATCTGGCCCTTGGTGCGGCGCTTCTGTTTGTACGGCAGGTACAGGTCTTCGAGGCGGGTCTTGGTGTCGGCGAGCTTGATGTCGCGCTCGAGTTGCGGGGTCAGCTTGCCTTGCTCTTCGATGCTGGCGAGGATGCTGATGCGCCGTTCGTCGAGTTCTCGCAGGTAGCGCAGGCGCTCTTCCAGGTGACGCAGTTGGATGTCGTCGAGGCTGCCGGTGACTTCTTTACGGTAACGGGCGATGAAAGGCACCGTGGAGCCTTCATCCAGTAGAGCGACGGCCGCTTCGACCTGTTGTGGGCGTACGCCGAGTTCCTCGGCGATGCGGCTGTTGATGCTGTCCATAAAACCACCTGAAATTCTGAAAGCAGCTCGCAGGCCCGGAAAACAAGGCGTTGCGAGGCTGGTTGAGCGGCCCAGTCGGCGCCGCTGCCTGGGTCAAAAGGCAACCTGTTGACCCTCGAAATCGGAAAATTGCTGCCCGCCACTGAAAAAACGAACGAGGCAGTAAGCAGTAAAGTCTGACATTACCCTGCACAAAGGCGGCGCATTATAACCAGCGTTCCGCCCACGGTGGGGATTGCGCCGCAGGTTGCAGAACGCGGGTTCGCTGGCGGTAGAGGAAAAATCTGCTAACAATGCACACGGTGCGTATAACGGCAGCTACGCCATAATGCGCGCCGAGATAAGAGGAGCATCTAATGAGCAGCACTGCACAAACTGCTGAAGGCGAAAAAATTCTCATCGTTGATGACGATCCGGGGCTGAGCAGCCTGCTGGAGCGTTTTTTCAACTCCAAGGGCTATCGTGCTCGCGCGGTGCCGAACACCGAGCAGATGGACCGCCTGTTGGGGCGTGAAGTGTTCAATCTGGTCGTGCTTGACCTGATGCTGCCCGGCGAAGACGGCCTGACCGCCTGCAAACGCCTGCGTGGCGCGAACAACCAGATTCCGATCATCATGCTCACCGCCAAGGGCGATGAGTTGAGCCGTATCAAAGGCCTCGAGCTGGGCGCTGATGACTACCTGGCCAAGCCGTTCAACCCTGACGAGTTGATGGCCCGGGTCAAAGCCGTATTGCGTCGCCAGGCTGCCCCGGTTCCGGGCGCGCCAGGCAGCGAAGACGAAAGCGTCACCTTCGGTGACTACGAACTCTCGCTGGCTACCCGTGAGCTCAAGCGTGGCGAAGAAGTGCACATGCTCACCACCGGCGAATTCGCAGTACTCAAGGCCCTGGTGATGAACGCACGCCAGCCGCTGACCCGCGACAAGCTGATGAACCTGGCCCGTGGCCGGGAGTGGGATGCCCTGGAACGCTCCATCGACGTGCAGATATCGCGTCTGCGCCGGATGATCGAGCCGGATCCGTCCAAACCACGGTATATCCAGACGGTGTGGGGCGTGGGCTATGTGTTTGTGCCGGATGGCACCGCAACCAAGTGACCGATGATTTGCAGGGCGGGCGTTCCGGCGTTTGACTCCAAGAGGGTCGACGGGATGCCCGGCGTCTGCAATTCTGCGAGCGCCGCTCGTTCCTGCAAGGTGTTTAGCCGTCTTCTATGAAAACCCCGCTGTGGTTCCCGCAAAGTTTCTTTTCCCGCACCCTTTGGCTGGTGCTGATCGTCGTTCTGTTCTCCAAGGCGCTTACGCTGGTTTATCTGTTGATGAACGAAGACGTGCTGGTGGATCGGCAATACAGCCACGGTGTCGCCCTGACACTGCGCGCGTATTGGGCCGTAGACCCTGAGAACCGCGAAAAGGTAGCCAAGGCGTCGACGTTGATTCGCGTTGACGGCGCCGGTGTGCCGGAAGGCGAGCAACACTGGCCCTACAGTGAGATCTACCAGCGACAGATGCAGGCCGAACTCGGAGAGGACACCGAGGTACGGTTGCGCATGCATGTTTCGCCCGCGCTATGGGTGAGGGCGCCGAGCCTGGGGGATGCCTGGATCAAGGTTCCGCTGTACCCGCACCCGTTGCGGGGGCAGAAGATCTGGAACGTGCTGGGCTGGTTCCTGGCGATCGGGTTGCTTTCAACGGCGTCCGCGTGGATTTTTGTGCGTCAGCTCAACCAACCGCTCAAACGCCTGGTGTTCGCCGCGCGCCAACTGGGGCAGGGGCGCAGTGTGCGCCTGCCGGTGAGCGATACGCCCAGTGAGATGACCGAGGTGTACGGCGCATTCAACCAGATGGCGGAAGATGTCGAACAGGCCGGGCGCGAACGCGAGCTGATGCTGGCGGGCGTGTCCCACGACTTGCGTACGCCGTTGACGCGGTTGCGCCTGTCCCTGGAGCTGATGGGTAACCACACCGACCTCACCGATGACATGGTGCGCGACATTGAGGACATGGACGCGATCCTCGATCAGTTCCTGGCATTCATCCGCGATGGCCGTGATGAAGTGGTCGAAGAAGTCGACCTCACCGACCTCGTGCGTGAAGTGGTCGCGCCCTACAACCAGAACGGCGAACAGGTGCGCATGCGCCTGGAACCGATCCAGCCGTTTGCGTTGCGCAGGGTGTCGATGAAGCGCCTGTTGAACAACCTGATCGGCAACGCCTTGCACCACGCCGGCTCGGATGTGGAAGTAGCGGCCTACGTGTCCGGCGACAGCACTGCGCCGTATGTGGTGCTCAGTGTGATGGACCGAGGTGCGGGGATCGATCCGGACGAGCTGGAAGGCATCTTCAACCCCTTTACCCGTGGCGACCGTGCCCGGGGTGGTAAGGGCACTGGTTTGGGCCTGGCGATTGTGCGACGGATAGCCTCGATGCATGGTGGCAATGTTGAGCTGCGTAACCGCGAAGAGGGCGGCCTGGAAGCGCGGGTGCGCTTGCCGCTCGGCTTGATGCTGCCCAGAGACGCGGTCTAGAACGCAACGCAGATCAAAATGTGGGAGGGGGCTTGCTCCCGATGGCAGCCTCTCAGTCAATAATTCAGTGACTGTAACAGCGCTATCGGGAGCAAGCCCCCTCCCACATTTGGTTTTATGGCATATCAGCAGGCTGAGGGTCAGCCCTTGCCCTTGGTCCGAGTCATATTCGGCCCACCATTCTTCTCCAGATGCTGAATGATGATCCCCGCCACGTCCTTGCCGGTGGTGGTCTCGATGCCTTCCAGGCCTGGCGATGAGTTCACTTCCATCACCAGCGGCCCGTGGTTGGAGCGCAGGATATCCACACCCGCTACCGCCAACCCCATCACTTTGGCTGCCCGCAGCGCGGTCATGCGTTCTTCCGGGGTGATTTTGATCAGGCTGGCGCTGCCGCCACGGTGCAGGTTGGAGCGGAACTCCCCTGGCTTGGCCTGGCGCTTCATGGCGGCAATCACCTTGTCACCGACCACGAAGCAACGGATATCCGCGCCGCCGGCTTCCTTGATGTACTCCTGCACCATGATGTTCTGCTTGAGGCCCATGAACGCCTCGATCACCGACTCGGCGGCCGTCGCGGTTTCACACAGCACTACGCCGATGCCCTGGGTGCCTTCCAGCACCTTGATCACCAGCGGCGCGCCGTTGACCATCTCGATCAGGTCCGGGATGTCATCAGGGGAGTGGGCAAAACCGGTCACCGGCAGGCCGATGCCACGGCGTGACAGCAGTTGCAGCGAGCGCAGCTTGTCCCGCGAGCGCGCGATGGCCACCGATTCATTCAGCGGGAACACGCCCATCATTTCAAACTGGCGCAACACCGCGCAGCCGTAGAAAGTCACTGAAGCGCCGATCCGTGGGATCACCGCATCAAAGCCTTCCAGCGGCTTGCCCCGGTAATGGATCTGCGGCTTGTGGCTGGCAATGTTCATGTAGGCACGCAACGTGTCGATCACCACCATTTCGTGGCCACGTTCGGTGCCGGCCTCGACCAGCCGGCGGGTTGAATACAGACGCGGGTTTCGCGACAGCACAGCGATCTTCATGCAGCACCTGGGGCAGAAATAGTAGAGACCGGGAACACCGGCTTGTCTTGAACGTACTTGACGCCGGGGCTGACGACCAGATGGCCGTCAATCAGCGCCTTGGAACCCAGCAACAGGCGGTAACGCATGGCTTTGCGGCAGGCCAGTGTGAACTCCACCCGCCATACCCGATCCCCCAACGCCAGCGTGGTGCTGATCACATAGCGCACCTGCGCATGGCCGTTGGAGCTCTTGATGGTTTTCATCGTCACCAGGGGCGCTTCGCAGCGGCGGTGACGCAGTTGCACCACGCTGCCCAAGTGCGCGGTAAAGCGCACCCATTTCTCACCGTCGCGCTCAAACGGCTCGATATCGGTGGCGTGCAGGCTGGAGGTGCTGGCACCGGTGTCGATCTTCGCGCGCAGGCCAGCCACTCCCAAATCGGGAAGTGCCACCCATTCACGCAGACCTACAACGGTCAAATGGTCAAATGTCTTCAATATGGGTAACCGGTCAATTCGCCCAGGCGCGTGGGGAAACCTCGGCCAGGGCTTTGAATGCAGGCCTGGCGAACCAGTAACCCTGCATCAGATATATTCCGCAGTCGGACAGGAAGTCGCGCTCGCCGGCACTTTCGATGCCTTCGGCGATGACAGTAACCCCCAACTGCTCACAGATTGTGACAATCCCCCGGACGATCACCTGACGGACACGATCCTTGTCGACATCGCGAATCAGCGCCATGTCGAGTTTGATCAAGTCAGGTTGGAAATCGGCCAGCAGATTCAGCCCCGAATAGCCCGCGCCGAAATCATCGATGGCGGTCTTGAAACCGAATTGGCGATATTCACGCAGAATATTCGTCAAATGGCGATAGTTATCTACGTGCTCGCTTTCCAGTGTTTCGAAAATCAATCGGTTCAGCGGAAAATTGTGCGCCTGGGCCGCCTCCAGGGTGCTGCGGATACACAACTCCGGGCGGTACACGGCGTTGGGCATGAAATTGATGGAAAGGTGCGTTTGCATGCCCAACTCAGCGGCCAGGGCAATCGCCTGGGTACGGCAGCGCTGGTCGAAACGGTAGCGGTTGTTGTCGTTGACTTGCTCGAGCACCGACATTGCGCCTTCGCCATTGATGCCGCGCACCAACGCTTCATTGGCATAAATCGAATGGTCCCGAAGGTCCACGATGGGTTGGTAGGCAAATGCAAAATCGAACCCCAGGGGTTCGCTTTGCTGGCACCCCACACACCGTTGATCTGGCGAGGTGAGTGAAATCGGAAAGTCGGTCACAGCGAATCCTCGCGAAAACAGGGTGCTACCTGGCGTATCTTAGGTGAGCCTTGGGGTTTATGCGTCGAAGGGTTTCAACGTTAAAGTTGCGACATTTTTCAGAGCGAGGAATTCAAGTGGCTCAAAAGCAGGAAGAGGAAGAAAAGGTCCGTCTGGACAAGTGGTTGTGGGCTGCACGCTTCTATAAAACGCGTGCCCTGGCCAAGGCTGCCATTGAGAGCGGCAAGGTGCATCATCGCGGCGAGCGCTGCAAGCCGGGCAAAGAGCCACGTGTCGGCGATGAGTTGCAGATTCGTATAGGTTTTGACGAAAAGACAGTCGTGGTTCAGGCGCTTTCCGTTGTACGGCGTGGCGCTCCCGAAGCGCAGGCGCTGTACGCCGAGACCGAAGCGAGCATCGCCAAGCGTGAAAACGCGGCGGCCATGCGTAAGGCGGGCGCTACCGGCATGACCACCGATGGCAAACCGAGCAAGAAGCAACGCCGCGACCTGTTCAAGTTTCGCGGCAGTGGCAATGACGAGTGATTGTGTAATCTGCAGGCTATCGGAGATCAAATGTGTGCGGGCTTGCTCGCGAAAGCGGTGGGTCAGTGAAAAACGCTTAACCTGACACTCCGCATTCGCGAGCAAGCCGCACACAGTTCGCCGGCAGCGTTACGCCGCAGTGCGTATGACGCTCAATCGCCCGATCACCGGCAGCTTACCCAGCAGCCCGAAGATCGGCGCGGAGACGCGCAGCAATGCTCCCGACACCTTCGCCGCAAACGGGGTGTAATACCCCCAGCCCAACGCCAACAGGGCCAGCAGCACGCCGCCGATATAATCGTCTTGCCCCCAATGCGCGCCCGCGACCAGTCGCGGCATCATGAACAACAGCGCCAGGCCCCAGATCACCAGCACCTGGCCGATACGCTTGGCAAATACCGTCATGAACATGCCCCAGATCAGCAGTACAGACGCGTGATCCCCCGGGAAACTCTGGCTCGAACGGTCCTTGAGCTCCCAGGTTTTCTCCAGCCCCGGGAAATAGTCACTCATCTGGACCGCCCCGCTGATCACCATCGACGGGCTACTGTGTTGCCAGCCCATTTGCGCTGCGAGTTTTGAAAACAGCATGCGGATGAATAACAACAGCAGCAAAATTCCGACAAAACCTAACGTCGCCTGGCGCACCTGCACCGCCTTGAATACCCAGTCTCCACGAATCAGCAGCATCAGCAGAATCACGCCGACCACCGCATCAAACGGTCGCAAACTGGCCACGGCCCATACATGCAGCCACGTTGAGTTGCTCGCCAGCGGGTCATTGAGCAGATGAAACAGCCACTCGTCGAAAATCGTACAGAGCATCTGGCCCGTGGGCCACAGCCAAAAACACAGCAGCCCGATAGCGAGTAGATTGCAAAGAGCCCATCGCCGGAGGTTCCACTTGGCTTGGAACAAACCCGGATTGTTCATAAACTGTCCCTCTACGCTCAATTAAGCTCTCCGTTTCCAGAAGAAAGCCGCACCAACATGGTGCTAAAGCGTTTAATTTTATAAACCTTGTAATCATTTTGTCATCAATTCAGATACCCAGACCTATGACTGATCTACCGGATACCGACTTCACCCAACGCTTCATCTTCGACGAGAACGACGCCCGCGGCGAACTGGTCTCGCTGGAGCGCAGCTACGCCGAAGTCCTCGCCAAGCACCCCTATCCGGAGCCGGTCGCGCAATTGCTCGGTGAGCTGATGGCGGCGGCTTCGCTGCTGGTAGGCACCATGAAATTCGACGGTTTGCTGATTCTGCAGGCCCGTTCCGAAGGCCCGGTCCCGATGCTGATGATCGAGTGCTCCAGCGAGCGCGAAATCCGTGGCCTGGCGCGCTATGACGCCGACTTGATTACCCCGGACGCCACGCTTTCCGACCTGATGGCCAACGGCGTACTGGCCATCACCGTCGACCCGACTGAAGGCCAGCGCTACCAGGGCATCGTCGACCTCGACGGCGAGACCCTCTCGGACTGCTTCACCAACTATTTCGTGATGTCCCAGCAAGTGGGTACCAAGTTCTGGCTCAACGCCGACGGCAAGCGCGCCCGTGGCCTGTTGCTGCAGCAATTGCCGGCTGACCGCATCAAGGACGACGACGAGCGTACCGACAGCTGGCGCAAGCTGACCGCCCTGGCCGGTACCCTGACCGCTGAAGAGTTGCTGGCCCTGGACAACGAAACCATCCTGCATCGCCTGTACCACGAAGAGGCCGTGCGCCTGTTCGACGCACAGGGCCTGCGCTTCCATTGCAGCTGCTCGCGCGAGCGTTCGGCCAACGCCTTGGTCAGCCTGGGCCTGGAAGATGCGCAGGATTTGGTAGTGGAGCACGGCGGGCATATCGAGATTGACTGCCAGTTCTGCAACCAGCGCTACCTGTTCGACGCCGCCGATGTCGCCCAATTGTTCGCCGGCGCAGGTATCGACACCCCTTCCGACACCCGCCACTAAAACGTTTAAGCACAGGTAAATCACCTGACGAATGGCGGATTAGCGCTGTTCTGACGGGAGGGCCCTACTCTTTTTGGGCTTTTCTGGCATAATCCGGCCCACTTTTTTCGCGGTAGTAGTGCGCAACTTTCTACTACAAAACGTTTGGAGCACTCGGCCATAGGCCGACGGGGAACCTCATGACGCAAGCCAATAACGCCGTATACACCGATCTGAGTGTTGACGATCTGGTCAAAGAAGCCCTGCAGCGCGGTGAAGGCGTGCTTGCCGATACTGGCGCACTGGTCGTTGAAACCGGTCACCGTACCGGCCGTTCGCCGGTCGACCGTTTCATCGTTGAAGAGCCTTCCACCCAGGCTTCCATCGCCTGGGGCCCGATCAACCGCAAGTTCCCGGCCGACAAGTTCGATGCCCTGTGGGCTCGCGTCGAGGCATTCAATAACGCGCAAGAGCACTTCGTTTCCCACGTTCACGTAGGGGCTTCCGAAGACCACTACCTGGCCGTGAAAATGACCACCCAGACTGCCTGGCAGAACCTGTTCGGTCGTTGCCTGTTCATCAACCCGGCCCAGTACAACCCGGCCGGTCGTGAAGAGTGGCAAGTGCTCAACGTGGCCAACTTCGAGTGCGTGCCTGAGCGTGACGGCACCAACTCCGACGGTTGCGTGATCCTCAACTTCGCACAGAAAAAAGTCCTGATCGCCGGCATGCGCTACGCCGGTGAAATGAAAAAAGCCATGTTCTCGGTGCAGAACTTCCTGCTGCCGGCTTCCGACGTACTGCCGATGCACTGCGCCGCCAACATTGGCGAAGCAGGCGACGTGACCCTGTTCTTCGGCCTGTCGGGCACCGGTAAAACCACCCTGTCCGCCGACGAAAGCCGTTACCTGATCGGTGACGACGAACACGGTTGGGGCGAAGGTGTGGTGTTCAACATCGAAGGCGGTTGCTATGCCAAGTGCATTGACCTCTCCGAGAAGAACGAGCCAGTCATCTGGAAAGCCATCAAGCACGGCGCCGTGCTGGAAAACGTGGTTATCGACGATGCCAAGCACGCCGATTACACCAACGTCAGCCTGACCCAGAACAGCCGCGCGGCCTACCCGCTGGAGCACGTTGCCAAGCGTTCCGAGAAGAACCTGGGCGGTGAACCGAACGCAGTAATCTTCCTGACCTGCGACCTGACCGGCGTACTGCCGCCAGTCTCGATCCTCAGCGAAGAACAAGCGGCCTACCACTTCCTGTCCGGCTACACCGCATTGGTGGGCTCGACCGAAATGGGTTCCGGCGGCGGCATCAAGTCGACCTTCTCCACCTGCTTCGGCGCACCATTCTTCCCACGCCCGGCTGGCGAATACGCTGAGCTGCTGATCAAGCGCATCCGCGGCTTCGGCTCCAAGGTCTACCTGGTCAACACCGGCTGGACCGGCGGCGGCTACGGCGTCGGCAAGCGCTTCAACATCCCGACCACTCGCGGCGTGATCGCAGCGATCCAGAGCGGCGCGTTGATCGGTGCTGAAACCGAACACCTCGACACCATCAACCTCGACGTGCCACTGGCCGTGCCGGGCGTTGAAACCGGCCTGTTGAACCCACGTAACACCTGGGCTGACAAGGCTGCCTACGACGAAGCAGCGAAAGCGCTGGCCGGTCTGTTCATCGAGAACTTCAAGAAGTTTGAAGTGAGCGACGCGATCAAGGCTGCGGGTCCGAAGTTGTAAAAGTCGGACGCTGTAAAAAAGCCGCCCCCAGTGGGCGGCTTTTTTGTGCGCGCTGGATCAGTGCGCGATATGCAAAACCACCGCCCCAACCAGTACCAGCACAACCCCCGACACCTGCACTGCCGACAACCGTTCCTTGAAAAACACGAACCCCAGAATCGCCGCGATCCCGCCGGACAACGTACTGATCACCGTCACCACCGACACCGACCCTGCCATCGCCCCCCACGAAAACGCCGAGAACCCACCCAGGTTCATCAGGCTTGCGCCGGTCAGCGTCGCGCAGTTTTTCAGCGGCGGGATTTTCAGGCCGTCCTTGATCTTCAGCACCATCACCACCAGCACACACAGGCCCACCAGGTAGCCGAGCCAGAGCATGGTGATCGGCCCCAGCGCGGGCAGTGTGTAGCGACCTTGCAGCCAGAAGCTGCTGCCGTATAGCAACGCCGCGAGCATGGCGTAGGCGATGGCGCGGTTTGAACTGTTGTGTGGGACGCCGTTGTCCTTATGGAGGCTGGAGAGGATCACGCCGACCACGCACAGGCCGATGCAGCCAAGCTGGATCAGGCTGATATGTTCACCGGTCGCCCAGGACAGCAAGGTGGTGACCACGCCGTAGGACGTCACCAGCGGCGCCACGATGGCGGCTTTGCCCAGTGCGAAGGCCTTGGACAGGGCGAGTGCGCCGGAGACGGTGAACAGCGCGGCAGCGATGCCCAGCAGCCAGACGCTCAACGAAGCGTTCAGGGATTTGAGTAGCAAGGCGGGGAAGATGACCAGCAGCAGGGTCATGATCAGAAAGCCCAGCGCCTGGCCGAAATACACCGCGCGTTTAACCCCCACGGCGCGGGCATTGAGGCCCACCAGAAAATCCGTGCCGCCCCAGAGCAGGGCGGCGAGCAGGCCCATCATTACGTCCATGTAAGGTCCTTGTTGTGTCGGTGATCCGTCAAGTTAGCGCCAAACCAATGTGGGAGCGGGCTTGCTCGCGAAGGCGGTACCTCAGCCAGAAATTTATCGACTGATCCACCGCTTTCGGGAGCAAGCCCCCTCCCACATTTTGATGTTTGGAGTGCTCGGAGCTGGTGTTCGCTCAGCTCAGGTTTTCCAGCGTCTGTGTGTCCCAGCTGTTGGTCTTGATGGCCAGGTAAAGCATGCCGATGGTCAACGGGACCTTCTCGCCACGCCCCTTGGCACGACGCTTCAGGAAGACGTCAAAGACCGGTGGGTTGAAGTAACGATAAGTGTCGTAATCGCCGAGGTCGAGGGAAAACTCCTGCTCCAGCACTTCCATGAGTTGCTTGGCCTCACCGCCATCACAGCCCAGATCGAGATTGATCGACGTTTGCAGGCGGATGGTCTTGTGTTTCGGCAGGCCGATTTCTTCGTGCAGCAGTTGCAGGAGGCGCTGCATGGCGGGGTCTTCGGGGAAGTTGGGGGCGAGGTTCATGGTGGGGGCACGCAGGAGTGGGTGAGGGGGGTGGTTGCGTTTGAGGCGGTACTTGTTTCGGGTGATGAAGAGTGCCAAGCCTATCAAGAATATGAAGACCGGTAGGAATGGCATTCTGAGGATCACCGCCACGTAGGGTAGTAGGAACGTCAAAGTGAGACTTGTGGCGAGACAGGTGATGGCTAAACGCTTTCTAAGAGCGGGGTCTGTGATTTGGTAATAGATCACTAGATAGGTAATGAGAAAAAGCGCGGATTGCAGGTAAAGGCCCATGTGATTAAGACTCGCCTGAGTAGACGTGCATAGAGAGTGTCGACCGTTGAGGCCCGATCCCCCCTCTCACATTTGCGTCCAGTCCGATGATGATGTCTCCAGCGTGATACCTGCGGAGCTTGCCGGAAATCGTATCGCCAACTAAGCCTGCAGTTACTGTTGATACGATTATCCCCGGGGCTTTAACCGCGCCGGAAATTATTTGTTTGATGAACACATTTTGGTCGTTTAAACGGTCGGCCTGGCTTCGTCTCAACGGATGGGAAACAGCGACCGCCATCTCGCAGGGTAAATCCCTGGCCAACATTTTCTCGTACAAGCGGCGTATCTGATCGCGCACTTGTCGCGCCGCTGTTTTTGCTTCAAGCAGGCATAGGTTGGCCAAAGCATGCCGATTGTCAGGCACAACAGTGAAGCGGATCACTGTGAAGATGACGCCATAATGGCCGATGTGTTGAGTCCTTTCGATGTTCACGAGGTTCTGCCGACAAAAGTTGAGAGGGCGCTAGTGTCGGTTAGTCGAAGGGGTGTTCTGTAGAGGGCTGAGAGCGTATTTGAAGCAGTTTGGGAAAAGGGCTACGCACCTTTTGGTTTCTTCTTACAGGTGCTTCCGGCATTTGCGGTTTGACAGTGACTTTCTGACCAACACCCACCCATCGTGAGAGCCGGGCTTGCCCGCGATGACGGAGGGTCAGCTATAGAGATATAGCCTGGAAATCCGCTATCGCAGGCAAGCCAGCTCCCACAGTTTTAGCTCAGTGGCGGGCTTGGTGGTGGTTGGTGATCAACCGTCGGTTGCAGCTGGACATGCTGCACAGGCTCTAACAAATTTCGGTTGAGGTATTTGCATTTGAAGGTACTCGGTTTGCTGTTAGGTGACCGACATCACCGTGGCCAAACGGTGGGTGGCGGACTGTGCGCAGGTTGGCCAGCCGGAAACAGCAATCCGACACGTCCGCAGACGTCCCACACACAGCCGCCATAGCAGTGCTTTACGAGACGATAGACGTTCGTAAGACATGTAGTGGCACTTATGTGTGCTGTTTTTCGAGTGACCAAACCCGATCGCTGAGTTTGCAGCGACGGACCAAACCTTAGAAGTGAGCTTTATCTGGAGCAATAAACAGAGGGTTTAACCGGTGACAGTTCAACTAAGCGCTGACCGGTTTACTGATACACCGGTCAAAAATCGCTTCCAACCCTCGATAATCGCACGCCACCGCATCAATGTTCGCCGGTATCCAGGCCGAGTGTTTCACCAGCCACCAGTTCACCGAAAAGCCCGCATTCACGAGGATTTGTTCGAACAAAATTCGCTGCGCCCGGCCATTACCTTCGCGGAAGGGGTGGATGACGTTGAGGTCGCCATAGGCCTCGGCGATCAGACGTACAAGTTCAGTTTGAGTCGCACCGACATACCAGTTCGACTGTTCCATCTGCCGGATGATTTTCGCCGCTTCGGGCTGGATACGTTCTGGGGTGCAAAATAGCGTATCGCCTTTCTGAATGTTGACGCTGCGCAGCTCCCCGGCCCAGTCGTAGATATCGCCGAACACAGTGCGGTGGATGTGTTGCAGGCGTTCGAGGTCGTAAGGAGGAGGGTAGAGCGGAAGGCTGCCAACGGCGATTTCGGAGAGTTCTCGCTCGGCCTGGTGCAGAAGTAGTTCGTCGAGTAAATCGAGGCGGTTACGCAGGACACCGCTACCGGGATAGCAGTACGGATCCTGGCCCACCCCGTATTTGTCGAGCATCAGTGCGGGGTTTTGCGGTACTTGGCAAGAACGGCTTCGCGGGTCGGCAAGGGTTTGTCGACGTCCGTCGGCTGGGTGTCAAACCCCTCCAGGCGCAGGCTGGCCAGGTAATTGGAGCGGCGGATCTTGTGGTAGTGATGCTGTTTTTGCTCAAACGTCGGTTCGCTCATCGCAGCGTACTCCTGGGTCGCAAGGCTCAATTGTAGCGCAATGCGTGCGCGTGCAGGCAGGATAAAAACCACGCCGTATTCTGCACAAAAAGTCCGCCAGCCTACTGAATCCTGCTGCCACTTCGGCGTGTTCCCACTTCGGCCCTAGGCCATATCCCACCCCGTGTATCATCCTGTCTCTTTTTTCCTTGCGACCTTTCTCGATTCGCTGAGTTTTCCGGGCTATGTTTTTCAGCCAACTCAGCGGTCAATGGAGTGACAGCTCATGCACGACACCCTCCAGCAGGTCTTTGGTTATCCACAATTTCGCCTGGGCCAGGAACAGACGGTCCGCGCCGTGCTGGCCGGTCGTTCGGCGGCGGCAATTTTCCCTACCGGGTCGGGCAAGTCCCTGTGTTACCAGCTGTCGGCGGTGTTGCTGCCGCACCTGACGCTGGTGGTGTCGCCGCTGCTGGCGTTGATGCAGGACCAGTTGGGCTTTCTGCAGCGCCACGGTATTTCAGCGGGCAGTATCGACTCGGCGCAAAGCCGAGAAGACGCCAATGACGTCATGGCCCGGGCGCGTTCGGGTGAGCTGAAAATCCTGATGATTTCCGTGGAGCGCTTGAAGAACGAGCGCTTCCGTAACTTCCTGCAAAGCGTGCAGATCTCGCTGCTGGTGGTGGACGAGGCGCACTGTATTTCCGAGTGGGGCCACAACTTCCGCCCGGACTATTTGAAGCTGCCGGACTACCAGCGCCAGTTCAATATCCCACAAGCGCTGCTGCTGACGGCGACGGCCACGCCCAAGGTCATTGCCGACATGCAGGCCAAGTTCACCATCGCGCCTGAGGACGTGGTCACCACCGGCTTCTACCGGGCCAATCTCAACCTGCTGGTGGAGCCGGTTGCCGGCGCGGACAAGCGTCGGCGCCTGGTGCAGTGGATGAACGAGCGCGCCAATCAGCCCGGCATCGTGTATGTGACCTTGCAGAAGACCGCCGAGCAGATCGCCGAGCACCTGAACCGCAACGGCATCCAGGCCGAGGCCTATCACGCCGGTTTGCCCCACGATAAACGCGAGGGTATCCAGCAGCGTTTTATGGGTGGGCGCTCCAATTGCATCGTCGCCACCATCGCGTTTGGCATGGGCATCGATAAGAGTGACATCCGCAATGTGGTGCACTTCGACCTGCCCAAATCCATCGAAAACTACAGCCAGGAAATCGGCCGCGCGGGGCGCGATGGGCAGCCTTCGGACTGCCTGGTGCTGGCCAACCGCGACAGCCTCAATGTGCTGGAAAACTTTGTATACGGCGATACGCCCGAGCAGGACGGTATTCGCCGTGTGCTGGAGGAGTTGCAGGCCGCGCGAGGTGAGGGGCAGTGGGAATTTTTGCTGAGGTCACTGTCGGACCACAGCAATATTCGCGAGCTGCCGCTGAAGACGTTGCTGGTGCAGCTGGAACTCAAGGGCGTGATCGCGCCGCGCTATGCGTTTTATGCCGAGTACCGGTTCAAGTATTTGATCGAACCCGAGGCCTTGCTGGCACGGTTTTCCGGTGAGCGACAGCAATTTGTCGCAGCGATTATCCAGGTGTGCAGCCGCGCCAGAACCTGGGCCACCGTGGATTTCGACGCGCTGTACCAACAGCACAACGCCGAACGCAATCGGGTGGTGAAGGCGCTGGATTACTTCCAGGAGCAAGGGTTGATCGAGCTGGAAAGCAAGCAAATGACCGAGGTCTACAGCTTGCTGAATACCGACTTTGACCCCCAAGTGTTGAGCGAAGAGTTATACACAGGCTTCAAGCAGCACGAGTTAGGGGAGGTGGCGCGGATTCATGCGATGCTCGATCTGTTCGCCACCGAACAGTGCCTGGGGCAGCGCCTGGCGCTGTATTTTGGTGACGAAAAAGCCCCGCAACGCTGCGGGCACTGCTCGGTGTGCCACGGCCATGTGGCGCACTTGCCAGCACCGCCGAGTCTGCCGGCGCTTGTGGATAAAAACTTCATGGGACTGTGCGGTGATTTTATCCACAGGCATCATGAGCACACCGGCGATCTGCCGAGTGCCGAGCGGTTGACGCGGTTTCTGGCTGGCATCAGTGTGCCGTTATTTACCAAATTGAAGGCGCGGGGCATTCCCGGTTTTGCTGCGCTGGAGGACTACCCCTACGCCGAAGTGCGTGAGTGGGCGCAAACCCATTTGGATAACCTTTAAACCCACTTTTACAAGAGGTGCCCATGCCCGACTCAATGCCCCAGCGCGCCGATTACCGTCACTTCCAGCCGATCATTACGCGCTGGCACGACAACGATGTGTATGGCCATGTGAATAACGTGACCTACTACAGCTTTTTCGACACCGCGGTGAACACCTACCTGATCGAACAGGGTGGCTTGGATATTCATGACGGCGAGGTGGTGGGGTTTGTGGTGAGTTCGGCGTGCGATTACTTCGCTTCGATCGCCTTTCCCGATCAAATAGACATTGGCCTGCGAGTGGGCAAATTGGGCAACAGCTCGGTGCAATACGAGTTGGCGGTGTTCAAGGCAGGCGAAGAGGAAGCCTGTGCGGCAGGGCGCTTTGTGCATGTGTTTGTGGATCGGGGGACGAACCAGCCGGTGACGATTCCGGGGACGTTGCGCGAGGCGTTGCAGCGGTTGGTGGTGTGATGCATTTTTGCGTGCGGTGAGCATTAAGTGTGGGAGCCGGACTTGCCTGCGATAGCAGTGTGTCAGCTGATAGGTTCAGTGCTGACACGCCGTCATCGCGGGCAAGCCCGGCTCCCACATTTGTTTTGTAGCGTTCTCTAGCGCTTACCGATGACGGTAGTGATGCTTGTTCTTGCGATGGCCATAAGCATGGCCACGGCCGCGATGATCATCGCGGTCATAACGACGGTTATCCCGGCTGTGGGAGCGGCGGTCGTTATCATCGCTCTGGTTGCCCATGTAGTTGCCCAGTGCGCCACCCGCGCCACCGCCTGCGGCTGCGCCGATCAAGCTGCCGGTGTTGCCGCCCATGCTGCGGCCCACCACGTTGCCGCCAGCTGCGCCCAGGGCGCCGCCAATGGCTGCCTGGCCACGGCTGCGTTTGTCGGCACCGACGGCGCTGCCGCCTGCGCCGCCCAGCGCTGCGCCGATGGCCGAACCGGTGTTACCGCCGATCTGCTGGCCCACAACTGAACCGAGTACCCCGCCCAATGCGCCGCCCACACCGGCTTCGGTGGTGCCACCGGCCATGGCTGCGCCAGTGACCAGGCCAAGGGACAGCAAGAGAATCGAGGAGAACTTCATAGAGAGACCTCAAGAGGATGACGGCGCGATCCTGAGGTTGTATTGAGGGGCTGACAATCGAAAACCGACCAGCGGTACAGGTTGTATACAATTTGCTAAGTTGCTGTTTTGTATGGGGAACTTAAGTGATTTTTGCGAGTCTTTTACTACTTCGGAACGGCCGCTTTTATGCAAAAGCGGCCTTTTTTGTGCCTGGAGATTTTACGCCGAGCGCGCCATGATCAGTCCATTGTCGCCCGCCGCTTCCAGGCGAATCGCCACGAATTTCGAGGTTGGCGTATGGCTGCCTTCCCCGGTGCTTTCCAGCGGCACCAGCGGGTTCACTTCCGGATAGTAGGCGGCTGCCTGCCCTGCCGGGATATCAAACGCCAGCAGGGTAAAGCCCTTCACGCGGCGTTCACGGCCGTCTTCCCATAGCGACACGATGTCGGCCTTCTGCCCCGGCTTGAAGCCCAGGCGGATGATGTCGGCTTCGTTGACGAACAGCACGTCACGCTGACCTTTGACCCCACGATAGCGATCGTCCAGGCCATAAATGGTGGTGTTGTACTGATCGTGGGAGCGCATCGACTGCATGATCAGGTCCGGCACGCGGCCTGTGGCGTGGGTGCGTTCGTGGATCAGGTCTTTGGGCAGGATATTCGGGCGGAAGTTGGCACGACCCGAAGGCGTGTTCCAGCGGCGTGCACCGGCGGAGTTGCCCAGATAGAAACCACCGGGGTGTTTGAGGCGCTCGTTGAAGTCCTTGAAACCCGGAATGGTGTCGGCGATCAGGTCGCGAATACGGCTGTAGTCAGCCACCAGCCAGTTCCAGTCCACCGGCTTGCTGCCCAGGGTCGCGGCAGCAATACCCGCGACAATCGCCGGTTCGGATTTCATCAGCTTCGACAGCGGCTGCAACTGGCCGTGGGAGTCGTGGACCATGCTGAACGAGTCTTCCACCGTCACCGCCTGCGGGCCTTCGGCCTGGATGTCGATGTCGGTACGGCCCAGGCATGGCAGGATCAGCGCGTCTTTGCCGTGGGTCAGGTGGCTGCGGTTGAGCTTGGTGCTGATCTGCACAGTCAGGTCGCAGTTGCGCAAGGCTTCGAAGGTGCGCGGGCTGTCCGGGGTGGCTTGGGCGAAGTTGCCGCCCAGGCCGATAAACACCTTGGAACGGCCTTCGAGCATGGCGTGAATCGCTTCCACCACGTTGTGCCCATTGGTGCGCGGCACCTGGAACTGGAAGCGGCGCTCCAGGGAGTCGAGGAACGCCACCGGTGGGCGTTCGTTGATGCCCATGGTGCGGTCGCCCTGCACGTTACTGTGGCCACGCACCGGGCACAGACCCGCGCCTGGGCGGCCAATGTTGCCGCGCAGCAGCATCAGGTTGGCGATTTCCTGGATGGTCGGTACCGAGTGCCGGTGTTGGGTGATGCCCATCGCCCAGCACATGATCACGTTTTTGCCCTTGGCGTACATGCGCGCGGCTTGCTCGATCTCGACCAGTGGCAGGCCTGACTGAGCGACGATTTCCTCCCAGGAGGTGTCGTCGATCTGGCCGAGGTACTCCAGCACGTTGGTGGTGTGTTCGTTGAGGAAGTCGTGGTCGAACACGGCTTCCTTGCCTTCGGCCTGGGCCTGGCGTTCCCACAGCAGCAGGAACTTGGCCATGCCGCGCAGGATGGCCATGTCGCCACCCAGTGCCGGGCGGAAGTACGCAGTATTGGTCGGCTTGTCGCCGTTGGTAAGCATTTCCAGCGGGTGCTGCGGGTGCTGGAAGCGTTCCAGGCCGCGCTCTTTGAGTGGGTTGATGCACACCACCTGAGCACCGCGTTTAACCGCTTCGCGCAGCGGCTCCAGCATGCGCGGGTGGTTGGTGCCGGGGTTCTGGCCCCAGACGAAAATCGCGTCGGCATGCTCGAAGTCGTCAAAAGTCACGGTGCCTTTGCCGACGCCCACGCTTTGCGCCAGGGCGACACCGCTGGCCTCGTGGCACATGTTCGAGCAGTCCGGGAAGTTGTTGGTGCCATAGGCGCGCACGAACAGCTGGTACAGATAAGCCGCTTCGTTGCTGGCGCGGCCCGAGGTGTAGAACTCGGCCATGTCCGGGCTGGGTAATGCATTGAGGTGCTTGCCGATAAGCGCAAACGCCGCTTCCCAGCTGATGGGCTGGTAGCGGTCGGTTTCGGCGTTATAGCTCACCGGCTCGGTCAGGCGGCCCTGGTATTCCAGCCAATAGTCGCTTTGTTCCAGCAATGCGGTGACGCTGTGCTTGGCGAAGAATGCCGCATCGACACGGCGCTTGGTGGCTTCCCAGTTCACCGCCTTGGCGCCGTTTTCGCAGAACTTGACCATGCCGCTTTCCGGCGAGTCACCCCATGCGCAACCCGGGCAGTCGAAGCCGCCGTTCTGGTTGGTCTTGAGCATCATGCGGATATTTTTCAGCGCGTTGTCGCTGGTCAGCCACGCCTGCGCCACGCTGATCAGCGCGCCCCAGCCGCCAGCCGGGCCTTTATAGGGCTTGTAGCGCGGGGTTGGGGTTTGGTCGGCTTGGTGATGATTGCTCATGGCTGGTACTCCATCGCAGGGCTGTAGACCCGCGGCGCGCTTTTCTGCGGCAGGTGGATAAGGTTGAGGTTGTGTCGGCGCGCCCATTGCAGGGCCAGACCGGTGGGTGACGACAGGCTGACCAGGGTCTGGATGCCGGCACGCAGGACTTTCTGAATCAATTCGAGGCTGCAACGGCTGGTAACAATCGCCAGGCCGCCGTCAGTCGGGATCTGTTGGCGGATCAGCGCGCCGATCAACTTGTCGAGCGCGTTGTGTCGGCCGATGTCTTCGCGGCCCAGCAGCAATTCGCCCTGGTTATTCATGAACACCGCCGCATGCACCGCGCCGCTGTACTGGCCCAGCGGTTGAAACGCGCTGATGCGCTGGCGCAGGCCGTCGAGCCATTCGGCAGACGGCAAAGGCGCGCCGGGTAGCACTTGAAGGTCCGGCAATGCCTGCTCCACCGCTTCCACGCCACACAAGCCGCAGCCACTGGTACCCGTTAATTGGCGCCGCTGCTGCTTGAGGTTCCAGAAGGCGCGGCTGGAGATCTGCACCTGAGCGTATTGGGTAGAGCCCGAACCGCTGAGTTTTAGATCATAAATGTCGCTAACGTCGGCGATAATGCCGCTGCCAATGCTGAAACCGACAATGAAGTCTTCAAGGTCCGTCGGCGTTACCAACATGACAGCCTGGCTGATGTCGTTATAGGCAATCGCCAACGCCACTTCTTCCGCCAGCGCAGTGCTGGCGACTTCGGTGTGTTCGAGATTACAAAACTGGTAGCTCTGGCTGGCGACGGGCGCGGTCGTTTCAGAGGCGGGCGCCGCGCAGGCTGGGCGCTTGGCGTTCATGAGGCAGTACCACCGACGGATTGATCAGTGTTTAGACTAGGCGCGACAAAGCGTCGCGTCTAATTGCCAGTACTGATCTACCGATAGATGACGTCGATCAAGACGCTGTTTGCGATTTCTGATACAGCGCGAAACACGCTTCCGCCAGCGCTGAACGCGGCGCGCTGCGTCGCATGATCAGCCCCAGGCGCGCCAGGGTTTGGGCGTCTTCTATAGGTTGCAGGCGCAAGTGCTCGGTGAGCGCGTCCAGGCCACCGTCCAGCGGCATCACCGCGCAACACAATCCGCCGTGCACAGCTTGTAACAACTGATGCACGGCATCGGTCTGCAACAGCGGCTGCGGGTTCAGGCCGCGGCTGTGGAAGTTGTGGTCGATGGACTGGCGAAAGTGCATGCCGCTGGTGAGCATGCCCAGTGGCAGTTCGATCAGCGCCTCCCAGCTCAACGGTGTGTCGCCGAAGCTGAAGTAGCGCTGGTCGTAGAGCAGGCCCATGCGGGTTTCGCCAAGCGCGAGGGAGTCGAAACGTTCGTTGTCCAGGCGCTCAAGGTACGACACGCCGAGATCGAGGCGATTGCTCGCCAGCTGTTCAAGGATCTGTTCGGAGCTGAGTGCCGACAGCTCGAAGCGCAGGCTCGGGTGCTCCTTGTGCAATTGCTGCATCAAGGCCAGAGGATCGAAGCTCGATAAAGGCACCACGCCCAGCCGCAACGTCCCCACAAGGTTGCCGCGACAGGCTGCGGCTTCGGCCTGCAAACCGTCATAGGCCGCCAGCACCGTGCGTGCCCAGGCCAGTACCCGTTCGCCGGGCGCGGTAAAGCCCTCAAAGCGCTGGCCGCGATTGACCAATGGCAGGTCCAGTTCTTCTTCAAGGCTGCGCAGGCGCATCGACAGGGTTGGCTGGGTGATGTGGCAACGCGCCGCCGCCTGGCCGAAGTGACGGGTCTCGTCGAGGGCGATGAGGAATTTCAGCTGTTTGATGTCCATCTTCGCTCCGGGGCTTATTCCAATGGCGGGGGGATTCTAGCGCGTTTGGGTCTGTGGTCGGGCTGGAACCCAAGTCTGCAGGACTGGTCTAGTCTTGAGCATCTGGACATCAACTACCAAGGAGAGCGCACCATGAGTCTTTTTAGTTTTGTAAAGGAAGCCGGCGAGAAGTTGATCGACCTGTTGACGCCGGGTAATGCGAACGCGAGTGAAGAGCTGAAAAAACATATCGAAAAAGTCGGGCTGGGCAATCCAGACGTTCACGCCACCGTCGAGGGTGACAAGGTCACGCTTACGGGGACAGTCGCCAGTCAGGAAGAGAAAGAGAAAATCCTTTTGGCGGCAGGCAACATTGAAGGTGTTGCGAGCGTTGATGACCAGATCACCGTATCCGGCCCGGCGGTTACTGCCGCCCGTTTCGTGGTGGTCAAAAAGGGCGACACCCTCAGCGCTATTTCCCTGGCGGTGTATGGCAATGCCAACCAGTACAACAAGATCTTTGAGGCGAACAAGCCGCTGCTCAAGGATGTGAACAAAATCTACCCAGGGCAGACACTGCGTATTCCTGAGTAACACGCGGACCAGAACGTGGGAGAGGGCTTGCCCCCTCCCACCTTTTATCAGAGTCCGACAATGAGCTCTCGGTAATCCCCCACCGCCGCAAACTCACCCGTGTCCTTGGGGCCTTTCTTGCTGTCCGGTTCCTTCACCGCCAGCAAATGCCCCACGCCAAACTCGCGGGCGCTGCGCAGGATCGGCAAGGTGTCGTCGATGAACAGGCTGCGGGCCGGGTCGAAGGCGATGTCGGCTTGCAGGGCATCCCAGAACTGCGGGTTTTCCTTGGCGAAACCATAGTCGTGGGAGCTGATCAATCGCTCGAAATACGGCGCCAGTTCGATGCGTTCCAGCTTCAAGGACAGCGAGTCACGATGCGCGTTGGTGATTAGAATCACGCGCTTGCCGGCCTGTTTGATCGCCGCCAGGAAGGTATCGGCGTCCGGGCGCAGGGCGATCAGGTGGGCGGTTTCCAGCTTGAGTTCGCGCACCGGAATCTTCAGCTCGGTGCTCCAGAAATCCAGGCAATACCATTGCAGTTGCCCGGCATTGCGCTCGAACAGCGGCTGCAATTCCATCTCGGCCATCGCTCGACTCACTCCGTGCAGCTCGGCGTAGCGCTGCGGCAGGTGCTCCATCCAGAAGTGGTTGTCGAAGTGCAGGTCGAGCAGGGTGCCGTCCATGTCCAGCAGGACGGTGTCGATGGCGTGCCAGGGCAAAGAGGGCATTGGGCAGTCTCATGTAAGTAAAGATATCCGACACAGACAATCGGAAAAGCCACGGTATAGTAACCCGATCACGCCAAGGAGCCGCTTATGCGCCAGAAACCCACCGTCCTCGCCCGCGAAATAGTCGCCAGTAGCCGTTTGTTCCGCGTGGAGGAAGTGCAATTGCGCTTTTCCAATGGCGTTGAACGGACCTACGAGCGCCTGGTCGGCCGCGGTGCCGGCTACGGCGCGGTGATGATTGTGGCGATGATCGACGAAGATCACGCCTTGCTGGTGGAAGAGTACTGCGGCGGTACCGACGAATATGAAGTGTCCTTGCCCAAAGGCTTGATCGAGCCCGGCGAGGACGTTCTGGCGGCGGCCAACCGCGAGCTCAAGGAGGAAGCGGGCTATGGCGCACGCCAGCTGGAGCATCTCACCGAGCTTTCGCTGTCTCCCGGCTACATGAGCCAGAAAATCCAGGTGGTGCTGGCCACCGATCTGTACGAAGAGCGCCTGGAGGGCGATGAGCCCGAGCCCATGCGCGTGGACCGGGTCAACCTGCGTGAGTTGTCGCAACTGGCGCAAAACGAGCAATTCAGCGAAGGCCGTGCCCTGGCCGCGCTGTACCTGGTACGAGATTTGTTGATTCAGCGTGGAGCGTTTACCGCATGAGCGAACTGTTTTTAGGTCACCCGTTTATCGCCCCGGTCATCGAGCTGGCTCGCCAGGCGGGTGAAGTGATCCTGCCGTATTGGCGTGCGGATGTGGCGGTGACCTCCAAGGCCGATGATTCGCCGGTAACGGCGGCGGACCTGGCCGCTCACCACCTGATTCTCGCTGGCCTGACGGCGCTGGACCCAAGCATTCCGGTGTTGTCCGAAGAAGACGCCGATATCGACCAGAGCGTGCGCGCCGGTTGGCAGCGCTGGTGGCTGGTGGACCCGCTGGACGGCACCAAGGAATTTATTGCCGGCAGCGAAGAATTTACCGTCAACGTGGCACTGATCGAACAGGGCCGCGTGGTGTTTGGCGTGGTGTCCATGCCCACCAGCGGCCGATGCTATTTCGGCGGCGCGGGCCTGGGCGCATGGCGTTCGGATGTGAATGAAGCGCCCAAGCAGATCCAGGTGCGCGAGGCGCCAGCCTTGGGTGAGTCCTTTACCGTGGTTGCCAGCCGTCGGCATACCAGCCCCGAGCAGGAACGTTTGCTGGACGGTTTGAGTGAAGGGTTGGGTGCTTTGAAACTGGCGAACATCGGCAGCTCGTTGAAGTTCTGCCTGTTGGCCGAGGGCAGCGCGGATTGCTACCCACGGCTGGCGCCGACTTCGCAGTGGGACACCGCTGCGGCTCAAGGAGTGCTGGAAGGCGCGGGGGGAGAAGTGGTGGAGTTGAGCGGCGAGCCGTTCAGCTACCCGGCGCGGGAATCCTTGCTGAATCCGTTCTTTTTAGCGTTGCCGGCCAAGGCTGCGTGGCGTGAACGGCTGCTGACTCTGGCTCGCTCTTAAGGCCTCGGCAGATTCAAATTTGGAGCTGGCTTGCTGTGGCGAGCAAGCTTGCTTGCGCTGGGGTGCGAAGCGCCCCCAAAAAAGCCGGCTCCAGCTGCGCTGTCGGACGGGAGCAAGCTCCCTCGCCACAGGAAGCCCCCTCCCACACTTTGTGTTTTTGTAGTGGCGGTTAGCGGTGCAGGACGTACTGGCCCGTAAACGCCACGGCCCGCTCCTCACTGCCCTCATTCACAATCCACGTCTCCAGCGTCAACCGCGCACGGCCATAACGCTTGTACGTCGCCAAAAAGCGCTTCCAGACTTTCTCATCGGGTGCCGCGCACACCGCCGTCGCGTCTTGCGTCACCGGCAGCGGATAACTGATCTGCCCTTCCTGAATCACGATATGCCCCTCCTCAATGCCTTCCTCGCGCAGCTGCAAGTGCAGCCAACCCCAGCCCGCCAGCACCGCGCCGCAGTAGAGGCTGCCGCCGAACATGGTGCTCTTGTGGTTGATATTGGCTTGCAGGGGCAAGTGCAGCTGCAGTTGGCCGTGTTGCCAGTCGAGCACCTTGAGGCCCATTTCCCGGGTGAGGGGGATGTCGTGGTGCAGGATGGATTCCAGGTAACGGCTGTCGCGGCTCATGGCGGCCTCTTGGTGGGTGGGCGGGGTCATTCGTCGTCGGTGCTGTGGTTGCCGCTGTCGGCAAAGTTCAGGCCGTGCTTGCGCAGCTTGTCGTGCAGGGTCTTGCGCGGCACGCCCAGGGCTTCGGCCAGGCTGCGCATCGAGCTGTGGGGGCGGGTGAGTTCGGCGGCGATCAGGCTCTTTTCGAACTGTTCGACTTGCTCGCTCAAACCGCCGGGGGTGGAGGTCAGCACGCCCGCGGCCGGGTTGTCCTGGGTGTTGTCCAGCGCCAGCTCCAGGCCCAGGGCAAAGCGCTCGGCGGCGTTTTGCAGCTCACGCACATTGCCTGGCCAACTGTGGCGCAGCAGCAGCGCGCGTTGCCCCGGTTGCAGCTCGTGCAGCGTCAGGCCGTGGCGGCTGCTGGCTTCATCGGCAAAGTGCTGGAACAACATCAGCGCATCCTCGCCACGCTCGCGCAGCGGCGGAATGCGCAGCGGCGCGACGTTGAGACGGTAATACAAGTCGGCGCGGAAACGGCCCTGGTCAGCGGACTGGCGCAGGTCCTCCTTGGTGGCGGCGATAATGCGGATATCCAGCGGGATCAGTTGATTGCCACCCAGGCGCTCGACCACGCGCTCCTGCAGCAGGCGCAGCAGTTTGACCTGCACGTCGAGGCTCATGCTTTCGATTTCGTCGAGGAACAGCGTGCCGCCGTTGGCGAATTCGAACTTGCCGATACGCCGCTTCTGCGCGCCGGTAAAGGCGCCGGGCTCGTGGCCGAACAGCTCGCTTTCAACCACCGACTCGGCCAGCGCGCCGGCATTGATTGCCACGAACGGCCCGCTGCGCCGGCTCGACAGGTCATGCAGCGCACGCGCGACCACTTCCTTGCCGGCGCCGGTTTCACCGAGAATCAGCACATCGGCCTTGGTCGCCGCCAACGCGCCGATCTGCTCACGCAGGCGCAGCATTTGTGGCGAGTGCCCGACCAGGCGCGTGCTCAATTGCTGGCGATCACTCAGGGCCAGGCGCAGGCTGCGGTTGTCCAGCACCAGGCGGCGCAAGGCCAGGGCGCGGCGTACGCTGTCGAGCAGGGCGTCGCTGGCGAAGGGTTTTTCGAGGAAGTCATAGGCGCCGGCGCGCATAGCCTGCACCGCCAGCGGTACATCGCCGTGGCCGGTGATCAGCAGCACCGGCAGTTCGGGGTCCTGGCCGTGCAGCTCGGCGAGCAACTCCAGGCCGTCCATGCCCGGCATGCGGATATCGCTGACCACCACGCCCGGCCAGTCGCGGGACAGGCGCGCGGTGAGGCCGGTGGCTTCGCCCAGGGTCAGGACTTTCAGCCCGGCCAGGTCCAGGGTCTGGCACAAGGCCTGACGCAGGTGTGGATCGTCGTCGATCAACACCACCTGAATCCCGTTTTCGATACTCATACACTGCGGTCCTCGGACGGTTGCAGACTGACGCCCGGCGAGCCGGCACGCAATTTCAAGGTTAACAGCGCGCCGCCTTCCTTGTGGTTGGCGAACAACAGTTCGCCGCCAAAGGCACGCATCAGGGTGTCACAGATCGCCAGGCCCAACCCCAGGCCCTGGGTGCGGGTCTTGGTGGTGTAGAACGGCTCGCTGGCGCGGCCCAGGGCTTCCATGCAAAACCCCGGGCCATTGTCGCGAATGTACAGGTTGACGCCCTGTTCGGTGGTTTGGGCACTCAGCCAGAGTTTGCGCGGCGGGCCTTTTTCGGTCAGTGCATCGAGGGCGTTGGCCAGCAGATTGCCCAGTACCTGGCGCAACCGAGTTTCGCCGGCCTGCACCCACAGGGTCGCTTCGGGCAAATCGCGGATCAGCTCGACTTCCATCGACCGGCGCCGTTTGGCCAGCAGGGCCAGTGCATCATCCAGCGCCGGTTGCAGGGCCACGCTTTCCGGGGCGTGGCGGTCGCGGCGGGCGAACGCACGCAAGTGCGCGATGATCGAGGCCATGCGCCCGGTCAATTCGCTGATCAGCTTGAGATTGCCCCGCGCATCGCTGGTGCGTTCGTGGTCGAGCAGAATCTCGGCGTTTTCCGCATAGCTGCGAATGGCCGCCAGGGGCTGGTTGAGTTCGTGGCTGATACTCGCCGACATGGTGCCCAGCGCCGACAGCTTGCCGGCCTGCACCAGGTCATCCTGGGCGCGCACCAATTCCTGCTGGGCGTGTTCGCGCTCCAGCACTTCCTGTTTGAGGCGCCGGTTGAGGCCTTCCAGGTCGCTGGTCCTTTCGACCACGCGCATTTCCAGCTCGCGGCGCGCCTTGGCTTCAAAGGCGATGCGCTCCAGGTAATGGCGACGGCGTTGCATCATCAAACCCAGCAGCAGCATCAACACCAGCAGCGTCGCGCCACCGACTGCGACCACGGTGCGCACCGGGCGGTTGATCAGCGAGCGTGGCGCGAGGATTTCCACGTTCCAGCCGGTCTCGGCGATGGCGGTGGACTGGCGCAGCCACGCCGTGGGGCTCAGGGCCAGCGGCTGCGGATCGCGCGTCGGGTAGGGCTGGATCGCAATGATCGCTTGGCGTTCTTCGGCGGTCAGCGGCCGCGTGGCGCGAAAGCGCCATTGTGGACGCGACGTCAGGATCACCACGCCATTGTGGTCAGTCACCAGCAGCTGTTCCGGGGTGTTGCCCCACAGGCTTTCGGTGTGGTCCAGGTCGACCTTGACCACCAGCACGCCGATGATGTTCGCGCCATCACGCACGGCGGCGGCAAAAAAGTAGCCGCGCTTGGCCGAGGTGGTGCCCAGGCCGAAGAACCGCCCCAGGCGTCCGGCCATGGCTTCGCTGAAATACGGGCGGAACGAGAAATTGCGCCCGACGAAACTGTCCTGTTTGTCCCAGTTGGACGCGGCGAGGGTCTTGCCGGTGGTGTCCATCAGGTACATCACTTCCACCCCGGCCTGGGCGGCGACGTCCTTGAGCAGGAGGTTGGCGTTGACCAGGTTGGTGCTCACCTCAGGCGCGTCCAGGGCGGTGCGCAGGGCCGGCAAGTCGCCAAGGATCTGCGGCAGCACTTCATAGCGGTGCAGCGTACCGAGCAGGTTGGCCACGTACAGGTCGAGGGTCTGGCGGTTCTGCCCGGCCAGTTCGCTGCGGTAATAGCGCTCGGCCAAGTGCTCCAGCGGCCACAGCAGCGGTGCCAGGCACAACGCCAACAGGGCGAGGCTGCGCCAGCGGGGTCTTCGCGGAAGGGGTGGAGTCATGGGAGTCGGGCGCCTGTGGGTACAGGCGCATTATGCCTAGTGCTGCCCGGCAAGACACTCGCGCAATGCGTCTGGCCACTGCGGCAGGTTGACCTGCCACTGTTGCTGCAGATGGCTGCAGTCCAGGCGTGAGTTCAGCGGGCGTTTGGCTGGCGTCGGGTAAGCGCTGGAAGGGATCGCCTCCAGCTCGGCGCAGGGTTTGCCTTCCGCGCGCAGATGCTCGGCGATCGCCTCGGCAAAGCCGAACCATGAGGTTTGCCCCAGGGCGGTCAGGTGATAGACACCCCATTCCCCGGCATCGCCCGTTTGCCAACGCTCGATCAAGACGCGCGTGATGCCGGCGATGGTCCCGGCCCAGGTCGGCGCGCCGATCTGGTCGGCGACGATGCGCATCTGCGGCTTCTCTTGCAGCAGGCGCTGCATGGTCAGCAGGAAATTCTTGCCGTGGCCGGAGTAGACCCAGCTGGTGCGCAGGATCAGATACTCACCGCCCACGGCCGCAATCGCCTCTTCACCGGCCAGCTTGCTTTGGCCATAGACGCCCAAGGGGTTCGGCGTGTCGGCTTCGGTGTAGGGCGCGGGCTTGCTGCCGTCGAACACGTAGTCGGTGGAGTAGTGAATCAGCGGGATGCCCAGGGTTTTGGCTTCCTCCGCGAGAATGCCCGGGGCGATGGCGTTGATGGCGAAGGCCGCGTGCGGTTCGCTTTCGGCCTGATCGACGGCTGTGTGGGCGGCAGCATTGATGATCAGGTCGGGGCGATGGGTGCGGACTTGCTGGCGGATCTGGTCCGGGTTGGCGAGGTCGAGCTGGTCGCGGCCGAGCACGATGAGTTCGCCGAGGCCCTCTAACCCCTGTTGCAGTGCCTGGGAAACTTGGCCATGTTGGCCGGTGATGAGGATTTTCATGGGAACAGGTCGGCTTCCAGCAAGGGTTTACCCACTTGGTCCTTGGCAGACAGCCGCGGCGCTTCGTTCAGCTCCCAGTTGATGGCCAGCGTCGGGTCGCTCCAGAGGATGCAACGCTCGGCGCTCGGCTGGTAGTAGTCAGTCGTCTTGTACAAGAACTCGGCAAAGTCGCTCAGCACCACGAACCCATGGGCGAAACCTTCCGGCACCCACAGTTGGCGGTGGTTCTGCGCCGATAGACGCACGCCCGTCCACTGGCCGAAATTCGGTGAGCTGCGGCGGATATCGACTGCTACGTCCAGCACTTCACCGGCGGTGACGCGCACCAGCTTGCCCTGGGTGTGTTCGAGCTGATAATGCAGGCCGCGCAGTACGCCTTTTTGTGAACGAGAGTGGTTGTCCTGCACGAAATCACGTTTTAGCCCGGTGGCCTCTGCAAAAGCCCGGGCGTTAAAACTTTCGTAGAAAAAACCGCGCTCATCGCCGAACACTTCAGGTTCGAGGATCAGCACGCCGGGCAATGCGGTTTCAGTGATGTTCACCGGTTCTCTCCGGCCAATGAGTACAGGTATTGGCCATAGCCGGTCTTGCCGAAGTACTTGGCGCGTTCGAGCAACTGGTCGCGGTCGATCCAGCCATTGCCGTAGGCGATCTCTTCGAGGCACGCGACTTTCAGGCCTTGGCGATGTTCAATCGTCTGCACGTAGGTGGAAGCTTCCAGCAGACTGTCGTGGGTACCGGTGTCTAGCCAGGCAAAGCCTCGGCCAAATCGTTCTACTTGCAAGTCGCCACGCTTGAGGTAAGCATTGTTGACGTCAGTAATTTCCAGCTCACCACGCGGTGAAGGGTTGACCGCCTTGGCGATGCTGACCACGTCGTTATCGTAGAAATATAGGCCCGTCACGGCATAGGAAGATTTGGGCTTGGCCGGTTTTTCTTCGATGGACAGCGCACGCCCGTCCTTGTCGAAGTCTATGACCCCGAAACGTTCAGGATCCTTGACCCAGTAGCCGAATACGGTTGCGCCACTGGGGCGTTCGGTTGCGATGCGTAATTGCTCGCCGAAATACTGACCGTGAAAAATGTTGTCACCCAAAATCAGGCAGACCGGGTCATCGCCGATAAACTCTTCGCCAATGATAAACGCCTGGGCCAATCCGTCTGGAGTCGGTTGCTCCGCATAAGTGAAACGCACACCAAACTGGCTGCCATCGCCGAGCAAGTTGCGGTATTGCGGCAGGTCGACGGGGGTGGAAATCACCAGGATGTCCCTGATCCCCGCCAGCATCAGCACCGAAATCGGGTAATAGATCATCGGCTTGTCATACACGGGCAGCAGTTGTTTCGACACGCCCAGGGTAATGGGGTGCAAGCGAGTTCCAGAGCCACCCGCCAATACGATTCCCTTCATCATGCAATCAAATCCTTCATGTCAGTGTTGCCCAATCGTTCACCCTGATAACTGCCATCCTGGACTCTGCAGCACCATTCCAGGTTGTCGAGATACCACTTCACGGTCTTGCGCAGGCCGGTCTCGAAAGTTTCTTCTGGAACCCAGCCCAACTCGCGCTCGATCTTGCTAGCGTCGATCGCGTAACGCTGATCATGGCCTGGGCGATCTTTAACGAATGTGATCAGGTCGGAGTAATGTTCAACCTCGGCCGGGTGCTGCGGCGCCAATTCTTCCAGCAGGCTGCAAATGCTGCGCACCACGTCGATATTTTTCTGCTCGTTATGACCGCCGATATTGTAGGTTTCGCCGACTACACCTTCGGTTACAACTTTTAGCAGTGCGCGTGCGTGGTCCTCGACAAACAGCCAATCGCGTACCTGCAAACCATCACCATAGACCGGTAATGGCTCGCCTGCGAGGGCGTTGAGAATCACCAGCGGAATGAGCTTTTCCGGGAAGTGGAATGGCCCATAGTTATTCGAACAGTTAGTCAGCAAGACCGGCAGGCCATACGTACGATGCCAAGCACGTACAAGGTGATCGGATGCTGCCTTACTCGCGGAGTACGGCGAGCTGGGCGCGTAGGGTGTGGTTTCGGTGAACAGATCGTTCACGCCGTGCAGGTCGCCATATACCTCGTCGGTGGAAATATGATGGAAGCGGAACGCCTTCCTGGCGGGTTCGGCCAAGTTGAGCCAATAGGCACGCGTGGCCTCCAGCAGGCTGTAAGTGCCGACGATATTGGTCTGAATAAAATCCGAAGGACCGTCAATCGAACGGTCGACATGGGACTCTGCCGCCAAATGCATGATCGCCTCGGGCTCGAACCGTGCGAGCACGGCGCTGACGGTGGCCTGGTCGATGATGTCGGCCTGAATAAACTCATAGCGGCTATTGGAAGAGATGCTGACCAGCGACTCCAGGTTGCCGGCGTAGGTGAGTTTGTCCAGGTTGAGCACTTCGTGCTCGGTGTGTTGAATCAGGTGGCGGATGAGGGCTGAGCCGATAAATCCAGCGCCACCGGTGATGAGAATGCGCATGTCGGAGGGCCTTTTCCTTAGACGGACATTAAGCGAATGAAGCATAGCTTGAGTTGTGCCGCCGATGGGTGCAAGTGCGGTACACGAAGGGGGTTGCCTAACTTACCTGAACAATGGCGATATACACCCCTGAAAAAAAACCGAGGCCACCCCATGCTGCTCGCCACGCTGATCCACCGTGCCAGTCTACCCTGCCCGCAAGTCGGCCCCGATCAGGCGGCACAACTGCTCGAGCAGCATTACGGCCTGACCGGCACGTTGCAGTCACTGGGCAGCCAGCAAGACCTCAACTACAAGGTCGACAGTGCACGCGGCCGGTTTGTTCTGAAAATCTGCCGGGGCGACTACGCGGCCGTGGAGTTGCAGGCCCAACACGCGGCGCTGAATAGCCTGCAGGCGCAAACCGGCGTGCGCGTGCCCAAGGTCATCCAGGCCCTGAACGGTGAAGAGCTGCTGACCCTGAGCCTCGACGGCCAAACCCTGCATGTGCGTGTGTTGGACTACATCGACGGCCAGCCGCTGACTCACTTGCCTCACCTTGGCCGCGAGGTGATCGCAAGGTTCGGCGACCTGTGCGGCCGGATGAGCCAGGCCCTGGCTTCGTTTGAACATCCAGGCCTGGAGCGCACCCTGCAATGGGACCCGCGCCACGCTCGGGAACTGATCACGCATTTGCTGGCCACCCTGGAAAATCTGCCGCACCGCGAAGCACTGGCGCAGGTGGCCGAGGCGGTTGAAGAACGCCTGCGCCCCTTGGCCGATCACTTGCCGTGGCAGGCGGTGCACATGGACATCACCGATGACAATGTCGTGTGGCAGCGTGATGCCCGGCGTCATTGGCACGTTCAGGGTGTGATCGACTTCGGCGATTTGGTGCACACCTGGCGCATTGCTGACCTGTCGGTAACCTGCGCAGCCCTGTTGCACCATGCCGCGGGCGATCCCTTTGCCATCCTGCCGGCGATCCAGGCGTGCCATGCCGTCACGCCGTTGCAGCGCGAAGAGTTGCAGGCGCTGTGGCCGTTGATCGTCGCGCGTGCGGCGGTACTGGTATTGAGCAGCGAGCAACAGCAACGCCTGGACCCGGATAACAGCTACCTGTTGAAAAACGCCGAGCACGAGTGGGAAATTTTCCACGTGGCGACCTCGGTGCCGTTTGAGTTGATGGAAGCGGCGATTCTGAGCAGTGTCGGGCACGTGCCGGCGCCGATTGAGGGCCAAGGCTTTGCGCCTTTGCTGCCGGGGTTGGTGGGGCGTGAGTTTGCGTTGATCGACCTGGGTGTGCTCAGCCCGCATTTCGAGGCGGGCAACTGGGAGCAGGCGGGGATCGACCAGCGTTTGTTGCAGGATGCGGCAGCGGTGCACGGCCTGGCGGCGAGCCGCTACGGACAATACCGCTTGTCACGTACCCAGCCCGACCGTGCCGATGAGCCAGAGACTTTCCCGCTGCACGTCGAGCTGCATGTGCCCCAGGGTACCTGCGTGGAAGCACCGTTTGCGGGCCTCCTGCGACCGGGCGTCAACGGCGAGCTGCGGGTGCACAGCCGTGAGGCCAACGTGCGGCTGTGGGGCGTTAAAACGCTGTTGCAGCCTGGCGCCGCCGTGCTCAAGGGCCTGGTGATCGGCGAGGTCGCAGGCCCGTTGACCGTGCAGCTGTGCCGCACTGACCTGGCGGCGCCGCTGTTCTGCACGCCTTCCCGGGCGCAAGCGTGGCAGGTGCTGTGCCCTTCGCCGGCCATGCTGCTGGGGCTGGCCTGCGATGCCGAACCCGAGCTGGATCCCGAGGCCCTGCTGGCGCGCCGCGATGCCAGCTTTGCGCGCTCGCAGAAACACTATTACGTCGACCCGCCGCGTATAGAGCGCGGCTGGCGCAATCACCTGATCGATATGCAGGGTCGCGCCTACCTCGACATGCTCAATAACGTCGCGGTGCTGGGCCATGGTCACCCGCGCATGGCGGCGGTGGCGGCGCGCCAGTGGTCGTTGCTCAACACCAACTCGCGCTTTCACTATGCGGCGATTGCCGAGTTTTCCGAGCGCTTGCTGGCGCTGGCGCCGGAGGGCATGGATCGGGTGTTCCTGGTCAACAGCGGCACCGAAGCCAATGACCTGGCGATCCGCCTGGCCTGGGCCTACAGCGGCGGGCGCGACATGCTCAGTGTGCTGGAGGCCTACCACGGCTGGTCGGTGGCGGCGGATGCGGTGTCGACGTCGATTGCCGACAACCCCCAGGCGCTGAGCAGCCGGCCGGACTGGGTGCACCCGGCGACTGCGCCGAATACCTATCGCGGAGAGTTCCGTGGGCAGGACAGCGCGGCGGATTACGTACGAAGCGTGGAACACAACCTGGCGAAAATTGCCGCGAGCCAACGCCAACTGGCAGGGTTTATCTGCGAGCCGGTGTACGGCAATGCCGGTGGCATCTCGCTGCCGCCGGGCTATTTGCAGCAGGTGTATGCGCTGGTGCGCGCCAGAGGCGGCGTATGTATCGCCGATGAGGTGCAAGTCGGTTATGGCCGCATGGGGGATTTTTTCTGGGGCTTTGAGGAGCAGGGCGTGGTGCCCGATATCATCACCATGGCCAAAGGCATGGGCAACGGCCAGCCGCTGGGCGCGGTGATCACCCGTCGCGACATTGCCGAAGCGCTGGAGGCCGAGGGCTACTTCTTCTCGTCGTCGGGGGGCAGCCCGGTCAGTTGCCGGATCGGCATGGCGGTGCTGGATGTAATGGAGGAAGAAAAGCTGTGGGAAAACGCCCAGGTGGTCGGCGGACATTTCAGGGCGCGGTTGGAAGAATTGATCGACCGTCACCCGTTGGTCGGCGCCGTGCACGGCTCCGGCTTCTATCTGGGCCTGGAGTTGGTACGCGACCGGCACACCCTGGAACCGGCCACCGAAGAAACCACGTTGCTGTGTGATCGCCTGCGCGAGCTGGGAATTTTCATGCAGCCCACCGGTGACTATTTGAATATCCTCAAAATCAAACCGCCGATGGTCACTTCTAAAAGCAGTGTGGATTTCTTTGTCGACATGCTGTCCAAGGTACTGGATGAGCAGCTGTAGATAGTCGATTGTTATCGGTTATTGATTGTCATATTTATCATTTATCATCGATTGTCGCTTTTAAAGCCGATTTTTATCCGCTATAAAGACCGCCTTCACCCCATTCGGAGCCCAGACCGCCATGACCACCCTGCACAGCACCCCTCGCGCCGATGGCTTCCACATGCCCGCCGAATGGGCGCCACAGACCCAAACCTGGATGATCTGGCCAGAGCGCCCGGACAACTGGCGCCTGGGCGGCAAGCCCGCGCAGGCGGCTCACGTGGCGGTGGCCAAGGCCATTGCGCGTTTTGAACCGGTGACCGTGGCGGTCTCCGCCGGCCAATTCGAAAACGCCCGCGCCCGTCTCGACGTGCCGAATATTCGTGTGGTCGAGATGTCCAGTGATGACGCCTGGGTTCGCGACACCGGCCCAACCTTCGTGATCAACAACAGCGGCGAAGTGCGCGGCGTGAACTGGGACTTCAACGCCTGGGGCGGTTTTGATGGCGGCCTGTACGCACCGTGGAACCGTGACTCGCAGGTAGGCGGCAAGATCCTCGAAATCGAACGTGCGCCACGCTACCGCACCGAAGGCTTTGTGCTCGAAGGCGGCTCGATCCACGTCGACGGCGAAGGCACCCTGATCACCACCGAAGAGTGCCTGCTCAACCGCAATCGCAACCCGCACCTGGACCGCGCCGAGATTGAAGCGGTACTCAGCGCCAACCTGGCTGTGGATAAGATCATCTGGCTGCCGGACGGCCTGTTCAACGACGAAACCGACGGGCATGTGGATAACTTCTGCTGCTACGTGCGCCCAGGCGAAGTATTGCTGGCCTGGACCGACGACGCGCAAGACCCGAACTACGCGCGCTGCCACGCCGCCATGGACGTCCTGCAAAGCAGCACTGACGCCCAGGGCCGCGCGTTCACAGTGCACAAAATGCCGATTCCGGGGCCGCTGTACGCCACCGAGGAAGAGTGTGCCGGCGTGGACCCGGTGGACGGTTCCCAGGAGCGCAACCCGAGCGTGCGCCTGGCCGGTTCCTACGTGAATTTCCTGATCGTCAACGGCGGCATTATCGCGCCAAGCTTCGATGACCCGCTGGACAGCGAGGCCAAGAAGATCCTGCAGGACCTGTTCCCGCAGCACGAAGTGGTGATGGTGCCGGGCCGCGAACTGTTACTGGGCGGCGGCAATATCCACTGCCTGACCCAACAACAGCCGGCCCCGCACAAAAATTGAGTGCAGTTGTAACAACGCCATAGAGGCGAATAGGTGTTGATCGGTTTCAGCACTCACGGCAAGCCCGCGGCCCAGCAAGGTCGCGGACTTTTTTGCGTGCGCAGGCCTGTAAAGCCGAGACATTGGCATAGCTCTTGTATCGGTGTTGCCAAGGCGGCCCGAGGGTGTGACTCAGCAGTTCTGTCACAAACCTTGAGTAAGTTAGCCGCTCACGCAGTAGGAGAGAGCGCTGAAATGAATGCCGATATCAACCCGTTGTACACGCGCACCTTTCACCCGTTGCGGGTCAATGGTGATGCGATCCATGCGCTGGCGCTCTGGTTGAAGGAAAACGGCTCGCGACAGATCAGGCAACAGCCTGACTTGCGCAGCGTGATGAGTGAACGGTATCCGGCGGGGTTGTTCAGTGAGGCTGAGCTGAATGCGCTGTGTGATGTGATGCAACGCTGACGCCGAGATCAATTGTGGGAGCTGGCTTGCCTGCGATGGCATCACCGCGGTGTGACTGGCACATCGCGGTGTCCGCATCGCAGGCAAGCCAGCTCCCACATTGAAAGTGTGATCGGCTTTAGAAACTGTAGGTCCCCGTCACCACCAGGCTGCGCGGCTCGCCCGGCTGAATCTGCGCCACACTGGTCGCCGCCGCATAATAGGTTTTGTCGGCGATATTGTTCAGCGCCGCCCTGACATCCCACTCCTTGTGACGGAACCCGGCCAAGGCGTCCCAACGGCCATAACCTGGCAACACCACGGTGTTGAGGCTGTCGGCATAGCGGTCGCCTACCAGCGTCAGCCCGGTTTCCGCGTACCAGCCCATTTCCGGCTTCCAGGTGAGGAACAGGCTGGCGTTACGCTTGGCCACGTCGCTGACGCGTTTGCCTTCAAAGCCATTGTTGTCTTTCTCGACCTTGGCATCCTGCAGGCCGATGCCGCCGCGTACATACCAGTTGTCGACGAGCTTGCCGGTGGCGGTCAGCTCCACGCCGCGCGAGCGCTGCAAGCCGCTGAGCAGTGTGATGGTGCGGTCCAGCGGGTCGCTGGTGCGGCGGTTGTAGAGTTCCAGTTCATACACGGCAAGGGTGGTGCTGAGGCGGTCGTCGAGCCAGTCGCTCTTGACCCCGATTTCTTTCTGTTTGGTCAGCTCGGGGCTCAGGTCGTTGACGCTGCCGGCGGCATTTGGAGTGATACCGATCAGGCCGCCACCTGCCGGCGAGAACGTCTTGCTCCACGAGGCGTAAAACGAGTGGTGCTCCACAGGTGTCCACACCAGGCCAAAGCGCGGGCTGGTGCTGCGGCTCTCGACGGCCTGCCGGGTGTTGAGCAGTTTGTTTTTGGTGTCGACTTCGAAGTAGTCGTAGCGCAAGCCGGCCAGCACTTGCCACTGATCGTTCAGGCGCAGTTGGTCCTGTACATACACGGCGCGGCTGTCGACTTCAGTGTGGTTGTTGCTCGATACGCTCATGCGCCCGTTGTGGCTCAAGTGGCGATTCGGCTGATTGAGGTCCAGGCTCGGTACGACCTGGCCACCACGGTTGACGGCGGTCGCGGTGTACAGCTTCGGGTCGCGGCGCTGGTTGCCCAGCTCCAGGCCGGTCAGCAGGCGGTGTTCAAGGCCAAAGGTGCTGAAGCCGCCTTCCAGTTCGACATTGTTGAAAACATTGAGGGTGGTCAGGTCCTGCTGCCAGCGTTGGCGTGTGACCCGATTGGTCGCCGGGGTGTAGCCGGTCTGGTAGGTGTTGTCGAAATCGCTGTCGAGCTTGAACACGCCGAGGGTCTGGCGCAATTGCCAGTTATCGTTGAGTTCGTAGGCGAATTTGGAACGCAGCGACTGGGTTTTGTCGTCGATGTAATCGCGGCTGTCAAAGTAAGTGGTGCTGCGGCTCACGTCCGCCGGGCGCCCGTTGACGCCGGGGATGCCGCGGTCTGGCGTGCGGTTGTAGCGGCTGTATTCGTATTGCACCAGCCAGTTCAAGTCCGGTGTCAGTTGCCAGCTCATGGACGGTGCAAACAGCTGGCGATTGCCGCTGACGCCATCGCGAAAGCTGTTGTTGTCCTGATTGCCCATGTTCAAGCGCAGGCTGATGTCGTCGGTGGGGTCGGTGCTGAGGTCGGCGTACAGGCTGCGCAGGTCATTGCTGCCACCCTGGGCCTCGATGCTCGACTTATGCCCGGCCCTTGGCAGCTTGCTCACGCGGTTGACGATCCCTCCCTGACCGCCTCGCCCGTACAGCACCGCCGCCGGCCCCTTGAGCACCTCAATGCGCTCAATGTTATGCAGGTCGCGCACGTACTGGCTGTCGTCGCGAATGCCATCCAGGTAGAAGTCATTGCTCGCGTCGAAACCGCGAATACGCAAACTGTCGAAACGCGTGTCGGCGCCGCTGCTGACGTTGGGAATGCCGCTCAACGCCTGGCCCAAATCATTGGTGCCATAGGAACGCAGGTTTTCGGTCTTCACCGAGTCGATGGCCTGGGGCACATAACGCACGGGCGTGGCGGTGCGGGTGGCGGTATGGGTCGCCTTGACGCGTGGGTCGTCTTCGTCAGCTTCGGCGCTGATCGAGGTTTCGGGCAAGGTGGTGGCCGCGCAGGCAAAACCGGTAGACAGCAGAACAGAGAGCCCAAGGGTGATGGGCGTCAGGCGAGGGGCAGGCATGGGTGAATGTATCCAAAGTGTTTGGGAGGAACTGCACGTTAATGGTAATGCTTTGCATTTGCGTGCGTTATAGGTTCCCAAATGTATCTGCTTTGAAATATGTTACTGAATGTGTTTTTTCTGTCGTCGAAGAATGATTTTGGTCGTTTTCAGAAAGGCTGTAAGCCGTTGCTTAGAATTATTTCGCCTAAATACAGACGATTCACGAAATTGACACATAGTTCAACGCGCGACTAGGATTGCGCCCAACGCCCGTGGCTAACCGCCATGACTCATCCAATAAAAAAGGCCCGCGGCATGATAAGTCGTCCCGCGGGCCTTCTTTTTTTCGGAAAAAGTCGACACCAGAAAAGCAACACGGAGCCTGGTGTCATAGCGCGTACTCAACCAGTAATAAGGAATATAAGAAATGTTGAAGCAACGGATGAGTCTGATCGCTCTGGGGATTTTGAGCGCATCGGCAGCAATGGCAAACGACCAGGAGCAATCCAAGGGTTTCATTGAAGACAGCCACCTGAACATCGCAGCACGTAACGCCTACATCAGCCGTGACTACAAGAACGGCCAGCAAGACAAAGCCGAATGGGGCCAGGGCTTCATCGGCAAGCTGGAGTCCGGTTTCACCCAAGGCACCGTCGGTGTGGGTGTGGACGTGATCGGCCAGTACGCTATCCGTCTGGACGGTGGTCAAGGCCGCGCCGGCGCAGGCGGTATCGACTTCTTCAAGCGGGGCAATGGCACCACCAACCCTGATGGCACGAACAACCCTGGCTCGGCACCACACGACCTGGCCAAGGGCGGCGCTGCCGTGAAGTTCCGCGTTTCCAACACCGTGCTCAAGTACGGTGATCAGTTCCCGGCCGTGCCAGTGCTGCAGTACGACAACTCCCGTCTGTTGTCGGAAACCTACACCGGTACTTCGATCGTCTCCAAAGAGATCGCCGGTCTGCAACTGGACGCGGGTCACTTCACCAAAGAAGCACGCAAGAGCATGGAAGGCACCGACAGCGGCCGCCTGAAAAGCATTGACTACATCGGTGGTAGCTACAAATTCACCGAAAGCCTGTCGGCCGCGCTGTATGCCTCCGACATGCAGGACGTGCTGAAGAAGCAATACGTCAACGTCAACTACGTGCTGGCCCTGCCAGAGAAACAGTCGCTGACCTTTGACTTCAACGGCTACAAGACCAAGCTGGACAAGAGCTTCGCCCTGGAAAACCAAGGTGACGAAGACGCTCGCGACAACAAAATCTGGAGCCTGGGCGCCACCTGGGCCGTCGGCCCGCACAGCTTCACCGTCGCTCACCAGCGCAGCACCGGTGACACCGGCTACCTGTACGGCGGCTATCGCAACGCCGGCGGCATCGGCGACGGTGGCAACACCATCCTGCTGGCTAACTCGTACTGGTCCGACTTCAACGGCAAGGACGAGCGCTCCTGGCAGGCAGGCTACGGCCTGGACTTCAGCACCTTCGGCGTGCCTGGCCTGACCTACAACGTGGCCTACGTGCGCGGTACCAACATTGACGACGGTTCCAACCGCGGCAATGGCACCGAGCGTGAAATCTTCAACCAGTTCAAATACGTCGTGCAGAGCGGCCCGGCCAAAGACCTGAGCCTGCGTGCGCGCGCGTCCTGGTTGCGCGTTTCCAGCAACGCCGACAAGTACAACGTAGGCGGTAACGAAATCCGTCTGTTCGCCGACTACCCGATCAACGTTTTCTGATTGATCCGGCGTCGCGCCTGATTCAAGGCGATAAAAAACCCCGACTGGTTCGGGGTTTTTTTATGCCTGTGCAAGCTCGACCTAATCAGGCCTGGCGTTGTCATCCCGTGGCGACCGTCCAAAAAAGGCTTTATAAGCACGGCTGAACGCGGCCTCGGATTCATAGCCGATCGCAAAGCCGATCTCGCCGATGCGGCCTTGTTGTTGGGACAGCATGTTTTTCGCCAGGGTCAGTCGCCACTCGTTCTGATAACGCAACGGCGAGCGTCCTACCAAGGCGCTGAAACGCTCGCAGAAATTGGAGCGCGACATGCCGGCAATTTCCGCCAGCGCATCAATCCGCCACTGCTGGCCAGGCGTTGCATGCACCGCCCTCAGCGCCCGGGCGATGCGCGCATCCGACAACCCGCCCAGCCACCCGGAGGCCGCGCCCTGCTGAACCCAGGTGCGCAGGATTCGGATCACCACCAAGTCAATCAGGCGTGAAATCATCAACGCCCCGCCCGGCTGCGTGTCATTCGCTTCGAGCAGCATGAAATGCAAGATACCTTCTGCCCAGGCGGCGGCTTCTTTTTGCCGAATATGAATCAGCCGAGGCAATGCGAAGAGCATTGCCTGAAAGCTGCTCGCATCGAACCAGAACCGGCAGACCACCACAGTCAAAGGCCCAGTGGCTGCCGTGATCGCGACGCCTGTCGGGTCATGGGGCAGCAGGAGCACATCACCCACTTCCAGCGTGACCGGCGACGGGTCGGCACCCTCAACACACAACTCGCCCTGCTGAAGTACACAAATGTGCGCACTCTCCCCATCAAGCGCCAGGCGCTGCCCTTCCTCCAGCGTGCACGAATAAACGCGATCACCCGTCAGACGAATCTGCGCCAGCACTTGGGAGAGCAAGTCGCCCTTGGCCAGCCCCTCCAACTGCATTTCTGGATGAATGATCAAATTATCGAGGGGATTCATCATGTCCGATTTACCACAGGTTCAATAAGCTGACCCCGAGATCATAGCTGGCCGGCGCGATCAGGATGAGTGTTTCCGGCATTAGCCATTTATCCAATCATCTGGGAGCAACGCAATGTTCGGCATCTCCACCCTTGGCTGGGTCCACACCCTCGGCAGCCTGCCCGCCATTCCGCTGGCCGCCTACATGTTCATCCGCCACGGCCGCATCGTCCCGCGCTCGACACCGGGCAGGCTCTACCTCGCGTCGATGCTGATCGGCGCCTTCAGCGTATTCCTGGTCGCCAAGCAACCGGTCAGCAACATCATCGGCGTGATCACGCTGGTCTTGCTGGCAGCTGGTTACGGGGTAGCGCGCGTGGCCTGGCTGGGACGTGCGCGAGTCTACCTGGAAACCATTTTCCTGAGCCTGACGGCGTTCTTCCTGATGGTGCCCACCGTCTCCGAGACATTGCGCCGAGTACCCGATGGGCACCCCTTCGTCACCGACCTGAAATCGCCCGTGCTGCTTGGCGCGCAAGGTGGCATCGCGCTGGCGCTCGTTATTGGGGTGACTGTGCAGGTGGCCTATCTGCGCAGGAAAGGCGGGCGGTTGGCCTGATCCAATACTAAAAACGCCCCGACGTCGGTACGTCGGGGCGTTTTTTTATTGCCCGGCATAACCGTGCGACTCCAGCGCATAGGCCGCTGATGAAATGATTGTTTTTGGGATACGCCATAATTATTGGCCAGCCATAACTTCGCATAAAGGCTGAGATGCGGGTGACCTGGCAGAGCGATCCACGCCCCCCACGCAGCGCAAGGTAAAGACGTTCAGCTTCGGCGCGCCCGAGTCGGTGCTGACCGGCAACCTGGGCGAGTACATGGGCGTGTTCGCCAGCGACGATGGCCAGCTCTACACGCCGCCCGTGTCCCGCACTGGGCTGGCCAGACTGTTACGCGCCAATGCCCACCACGGCACCATCCCGCGCTTCAAGCGCAACCTGCTGCTGCGTGACTTCATACCGTCCACCGGGTGCAGCACCCAGACCATGGGCCGCGCAGCGCTGGATTTTATGGTGTTTGGTGAGGGCTACTTACAACGCAAAACCAACGTGCTGGGCCAGGTGCTGGAGCTGGAGCACCTACCGGCACTGAACATGCGCAGAAAGGTCGGCGGCGGGTTTGTGCTGCTGCTGCCGGGTGGTAAGCAACTGAACTTCGCAGAGGACCAGGTGGAGCATGTGATGGACTACGACGTGGAACAGAACATCTACGGCGTGCCTGATTACCTGGGTGGCATGCACGCGCTGTTGCTCAACGAGTCGGCTACGTTGTTCCGGCGCCGGTATTACAACAACGGCGCCCACGCGGGCTTCATCTTCTACACCAATGACCCGAACTTGTCCGAGGCCGATGAAGAGCGGATGCAAAGCCAGATCGGCGCCAGCAAGGGCGTGGGGAATTTCCGCTCGCTGTTTGTGAACATCCCAGGGGGCGGAGACAAGGCGATTCAGATCATTCCCGTGGGGGATATCGCGACCAAGGATGAGTTTGAGCGGATCAAGAACATCACGCGTAACGACGTGATCGCGGCCTGGCGAATGAACCCGGCGTTGGCGGGGTGCATGCCTGAGAACGCGGCGGGGTTTGGGGATGTGGAGAAGATTGATCGGGTTTATACGAATAATGAGATACGGCCGATCAGGCAGTTGTTTATGCAGGTGAATGAGCGGTTGCGTGGGGATCTGCGGGTGGGGTGGGTTGGCTGACTGTTGAACGCCCGATGCGTTGCAACGGGCGTAGGATACTTATATGGGATAGTACATATGGTTACTGCAAACTGCACAGCATCGATGCGTAAACGTGATCGGAGATACCGAAGTTAATGGTATACCACTTATAAAGTGCAAGGATAATGCTGATCCCTCCAAAAACCAAAGGGGCGACGTGATCTGTGAACCAGGGCGTAATGAAAGAACCTCGTATGATGGTAAAGGCCTTTATAGGAAAAGTAATCCGCAGAGAGGGTTTGTATTTAATATAACCAAAACCTGCATTGTTGTTCCAGTTGTTGCCAGTCTTTCTAGCGTATGGTAGGCGAAGTTCTAATGTCGTTCGATCAATCCGTGAAAGTTGATGCAGTTGAGCGGGACCGCCATTTTTAGCCTTAGTCACTGACAATGTGAAGTACGCAGTAGGTTTAACTTCGGGCAAACCAATAGTGATCTCCCCTACTGAGTTGTAATCTTTAGCAAAGCTAGCATACAGATTTTTATAAAGCGCTCGGCGCTTCAAGTTAGTGGCCGACCAAATTAGCGATGCGTCGTAGAGCTCATTCATCGGCTTGTCGAAGAAGAGGCCAAGGCAGGGTAAGCGCTGATAGTATCGAAACCAAAAGTACATGTTGAGAAGTGCTAGAACTAGCCAAACACTTTCCGTTCGATGTTGAAGCTTTACTTCATTGCCCATCAGCTTGAACTGTGTCAGGTCTGCCCCGAAGTACCAGAGCGCGAGTAGCAGTGCTGAATATGTCAGTAGGAAACCACGTGCCTTTTTGAAATCACCTTCGTCGTCCATTGCGAACACCACATCCTGTTGAGTGGCAATATGCTATCACCTCTGGTGCTTGAAGGCATCGGTCTAATCCGATTGGCAGATTCTCTGGCGATCTTCAGGCGCCCGATGCATTGCATCGGGCGCGAACTACTTACTGCGGGTCGGAAGCATCTGGTTGAATAGAAAACAGCAGGTCATCAATGATGGCTTTGCCCATTTCGCCCAGGTAGTGCGAAGCGAACGCGAACCTTTCGGCCCGAGGGTCCATCGCGGCCTCAAGCGAGAGCATTTCTGCGTAGTAGAGGACGTGCGAAGCGTGTTCGAGAGCTTCCCGAATGGGGACCCCGGCGTTAACGCGGAACAGCTTCAGATCACTTTTGTTCTCTCCGCAATCTGCGAAGGTCACGGCGCCGATGGTTTCGGCTGAGAGTGGGTTGGTCATTGCTGGCCTCCAACGCGATTTGAGGAGGGTTCGATACGGACGGCACAACGGTAATCAAACATGATGTGAATTTCTGTGATGACCAATCGAGACGGCCACACATCGTTTCCAGGCGATGGGTGGCAGCCGTGCGCAGGCTGGAAACCGAGACAGAGACAACTCGGCAGACACGAATGTCTCCCGCACACGGCCGCCATAAAGCACAAACGGCAGGCACAAAAAAGCGCCGGCTGTATGTTTGACGACGCTACGTGCGTCTCGGTGACGGGTTTCCAGGCCCGGTCGCTGATGAGCAGCGACAGCCGCCAGATTAACGGTCTGGTGTCATTGCTGCAAGTTGCATATGTTTAGTGTTAAAAATAGATTAGAGGAGGTAAAAGTAAAACTGATGCGCAGAGGTCTAGCGACTTCGCTGACGTATTCGTGGGCTGATAGAGGGGCTTTTAGTAACTATATCCATTCATTTCGGTTTTAGGATACGAGGAGCGAATGTATGATACTAATTCTTTATAAGCCGAGGTGAATTCTTGTTTTATTATTTGTGAGGATTTAATTGTTTTTGTCGCTTGTATAATGTCTAGCTCGGTATTGATTCCTAAGTTGTGGTTAGTCCCTCGATAATCAATCGAAGGTTGGAAGCAAGGATAGTCACCTATATACGATTTGAGGTGAGTGTTTAATTTTTCGCAAATCGAAAAAAACCTGTTTAGATGGAAGTTTAAATTTTGGTCTTCGAAAGGGTAGATGTGAGGGTTAGAACGAGCAAATTCAATCCATCGTTCACTTGGTTCAGTGATTCGCATTGAAAAGAACTCAGGAAAATTGTGTATGTATTCAAGTAAATGCGTAAACGGCATGTGGTTGAAGATTAAGCTTAATGTTGTAGTTGTTGCATCTTTTTCGGGATTTATGTTGAGCGGGTTTTTTGCCTCGCGAATTTTCTCTACAGCCTTGTAAAGTCGCGACCTGTAACTACTGACTTCTTGTTTTGTGAAGTTCTTCGTCTGGCTAGTTTTTGAATCATATCTGTCATGATGTAAGATGCACAACCACACAAGGTCATTTAAATTGGTTTGTGTGTTATCTTGGTTCAAATGCGCAATCTGACCGGGCTTTTCATTGAAGTCGTTTTCAACTCCGTAGCATATGGCACAACGACGCATGCTCTTCCAAAATAGCTCAGTTTGTGTGGAGCTCGGAATATCCTTTCTACTCACGTTTTATCCTTCTCGAATGCTTGCTGCTGTGACGGTGTGGCTGTCGTTTACGCCGTAATAAGACTCTTCATGACTTCTAATAAATATAATTTCCATTCCCTTTAGAATGGTGACCTAAGGCTGCTTTATCGAGTCGTAGTGGTTTATGCATTGGACAATTCTATTCAGCAATATGTTAAATCCAGAGAAGTCAATGCTGCCTTTTTTTGCAGCAATAATTTTATTGGCAAATGTGTCTTTCCCGAAGTGTAAGGCTCTATCAAAATCTTTAGCAGAGCTGAAAGTCTTTCCTTCGAAGATTTCATCTCGCGTCACTTTTGTAAATAGGCTTTCAATGTCCGTTTGAGTGCCCGCGGCAGTAAGCGGTGTTAATACGATATAAAGATTTTTGGTTACGTGAATGAAGTCTGCCCCACGATATTCGTTCCTGCCTGATGATGCTGGGAAAGCGACTGCCTGAATTTTTTTGCCTCTTAGCAAACTATCAACAATATCGAATCCAGCGTCATTGTCGAAGACAATAATAACGGGGTTGCTTGGTGCGGGGGCCTTGTATAATTCATAATTCTCTTCGAAATTAGATATGAACTCTTTAAGGAACGGAGCTCCGCCATATAGCTCCAACAAAAACCGTGTGCGTGCACTGTAGTTGAAAAGCGATATGAGTAGTTGGTAAGCAGATGAAGCTGATTTCGCTTTAGCCAGTCTTGGGTATGCGGCGGCAAGCCGATTTATTGCGGACTTTAAATAAATGTTATCTGTCTTGCCTTCACATATAATTGTCGCTTTTTCGTTGCCGTAAAATGACCTGTAATATAAGAAGCGGCTAAATGTACGCTCTCTCCCGCTTAATAGTTCTCGCGTATTATGGCCGTGTTTGCTAGGCTCATACTCCGGATTTAATGGCGGCTTTTGACGTAGGCGATTGTAGTAGTCTACTTGGTCTATGAAATTTAAGCGTCCTTCGAGCTGGTTGATGTTGCCACGTTTGGGCTCACCATCAATTATTTCTATAAAGCTTCCGCTTTTGAAGAGTAAATGGCATTGTGATTTTACCGTTCGCCAATACTCACTTTTCACATTTGGCTTTTTGTTGACTATTAGACCCGTCACATCTTGACGTGAGTCACTATATTGTATTCGAGTTTTTTGGATGTTTAAGCTGAATCCGGCTCTTTTAATCTCTCCATTGAGTAAGTGTCCGGTGCTATATTCTCCATCGTTTTCTCTCATTATCCCTTCGGGAAAAATTTTTTCCCTCGTGGAAAAGGTTATATCATCAGCGTATCTGGTATATGTACATGCATTATCACGAGCGAGGGCTGCGAGCCGGATATCCAATATGTGTGTGATTAAATTCGTGATCACTGGCGAGCATGGGCTTCCTTGCGGAAGTTTATTCTCGTAACATGCAATTTGAGCAATAACTGTTGCGGTTTCTTCGCATAGACGAAAGTGATTATTTGTAATGAAAAATCCTCGTACTCTACCAAAATTAAAGCTGTCGAAAAAATTTTTAAGGTCTACGTTAAGTACATTCTTTCTATTAAGGTGCATCATCGCATTTGTGATGATTGAACGCTTGCGTACAAAACCATGTGAAAGGGTAGGAGTGAATGTATCTTCGAGGAATTTCGTTTTTTTATAATCCGGATTTTTATCTTTAGTAGTGTTGACAAATTTTGTTTTGGCAGCTTTTTTTGGTTTTGCGCTATTGATTTCCTCAATACAGTCTTGAAGAAGATCCGACAGGGAAGACTGTATTGCTTTAAGCCGGTCATGGGGTGCATGAATAGTTCGAGTGCCTCCAGTTTTTTTGGGTATAGTAAAACTCTTATACTGAGTGGACGTCTTCAGTACATACAATACATATGTTAGGGTTGAGGCTTTTACGCCTAAAAGGCTGGCAAGTTCTGGTTTGGTCCTTACAGCTTTAAGGGCGTCTATCTTTCTCATTTTATGAACTGTGCAGAGGGAAGGGATGGCTTATGGGCACTCCTTCGCTACTGGAAGGACCGTCAAGGTGCGACAAGTCTCATAAGGCAGCCCTTTCGGACGTTGTTTCCACAGATCGCGATCCGCGATCAAAAAATCTGCCCATAAGCCAAGATCAAAGCTAGCAAAGTGACATCATGTGCGCAAGTACGAAATGAAGGTAAATGGCACTCAGTTTCCTTGCGCCAAGTATTGAGCAGTCTTTGCCAAATGGTCGAGACATCATTTCCGATGGTGATAAAATTTCGAATTGATAAGAAGCGGATGTCAGGGCGTATGCGTGTGTATTGCAAAATGTGCGGCGAGAAAGGGCGAATCGCTTCCCGTGATGAGCTGTCTTTAGAATTCGCGCGCCTCTACTGCCAATGCAGCTCCGTGCAATGCGGGCATACCTGGGTAGCCAACCTGACTTTCTCCCACACCCTGAGCCCTTCCGCCCAGGCGGTCGATCGTTTGCTGTTCGACCGCCTGCGCAGTTTGTCCAAGGTTCAGCAGCGTGATCTGTTTGATCAACTGGGCGTTGTCTCCTCTATGTAAGCGCGCAGCTGCGCTTCGGCTCTTTCAAAGCGGTCCATCTGAGCATTCCCGTACTCAATCAACGCCAACCTAGCGCGATTCGATAGCAGCAGCTCAGTGGTGAGCAGTTCGATCACCAGGGCGAAGCTGTTGCCGCATTCTTCGAATTCATCCCGTATTTTCACAGTGCAACGCTTTGAAGTTTTCACAGCGATTTGTCCTTTTTTCGTTGTCGTTGGGCGGTAGTTTATTGAAGGATTTTTCTCGTACCAGTGCCCTGCCGACGTACAAATGTAAGTAGGTAATATCCCCCGCACACCGGCGAAAACACCCGCCGGACTCTGCGCTTTCGCTTCTGTTGGCGGTGATTCAAATTGTGTTCTGCTGAAAAGTTTTGTCTTAAATCTGAAAAGCGTGAAGGCTCTAAAACGGGGGTTACGATCAGTTGTGCGGGGCGCAATGGCCCTTGAGGGGGGATTAATTGAAGGTCTCCTGCTGTTTTATCTGATTACAAAAACGAGGGCGCCGGGCGCCCTTGTTTTCTACGGTGTTACAGTATTTGGATCACGCCGGACGCAGGTAGCCGCTCAACGCGTCCAGGGTGACGACGCCATAGAAGCGTTCACCGCCTTGCCCTTCGAATGCAGTGACCACTTGGTTGCCGGGTAGCGGGATGCGTATCAGGCCGTTGCCGCTGTTGAATTCCAGTAGCCGTGTGGCGCCCAGCAGGTGCGCGTCAGACCGTAGCCCCAGTTTTTGGCGGGCTTGTTTGATTTGGTCTTCGGGCACCACCACCAGTTCGCCGTCGATGCACAGGCAGTAGCTGCCCGTACATGCTGTGTCGGGAGGTGGGTGATTCTCTGCTTATCGATGATGAGGTCCTTGGGCTTGGGGGCCGTGGTAGCCTTATGCCCGCTGCTGTAGGGGGGCTGTGCTTGCATTACGTTGCTCCTTTTGTGGTGGCAGGTGTCGGGGAGGTGCGAACTCCTCGGCACCGTCTATTTTTCAGGCCTGCTGCAAGGCGATGGCCGTGTACACGGAGCGCCACTGGCAACGGACCTCCAATATCCCAGGTCGTGGCCTTCTACGTTGTGCAGGTGCACGACGGTGACGAAGGTCGGGCAGCTGTCGAGGTGGGCGCGCCAATGATCAGCGGCGGCCAGTTCGGCCATTTCTCCGGCGGTGCCTTTTTCGACGTACCACGCGGGCAGGTATACGCGGCCGAGCAGGCCATTGGCGCTGTAGTGCAGGATCATGGTTTGCCGGCCTCGGGGTCGGTGATGTAGTCCATGCGCAATGCGCTGATGCAGTCATTGAATATCTTGACCTCAAGCCCGCGCAGCTCGGTGAGGTTGAACTGGTAGCCGTTGTCACGAATCAAGCTCATCGGAAATATTTCTACGATGCGGCTTTCGCCGTTGCAGCGTTCGGTGATTTGCAGCAGGCGATCGAAGGCTTTTGGTTGATTCACGTCGCCTGACTCGCGGTTCAGTTTTGCGGGGCTCTGCCGGCAGGGCGCGGTGAAGCGGTAAACCCGGCCGGAAAGGTACGGGCTCTGAAGTTTGATGAAACAGAGATGGCTTACCTTGAGGCCGAGTAGATCGGGCCTCTCTTGGACGGGCGGGATGTTGCGGCGGGTGTTGCCGCCCGGATTTGCCTGGCCACTGGCGCCCGCTGGTCTGAAGCCGAAGGGCTGACGAGCGGCCAGGTGCGGGGAGGGCGGATTCATTTTGCGCGTATAAAGTCTTCGAAGAATCGTACGGTGCCGATTTCTGAGACCTGCAAAAGCAGATAAAGGCAGCGCTGCCTTTCGGGGATTGCTACAAGAGGTTTGAGGCGTCAGTGGATGCTGTGAAGTTGGATTTGCCGGCGGGGCAGTTGACGCATGTGCTGCGGCATACGTTTGCCAGCCATTACATGATGAATGGGGGCGACATTCTGACGTTGCAATGGGTGTTGGGGCATGCGTCGTTGGCGATGACGATTCGGTATGCGCATTTCAGTCCTGGGCATTTGGCGGAGGTGGTGATGTTGAATCCACTGGCGGCGATTAACTCGATCAAAAAGGATTAAGCGATGAGCGATGGGATTGATTGGACGACGGTTTCCGTTGCTTTGATTACTGCGGTGTCCGCAGCGGGTGGGCCGTTTTGGATATGGCACCGTCAGGCTGCGAGAGAGCGTGAGAGTGTTCGTGCGGCGTTGATGGCTGAGGTTTTGGCTTTAGTTGAGTTGGTGGAACTGAGGGGGTACGTCGCGGGTTTAAGAGAGGCCCAGGCCTATCTGTCGCCGCCAGAAGGCGTAACAGTTGCGGAGATCTTTGAGCCCAGGGTTATAAAGTACGCCGTCAATATTCACGAAAATTACAATCGGGTTTATCAGGCAAACGTTACTCGGCTCGGGGGCTTATCTCCTAACGAAGCAAAGCAAATTGTCCGGTTTTATCAATTAGCTGACAGCGTTAGGCTAGATGTCACCGCTGGTGGCACGCTTTTCGGTGGGACCACAGATCCGGACAGTTTCTGTGAGGCAGCAGAGTTACTGGAGGCCGCTATGAAGATTGGTCGTGAATTGACAGCTGAGCCTGGTAAAACGAAATGGGGTCTGCGAAAAAATCGTAACTGATTTTTCGAGTGTGGACGTTTTGTGGACGATTTGACAAAAACGACCGGGAAAATTTTGGAGGTTTTCCAAACCCCAGAAACCACAAAGCCCCGCATTGCGGGGCTTCGAGATATGGTGCCGGCACCAGGAGTCGAACCCGGGACCTACTGATTACAAGTCAGTTGCTCTACCAACTGAGCTATACCGGCGTGTTAGGGCGACGATTATAGCGATTGGCAAGGTTCTGTAAACCCCTGAATTCAGACTATTTTTGCAAACGCCATGCTTTTCTCATAAGCACCCCTTTTTCCTACAAGCACAGGTAGGATTCTTACCTTGCTGCCGAGCCCTCTGCCGGCGCAATCACTCATTCATCCAAACCAAAGGAAGCCCCACGTGAAACGGACTCTCTCCCTGTCACTCATCCTCCTCACCGCCGCCCTCAGTGCGTGCTCCACCAGTAAACCGGCCAACGATCCGGCGCTGGTGGGTACCTGGAAGGGCTTGCGCACGCAGACGCCGCAATGCCAGTTCCTGTCGTGGACCAATAACCTCAAAGCCGATGGTCGTTTCACTATTACGTTCTTCCGCGATGCGCAGCAGACGCAGGTGATTCAGACCGAGCAGGGCTCGTGGTCGGCTGGTAATGGCAAGAATGAGTTGCGCACGGACGGTGTGCCTACGCCGGATGTGTACACCTACAAACTGGTGGACCCGGACACCGTTCATTACGTGAGTGTGGCGGCGGACCCGAGCAGCGATTGCCAGGCGGATTATGAATTCACCGAGCACCGCGTTCGCAACTGACCGTCGGGCCGGTTTTGCCTTGAATCCAGCCATGGTTTGCGTATTCTGTCGCGCGATATAAAAGGCAGGGTTAATCGCTAATACGTGTAGGGAAATTTTCGAGACAGTTGAGGCAATCGAAAATTTGTAGATGGGTGTGTCAGATTTGTGCCGTTTTTGACCGGTCGGCCAATAAAATTCAGGATAAAACGCTGCAAGTTCATGTTCTTTCAGTAAATGCATTTATCCCTGCAAAATAGTCATAAAAATGGCGCCATGCCGTTCGTCGGATAATAACAGGCAAAAAGCATCAAAATACTGACACCATCATTGTGATATCACAGAATGCCCATGCCAACACATAACTAGAAAAATACAAGGTCAGCTCAGTGCTGACCTTTTTATCGCCTTTAAAGCGCGGATCAGGTGGGGAGGGGCAGTAAGTGAGTCGAGCAGATGACATTTCAAAACTATTCAACAAGCTGGGTGCCAACCCGAGTGGCTACCGTGAAATCGACTTCGTCCATGAGTTTATCGAGGACGATGTAGAGGTCCTGGAAAGCCCGGCGGTCATTGCTGCCCCGTCTGTGTTGGATGAGCCTCCTTCGGCGCCGTTGTTGCGCTTGCTGGAAGAGCTGAACCACGGTGAAGCCGACCACCTGCAGCCGCCTGAAATGGTGGAAGGCCCCGCAGGCGAAGTGTATTCGGAGCAATCCTCGCCCAAGGTCGTGGTGGTGGTCTCGGTCAAAGGCGGCGTCGGCCGCAGCACGCTGGCCGCAGCGATTGCCAGTGGCTTGCAGCGCCAGGGCCGCCCCGCGCTGGCCCTTGACCTGGACCCACAAAACGCCCTGCGTCATCACTTGTGCCTGGGCCTCGACCTACCGGGTATCGGCGCCTCCAGCCTGCAGAATGAAAGCTGGGAAGCCCTGCCGGAGCGCGGCTTTGCCGGTTGCCGCCTGGTGGCGTTCGGTGGCACCGATCACGAGCAGCAGCTAAGCCTGAATCGCTGGTTGGGCCAGGATGCGCAGTGGTTGGGCAAACGCTTGACCAGCCTTAAATTGAATGGCCAGGACACCGTGATCATCGACGTCCCGGCCGGTAATACGGCGTACCTCGGCCAAGCCATGTCGGTTGCCGATGCGGTGCTGGTGGTGGTGCAGCCGGATGTGGCGTCGTTCAGCACTCTGGACCAGATGGACAGCCTGCTCGCGCCGTACCTGCAACGCGAAAAACCGCCGCAACGCCTCTACGTGATCAACCAATTGGACGCTGCGCACCGCTTCAGCCTGGACATGGCCGACGTGTTCAAGGCGCGCCTCGGTAGCGCCCTGCTGGGCACGGTCCACCGCGACTCGGCGTTCAGCGAAGCCCAAGCCTACGGGCGTGATCCCCTCGACCCTACCGTCAACAGTATCGGCTGCCAGGACGTCCACGCCCTGTGCCGCGCCTTGCTCGAACGAATCGACTCGGACCTTCCATGACCGACAATACGTCCTCCACGCCCTTCATCGAAGGGCGCGCTGAACAGCGCCTGAATGGCGCCATCGCGCGCTTCAATCGCTGGCCGTCGGCGCTGCGTACGGTGCTGGTTTTCGCCAGTTGCGTGCTCGGTGCCTTGCTGTTGTTGGGCATCATCAGCGCGCCGCTGGACCTCTACAGCCAGTGCCTGTTTGCCGCCGTGTGCTTTATGGCGGTGCTGGTGCTGCGCAAGATCCCGGGGCGCCTGGCGATCCTCGCGCTGGTGGTGCTGTCGCTGGTGGCCTCGCTGCGCTACATGTTCTGGCGCATCACCTCGACCCTGGGTTTTGAAACCTGGGTCGACATGTTTTTCGGCTACGGCCTGGTCGCCGCCGAGTTCTATGCGCTGATCGTGCTGATCTTCGGCTACGTGCAAACCGCCTGGCCGCTGCGCCGCACGCCGGTATGGCTCAAGACCGAACCCGAAGAATGGCCGACGGTCGACGTGTTCATCCCCACTTATAACGAAGCCCTGAGCATCGTTAAGTTGACCATTTTTGCCGCCCAGGCGATGGACTGGCCCAAGGACAAGCTGCGCGTCCATGTGCTCGATGACGGCCGCCGTGACGAGTTCCGCGACTTCTGCCGCAAGGTCGGGGTGAACTACATCCGTCGCGATAACAACTTCCACGCCAAGGCCGGCAACCTCAACGAAGCGTTGAAGATCACCGACGGCGAATACGTCGCGCTGTTCGACGCCGACCACGTGCCGACGCGCTCCTTCCTGCAGGTGAGCCTGGGCTGGTTCCTGAAGGACCCGAAGCTGGCGATGCTGCAAACGCCGCACTTCTTCTTCTCGCCGGATCCGTTCGAAAAGAACCTCGACACCTTCCGCGCCGTGCCCAACGAGGGCGAGCTGTTCTACGGCCTGGTGCAGGACGGCAACGACCTGTGGAACGCGACGTTCTTCTGCGGCTCGTGTGCGGTGATCCGCCGTAAGCCGCTGCTGGAAATCGGCGGCGTGGCCGTCGAAACCGTCACCGAAGACGCCCACACCGCGCTCAAGCTCAACCGCCTGGGCTACAACACCGCTTACCTGGCCATCCCGCAAGCTGCTGGCCTGGCCACCGAAAGCCTGTCGCGCCACATCAACCAGCGGATTCGCTGGGCACGCGGCATGGCGCAGATTTTCCGCACCGACAACCCGCTGCTCGGCAAGGGCCTGAAGTGGGGCCAGCGCGTCTGCTATGCCAACGCCATGCTGCACTTCTTCTATGGTCTGCCGCGCCTGGTGTTTCTCACCGCGCCGTTGGCCTACCTGATTTTCGGCGCGGAAATTTTCCACGCCTCGGCGCTGATGATCGTCGCCTACGTGCTGCCTCACCTGGTGCACTCCAGCCTGACCAACTCACGCATCCAGGGGCGCTTCCGGCACTCGTTCTGGAACGAGGTGTACGAGACGGTACTGGCCTGGTACATCCTGCCGCCGGTGCTGGTCGCGCTGGTCAACCCCAAGGCCGGTGGCTTCAACGTCACCGACAAGGGCGGGATCATCGACAAGCAGTTCTTCGACTGGAAACTGGCGCGGCCGTACCTGGTGCTGTTGGCGGTGAACCTGGTCGGGCTGGGTTTCGGTATCCATCAGTTGGTCTGGGGCGATGCGTCCACCGCTGTGACGGTGGCGATCAACCTGACCTGGACCCTCTATAACCTGATCATCACCAGTGCCGCCGTGGCCGTGGCATCCGAGACACGCCAAGTGCGCTCCGAGCCACGTGTGAGTGCGAAATTGCCGGTCAGCGTGATCTGCGCCGACGGCCGCGTGCTCGCCGGTATCACCCAGGATTTCTCGCAGAACGGCTTTGGCCTGATCCTGGATGAAGGTCACTCCATCAGCCAGGGCGAACGGGTGCAGCTGGTGCTGTCGCGTAACGGCCTGGACAGTTTGTTCCAGGCGCGAGTCGCGTTCAGCAAGGGGGCGCAGATCGGCGCGCAATTTGAATCGCTGTCGCTGCGCGAACAAAGCGAGCTTGTGCGTCTGACGTTTTCCCGCGCCGACACCTGGGCAGCCAGTTGGGGGGCCGGTCAGCCCGATACACCGCTGGCGGCGCTGCGTGAAGTCGGCGGCATTGGCATTGGCGGCCTGTTCACCCTGTGCCGCGCCACATTATTTGAATTGCGAATGGCCTTGCGCCGCATTTCCTCAAAACCGCTCGATACGCTGATGGACAAGCCATGACTTCCACACGCTTTTTTGCGCGCGCCCACTCGCGTGCGGCACTCACGTTGCTGATTGCCTCGCTGCTGGGACTGAGCCCGCTGCTGCAGGCCTCCGACAAATCGTCCGCCGCGCCTGTCGCTGTGCAGGGCGCCGATGACGGCTACAGCCTCACCCTCAAGCAATTGGGGCGTCGAGACACCATGAACCTGCAAGGAGTGGAGTCGTCCGATAGCGTCAACTTCGACATTCGTGCCGACCAAGTAGTGACCGGCGCGCAAGTGCTGCTCAACTATAGCTACTCGCCAGCGCTGCTGGCGGACCTGTCGCAGATCAACGTGCTGGTCAACGACGAAGTCGCCGCCAGCATCCCGCTGACCAAGGTAGGCGCCGGTACGGCGCAACAGACTCTGGTACAGATCCCGCCGCGCCTGATCACTGAATTCAACCGCCTGCGGGTGCAGTTCATCGGTCACTACACTATGTCCTGCGAAGACCCTTTGCACAGCAGCCTATGGGCAAAAATCAGCAACAGCAGCGAACTGAAATTGCAGGTGTCGCAGATCCAGTTGAAAGACGACCTGTCGGTGTTGCCGCTGCCGTTCTTCGACAAGCGCGATGCGCGCCAGGTCAACCTGCCGTTTGTGTTTGCCACCGCCCCGGATAACGCCACGCTGGAAGCTGCGGCCACCTTGTCGTCGTGGTTCGGCGCACTGGCCAGCTACCGTGGCGCGACATTCCCCGCCACCTATGGCGCGATTCCCGCCAAGGGCAACGCGATTGTCTTGGTGCTGAGCCCGAACGCGGTCGACGTCAACGGCGTAAAAGTCGCGCAGGCCACCGGGCCGACGCTCAACCTGATCACCAACCCCAACGACCCACGGGGCAAGCTGTTGATCGTATCCGGCCGCGATGGCGCCGAACTCAAGCGCGCCGCGACGGCTGTGGCCCTTGGCAGCCCGGTGTTGGCCGGCAGCAGCGTGGTCATCGACAAGCTCGAAAGCCTCGCGCCGCGCCGCCCGTATGACGCGCCGAACTGGGTGCCGAGTGATCGCCCGGTGCGCCTGGGTGAACTGGTCGACTTGAAAAAACTCAGCGTCGCGGGCTACAACCCCGGCGCCATCAACGTCGACTTCCGCCTGCCGCCTGACCTGTTCAATTGGCGTGAAGAAGGCGTGCCGTTGCACCTCAAGTACCGCTACACCCCGCAACAGGTGTCGACCAATTCGTCGCTGCTGGTTGGGCTGGATGACCAGTTCATGAAGGCCATGCCGCTGCCATCGATTACCAGCCTGGCGGACGGCAAGACACTGCTGAGTATGATGCAGAAAGACAACACGCTGCCGCGCGAAGCCAACGTACTGTTGCCTATCAGCTCGGCGTCGCCGATGTCCAAGCTGCAACTGCGCTTTATGTACGATTACATCAAGGAAGGCGAATGCCGCGATATCATCGTCGATAACATGCGCGGCACTATCGACCCGGATTCGAGCCTGGACATCACCGGCTATCAGCACTTCATCGCCATGCCCAACCTGGGCGTGTTCAATGATGCCGGCTTCCCGTTCACGCGCCTGGCAGATCTTTCCGAGTCGGCCGTGGTGTTGCCGGACACATTCGGCACCAATGAGCTGAGCGCCTACCTCACCATCCTCGGCCGCTTCGGCGAGTCCACCGGCTATCCGGCCACCGCCGTCAAAGTGGTGCAGGCCAAAGATGTGCAAAGTGTTGCCGACAAAGACTTGCTCGTGATCGCCACCGGCGCTGACCAGCCGTTGCTCAAGCAGTGGCAGCGCTACCTGCCGGCCAGCGTCAACGGGATGCAACAGCACTTCAAATTGTCTGACCTGCCGCGTTACGTGAGCAACTGGGTCAGTCCCGACGCCGAGGCCAATAAGCACGCTGCCAATTCAGCGATTAGCTTCAACAGCTTGAGTACCAGCACCTGGTTTGCCGGTTTCGAATCCCCGCTCAAGGCCGGGCGCAGTGTAGTGCTGATCTCCAGCACCCAGCCAGAAGGCCTGCAGGCCGCGACGGCGGTGCTGATCGGCGGTGACCAGTACAAAGAAACGATCCAGGGCAGTCTCGCCGTGGTACAGGGCACTCAGGTCAGTTCGCTGGTGGCTGACCAGCAGTACTACGTCGGCAAGCTGGGGCTGTTCAAGCAGGTGCAATGGCAGCTGTCGCAGAACCTTGGCTGGATGCTGGTGTTCACCTTCCTTGGCCTGGTGATTGTGACCTGCCTGATTTACCTGTCGCTGCGCGCACGTGCAAAACGGCGGCTGGCATGATGCGTAAAGCCGGTTGGGTTGCGTTGTGCGCCGCGCTTTTCGCCGGGGCAGCCCAGGCGCAAACGTGCGATCCGCAATGGCCCCTGTGGCAGAACTACGCGACGCGCTTTGTGCAGGAAGACGGGCGGGTATTGAACTCGTCCCTGAACCCCAGCGAAAGCAATTCCGAAGGGCAGTCGTACGCCATGTTCTTTGCCCTGGTGGGCAACGACCGCGCGCGTTTCGACAAGCTCTGGGCGTGGACCAAGTCCAATATGGCAGGCAACGACATCAGCCGCACTCTGCCTGCCTGGTTGTGGGGCAAGAACAAGGACGGCGAGTGGGGCGTGATCGACGCCAACTCTGCCAGCGACGCGGACCTGTGGATTGCCTACGCGCTGCTTGAAGCGGCGCGGCTGTGGAATGTACCGCAGTACCGCGCTGATGCGCAGTTGATGTTGGCGAATGTCGAAAAGACCTTGATCGTGCGTGTGCCAGGCCTGGGCAAGATGCTGTTGCCCGGGCCGGTGGGATACAGCTACCCGCAAGGTTTGTGGCGCTTCAACCCCAGCTATCAAGTCCTGGCGCAATTGCGACGCTTCCACAAGGAGCGCCCCAACGGCGGATGGAACGAAGTGGCCGAGAGTAACGCCAAGATGCTCGCCGATCCCAAGGGCAACCCCCATGGCATCGCCGCTAATTGGGTGGGTTACCGCGCTACCAGCGCAAATGCCGGCATGTTTGTGGTCGACCCGTATTCCGATGACCTCGGTAGCTACGACGCGATTCGCACCTACCTGTGGGCGGGCATGACCGCCAAGGGCGACCCGCTGGCGGCGCCGATGCTCAAGGCGTTGAGCGGCTTTTCGCGGGCGACGGCGGCCTCTCCCAGTGGCTTGCCACCGGAGAAGCTCCACGTGCTCACCGGTGTTGCCGAAAAGAACAACGGTTTTTCGCCGCTGGGCTTCTCGGCCTCTGCCCTGGTGTTTTTCCAGGCGCGTGGCGAAACCGCGCTGATGCAACTGCAAAAAAACAAGTTGGATGAGGTGCTGGGCAAGACCCTGACCGCATTGGCGCCCGATGACGCGCAGCCGCTGTATTACGACTACATGCTCAGCCTGTTCAGCCAAGGCTTTACCGATCAAAAGTACCGATTCGAACAGGACGGTACGGTCAAATTATTCTGGGAGGCCGCATGCGCCGCCACACGCTAGCCCTCACGATGTTGGCCACCCTGGCGTCCAGCGCCAGCTTCGCCGCGTCCACCGACCCACAAGCCGTGCTGATCGAGCAGGGTTACTATTGGCAGTCGAAGAAAAACCCGGAGCGGGCCGCTGAATCCTGGCAGAAGCTTCTGGGGCTTAGCCCTGAACAGCCGGACGCGCTTTACGGAATGGGCCTGATCCAGGTGCAACAACAGCACCCGGAAGAGGCGCAAAAATACCTGGCCCGCTTGCGCGCGATCTCGCCGCAGCCACGCCAGGCGTTGCAGCTCGAGCAAGACATCGCCGTCAACACGCCGACCAACGCCGCGCTGCTGGAGCAAGCCCGTGAACTGGGCGAGCCAGTTGAAGAGCGCGAGCAGGCCGTGGCGCTGTATCGCCGGATTTTCCAGGGGCGCCAGCCTCAGGGCCTGATCGCCCGTGAGTATTACAACGCCCTGGCGTTTACGCCCAAAGGCACGGCCGAAGGCATTGCCGGCCTGCAGCGTGTAACGCGTGAACGGCCTGACGACTCGATCGCCGCACTGTTCCTCGCCCGGCATCTGGCGCGCAACCCGAGCACGCGTGTCGACGGTATCCGTGCCATGGCGCGCCTGGCACCCAACAACGAAGTCGGCGGCGCCGCTGACGAGGGCTGGCGCTTTGCGCTGGTGTGGCTTGGTGCGCCTGATCGTGAACAGGTGCCGTTGTTCCAGGAGTTCCTGGCCAAGCACCCGGACGACAGTGAAATCCGTGCCCTAATGAACAAGGGCATTGCCCAGGGCAAGGGTGGCGGCGGCTGGCAGCGCGACCCAAAGCTGGTCAAGGCCTTCAAAGCACTCGACGACGGTGACCTGAAAACCGCCGAGCCGTTACTGGCGGCGCGGCTGGCTGAAAAGTCCAACGATGTCGACGCGCTTGGCGGCATGGGCGTGGTTCGTCAACAGCAGCAACGCTTCAGCGACGCGGAGAATTACCTGGCCCAGGCCACCCGCTTGCCCGGCGGTGCAGCCTGGCAAAAGGCCCTGAACGACGTGCGTTACTGGAGCCTGCTGAGCCAGGCCCGCGAGGCCCAGACGGCCGGCCGTTTGAGTCAGGCGCGTGACCTCGCGGCCCAGGCCGAGCGCCTGAACCCGGGCAGGTCTGACGCTACCGTGGCGCTGGCCGGTTTCCAGGCCCAGGACAATCAGTTCGATGCCTCCGAGGCCAGCTACCGCAAAGTGCTGGCGCGCAACCCGGGCGACCCGGACGCCTTGAATGGCCTGATCGGTGTGCTGTCGCAATCCGGCCGCCCGGACGAAGCCTTGAAACTGATCGACTCGCTGTCACCCGCTGATCGCAGCAAATTTTCTTCGAGCGTAAAAATCAAGGCCTTACGCGCCACGCAGATGGGCAAGCTGGCCGATCAACGGGGCGACTTGAAAGGCGCGCAAGCGGCCTATCAGCAAGCCATCGACGCCGATCCGGAGAACCCATGGACGCGTTTCGCGTTGGCACGCGTTTACCTGCGCGACGGGCAGATTCGCAACGCCCGCGCCTTGATCGACGGCCTGCTCAAAAGCCAACCCAACCAGCCGGACACGCTGTACACCAGCACCTTGCTGTCGGTTGAACTGGACGAGTGGAAAGCAGCGGATGCCACGCTTTCGCGCATTCCTGCTGGCCAGCGCACGGCGGATATGAACGAACTGGCCAGCGACATCGCGCTGCACAAGCAGACCGAAATCGCTATCGAAAGCGCCCGTCGTGGTCAGCGTCCCGAGGCCTTGGCGCTGCTGGGCCGCAGTGCAACGCTGGCGGGTAAAAAACCTGAACGCCTGGCGGTGCTGGCGTCTGCTTATGTTGACGTAGGCGCGCCGGAAGAAGGCTTGCAGATCATGCAAGGCGTGCTGGAAAAAACGCCAAACCCCACGCCCGACCAGAAGCTGCTCTACGCCAGCGTGCTGCTCAAGGCAAACCATTACACCGAGGCCGGTGACATTCTGCGCGACATGCAGGGCCAACCGCTGAGTGACGCCGGGCGCCAACGCTACGAAGACCTTATCTTCCAGTATCGGGTTAAGCAGGCCGACGCGCTGCGTGAAAAGAACGACTTGGTAGCGGCCTACGACATGCTCTCGCCGGCTCTGGTGCAACGCCCCCACGACACGTCGGCCATCGCGGTGCTGGCGCGTATGTATGCCGACGGAGGCGACGGCAAGAAAGCCATGGCGCTTTACGAACCGCTCGTGCAGCAGAACCCCAACAACGCTCGCCTGCAACTGGGCCTGGCCGGTATCGCCTTGAAGGGTGGCAACCGCAGCCTGGCGGAGTCGGCCACCGACAAGGCGCTGCGGCTGGACCCGACCAATGCCGAGACCCTGACCGCCGCAGGTCAGATCTACCAGGGCCTGGGTCGTAACGCCGAGGCCGCCGAACTGCTACGTCGCGCGCTGGCGATTGAAAACACCCAGCGCACCCAGGCGCGCTCGGCTTTGGCCGACGCCCAAGGCGTGGCCTACAACCCGTTTGTCGGCCTGCCGGGCCAGCGTCGCCAGATAACCGATTTGGCGGTTGATCGCGGCGCGGTTCCACCGCCGATCGATGCGCCGGCCAATTTGATGCCCACGCCGGTATCGGCGCCTGGAAATACAGTGGCCGCTGCCGGCTTTGCCCCTTCGAACAAACTGAGCGACCCGTTCGTGCCACCTACGCGCATCGCCGCGCTGGATAACCCCACGTTGAGTCCGGCACGCCGTGCGCTTGATGGCTTGCTGCGTGATCGCAGTGGTTACCTGGTGCAAGGCTTGAGTGTGCGCAGTAACAATGGTGAAAGCGGTTTGAGCAAAATCACCGACGTGGAGACGCCGTTCGAGGCGCGCATGCCGGTGGGTGATTACAACGTTGCGTTGCGTGTAACGCCGGTGAGCTTGAGTTCCGGTTCGGTCAAGGCCATTTCTGCGACGCGTTTTGGCGCTGGCGCAGGAGAGGACGGCGCCAAGAGAGAAAACGGTGTCGGCCTGGCAGTTGCAGTTGAAGACCCGGCGCAGGGCGTAAAGGGTGACATCGGTGTCAGCCCGCTTGGCTTCACCTATAGCACTGTGGTCGGTGGCGTTAGTGTGAATAGACCGTTCACCGAAGGCGGCAACCTGCGCTATGGCGTGAATGTTTCGAGGCGCCCGATCACCGATAGCGTGACCTCGTTTGCCGGTTCAAAAGCCAGGATCACTAACACCGATGGCGAGGTCATCGAGAAGAAGTGGGGAGGTGTAACCGCCAACGGCGGGCGTGCCGAGTTGAGCTACGACAACCAGGAAGTGGGTGCCTACGGCTACGCGTCATTGCACCAGCTACTCGGCAATCACGTTGAAGACAACACCCGCATGGAGTTGGGCAGCGGCGTTTATTGGTACCTGCGCAACACGCCAACAGATACGCTCACGCTGGGTATCAGCGGTATGGCCATGGGCTTCAAGGACAACCAGGGTAACTACACCTACGGCAATGGCGGCTACTTCAGCCCGCAACGCTTCTTCTCAATTGCCGTGCCGGTTCGTTGGGCGCAGAGCTTCGACCGTTTCAGCTACGAGTTGAAAAGTTCGGTGGGCGTGCAGCATATCGCGCAAGATGGCGCCGATTACTTCCCGACGGAGAATCAACTGCAAGCCGCATTTGATAATCCGAAATACAACAGCAGCAGCAAGACCGGCGTCGGCTACAGCCTCAACGCAGCCGCCGAATACCGTCTTACTTCCCGCTTTTATCTGGGTGGCGAAGTCGGTGTCGACAACGCCCAGGATTACCGCCAGTACGTCGGCAACGCGTACCTGCGTTACCTGTTTGAAGACCTGAGCGGGCCAATGCCCTTGCCGGTCAGCCCGTACCGTTCCCCCTATTCGAATTGATTGATCGGAGTCATCCATGCCTGTTTCCGCAATTGCCGGCCTGACCCTGCTGGTACTCGGCGAAAGCCATTTGAGCTTCCCTGACCATTTGCTGGACCCGCTGCAAGCCAACCTCACGGCGCAAGGCGCCAAGGTTCACACCCTCGGCGCTTGCGGTGCCGGCGCGGCCGATTGGATCGTGCCGAAGAAAGTCGATTGCGGCGCCGAGAACCTGCCAGGCGGCAAGCCCGAAGTGTTCGGCAAGAACGCCATGAGCACCACGCCGGTCAAGGACTTGATCGCCAAGGACAAACCGGACCTCGTGGTGATCATCATCGGTGACACAATGGCCTCCTACCCGGACCCGCAGTTTCCGAAAGTCTGGGCCTGGAAGAGCGTGACCTCGCTGACCAAGGCTATCAGCGAAACCGGCACCAAATGCGTGTGGGTCGGCCCGGCCTGGGGCAAGGTCGGCAGCATGTACAAGAAGGACGACGCGCGCACCAAGCTGATGTCGCAATTCCTTGCGACCAACGTGGCGCCGTGCACCTATATCGATTCGTTGACCTTCTCCAAACCGGGCCAGTGGATCACCACCGACGGCCAGCACTTCACCATCGACGGCTACCAGAAGTGGGCCAAGGCCATCGGCGGCGCGCTGTCGACGTTACCTGCGGACGCTGTGAGGGGAGCCAAGTGATGAAGCGCATCACCCTGGGCCTGGCGGTTTTGCTCGCCAACGTCAGCGCCCACAGCGCCGACATTCCGCTGTACTCCACCGGGCCGGAAAAGGACTCGGCATTCCTGCGTTTTGCCAATGGCACCGACAACGAATTGAAACTGGTCGCCGAAGGCTCCAAGGCCAGCCTGGTATTGGCTGGCGACAAGCTGGTTTCCGATTACCTGCCGGTGTCCGGTGGCAGCGCGCCGATCAAGGGCGTGTTGAGCCAGGGAAGCAATACCGCCGACCTGGCCGTCACCGTGGCCCCAGGCGAATTCGCCACGGTGGTAGCAGTTGCTGACGCCAAGGGCGGTATTCGCCAGGTGGTGATCCATGAGCAGCCGGACGACTTCAACGCACTCAAAGCCTCCCTGGCCTTTATCAACGCCGACGCCACCTGCGCCGACGCCAGCCTGGAAGCCGTGGCGCAAAAGGCCGAGCTGTTCAAAAAGGTCGCTGAAGGTTCGGTGCAGCGGCGCATGATCAACCCGGTGGAATTGTCGGTGCAGCTCAAATGCGCCGGCGCGCCGGTTGGCCAGCCGCTGTCGTTCACCCTCAAGGCCGGCGAGCGCTACAGCGTATTAGCCGTCCCTTCCGACACAGGCTCGAAGTTGCTGTTCGCCTCTGACGCACTCGCTAACTGATCGGGCCCGACACCACCATGGTCTTTGCCTCACTCGAATTCCTCACGCTGTTCCTGCCGGCCTTCCTGTTGATCTATGCCCTGGCTCGTCCGAGCTGGCGCAACGTCATCCTGTTGATCGGCAGCTGGTTGTTCTACGGCTGGCTGAGCCCGTTGTTCCTGTTCCTGCACATGGTCTTGACCGTGGTGGCATGGGTCGGCGGCTTGCTGGTGGACCGCTCCCGTGAGGACGGCAAAGGCCGGGTGCGCCTGTTGATCGCGTTGATCGTGTTCAACACGGCGGTACTGTGTTGGTACAAGTACGCCAACATCGTCGCCGGCACCGTGAGTGAGGTGATCACCTGGTACGGTGCGGTGCCGCTGGACTGGCAACGCGTGGCCTTGCCGGCCGGCTTGTCGTTCATCGTGTTGCAGGCGATTTCCTACCTGGTGGACGTGCACCGGCACACGGTGCCGGTGGAGCGTAGCTTCATCAATTACGCCACCTATATTTCGATGTTCGGCCACTCGATTGCCGGCCCGATCATCCGTTACGACTGGGTTCGCCGTGAGCTGAACCAGCGTTATTTCAACTGGCCGAATTTCGCCCTGGGCGCACGGCGCTTCATGATCGGCATGGGCATGAAAGTGCTGGTGGCCGACACCCTGTCGCCGCTGGTGGACATTGCCTTCCACCTGGAAAACCCAAGCCTGGTGGATGCCTGGATCGGCTGCCTGGCGTATTCGCTGCAACTGTTTTTCGACTTCGCCGGCTACAGCGCCATGGCCATCGGCCTGGGCCTGATGCTGGGCTTCCACTTCCCGGAAAACTTCAACCGGCCATACCTGGCCAGCAGCATCCAGGACTTCTGGCGCCGTTGGCACTTGTCGTTGTCCAGCTGGTTGCGCGACTACCTGTACATCGCCCTGGGCGGTAACCGCGATGGCGTCTGGCGCACCTATCGCAACCTGTTCCTGACCATGGCGATTGCCGGTTTATGGCACGGTGGCGACAGCTGGAACTACCTGCTGTGGGGGTCGGCCCACGGTGTGGCGCTGTGTGTTGACCGCGCCTGGTCGCGCTCGAGCCTGCCGAGCATCCCGCCGGTGTTGTCGCACGTCCTCACGCTGCTGTTTGTGTGCCTGGCCTGGACCTTGTTCCGCGCGCCGGACTTCCATTCGGCACTGACCATGTACGCCGGCCAGTTCGGTATGCACGGCATGGCCCTGGGTGACGCAATGGCCGTGGCTATGCGCCCGGCCCATGGCATGGCGGCCTTGTTGGCCCTGGTGTGCATCATCGCGCCAATCTGGCAGGTGCGTTGCGAGCAGCGTTTCGGCACCCAGCCCTGGTTTGTGGTGGCCGCCTCGATGTGGCCGGTGGCCGGGTTTGTGTTGTCGTTCGCGCTGATTGCCAGCCGCGACGCCGTACCGTTTCTGTACTTTCAGTTTTAAGGACGCCCGACCATGCCCGCTCCTACCGCGCCGACTCCTCCGAGCGACCTGGCCGTTCGCACCAGCCCCCTGGCGGCCTGGGTGCTGGTGCCTTTCCTGGCGGCGGGGCTGCTGTCCTGCGCCTGGCTGATGGTCAAAGGGCCGATCAGCTACGTGCCGGCCAAGGTCGACAGCGACATGCTGCTGCACGGCGACCTGACCCACCGTTTTGCCAAGGAACTGGCCAAGGCGCCGATGGCGATCCAGGCCGCCAACCTCGAGCGTGGCAGCAGTTGGCTGATGTTCGGTGACACCGGGCCGCGCGTGCGCCCGGGTTGCCCCGGCTGGCTGTTTATCAGCGATGAGCTGCGCATTAACCGCCACGCGCAAGCCAACGCACAAACCAAGGCCCAGGCCGTGATCGACTTGCAGCAGCAACTGGGCAAAAAAGGCATCGACCTGCAAGTGGTGGTGGTGCCGGACAAGAGCCGTATCGCCGCCGCCCAACTGTGCGGCCTGTACCGCCCAGCCGTGCTCGACAGCCGCATTCAGGACTGGACCGCGGCCTTGCAGGCTGCCGGCGTGTCAGCGCTGGACCTGACTGACACCCTCAAGCCGCTGGGCGCGCAAGCCTACCTGCGCACCGACACCCACTGGAGCGAAATCGGCTCCAATGCGGGCGCCCAGGCCCTGGCGCAACGCATCCAGCAGCGCGGCATAAAGGCCACGCCCGAGCAGGCCTTCGACATTACCCAGGCGCCGCTCGCCGTGCGTCCCGGTGACCTGGTGCGCCTGGCCGGCCTGGATTGGCTGTCGCCCAAACTACAGCCGCCCGGCGAGTCGGTCGCGGCCAGCTCCGCCCATGAAGCCGGTGGCGCGACCAGCAATGCCGACGACCTGTTTGGCGATGCCGGCCTGCCCAATGTGGCGCTGATCGGCACCTCGTTCTCGCGTAATTCGAACTTCGTTGGCTTCTTGCAAAAAGCCCTGAACGCCCCGGTGGGCAACTTCAGCAAGGACGGTGGTGAATTTTCTGGCGCGGCCAAGGCCTACTTCGAAAGCCCGGCGTTCAAGCAAACTCCGCCTAAGTTGTTGATTTGGGAGATTCCGGAGCGGGATCTGCAAACGCCCTACGATTTGATCACCATTGGTCAGTAATTTGACGATTTGCCGCCTGTCTAAAAAATAGGCGGCCATCTCATCAAAATAATGACACTTTGACGGCCCTGACACAGAATGCCAGCACAGAGACGCCTACAAAAAGACCTGCGGTAAGCCTTCTCCTTGCCGACCCTCCACGTCTTTAAAGGCGCGTCGTGTGGGAGCCCGGGCTATGAGCCTTACTGATCAGCTGTTTGAGTTATTCGGCAAGAACGTGGCCCGCGACCCGCAGGGGCTGAATGCGCGGATGCACTTTTTCGGCAGCATCCCCGTCGACGACGGCACCCCGTTCCCGCCTCAACAACCCCCCAGTGCGAATGAACACTCCCAGACAGTAGACGTTGGCTTGTCGCGGCCAAAAGTCGTGGCGCTGGTGTCGGTGAATGGCGGTGTGGGCCGCAGCACACTGGCCACGGCGCTGAGCAGCGGTTTGCAGCGAAGCGGCGAATCGGTATTGACCCTGGAACTGGACCCGCAAAACGCCTTGCGTCATCACTTTGGTGTCGACGCGGACGTGCCCGGTCTCGGCCGCATCAGCCTGCAAAATGCGCCGTGGGATCAGATCCGCCAGCCTGGGTACGCCGGTTGCCAATTGATCACCTTTGGCGACACCGATACCCGACAGCAAGAGAACCTGCAGCGCTGGCTCCAGCATGAGCCGGACTGGTTGGCGCAGCGCCTGGCCGCCCTGAACCTGAGCGCACGGCACACTGTGATCATTGATACCCCCGCCGGCAACAACGTTTACTTCCACCAGGCCTTGAGTGTGGCCGATGTGGTGTTGGTGATCGCCCAGGCGGACGCCGCGTCCCTCGGCACCCTCGACCAATTGGACGTACTGTTGGCGCCGCACCTTGCGCGCGAGCAGCCACCGCGTGTGCTCTTTGTGCTCAATAAACTGGACGAGGGCAATGCCTTCTGCCTGGACATGGCCGAAGCATTCAAGCAGCGCCTGGGACGAGCGCCACTGGAGGTGCATCGCGACATCGCCATCAGCGAAGCCCTGGCGTTTGGCACCGACCCGTTGGACAACCAGGCGACAAGCCTGGCGGCGGACGATATCAACGACCTGTGCCGGTTGTTGAAGGCACCCAAAAGTCTCTGGTAAAGCGCGGTCCAGATGCTTATGCACAATCGGTTGATAGACATGTCACGAAACAGCCATTTTGTGGAGCTGTTCTCATAACCACGCAACTGCTTGTTTTACGTGCGGTTTATTTTGTGAACAAAAAATGACCAGCGCACCTTTCGACCTGTAACGCTGACGGCTACAGGCCTTGTAAAGAATTCATCAACAGAGTTATCCACAGGCTTGGGTACGACAATTTCGCCCCTTAATCGCGCTCGGCAAGCACCATCAAGTTGCGCGGCGTCAGTGCAGATTCGCAGAAGGTGCCAACCGCGACCCTGTAGCCTTTTTCCGCCAGGAACAGTGCCCGATCCAGCACCAGCCAAACCTCCAGCGGGCGCCGAAACAGCCCACGCACCAACTCCAGGTTTCTGACCTCGGCCAAGCGCCGCCAACCGAACGCCTCCAGCGCCGCCCAATCCTGCTCACCTGTGGATAAGCCTTTGCGGTTCGTCAGCTCTTGGCAGTAATTGGCGAAGGGTTGGTCCAGCCAACTGGCCGGCAGAGAGGGCGTGGGCAGGTAGTCGTCGCAGTGGCGTAATTGGCGTTGCAGCTGATCGAAGCCCAGGCGCCGGGCCATGGAGGTGTCCCGTTGCTTACGCACGCGTGTGCCTGCGGTGACGGTTTCGCTCAGGGGCAGGCCGAGGTCATCGACCGACAGCTGCAAGCGCGAAGCGCGGCCCAGGCGGGATAACGGCTGGTAGGTATCGGCGTTGATTCGGTTGTAGCAGCAGGGTGCCAGCGCCAGCTGTTTGCAGCCGGCGCGGCTGGCCAGTTGCAGCAGGCGCACGTGCAGGTCGCCGCAGGCATGCAGGGCGACTGGCGTGTGTTGCGGGCCGATTGCGACGTCTGCCATCACATCTTGCAGGCGATGGGTCACGGGCAAATGATGGTGGTCGCTCAAGGCTTGGCCGGAGGCGATCAATGCCGGGTCGTACTCGAGGCAGGTCAGCTGTTGCCCGGTTTGCAGCAGGCGGCGGCCGAGGTGGCCTTTGCCGGCGCACCAGTCCAGCCAGTGTGCAGGCGGTTGCGCAAACTGCAGGGCGGCGCCGAAGGCTTCGATTTGCTGCCATTTGCGTCCGGGCACGTCGACATTCAGGCGATGCCGCGCAGGTTCCAGCGGGTGCGTGGGTAACTTATCCACAATGCTGAGGCGCAAGGCCTGCTCGGCGAGTTGTGGAAATGGCGCCGGCGCGTGCAACGCATGGGGGTGGTTGTGACTGGTTTCAGCCTCCGCCAGCGAGCGTTGGCGCAGCCATCGGGCGAGTTCGGGGTGTTGGGTTTCCCAGGGCAAATGCCGATGAGTAAAGGGCCGTGGTTGCCACAGCCCTTGGTGCTCAGTCAGAAACGCATCCAGCGCCTGAAAGCGTGCTTCAACGTCCCTGGCAGGCATCGACGCGCAGCCAGCGTTCGAGCAGTTTGAAGCCGCGTACCAGGATGTAGGCCATCAACAGGTAGAACAGGCCGGCAGCGAAGAAAATCTCAACCGGCAGGTAGGTACGCGCAATGATGGTTCGCGCCATGCCGGTCAGTTCCAGCAAGGTCACGGTGCTGGCCAGGGCGCTGGCCTTGAGCATCAGGATCACTTCGTTGCTGTAGGCCGGCAGGCCGATGCGCGAGGCGCGCGGCAGGATGATGTAAAACAGCGTTTTCGGCCTGGACATGCCCAGGGCACGTGCCGCTTCGATCTCACCGGGCGGGATGGCCTGGATCGCGCCGCGCAGGATCTCGGCAATGTAGGCCGCGGTGTGCAAGGTCATGGTCGCGGTGGCGCACCAGAACGGATCGCGCAGGTACGGCCACATAAAGCTGCTGCGCACCGCATCGAACTGCGCCAGGCCGTAGTAGACCAGGAACAACTGCACCAGCAGCGGCGTGCCGCGGAAGAAGAAAATATAGGCGTAGGGCAGGGCGCTGACATACCAACGGCGTGAGGAGCGGGCGATGCCAAGGGGAATCGCCAGCAGCAGGCCAGCAATCACCGCGATGGCGACCAGTTCCAGGGTCAGGGTCGCGCCCTGGGCGAGTTTCGGCAGCCACTTGATGATCACGGCCCAGTTCAGGCCCAGGTCGAAGTGCGACAGCCAGCTGTAGTCACCGCTCATTGGGTGCTCCTTGCAAAGCCGCGGGCGGCGCGTTTTTCCAGGAAGTGCATGCTGACCATGGCCAACACAGTGAGGCCCAGGTACATGAACGCCGCGACCATGAAGAAGGTGAACGGCTGCTTGGTCACGGTCACGCCGATCTGCGCGTGGCGCATGATTTCTTCAAGGCCGATCACCGAAACCAGCGCGGTGTCTTTCATCAGGATCATGAACAGGTTGCCCAGGCCCGGCAGGGCGATGCGCCACATCTGCGGCATGATCAAGCGGGTGAAAATGCGAAACTTCGACAGCCCCAGCGCCACACCGGCTTCACGGTGGCCTTCGGGGATGGCGAGGATCGCGCCACGGAACACTTCGGTGGCGTAGGCGCCAAAGCACAGGCCAAGGGCGATGACCCCGGCGGCGAAGGCACTCAGGGAAAGGTCGGGGTTACCGAAAAACTCCCCCAGCGCACGCATCAGGTTGACCGTGCCGAAGTAAATCAGCAGGACCCACAGCAGCTCGGGAATGCCGCGAACGATGGTCGAGTAAGCCCCGCCAAGCCATTGCAACGGCTTGTACGGCGACGTCTTGGCCAAGGCGCCGGCGAGGCCGAGCACCAGCCCCAGGCACAGGGCCGTGAGTGCCAGTTTGACGGTCATCAGCGCGCCGGCGGCAAGCGCCGGGCCGAATCCGTAGAGATCGAAATTCATGGTGTTTTTTTCATATCGCGGCAGGCATTGCTGGAAGCCGGCGCGCCCTGTGGGGCGCGCCGGTCAGGCCGTTCAGATCATTCGATGCTGAACGGGAAGTACTTGTCGTTGATCTTCTTGTAGGTGCCGTCTGCCTTGATCTCTGCCAGGGCTTTGTTCAGGCGCTCGCGCAGCGGGTCGCCCTTGCGTACGGCGATACCGATCTTGTCGCTTTCTACAACCGGGTCGCCCTTGAACTCATAAGCCGAACCGTCTTTGCTCTTGAGCCATTCGTATTGCACGTACTTGTCGGCGAGAATCCCGTCCAAACGGCCGGACGTCAGGTCGAGGTAGGCGTTTTCCTGAGTGTCGTAGAGCTTGGCTTCGGTATCAGGCAGCTTGTCTTCCAGGTAAGTGCCGGCCAGCGTCGCGCGCTGTGCACCGATGACCTTGCCTTTGAGGTAAGCCGCGTCGGGCTTGAAGTCCGCAGTGGCTTTCGGCGCGATGAACTGCAGTTTGTTGGAGTAGTACGGGTCGGTGAAGTCGACGGCTTGCTTGCGCTCATCGGTGATCGACAGCGAGGACACCAGGAAGTCGAACTTCTTGGCGTTCAGGGCCGGGATGATGCCGTCCCAGTCGGACACGTACACTTCGCACTTCTCGACTTTCATCTTGGCGCACAGGGCGTCGCCGATGTCTTTGTCGAAGCCGACCACGTTACCGCTGGCGTCTTTATTGTTGAAGGGCGGGTAGGCCGCTTCAATCCCCATTTTCAGGGTTTCTGCCATGGCCGTGGCGCTGAACGCCATCGAGACGGCCGCGGCCAAAAGGAATTTTTTATAGTTCTGCATGCATGTTGCTCCGTTAGCGGTTGCTCGACATGAATTGTTTGCAGCGCGCCGAAAGCGGGTTTTCAAACACCTGCTGTGGCGATCCTTGCTCTTCGATCAGGCCCTGGTGCAGGAACACCACTTCACTGGAAACCTGGCGGGCAAAGCCCATCTCGTGGGTGACCAGCAGCATGGTGCGGCCTTCTTCGGCCAGCGCGCGGATCACATTAAGTACTTCCTGGACCATTTCCGGGTCAAGCGCCGATGTGGGCTCGTCGAACAGAATGACCTTGGGTTGCATCGCCAGGGTGCGCGCGATGGCAGCGCGTTGTTGCTGGCCGCCGGACAATTGCGCCGGGTAGGCGTGGCGCTTGTCGCTGATGCCGACCTTGGCCAGCAGGGCTTCGGCCCCTTCTATCGCTTCGGCCTTGCTCTGGCCGAGCACGCGGCGGGGCGCCTCGATGATGTTGTCGAGGATGCTCATGTGCGGCCACAGGTTAAAGTTTTGAAACACAAAACCGATTTCGCTGCGCAGGCGGTTGATCTGCTTGCCATCGGCAGCCATCAGCTCGCCGTTTTTTGCAGCCTTGAGCTTGAGTTCTTCGCCGGCGACCAGGATCTGCCCCTGGTGCGGGTTTTCCAGCAGGTTGATACAACGCAGGAACGTGGACTTGCCGGAACCGGAAGAACCCAGGATCGAGATCACGTCGCCGTCGCGGGCGGTCAGCGAGATACCTTTGAGTACCTCCAGCTCACCATAGCGTTTATGCAAGTTGCGGATTTCAAGCGCGGGCGTGGCCTCGGCCATGTGCGGTCCTCTTTGTGTTCGTTGCGTACGGCGCAGTCGGGCCGCCTCTGTGGCGAGGCGCCAAGCTAGCATAGCGTTCGGATGGCAGCCAACAGCGCGGCCGGGGTTAAACAGGCGGTGTGCGGCAGGGTGTCGCATCGGCACAGCAGCGTGTCGCGCCATCAACAACCGAACAGCCGTTTTAACCTGTGAAACCGCAGGCTTCGCGTAAAAAAGGGCGCGATGGTGCCAGCTTTGGCCGGGGGTTGGAAGGGTTAACCGGGCAAACGGTGCTTATCAGCCCTTTTATGATGCGTCACGTACTTTTCGTGTGTGTTTTTGGTGCGCTGGTTCGTCTTGAAAGTGGGTCACACGGTAACGCTATAGCGGAATGCCATTGTTCTCAATGACTTGCGACAATTGTGCAATCGTCCTGCAGCCCGCGCCAATCAAGGATCTGAAACATTTTGGCGCAAATCTTGCGTAAAAAATAAAGAACGCCCTGTTGGTTTCTTTTCACGAGAAAGAGCGCAGGCCGGGCGGACCGTTTTCGCAATTCCTCGTAAAGGTGTGTCAATGAGTAGTACGCAAAGCTCCAATGACCTCGAACAGGGGCTCAAACCGCGTCACGTCACCATGCTGTCGATTGCCGGTGTAATCGGCGCAGGTTTGTTTGTCGGCTCCGGCCATGCGATTGCTGCCGCCGGCCCTGCCGTACTGCTGGCGTATGCCGCTGCGGGCACGCTGGTGGTATTGGTGATGCGCATGCTCGCCGAAATGGCCGTGGCCTCGCCCGACACCGGTTCGTTCTCCACGTATGCCGACCGCGCAATCGGTCACTGGGCCGGTTTCACCATCGGCTGGCTGTACTGGTGGTTCTGGGTGCTGGTGATTCCGCTGGAAGCCAACGCCGCCGCGACCATCCTGCATGCCTGGTTCCCGGACGTGGCCATCTGGGCCTTCACCCTGATCATCACCCTGCTGCTGACCGCGACCAACCTGTTCAGCGTGAAGAACTACGGTGAATTCGAGTTCTGGTTTGCGCTGATCAAAGTCGTGGCGATTGTGGCCTTTGTGCTCCTCGGCCTGGCGGCGATTTTCGACTTCCTGCCGACCAGCCAAGTCAGCGGTGTTTCGCACCTGTTCGACACCCAAGGCTTTATGCCGAACGGCATGGGCGCGGTATTGGCCGCCATCCTGACTACCATGTTCTCTTTTATGGGCACCGAGATCGTCACTATCGCGGCGGCTGAATCGAAGAACCCTGGCCAGCAAATCACCAAGGCCACCAACTCGGTGATCTGGCGGATTGGTTTGTTCTACCTGCTGTCGATCTTCATCGTGGTGTCCCTGGTGCCATGGAACGATCCGACCCTGGCGGCGGTAGGTTCCTACCAGACCGTGCTGGAACGCATGGGCATTCCGAATGCCAAGCTGATCGTTGACCTGGTGGTATTGGTTGCCGTGACCAGCTGCCTGAACTCGGCGCTGTACACCGCTTCGCGCATGCTGTTCTCCCTGGGCCGTCGCGGTGATGCACCGGCGGTGGCCAAGCGCACCAACAAGAGCGGCACGCCTTACTGGGCAGTGTTGCTGTCGACCGGCGCTGCCTTCCTGGCGGTATTCGCCAACTACGTGGCTCCGGCTGCGGTGTTCGAATTCCTGCTGGCCAGCTCCGGCGCCATCGCGCTGCTGGTGTATTTGGTCATCGCAGTATCGCAACTGCGTATGCGCCAGAAGCGCACGGCGGCGGGCGAGAAGATTGTGTTCAAGATGTGGCTGTTCCCAGGCCTGACCTACGCGGTGATGGTCTTCATCGTGGGCACGTTGACCATCATGCTGTTCCAGGAAGCGCACCGGGTCGAGATCATCGCGACCGGGGTGTTGAGCTTGCTGGTGGTGCTGGCGGGGTTGTTCGTGTCCAGCCGTCGCAAGGCTCAGAAGGTAGGCGCTGCTGTGCTCAACTGATGGTGTGCGGTGCTTGATGCACCGCAGTTCAAATGTGGGAGCGGGCTTGCTCGCGAAAGCAGTGTGTCAGTCGCCATATATGCAGGCTGATCCACCGCATTCGCGAGCAAGCCCGCTCCCACATTTTGTTTTGAGTCAGTCTGCTGAGTTGACCAGCGCCTGGGACGCCGCCACATAATCGGCCTGGAACTCTGGCGACTCGACCCACGCCAGCGCGGCCGCTTCATCCTCGCTGTCCGTGGCCCACTGCCGGTACTCGATCAGTGCTGCCAGGATGAAATCGGTGGCTTCCTCTTCGCCTTCCTGCTGCAGCACCAGCGCCAACAGCGGGTGCGCCAGGAACACCGCGCACATTGCCTGCTGGCTGGTCTCGCCTGCGGTGCGCATCTCGACGAACAGCTCGGTCAAATCCACTGATTCAAGGTCAATGCGGCTGTCATCGCCGGCAAACGCGTCGGGTTTGGTGGCGGCGGCGCGGTGTGTACGGTTCTGCTTGGCCTTGGCCTTCGCCCGGTGGGCACGTTTTTGCTGCTTGTTCGGCGAGGCCATGGGCTCACGTCCTTGGGTCAGGATCTGGATGGGGTATTGAAGCGCAGGTTGGTGGAAATCCCAAGGGCATCTGCATTTAATTGGCCGTTTTGCAGCCACGCCAACGCGATCGGCCACAACCGGTCCTGATACTCGCTACGAAAAAAAGCGAAATGCCCGACGTGTTCTTCGCCGATGTCTTCGGGCGCGATCCGCAGATGAGTGCCCTCGCAGCCATCGAAGTAACCCAGCAAGCGCTCGACCGCCGCAACGGTGCCGAAGGGATCATCGGTGATGCTGATCGCCAGCATCTGCGCCTTCACGCGGCTGAAGGGCAGGCCATCGAGGGTGCGCCCGCTGGGGCGTGTTTCATAGCTGGGTGTCGGCGTGCTCCAGTCGCGCACCACGCCTGCCGGCGTATCCTCGAGCCAGCCCAGCCGTTTGCCGGGGAAATATCCGCACAGCGCCGTGAGCAGCGGCATTGCCACATGCCACTTGGCAAACATTCGCCAGCGCGTGCTGGCCTGGTAATCGCGCCAGTAAGCGAACTGCGCGCCAACCGTCACGACTCGCCGGATCAGCGCGCCGGAAGCCCCGAGCCCCGCCGCACAACCGCCGAAACTGTGGCCGACCACATCAATCGGTTGACCTGGAAACTCACGCTGCGCGCGCAACAGAATCGCCTCGAAATCCAGCACGCCCCAGTCCGACCATGAGGCCTTGAAGCCTCGCAGCGAACCCTTGCGCGACTCACCGATGCCGCGATAGTCGTAGGTGATGACATCGAAGCCATTGGCGAACAGGTAGTCGGCAAAGCGCACGTAATGGCGGCAGCGCACGGAGGTGGCGGCGTTGATGATCACGACGGGGCGTTCGAGGTCGGTCCTGACATGGCGCCAGGTGAAACCGCCCAGCAGGTAGTTGTCGGCGGCGGGCTCTTTGAACGATTCGCTTTGGCCAGGCTTGGATGTGGTGACAGGTTTTAACCCTCTGGTGTCATTCAAGTTCATCGCTTCCGAGTCCGTGCCTGGTTTTTATTTTTTTGGTAACAGTTAGCCAGTTTGCCAGCACTGTACGTTTTCCGAAGGTCTCATTAGCCTTCGTTGCTCCTGAGGAGCCCAAAGCCCGTCGAAAAGCCATACATCCGAGAGAACCGACAGAAAACCATGGACAGATTAGACTGGCAGGCGTCCACCACGGAGGTCTTTATGAGCATTCCACTTTCTCCCATCGTTTCAGAGTTTGGAACTGAAGAGGAGGCCGACAGCTATGACCGGTGGTTTCGTGCCAGGGTCCAGGCTTCAATTGATGATCCCCGGCCAAGTGTTCCTCACGATCAGGTCATGGCAGAGATGCGTGCGCTGATCGAGTCGAAGCAAAAAGAGCGTGATGCGGGTTGAGTGGCGGCCCGAGGCGAGGGCCGAACTCAGAGCAATCCTTGAATACATCGTTGAGCGCAATATTGCGGCGGCGAGTGATTTGCGTGAAGCCATTGAGACCGCGACAACGGCAGTTCCACAACATCCCTACCTGTATAGATTGGGCAGAGTATTGGGTACTCGAGAGATCGTTGTGCATCCCAACTATCTGGTGATTTATCGTATAACGGATCGGGTTGAAATACTGTCGGTGCTGCACGCGCGCCAAGAGTATCCGTGAGACGCAAACCGCGTTTACCACTCGACCTTATGTCCGTAGATGCATAGGCTTGCGCCTTTGCGGCCCGCCAGAGCGTCTTCATGACCCGCGACACCCTCGAACACAACCAGATCCCGGTCTACTTTGGCGCTGTCCTTCTGGCTGCAGTTTTCGGCTTGCTCGCGCCTTCATTGGCGCATGGCTTCGGCGTGTGGGTCACGCCCGCCATCGCGGTGCTGATGTATGCCATGTTCCTGCAAATCCCCTTTCTGGATTTGCGTGAGGGTCTGGGTAACAAGCGTTTCCTGTCGGCGCTGTTGCTGGCCAATTTCATCCTGGTGCCGTTGCTGGTGTGGGCCTTGACCCGCGGTCTGGTGGAGCGCCCGGCATTGTTGGTGGGTGCATTGCTGGTGTTGCTGACGCCTTGTATCGATTACGTGGTGGTGTTTACCCATATCGGCAAAGGCGATTCGCGATTGATGCTGGCGGCAACGCCGGTGCTGCTGTTGCTGCAGTTGGCGCTGTTGCCGGTGTACCTGGGTTTTATGCTGGGTGCGCAGTCCGAGGTGGTGGTGGAGGCGGGGCCGTTTGTCGAGGCGTTCCTGTTGTTAATTGTGCTGCCAATGGTGCTGGCGGTGATCACCACGGCCATGGCGCGACGATCAACGCTGATCACTGCCTGGAACAACGCCTGGACATGGTTGCCGGTACCGGCGATGGCGCTGGTGCTGTTCGTGGTGGTCGCCTCGCAAATCACCTCGGTGGTGCGCGATATCAGCCTGCTGTTGCCGGTGATCCCGCTGTATGTCGCCTTCCTGGTGTTGGCCCCGCTGATGGGGGTGTTGGCGTCGCGGCTGTTTGCGTTACCGGCGGCAACGGCGCGGGCAGTGGTGTTCAGCGCATCGACGCGTAACTCGCTGGTGGTGTTACCCCTGGCCCTGGCCTTGCCCGAAGACGTGCGTGGGCTGGCTGCGACGGCGGTGATCCTGCAAACCCTGGTAGAGCTGGTGGGCGAGTTGATCTATGTTCGGCTGATTCCGAAATGGGTGTGGCCCGCGGGTCGGTAAACGCGCGAATGTTCAAGTCTGTTCAGGCGCTATTCAGGGGTGGGCTCGGCAACATAGGTCGGCGCTCCCCACCTGACAGGTCTACCGATGGATCATCGCAACCGTTTCCGCCTGGAATCCCTGGGTATCTTTCTGATTGCCTTGTTGCTCTTTACCCTGGGCATCTGGGATCAGCAGCCCCAGGGATTTGACGGACGCTGGGCGCTGTTCCTGCAGGAAATGTTTCGCCATGGTGCGGGTCTTTTCCCAACCACCTACGGGCAGCCCTACGCGGACTACCCCGGCACAGCGACGTTCTTCAGTTTTATATTCGCCAAGCTTTTTGGCGCGCCTAACCATTTAGCCAATATCTTGCCCACTGCGCTTGCGTCTGCCGGGGTGGTGGCGCTGATCTACCGTCTGCTGGTGCCGTATGGTCGCAGCTGGGCGCTGCTCACCGTGCTGCTGACCTTGCTCACCACCCAGTTGCTCGAAAAGTCGCGCTCGGTGTGCCTGGATCAGATGGTGGCGCTGTTATGTGTAGGCAGTTTTTACCTGCTGCACACGGGTGAGCGCCTCGGCTCGCGGTGGCGCCAGCTCGCGGTATTTCCGCTGTTCATCCTGGGCTTTGCGATTCGCGGGCCTTTGGGGTTGATCGAAGTCTGCGGTGTGGTGTGTGTGTATTGGGCGCTGGCCCGACCCGGTGAAAGGGTCAGGCAGGTATTGATCCACGGCATTGTCGGGCTGGTGTTGTTGGCGGTCTGCTGGTGGCTGCTGGTGAAATTGGCGCGATTCAGCGGCGGCGACGGGTTTGCCGATGAAGTGTTCAAGATGCAGGTGGGCGGGCGCCTGGATGAAACCGGCGAGCCATTCTATTTTTACTTTCAATTGAGTTTGTACCGCTATTTCCCGGTAGTGCCTTTGGCGTTGGCGACGATGGTTGCGCTGCGCCATCGCTGGTCCGAGCGATCTGATGACACTGTGCAGCTTGTCATGCGGCTCGGTGCCTGTGGCTTGATGATTTTGCTCGGGTTGTCGGTGCCGCACTTCAAGCGCGCCTATTACATCCTGCCCATGGTGCCGATGTTTGCCGCTGTCGCCGCCTATGGGTTGCTCCAGGCGCAAAACTGGCTCGTTGGCGTGCGCCGATGCTACGAGTGGCTCGTCGTAGCGCTGCCGGCGTTGTGCGTGGTTGTGGTGTTTGTCTGCCGGCATAGCTGGCAGAAACACGGCTACTGGCCTGAGGTCTCGGTGCCGTTGTTGATTGGCGCGCTGCTGGCGTTGCAGGTGGCGGCGCTGATCGCCTGGCGTCGGGCAGGGCGGCTGGTGTGGCTCAGTGCGTTTGCGCTGCTGGCGCAGTGGCTGGTGTTGGTGGCGGTGGTGGAGCCCGCCAAGGACTTGCAGTTCGACACTCGCCAATTTGTCAGCCAGGTCGAAGCGCTGCGCGTGTCACAGCCTGGGCCACTGGTGTTTGTGAACCTCGGCAAGGACACCTGGGCGGTGCGCTACATGATGAACCTGGCGCATGACGAGCTGCCGTTGTTTGTCAGTGCTGCCGAAGTCCAGCGGTTAGCCACGTTGCCCCGCCCGTCATGGGTGATCGTGGCGCGCAAGGAAACCGCGCTGCTGAAGGGAACGCCTCTGGAGCATCTGGCTCCAAGCTTTGAAGGGCGGTTGAACGACAACCCATTAATGGTGTTTTTGCTGAAATGAATCAGCCACTTGCTGTATGTTCGCCGGCCGAATGACCGATGAGTCATTTAAATCTGCCGTTTTTAGTGACTGCCGTACTGGAAGCATTATGGATATGACAAAAAAGGACTTTAAGCGGCCCGGCTGTGGCCATGTAATCGAGCGCTCCCGATTTGGCAGGCTGAGCATCTGCTTTGACGGCGGTTGCAGCTACCCTGCGATGATCAACGTGCTGAGTGCAGTCTTCAAGCGCTACGGGCGCCTGGTGCGTTTTGGCGAGCAGCTGTCGGCGCAGGGCTGGATTGATCGGGTGGAGGAGCGTGGTTATCAAATCTCCGATCAGGAGCGGGTGGCGGTGTTTACGTTGATGCGCGATCGAGAAGTCACGCTTAAGCAGTAACCTTGATCGTGCCTAGGGCTTATCCAGTTGCTCGGGGATGAAGCCCTCATCGCGCAGCGATTTGATGATGCCTCTGATCAAATAATTGTTGGAAAAACCAATGGTGTACTGCCGTGCACCAGGGGTGATGGGCAGCAGCATGCCTTGATCGACCAATTTTTTTATCTGGTAGGTTCTTTGCGCAGCCGACAGCTTCGGCAGGGCGGCGGCGATATCGCTTGATTTGACCACTTTCAATTGAATGGCCGTGCTCAGGATTCGCTCCTCGATGGGTGTTATCCATCCACGTTCCTTGGCCAAGGAAACAGTTGGCGCAAGGATATGCCTGGTTAAGTAGTCATAGTCGGTGAGTCTGCCGACTTTCTCCAGTTCGTCCTTTATGCCGCCCAGGACATATGTGCACCAGGCTTCAAGGCCTTCCTGGGTGCCCGTGTCTGCTGTAGAGAGCATCGCGTAGTACTTTTCTCTATCAATGCAAAACACTGCGGTGGGATTTAGTACGCGACCCCCATTACTGACATTGAAGCCGTACTTCATTAGCAGAGCGTAGGTAAGAAGACGTACGACACGACATTGCCGTTACCGAAGGGGTGAATCCAGCCGAATCGGTGATGAGCCAATGCAACTTTCATCAGGTCGTACTTGGGCGCATCCTGCTTATTCACAAAGGCAATCAGCTCTTGCATGTACCCCGGTACCATCACCGCCTCGGGAGGTAGATGGTCTGACTGGGCAATTCGCACTGCTGCTGCTCGGTAAGTGCCTGGCGTACGATCGCCCTCGCGTTTCAGGCCCTGAACCGTGATCGAGTGAAGTTCTCGAATGGCGAATTCGGTCAAGTCCGAGCCCGGCTGTACGACGCTTTCGACATAGTCCATGGCTTTTTCAATATTTGCGATTTCTCGTAGCTGGTCGGAGCCCTCAGCGTTCCCATCAACTTTACTTTCGATGTAATCGGCCAGTGTTGTGTGGTTGCCTTCAATGCGCGCGGAGCCCAGGCTTTCCAGCGTGTGGAATAGATCTTTTAACTGGAAGAACACGGCGGGCGGTGTGTCACCGCCGAGTTGCAAGCGCCTCAGATGTTCCAATTCACTGAGTACGTCCACCAGGCTCGAGTCGAACGATGGGTTCAACAGTTCCAGATCGTGATGAAGAAACTCAGCCATATCGAAAAATATCTCTGATTGGTTTTCAGGTTATCTCGAAAAATTTTGCCCTGATGCCCACAAAATAGGCGTTTAGGGCCTCATGAGGTGCCACACTATCTCAAAACTGCTGTTCAGATAAGTGAAAAGCGTCTGAAATGAAACTGTGTTCGGCTACCAGACTTGCTGATCTGGAAGCGGGCTTGAGATGGGGGGTGCGGGCCTAAGGTTGGCTATATCAGCACACCGTTGACGGGCCTACGTATTCATTAGGTAAAAGCATCTTGCCTTCCCCCGCAGTCGGCGAAGTAATGGATAAAACCACAGTTCAAGGTGTTATCAGCAAATCTCCGTCAGTCTCTATTGGGATGGTGCACCTGAAGGAAGCGATTCTGGCGTCTGACGGCATGGCTCCCGGTGGAGTGCTTGGGTGGCGGATAGAAGAGCGCGTCGCCGTCTGGGAATGACATGTGTCCAAAGGACTGGATTGGCCCGCTTTTATAGGCTTTTAGGAGGGATGAATCCAAGACAACAAAAAACCCGCACTAGGCGGGTTTTTTGTGTGTTTCAGATGATGCTTGCACCACCTGAAACTAATAAGTGGTGCCCAGAGACGGAATCGAACCGCCGACACGGGGATTTTCAATCCCCTGCTCTACCGACTGAGCTATCTGGGCAACGGGGCGCATTAAACGGGTTTTTCAGGGGGTCGTCAAGCAAGTTTTCAAAAAATATTTAATTATTACCGTCGCTTACGTGCCGACCCCGATTTTTGATCAATTATTGAGCAGGCGGCACGTAGCCGTCGGCCTTGGCGTATTCCTCGCCGGAAAAGAACTTGTCCATCTCGCCCGACAGGTATTTGCGGTCTTCGGCGTTCATCATGTTCAGGCGCTTTTCGTTGATCAGCAGGGTCTGGTGTTTAAGCCAGTCGCCCCACGCCTGAGCGGAGATGTGGTCGAAAATGTCCTGGCCCTTGGCGCCCGGATACGGAGGGCGTTCCAGGCCTGGCAATTCTTCTTTGTACTTGCGGCACATTACGGTGCGGGTCATGACGACACTCCTGCATTCAATACGTCGGCCGCGCGCTTCAGCAGTTTCTTGACCGGGGCGGCAAGGCCCAGGCGCGGCGGGGTGGCGAGGTTATACCAGAGCCAGTCGGCCTCGGCCACGTGATGGGCGGATTCCTCGACCTGCACCAGCCAGGGTTCGATGGCCAACTGGAAGTGGCTGAAGGTGTGGATCAGCCCCGGCAGTTCCTGCGGCTTGCCCAATTCGAGCGCGTGCTGGTTGGCGAGGTGTTCAAGGTCACCCAGCTCGTCAAGCTCGGGCAAACTCCACAAACCGCCCCACAGGCCCGTAGAAGGGCGACGGTAAAGCAGGATCGCGCCCTCGGCATTCGCCAGCAGCGGCATCAGCGTGCGCTTCTGTGGGATGGTCTTGCGCGGTTTGGGGATCGGGTAGCGCGTCTCCAGGCCGAGCATGTGGGCTTCGCAGCCTTTTTCCAGCGGGCACAGCAGGCAGCTGGGTTTGCTGCGGGTGCAGAGGGTGGCGCCCATGTCCATCATCGCCTGGGTGTAGGCGTTGACGCGGTCATGCGGCGTGAAGCGCTCTGCGGTCGCCCACAGCTGCTTGGCGACCTTCGGTTCGCCTGGATAACCCTCTTGAGCCGTAAACCGCGCCAGCACGCGCTTGACGTTGCCGTCGAGGATCGGCGCGCGCAGGCCCATGCTCAGGCTGGCAATCGCGCCAGCGGTGGACAGGCCGATGCCCGGCAGCTCGGTGAGCTTTTCGACATCCCTGGGAAACTCCCCGCCGTACTCGGCGACCACAATCTTCGCGGTCTTTTGCAGGTTGCGCGCCCGGGTGTAGTAACCCAGGCCGGTCCACAGGTGCAGCACTTCGTCTTCCGGCGCGGCAGCCAGGGCCTCGACCGTCGGCAGCGACGCCATGAAGCGGTCGAAGTAATTGAGCACCGTGCTCACCTGGGTCTGTTGCAACATGATCTCCGAGACCCACACCCGGTAGGGCGTGATGCCCTGCTGCCAGGGCAGGTCATGGCGACCGTGGCGGTCGTACCAGTTGAGTACGGCCTCTGAAAACTGCTCGCTTCTCATCGTTTGAACAGGCCTTTCAAAGCATCTTTCAACTGCGGATTCTTCACCTTGTCGAGTTTCTCTTCCAGCTTGTCGCTGAGCTTGTTGCCGGCGGCTTTGATGGCGACTTGGGTCAGCCCGTCCTTGTCCAGGCGGCAGGCCTTGGCGCCCAGCTCCAGCGGGCCACGGCAGCGCAGCGGCACTTCAATGTTCTGGAAGTTGGCGCCGACCTGGCAGGCCGGGTCCGGTGTGTCGCGCTGGTCGCCTTCGACGATGATGCCGACGCGGTAATCCATGCCCAACACGCGCAAGTCGACATCGCCGTTGCCGTTGACCGTCAGCCCTGGAATACGCACTTTCAGGTCAGGGTTGCTGGCCACACCGTTGCGGAAGGTCAGGTTGCCGCGCAGTTCCTGGAACGGCGTGTCCTTGCCTTGCGGCGTAGTGCTCAAGGTTTTGCGGTTGAGCAGGGCAATGCCGGTGCACAGTTGCTGTTCAAGGTTGGCGTTGAGCAGCACGCCGTTGTTGATCACAAAGCTGGCCGTGCCGTTGAGGCTGTCGATCAGCGCCTTTTGGCTGTTGCCACGGCCGGTGAGGTTGCTGTCCAGAGTGAGCTGGCCTTTCACCGGTGGGGTTTGCCCCTGGGCTTGCAGGATGCGCTCGACCGGCACTTGCCTGATATGGCTTTGCAGCGCCAGTACCGGGATGTCCTGGCGCACGTCGAGGGTGCCGTTGGCCTGGAAGGTGCCGTTGTAAAGGCCGCCGCTCAGTGTGTCGAGCTTGAGCTGGCCGTCGATGCCGGAAGCTTTCAGCGCAGCGTTCTGGATCGGCAGTTTGCTCAGGGTCAATTGGCCGAAGGCGAGGTCGGCATTCACGTCCAGGGTGCGCAGGCGCGTCAACGGCAGCAACTTGTCGGTGCTCCACGCGCCTTTGGTCGGTGCGTCCGGCAGCGGTGTGGTGCCACCGGCGGCCATGGCGCCGGCTTCGCTGTTCTGCACTTCGGCCTGGCGGGCGGCGGTCGCGCCTTTGGCGGATTCGGATTTGGCCGGCAGGTAGTTGTCGGCATTGAAGGTGTCGCCCTTGAGCTGAACCCGCAGCGACTGTTTGGCAAAGTCGTCCACGGCAACGCGACCGGTGAAGGTGCTGCCGTCGAGTTTCAGGTTCAGGTCTTCCAGCGCCACGCTGGTCGGCGTGCCTTTGAGACGGCTGACCAGTTCGACCTTGCTCAGGCTGCCTTCGGCCATTGGCGGCAGCGGGTGGCCGACGCTGTCGAGGAACTTGGCCAGGTCGAACTGGGCAATGGACAGGGCGCCGCTGAGTTGCGGGGTCTTGTCCAGGTCGTTGACCTTCAGCTCGCCCAGGGCGCGCAGTTGGTTGGCGGAAAGTTTCAGGTTGGTCCATTCGGCGATATTCGCCGCCTGGTCCACCAGGAGTTGGCCCTGAGTGGAGAAGGTCACGGTCTTGCCTTGCAGCGGTTCGCCCGTGGCTTCGCCGCTGATTTTCATGTCTTCGAACTGGTAGCGCTTGAGGGCCCGCTGGATGCGCAGGTTGCCGTTGAGCTCGGTCTTGATGCGCATCACCGGCTGGTTGCTGCCGAAAAATGCGGTCAACTTCACCGGAATGCTCGCGCCTTCGTGCACGGCGCCTGCGCTCAACTGGATGCTTTCGGCGCTGAACTGCTTGCCGGTCTGTTCATCGTTGTATTCAACGCGGGCGTTGTTGATGGTCAGGCTGTCGATATCCAGGCGAATCGGCTTGGCCGGCTTCTCTGGTTCGGTTTCGGCCGGTTGCTCAACCGGAGCAGGGGTGCCGGTGGTGGTTGCCACGGTTACGTTCTTGCCGATGTCTTCCCAGTTGCCATGGCCTTGCTTGTCACGGGTAAGACGCAGGTTAAGGCCTTCGACGCGCACGTCGCTCATCTGCACTTCACGGCGCAGCAGCGGCAGCACGCGCACTGACAGGCCAAGCATCTGCAGGTCGGCAAACGGTTGGGTCGGGTTGGTCAGGGTCGCGACGCTGGCTTCGTGCAGTTCAAGGCCGAGCCAGGGGAACAGGCTCCAGCCGATATCGCCATTGAGCGTCAGCTCGATGTGGGCCTTGTCGCGGGCAATCTGGCGAATCTCGTCTTTATAGTCGTTGGGATCGAAGAGATGGGTCAGGGCAAAGCCCAGAGCCACAATGATCAGCAACAGCCCGAGAAGTACCAGACCCAGGATTTTGCCGAACGCTTTCATGGGCGAGTCCTTGTATGTCGATTTCAAAATTTAGCCGCAGAGTATAACGCCCGACGGCCTGCGTCAGTTCGCGGATCGTTACATTGTATCCAGCCCCTGGAAAACAGGATTTTGGCGTCAAATAAAACGAATTTCCTGAAAAAGGTGATATCAGTTTGGTTTTTCTGTCACTCACAGATGCTAATCTGCGCAAGTTCGTCTGCCTTCTGCGACACAACGTCGCGCTCAAATGGAGCTTTACTCAACAACAACGGCCAACGCTTTGCGTGCAAGGCCGAGGGAGAGAGCGCCTGACGGACACATACTAACAACTGGGGGAAACACCAATGAGCACTAGCACTGTGGCCGGCAATACTGCCGCACAGCCTGCGTTCCTGTCCAAGGAGCGCATTATCGCCAAGCCGGGGTTCAACCGCTGGCTGGTTCCACCGGCCGCCTTGGCCATCCACCTGTGCATCGGCATGGCCTACGGGTTCTCGGTGTTCTGGCTGCCGCTGTCCAAGGCGCTGGGTATCACCAAACCGCTCGCTTGCGCGCCGGACATGGGTTTTATCGCTCAAGTCTTTTCGTCCCAATGCGACTGGCCCATCTCCATGCTGGGCTGGATCTACACCTTGTTCTTCATCTTCCTGGGCTGCTCGGCAGCGATCTGGGGCGGCTGGCTGGAACATGCCGGGCCACGTAAAGCCGGCGTTGTATCGGCCTTGTGCTGGTGCGGCGGCCTGTTGATCTCTGCGCTGGGCATCTATACCCACCAGATCTGGTTGATGTGGATCGGCTCCGGGGTGATTGGCGGTATCGGCCTGGGCCTGGGCTATATCTCGCCCGTGTCGACCCTGATCAAGTGGTTCCCGGACAAGCGCGGTATGGCCACCGGTATGGCGATCATGGGCTTCGGCGGCGGCGCGATGGTGGGTGCACCCCTGGCCGCAGCGCTGATGGGCCACTTTGCTACCCCGACCAGCGTGGGCGTGTGGCAGAGCTTCGTGGTGATGGCGGCGATTTACTTCGTGTTCATGATTGCCGGCGCACTGCTTTACCGCGTTCCGCCGACCGGCTGGAAGCCTGAGGGCTGGACTCCGCCGGCGAAAAAAGCCAGCAACTCGATGATCACCCACCGTCACGTGCATGTGAACGTGGCGTGGAAAACCCCGCAATTCCGCCTGGTATGGCTGGTGCTGTGCCTGAACGTGTCTGCCGGTATCGGCATCCTCGGCATGGCTTCGCCGCTGCTGCAGGAAGTGTTCGGCGGCAAGTTGCTGGGTGTTGACGTGCCGTTCGGCCAACTGGACGCCGGCCAACTGGCCTCCATCGCGGCCATCGCGGCAGGCTTCACCGGTCTGTTGAGCCTGTTCAACATTGGTGGTCGGTTCTTCTGGGCGTCGTTCTCCGACTACCTGGGCCGTAAAAACACCTACTTCGTGTTCTTCGCCCTGGGCTTTGCCCTGTACGCGCTGATCCCGAACCTGGGGCACCTGGGCAACGTGGCGCTGTTTGTGGCAGCGTTCTGCGTCATCCTGTCGATGTACGGCGGTGGTTTCGCGACGGTTCCGGCTTACCTGGCCGACCTGTTCGGCACCCAAATGGTCGGTGCGATCCACGGTCGCTTGCTGACTGCCTGGGCCGCGGCGGGCGTGTTGGGCCCGGTGCTGGTGAATTACCTGCGTGAGTACCAGTTGAGCATCGGCGTTGAACGCGCCGCGGCCTACGACATCACCTTGTACATCCTCGCCGGCCTGCTGGTGCTGGGTTTCATCTGCAACCTGCTGGTTCGTCCGGTGGCCGACAAGTACTTCATGACCGACGCCGAACTCGCCGCCGAGCAGGCGCTGGGTCATGACAAAGGCGCTGATGCGACCACTTCCCTGGAGTGGAAAGCAGCCTCTGGCACCGTGCCATTGGCTATCGCCGCCTGGCTGGTAGTGGGTATTCCGTTGGCGTGGGGTGTGTGGGTGACCCTGCAGAAGACGGCGGTACTGTTCCACTAAGTTGCTGTAGTCGGGTGAGCCCGGTTCCTGTGGGAGCCGGGCTTGTTGTGGCGAGGGAGCTTGCTCCCGCTGGGTCGCGAAGCGGCCCCGATCAAGTCACCGCGTTGCTTCTGGCTGATCGCGGTGACACGTCTTGGGGGCTGCTGCGCAGCCCAGCGGGAGCAAGCTCCCTCGCCACATAAGCCAGCTCCCACACTTGTACTGACATGTCTATCCCCGACACTCCATCAGTCTTATCCCCTCCGATGTTTCTGTTTAGCGCCCGCGCCCCTATAATGGCTGCCTTTTTCGCCCAATGATTTGCGGAGCTGGTGATGGCCGAACGTAAGGCGTCCGTCGAGCGCGACACTCTGGAAACCCAGATCAAAGCCTCGATCAACCTGGATGGCACCGGAAAGGCCCGATTTGATATCGGTGTCCCTTTTCTTGAGCACATGCTGGACCAGATCGCCCGTCACGGGCTGATCGACCTGGATATCGTCAGCAAGGGCGACCTGCATATCGACGACCACCATACGGTGGAAGACGTCGGTATCACGTTGGGCCAGGCATTTGCCAAAGCCATCGGCGACAAAAAAGGCATCCGTCGCTACGGCCATGCCTATGTCCCGCTGGACGAAGCGCTGTCGCGTGTGGTCATCGACTTCTCCGGCCGCCCAGGCCTGCAGATGCACGTGCCCTACACCCGCGCCACCGTGGGCGGCTTTGACGTTGATCTGTTCCAGGAATTTTTCCAGGGTTTCGTCAACCACGCACTGGTCAGCCTGCACATCGACAACCTGCGCGGCACCAACACCCACCACCAGATCGAAACCGTGTTCAAGGCTTTCGGCCGCGCGCTGCGCATGGCCGTGGAGCTCGATGACCGCATGGCCGGGCAGATGCCTTCGACCAAGGGCGTTCTGTAATGCAGACGGTCGCGGTAATCGATTACGGCATGGGTAACCTGCACTCGGTGGCCAAGGCCCTCGAGCACGTAGGCGCCGGCAAGGTGCTGATCACCAGCGATGCCAACGTGATTCGCGAAGCCGACCGCGTGGTGTTCCCGGGTGTCGGCGCGATTCGCGATTGCATGGCCGAGATTCGCCGTCTGCGCTTTGACAGCCTGGTGCGTGAAGTCAGCCAGGACCGCCCGTTTCTCGGGATCTGCGTGGGCATGCAAGCCTTGCTCGACAGCAGTGAAGAGAACGACGGCGTCGACTGCATCGGCCTGTTTCCTGGCCAGGTGAAGTTCTTCGGCAAAGACCTGCACGAAGACGGCGAACACCTGAAGGTCCCGCACATGGGCTGGAACGAAGTACGCCAGACCGTGGATCACCCGCTGTGGCACGAAGTGCCGGACATGGCGCGCTTCTACTTTGTGCACAGCTACTACATCGCCGCCGGTAAACCAGGCCAGGTGGTGGGTGGCGGGCACTACGGCGTCGACTTCGCCGCAGCGCTGGCCGAAGGTTCGCGGTTTGCCGTGCAGTTTCACCCGGAGAAGAGCCATACCCATGGCCTGCAATTGCTGCAGAACTTCGCCGCGTGGGATGGTCGCTGGTAAATGGCCAAGAAGCCGAAGCAGCCGATCCTGAACCTCATGCCCGAACAGGAGCGTGAGGCTACCGACAAGATCCAGCGCTTCATGGAAGACCGCTTCGAGCTCAAATTGGGCTCGTTCGAGGTCGCCGAGATTCTTGAGCTGTTCACCACCGAAGTGGCGCCGCACTATTACAACAGGGCGATTTTCGACACGCAGACGCTCCTTAAAGAAAGGTTCGAAAGCATCGAAAGCGACCTGTGGTCGCTTGAGAAACCCTGATTTCCCAAGCATTGCTGAATATCGAATAAGGTTTGCCAGATGCTGATTATCCCCGCTATCGATCTCAAGGACGGCGCTTGTGTACGCCTGCGCCAGGGCCGCATGGAAGACTCCACCGTGTTCTCCGATGACCCGGTGAGCATGGCCGCCAAATGGGTGGAAGGGGGCTGCCGTCGTCTGCATCTGGTGGACTTGAACGGCGCCTTCGAAGGCCAGCCGGTCAATGGTGAAGTGGTCACCGCGATCGCCAAGCGCTACCCGCACCTGCCGATCCAGATCGGTGGCGGCATTCGCTCTCTGGAAACCATCGAGCACTACGTCAAAGCCGGCGTGAGCTACGTGATCATCGGTACCAAGGCCGTGAAAGACCCGGCCTTTGTCGCCGAAGCCTGCCGCGCGTTCCCCGGCAAGGTGATCGTGGGCCTGGACGCCAAGGACGGTTTCGTCGCCACCGACGGCTGGGCTGAAATCAGCACCATCCAGGTGATCGACCTGGCCAGGCAGTTCGAAGCCGACGGCGTGTCCGCCATCGTTTATACCGACATCGCCAAAGACGGCATGATGCAGGGCTGCAACGTACCCTTCACCGCCGCGCTGGCCGCCGCCACCAAGATCCCGGTGATCGCTTCCGGTGGTATTCACAACTTGGGCGACATTAAGTCGCTGCTGGACGCGAAGGCGCCAGGGATCATCGGCGCCATCACCGGCCGTGCGATCTACGAAGGTACTCTGGACGTCGCCGAAGCCCAGGCTTACTGCGATGCCTACAACGGCTGAGGACTGACCATGGCGCTGGCCAAACGCATCATCCCTTGCCTGGACGTCGACAACGGTCGCGTGGTCAAGGGCGTCAAGTTCGAGAACATCCGTGACGCCGGCGACCCGGTGGAAATCGCCCGTCGCTACGATGAGCAAGGTGCCGACGAGATTACCTTTCTCGACATCACCGCCAGCGTTGACGGCCGCGACACCACGCTGCATACCGTCGAGCGCATGGCCAGCCAGGTGTTTATCCCGCTGACCGTAGGCGGTGGCGTGCGCACCGTGCAGGACATCCGCAACCTGCTGAATGCCGGCGCGGACAAGGTTTCGATCAACACTGCGGCGGTGTTCAACCCGGAGTTTGTCGGCGAAGCCGCGCAGCACTTCGGTTCGCAATGCATCGTGGTGGCCATCGACGCCAAGAAAGTCTCCGGGCCGGGTGAAACCCCACGCTGGGAGATCTTCACCCACGGCGGCCGCAAGCCTACCGGCCTGGACGCAGTGGAGTGGGCGATGAAGATGGAAGCCCTGGGCGCCGGTGAAATCCTGCTGACCAGCATGGACCAGGACGGCATGAAAAACGGCTTCGACCTGGGCGTGACCCGCGCCATCAGCGATGCGCTGGGTATTCCGGTGATTGCTTCCGGCGGTGTCGGCAACCTGCAGCACCTGGCTGACGGCGTGATCGAAGGCCACGCCAGCGCGGTGCTGGCGGCGAGTATTTTCCACTTTGGCGAATACACGGTTCCCGAGGCCAAGGCCTACATGGCGGCGCGTGGTATCGTCGTTCGCTAAACGTCACTGGACACCATGGCAGGCGCGCGGCACTCTCTGCGCTTGCCATGGATTCCGGTAGCCTACATGTTCAAGACCCTGCTGCTCGCCCTCGCCAGTACTTCCGTGCTGCTGGCCGTTTCGGCCCGTGCCGAAGCACCGTCCGATGCCTCCCTGGTGTTGCTGACGGAAAACTTCCCGCCGTACAACATGGCAAAAAATGGCAAGAACTTCGCCAAGGAAGAGAACATCGAAGGCATTGCCGTGGACATCGTCCGTGAGACCTTCAAGCGTGCCGGCATTTCCTACAACCTCACCCTGCGCTTCCCCTGGGAGCGAATCTACAAACTCGCCCTGGAAAAACCCGGCTACGGCGTATTCGTGATGGCGCGTCTGCCGGATCGCGAAGCGCTGTTCAAATGGGTCGGCCCCATCGGCCCGGATGACTGGGTGCTGCTGGCCAAGGCCGACAGCAAGATCCAGCTCGATGATCTGGAGCACGCACGGCGCTACAAGATCGGCGCCTATAAAGGCGACGCCATCGCCGAGACCCTGGAGAAACAGGGCCTTAACCCGCTGGTGGTGCTGCGCGACCAGGACAATGCGCAAAAGCTGCTGGATGGCCAGATCGACCTGTGGGCCACCGGCGACCCGGCGGGCCGTTATCTGGCGCGCCAGGTCGGGGTGACCGGGCTAAAAACAGTACTTCGCTTCAACAGTGCCGAGCTGTACCTGGCGCTGAATAAAGAAGTGCCTGATGAGGTAGTGGCCAAGCTTCAGGCCGCGCTGGATCAGTTACGACAGGAAGGGGTCGTCGATGAAATCATCGGGCATTACCTCTAGGCTGTTTTCCGTGGGTTCGGGCAGTTCCCCTGGCACCTCTTCCGGCAACGCTTCTGGCACCACCACGGCAGGAAGCGCCGTTTCGGGTTGCGGGTACTCGCTGAAGTAGACGTCATCGCCATTGGCATAGCTGAGGGTCTGCCCCAATTGGCTGCCGTCTGCCCGGAGCAGTTTGTATTCACTCCTGACCAGATAAGCCCCAACGGATTGATTCGCCGGAATGTACGCCATTACGTCCAGCAGGCTCGTCTTGCCCCAGCCTTTGGCCGATAAGCCAGTATGTGTGAAGTCGCGACTCAGCCTGGCACTGGCATTCAGTGGGTGGCGCGGCAACCATTCAGCTTCCAGATTGACCCCGGTCAAGGCGCGCAGGTCCACGGAGTGGGTGTCGATCTCTCCCTTGGCGACTGTCCAGCTGAACGTCTTGCTGACCGGTGTGGTGTTTTGGCCGCTGACCACCAAGGTGTACTGGTCCTTTCTTTGCAGCTTGTAGATTGGGCAGTCCTGCAGTTGTTCGAGGGGCGTTAATGCCGGGTCTCTAACCGTAAACCAGGGCAGCTCGCATACATGCGTTCCATCGCTCTGCGAAAATGCCATCAGGTTTTCAGGGGACATGACCGTCGGAATTGGCGGCAAGGGCTCAGCCTGCAGTGTGAGGTCCAGGCGCAGGGCATGCACTGAATGCCGGGTTGGCTTGGCAAAACCCTCGCTGCCGGCGAATGTGCCCGGCGCCAGGTAGGCTTCCCCCGGAAGAGGTTGTGGAGTGGAAATTCCCCAGGCACTGAAATCCCGGTCAGCGCCGCTGCCTTTGTCGCTCCAGATCAACTGGTCAACGTAGGCATGGGTCGTGAGGTCTTCCCTGACACAGCGAATTGTGTTGCGCGGCGGTTTGTCATTGCCGACACCGCACACCAGGCCCAGCGCTACATACCCTTCGGGCGCGATCGGTCTCCATATTGAGACGGCGTTGCGATGCCTTGGTCCCGAATGCTCCCAGACCTTCTCGAAATCGTCGGGCGCGCGCAAGGCGGTGCCATTCACCCGGTCCACGTCGCTGACCACGGCGACGACTTGCAGTTGATTGATATTGTGATGATCCGCCACCGCCACATCACCCAGCGAGATGAAGTTGCCCAGCGTGTCGGAGGATGTGCTCGGGCGCCAGAAGCTGACGGGCTTTTCGGCGCGGGTGCCCTTGTCGTTCCACACCGGAACGAATTCGGTGGTGAAGTTGATGAGCAGGTCTTTGTATTGCAGTGAGTTCATGTGAGGACTCTCCAGTTGATCCGAAGATCCACTATCGAAGAGTCGGCCCGGTCACGCGCGGTAGCTATGTAGCGCTGGAATGTAACTAGCGGTAAATGCCGTTTTTTCCATGGCCGACCATGGCCTGATTGCTGCGCAGGCTGATCATCAGCTTGATGTCGATCCACTCCACGCCCTGGGCCTTGAGCTTGGGCAGTTCGCGCTCCAGCACCGCCAGGGTTTGTGGGTAAGGATGGCCGATCATCACCGCCGAGCCCTGCTTGTGGGCCAGCTTGATTGCAGTCTGCAATTGCGTGGTAATCGCGGCTTCGGTGCGCTCGTCATCGAGGAACACGTCCCGTGACACACTCGCCAGGCCGATCTTTTGCGCTTGCGCAGCGGCTACGGTTTGCGCGCTGGTGCGGCTGTCGACGAAAAACTTGTGGCGCCGCTGCAACTCGCCCATCAGCCAGGCCATCGCTTCCGGCTGCGCGGTCATGCGGCTGCCCATATGGTTGTTGATGCCTGCGGTGTAGGGCACGGCCTGGAACGCCGCGTCGAGGCGCTTGCCGAGTTCGTCGAGGGAAAGCTCGGGGTGCCAGGCGAACGGGCCGGTGGCCGGGTCCATGGGCATGTGCAGAATCACGATCTTGCCGGCCTTGTGGGCTTCGCGGGCGAATTCGGCAGCGTGGGGCGTGTCGGGCATGATCGCCGTGGTCACCGGGCCGGGCAGGGCGAGCACACGCCGATCCCTGGGCAGGTTTTGCCCAAGGTCGTCGATGATCAGGGTCAGGTAGGCTTTGTGCGGTTCACTGGCGGGGGCCGCGTGGGCGACCCCTGCCAGGCTGCAGAGCACAGCGATGATCAAGGCAAAACGCATATCAACGGCTGCGCGTGATGCTCAAGCCTTTGAGCAGGCTGAGTGCCTGGGCCAGCTGATAATCGTCGTCCTGCGGCATCGGCTTGGCTTTTGCGCCGCTGCCGGTCGGCTGGTCGGCGCCGCCGTTGCCATTGCCCAGGTGACCTTGCAGGTCAGCCTCTTTGTAGTACTCGCTGTCGATCTCGTTAGTGATCTTGGCCTTGCGCACTTCGATGTCCGGCACGATGCCCTGGGCCTGGATCGAGCGGCCGTTCGGCGTGTAGTACAGCGCGGTGGTGATCTTCAGCGCACGGTCGTTGTTCAGCGGCAGTACGGTTTGCACCGAGCCTTTGCCAAAGCTGGTGGTGCCCATCAGCACGCCGCGTTTCTGGTCCTGCAGGGCACCGGCGACGATTTCCGAGGCCGAGGCGCTGCCGCCGTTGATCAGCACGGCCAGCGGCACGTTTTCGCTGAGGTCGTTACCGGTGGCCGAGAAGCGCAACTCGGAGTTGGCGATACGGCCCTTGGTGTACACGATCAGGCCTTTGGTGATGAAGTGGTCGACCACTTCCACCGCCGACTGCAGCACACCGCCCGGGTTGTTACGCAGGTCAAGCACGATGCCGTTGAGTTTCTTGCCGTTGTCTTTGCGCAGCTTGGCCAGGGCCTTGGCCACTTCGTCGCCGGTCTTGACCTGGAACTGGGTGATGCGGATGTAGCCGTAGCCCGATTCCAGCAGCTGGCTCTTCACGCTCTTGACCACGATGGTGGCGCGGGTCAGGGTCACGTCAAACGGGTTGCCGCCATCGCGCACCAGGGTCAGGGTGATTTTCTGGCCGAGCTTGCCGCGCATCTTGTCGACGGCTTCGGTCATAGTCTGGCCACGGGTCGGCTGGCCATTGATCTTGACGATAAAGTCGCCGGCCTGGATGCCGGCCTTGGATGCCGGGGTGTCATCGATCGGCGAGACGACCTTGATGTTGCCGTCTTCGGCGCCCACTTCGATGCCCAGGCCGCCGAACTCACCGCTGGTGCTTTCCTGCAGCTCGGCAAAATCTTCCGGGCCCAGGTAGGCGGAGTGCGGGTCGAGGTTGCTGAGCATGCCTTTGATGGCATTTTCCAGCAGGGTCTTGTCGTCTACGGGTTCGACATACGCGGCCTTGATCCGGTCCATGACCTCGGCGAAGGTGCGCAACTCGTCCAGCGGCAACGGCGCCTTGGTGGTCGCGGCCGAAGCGGCAGGCGCCGCTGGGGCGGCCTGGTCGGCGAAAGCCAGCGGCGCACCGATCACCAGGGCGATCGTCAGGGCCAGCGAAGTGAGGCGGGACAAATGCAGCATGTCGAACGAACTCCTAATGTAGATGCGACCCTTATCCTTGGGTTCTGCACCATTGTGCGGGATCGCTCGGGCGACCCTGCTGACGAATAGCGAAGTACAGCGCCGGGGTGTCCTGGCCACCACTGTTACCGACAGTGGAGATGGATTCACCGGCTTTTACAACATCACCTGCCGACTTGAGTAATGTCTGATTGTGGCCGTAAAGGCTCAAATAGCCATTACCGTGGTCAAGAATCACCAACAAGCCGGCGCCGCGCAGCCAATCGGCAAACACCACGCGCCCGCCATGTACGGCGTGAACCTGGCTGCCGGCGGAGGCGCTGATCATCACCCCGTCCCACTTGGCACGGGTGTCATCGCCACGGGTTTCACCGAAGCGTGCCAGTAATCGACCATCAACGGGCCATGGAAGTTTGCCGCGAGCTGAAGCAAAAGGCCCGCCGAACGATTCGCCGGCACTCGAAACCAGCGGACCAGGCGCTGCACGCACCGGTTTACGCGGCGCTGGGGCATCGGTGGTGGCTGCCAGTTCGGCCTCACGCTGACGCTTTTTTTCGGCTTCCTGCTGGGCGATCAGCGCTTTCTGCCGCGCTTCTTCAGCCTCGCGTGCCTGGCGGGCCAGGGTTTCTTCGATGGTTTTGAGCACTTTCGCCAAGTCAGCCTGGTCTTGCTCACGGGCCTGCAGCCTGGCGTCGCGGGCCTTCACATCGTCATTGAGCTTGGCCAGGGCCAGTTGGCGCTCCTTGCGAACCTTGTCCAGCTCGTTGCGCTGGGTGTCGAGGGCGCTTTTCTGGTCCTGCAGTTGCGATTGCTGGTTGGCGATTTCCTGTTCGACGTTGACCAGCTGGCGCAGGGTCTCGTTGAAGCTTTTCAGCTGCTCCAGGCGGGCCTTGCTCAGGTAGTCGTAGTAGGTCAGGGTGCGCGCGAATTTTTCCGGGTTCTGCTGGTTGAGCAGCAGCTTGAGGTATTCCTGGCGGCCGCTCTGGTAAGCGGCTCGGGCCTGGATCGCGATCAGGCGTTGCTGTTCAACGCGTGCGCTCTGGAGTTTTTTTTTCTCAGCGTCGAGTCGCTCCAGTTCCGACTCGCTCTTCTTTAATTCTTTTTGTAGCTCCTGGACTTGCTTCTCGAGCTTGCCCATTTCGGTTTCCGTGCCGCGCAGGTCTTTCTGCACCCCGGATTTTTCTTCCTGGAGCTTGCCGAGCAGTTTTTTCAGCTCGGTAATGTCCTGACGCGTAGCGTCCAACTGTTGTTGGGTTTGTGCGCGCTCGTCGGCAAACGCCGGTTGGAGCAGGCAGACAAGAGCAAGAGTAATCAAGGCGCGAAGCATAGAGGCGGGCGACACCAGGGAAAGGGACGGCCTAGTATGCCCGCCAAGCGCCGCAAAAAAAACGCCCAATTCGGGCTGGAGAGCAAGATAGGTGCCGAGTGGCGGGCATATGGCAAAAAGATATCTGCCAAACGCTGGAGATCAAATGTGGGAGGGGGCTTGCTCCCGAAGGCGGTGAGTCAGTCAATAGATGTCGACTGATCCACCGCTTTCGGGAGCAAGCCCCCTCCCACAAGGTTTTGCGGTGTGTTTTAAAGTCAAACCAGGATTGATGTGCCCGTCATCTCTTTCGGCTTCTCCAACCCCATCAGCATCAGCATGGTCGGCGCCACATCCGCCAGTACGCCGCCATCACGCACTTTGAAATCACGCTTGCCGACATAGATGAACGGCACCGGTTCGGTGGTGTGGGCGGTGTGGGCCTGGCCGGTGGATTCGTCGGACATCTGCTCGCAGTTACCGTGGTCGGCGGTGATCAGCGCTTCGCCGCCGACTTTTTCCAGGGCGTCGACGATGCGGCCCACGCACAGGTCCAGGCATTCCACGGCCTTGGTGGCGGCTTCCAGGTTGCCGCTGTGGCCGACCATGTCGCCGTTGGCGTAGTTGACCACGATCACGTCATAGCGCTGGTTATCGATGGCATCGACGATCTTGTCGGTGACTTCCGGCGCGCTCATTTCCGGCTGCAGGTCGTAGGTGGCGACTTTTGGCGACGGGATCAGGATGCGCTCTTCGCCCGGGAACGGTTCTTCGCGCCCGCCGGAGAAGAAGAAGGTCACGTGGGCGTATTTTTCGGTTTCGGCGATGCGCAGCTGGGTTTTGCCGTTTTTGGCCAGATAGTCGCCCAACACGTTTTCCAGGCTGCCGGGGGCAAAAGCCGACGGGGCCGGGATGTTGGCGGCATAGTGGGTGAGCATCACGAACTCGGTCTTTGGACGGCGCGCGCGCTCGAAGTCCTTGAACCCCTCGTCGACGAACACATGGCTCAGCTCGCGGGCACGGTCGGCGCGGAAGTTCATGAACACCACGGCATCGCCGTCTTCGACTTTCACCGGCTCGCCGATCGTGGTGGCTTTGACGAACTCATCGCTCTCGCCACGCGCGTAGGCGGCTTCCAGGCCTTCCTGGGCGGTGGCGGCGTTGAATTCGGCCTGGCCGTCGACGATCAGGTTGTAGGCCTGGGACACGCGGTCCCAGCGGTTGTCGCGGTCCATCGCAAAGTAACGGCCGACCAGGCTGGCGATGCGGCCCTTGCCCAGCGCGGCAAAAGTGGCGTCCAGCAGTTCGATGGACGATTGCGCGCTTTTTGGTGGGGTGTCGCGGCCGTCGAGGAAGGCGTGCAGGTAGATTTTGTCGGCGCCGCGCTTGAAGGCCAGCTCGGCCATGGCGATCAGGTGGTCCTGGTGGCTGTGCACGCCACCGTCCGAGAGCAGGCCCATGAAGTGCACGGCTTTGCCGGCAGCGACGGCTTTATCTACCGCAGCGCAGATGGCCGGGTTTTCGAAAAACTCGCCATCACGGATCGATTTGGTCACGCGGGTGAAGTCTTGATAGACCACTCGTCCGGCGCCGAGATTCATATGGCCGACTTCCGAGTTGCCCATTTGGCCGTCCGGCAGGCCTACGTCCATGCCCGAGCCGGAGATCAGGCCGTTGGGTACGGTGGCGGCCAGGCGGTCGAGTACCGGCTTCCTGGCCGCGTACACCGCGTTGTCGTGGTGGCTTTCACTGTGTCCGAAGCCATCGAGAATTATCAGGACCAAAGGTTTAGGCGTAGTAGTCATAGATCCTCTCGCGGCAGTAATAAAGGAAGACAATTGAAAAGTGAGTGGCAGTTTAAAGCGAAGTTCCAACGCCGTCACCGCTTTACGGGGGTTGGCCCCCCCTGACGGCTGTGTATACTTACCGCCATTTTAACGCCCTGGAACCTCCTTGATGGTTGATCACCTGATTGCATTTGCCACTGCCCACTACCTGCTCGTGGGTGCCTTCGTCATCCTGCTGGCGCTGCTGATCGCTCACGAGATGAGCCGCGGTGGCCGCAGCCTGAGCACGTCGGAGCTGACCGCGCTGGTCAACAAGGATGAGGCCGTTGTCGTGGATATCCGCCCGGTCAAGGACTTTGCCGCCGGTCATATCGTCGGCGCACTGAACATTCCGCAGGACAAGCTGATTGCACGCCTGGCCGAGCTGGAAAAATACAAGGCCAAGACCATTATCCTGGTCGACGCCCAAGGCCAGCACGCCGGCACCCACGCCCGCGAAATGCTCAAGGTCGGTTTCACCGCCGCCAAACTGTCCGGCGGTATCGGCAGCTGGAAGGCCGATAACCTGCCGCTGGTGAAGTGATATGAGCCAGGTTGTCGTGTATTCCAGCGATTGGTGCCCTTACTGCATGCGGGCCAAGGCCTTGCTGGAGAAAAAGGGCGTTGCCTTCGAAGAGATCAAGGTCGACGGCAAACCCCAGGTGCGCGCCGAAATGGCCCAGAAGGCGGGACGCACGTCCGTGCCGCAGATCTGGATCGGCGCCAAACACATCGGTGGTTGCGACGACCTGTTCGCCCTGGAGCGCGCCGGTAAACTCGATGCGCTGCTGCTCGTCTGACTCCTAAACCCTAAAAGACCCCAAGATCAAGAAGGATCTGCGATGACTGACCAACAGAACACCGAAGCAGCAGAAGCCCAGCCACAATTCTCGTTGCAGCGGATCTACGTGCGTGACCTGTCGTTCGAAGCGCCGAAAAGCCCGGCCATCTTCCGTCAGGAATGGACCCCAAGCGTTGCGCTGGACCTGAACACCCGTCAAAAACCCCTGGAAGGCGACTTCCACGAGGTTGTGCTGACCCTGTCGGTGACCGTCAAGAACGGTGAAGAAGTGGCTTTCATCGCTGAAGTGCAGCAGGCCGGTATCTTCCTGATCCAAGGCCTGGACGATGCGTCCATGAGCCACACCCTGGGCGCGTTCTGCCCGAACATCCTCTTCCCGTATGCCCGTGAGACCCTGGACAGCCTGGTTACCCGTGGCTCGTTCCCGGCACTGATGCTGGCTCCGGTGAACTTCGATGCCCTGTACGCTCAAGAGCTGCAGCGCATGCAAAGTGAAGGCTCGTCGACCGTTCAATAAACCGACGCGGTAAAAAATGTGGGAGCGGGCTTGCTCGCGAATGCGGTACTTCAGTCGATACATTCATTGACTGACACACCGCTTTCGCGAGCAAGCCCGCTCCCACATTGGTTATGTGGTGTTATTTAAAGCCGAGTTGGCGCCAGCCTTCGTAGACGGCAACCGCCACGGTGTTGGATAGGTTCAGGCTGCGGCAGCCTTCGCGCATCGGCAAACGCAGACGATGGCCGTCGGGCAGGGCGTCGAGCACCTCGGCCGGCAGGCCACGGCTTTCGGGGCCGAACAGGAAGGCGTCGCCCTCGGCGAAGCTGGCATCATGGAACGGCCGCGATCCCTTGGTGGTGAACGCGAACAGCCGTGGCTGGCCCAGGCTTTCCAGGCAGCTGGCCAGGTCGGCGTGACGCTTGAGGGTGGCGTACTCGTGGTAGTCCAGCCCGGCACGGCGCAGGCGCTTGTCGTCCATGTCGAAGCCCAGCGGCTCGATCAAATGCAGGTGGCAGCCACTGTTGGCGCACAGCCTGATAACGTTGCCGGTATTCGGCGGAATTTCTGGTTGAAAAAGGATGACGTGAAACATGCACGGCTCCGAAGGCAAAGATGCGCTGCATTCTACCCCTGAAGACGACCCAAGGCCGAAGCTATTGCCCAGGGTCATGGGGTCATTGGCGATTGTCGGCCTGATGGTGGGTTTGATGATCGGCCGCCTGACCACCCCCGACCCGGTCGAGCTGCAGCAGGTAGAGACCGCTGCGGACGGCGTGGTGGTGTGGTTCAACAGTGAACCCAAGCTGCACGGCGAGCATATCGACGGCACCGTGGCGCTGCTGTTCGACGCGCAAGGCAAGGCCGCCGGCGGGCAACTCAAGGTAAATGACAAGGACGTGAACTGGCGCATCCGCAAGACCGATGGCGGCTTGCTGCTGAACCTGGTGGCGGCTCGGCCATTGCGTGGGGAGTGGAAGGGCGAGGAGGCTGATGGCCGCTGGCGGCTGGAGATCCATCTCCAAGAGCAATAAAAGAGGGAATCCCCGGCCTGCCTGTACCAAGGTCCCCAAAACGGGCTGGGGCTATGCGCGCTGTGCCGCATAAGCCCCGGTGTAAAGAAGGGAGTTCCCGGCCTGCCTGTACCAGGGCTCCCAAAACGGGGTGAAGCTGCAATGAGCTTCGGTATTAAAGAGGGAGTCCCCGGCCTGCCTGTACCGGGGTTCCCCAAAGCGGTGTGGAGCGCGACGCGGTTCGCATCAAGCACTCCGGGTGTAAAGAGGGGATTCTCGGCCTGCCTGTACCAAGGTCCCCGAAACTGGGTAGTACTGGGGTTATTGCAGGGCGCGTGCCAGAGTGGCCAGGTTGTGCCAAATAATTTCATCAGAAAGCGCAAAGGCCCGAAATACGGGGCTTTGGTGTTTATGCGGTTTGATTTTTTCTTATTCGGGCCGGTGTTTCAGGCCGCTGGGATGTGCGCGATGCCGGTTCATGGTGCATTGAAGCGGTGCACGGTCTTCAAACCTTATGGAGAACAAAATGTGGGAGCGGGCTTGCTCGCGAAGGCGTTGTACCAGCCACCGAATAAGTGACTGGTCCACCGCCTTCGCGAGCAAGCCCGCTCCCACATGGGTTCTTCAGTGGGTTCGAGATTCAGCCCTCATCACCCTCATCGTCATCCCCACCATCCACCTTCATGCCCAGCTCCTTGATCTTGCGCGTCAAGGTATTGCGGCCCCAACCCAGCAGCACGGCGGCGTCGCGGCGGCGGCCGGCGGTGTGCTTCAGGGCGGTTTCGATCATGATCCGCTCGAACGCCGGCACGGCGCTGTCCAGCAGGTTGGACTGGCCGCGTGCCAGGGCCTGGTCGGCCCACTGGCGCAGCGCCTGCTCCCAGTTGGTCACCGGTGCCGAATCCTGCGGCAGGCTCAGCAGCTCTGGCGGCAGGTCGCTGATATGCACTTCGCGGCCGGACGCCATCACGGTGATCCAGCGGCAAGTGTTCTCCAGCTGGCGCACGTTGCCGGGCCACGGCAGGTTCTTCAGGTATTCCTCGGTCTCGCTTTTCAGCAGCTTCGGCTCGACGGCCAGCTCCTGGGCGGCGCGGCTGAGGAAGTGGCGGGCGAGGGTCGGGATGTCTTCGCGACGGTCCGACATACGTGGGATGTGGATGCGGATCACGTTCAGACGATGGAACAAGTCTTCACGGAATTTGCCCGCATGCACCAGGGTTTCGAGGTTCTGGTGGGTCGCGGCGATGATACGCACGTCGACCTTGACCGGCGTGTGCCCGCCGACGCGGTAGAACTCGCCGTCTGCCAGTACGCGCAGCAAGCGGGTTTGGGTGTCCGCCGGCATGTCGCCGATTTCATCGAGGAACAGCGTGCCGCCGTCGGCCTGTTCAAAGCGCCCGCGACGCAGGTTGGCCGCGCCGGTGAACGCGCCTTTCTCGTGGCCGAACAGCTCGGACTCCATCAGGTCTTTCGGAATCGCCGCCATGTTCAACGCAATGAACGGCGACGCCGCCCGTGGGCTGTGGCGGTGCAGGGCGTGGGCGACCAGCTCTTTACCGGTACCCGACTCGCCGTTGATCAGCACGGTGATGTTGGAGTGGCTCAAGCGCCCGATGGCGCGAAACACTTCCTGCATCGCCGGCGCTTCGCCGATGATTTCCGGGGTGCGGGTCAGGACCGGCGGGGCTTCCTGGTTCTGTTGTTCCTGGGCGTGCTGGTTGGCACGCTTGACCAGCGCCACCGCCTCGTCCACGTCGAACGGCTTGGGCAGGTACTCAAAAGCACCGCCCTGGTAGGACGCGACAGCGCTGTCCAGGTCCGAGTGCGCGGTCATGATGATCACCGGCAGGCGCGGGTGCTGCTCGCGAATCCGCGCCAGCAAGTCCAGGCCACTGGCGCCGGGCATGCGGATATCGGAAATGATCACGTCAGGCTGCTGACGTGCCAGGCGGCTCATCACCCCGTCGGCGCTGTCGAAGCTCTGGGTGGTCATGCCTTCCTGTTGCAAGGCTTTCTCGAGGACCCAGCGGATAGAACGGTCGTCATCGACGATCCAGACAGTTTCACTACGGCTCATGTCGATGGGGCTCCTTGTTCCAGAGGCAGAAAGATCGAGAACGTGGTGTGGCCGGGATGGCTCTCACATTCGATCAGACCCTGGTGCTGGCTGATGATGTTCTGGGTAATGGCCAGGCCCAGCCCGGTACCGTCCGGGCGGCCGCTGACCATGGGAAAGAAAATGGTTTCCTGCAGTTCCGCAGGAATGCCCGGGCCGTTGTCGATGATCTCGACCTTGGTCACCAGGCGATGGCGCACGTGGCCAATCGTGAATTGGCGCAAGGCGCGAGTGCGCAGGCTGATGCGGCCCAGGCGCAGCTCATTCTGGCTGCTGATGGCCTGCATCGCGTTGCGCACGATGTTGAGTACCGCCTGGATCATCTGCTCGCGGTCGATCAACACGTCGGGGATGCTTGGGTCGTAGTCGCGCACCAAGGTGATGCAACCCTGGCTTTCGGCTTCGACCAGGTGGCAAACGCGCTCCAGCACTTCGTGCACGTTGGTCATCGCCAGGGACGGCAACTTGTTGGAGCCGAGCATGCGGTCCACCAGGTTACGCAGGCGGTCGGCCTCCTCAATGATGACGTTGGTATAGTCCTTGAGGTGTTCTTCCGGCAGCTCGCGGGCCAGCAGTTGCGCCGCGCCGCGAATGCCGCCGAGGGGGTTCTTGATTTCGTGGGCGAGGCCGCGCACCAGCATCTTGCTGGTTTCCTGCTTGGACAGCTGCGCTTCCTCTTTGGTGATGCGCAGCAGGCGGTCGCGCGGGTGCACTTCGAGCAGCAGCAGGGTCGCGCCATTGCTCAGGATCGGGGTCACGGCGTAGTCGACCGTCAACGTCTGGCCGGTCAGGGCCGTGAGCATCGCTTCGCGCTTGGTAAACGGGTGCGCCTGCTCCACCGCCTGGCGCAACGAGCTCAAGGCTTCGGCCGACTCGGTGAACAATTCGCTGATGAACTGCCCATGGCTGCGCTGGCCGCTGATGGCCAGGAGCATCTCTGCCGCCGGGTTCATGTACTCAAGACGCAGGTCGTCATTGAGCAGGATGGTCGCGGTGGTCAGGTTGTCGAGTAACAAACGGTGCAGTGCATCGCTGATGGTCATCAGGACCTCTTTTGGAGCAAGGCGCGGGCTTGAGGCACACGCTGATACAAGGAAAATGCAAAAACCAAACCAAGGCTCCGAAAAGAAGCGTTAAACCCCTGAAATAAGGGTTTAAGGCTCGAAACTGTGGCGTTCTGCCAGCTTGGTCGGGAAGTTTCGAACCAAAATGGGCTGGGCAGGTGGGAAGTGTGCAGGGCTTCGCACCAATATAGTGCGAATTTGTCAGGTCTGTTCAGGAAAGCTGAAAAGGCTTTCCTGGCAGTGAGTCAGAAGGGCAGTGGGCTGCGTGAAGTTGTCCCGGCTCAGGAAGATTTTCTGGGTGTGCTTTTTCGATTGTTGAGGCAGGGCGTGATGACCTCCCGCAGGCCGGCGCTGTCGTGGGGCAGCACGAACTCGGCGGTCAGAGGCGCATCTCCCGGGAGTGCGGAAGGTAGTTTTATCTTGATGACTTGGCCGCCCATTTCTTTGCTGATCCACTCGCGCAGCTCTCGGCGATTAGCCGGCATTGTCAATTTGAATAACACCCCATGTTGCTGCGTGGGTTCCGCACTGTAGTAGCCGTTTACGCGGTAGGTATGGGTGGGGAGTGCGCCGCTTGTAAGGCTGAGCGGCCCAGTCGATCGGGCGTCGGGGCCTTCATAGATATTGGGGTTGAAGCGCAATTCATCCGTGTGGGTGTACAGCGAGATGATTGGGCGCAGAGGCGAGCGATAGCAGGCGACGTGCAGGATCGCGATGCTGGTTTCGTCAGCGTGGGCGGCGATACCCTCGATTCGGGCGCTGATAATTTTGCTTTCCCGGTAGTGCGCCTGCACCGTCCAGGAAGCGGGCTGGACCTCATTGGTTGGCGGGGTTGAGCTTTCTTCTGCTCCGCTCAACGGGCTGAGCATCAGCGTCAGTGAGCATAGGGACCTGCAGGTGAGATTCATCGCGAAGTACGTCGGTGGGTAGCGGCTGGACGCTGCATCGTAGTGAAGCAGCTGCCTGGGATATGTAAGAAGTTTCCGCTATTTGGCTGGGGTGCGGGAAAGGGCCTGCAATGAACAGGCCTTGGTCCGTCAGGGTGTGTAGACACACAGTTCGGCGGTGGCGCGTGCCATGGCGATCTGGCTCAAGGGGTCGTTACGCGGTTCGTGCACAGCCACGGCCACCCATTGCGGGCACTTTGGGTTGCTGCGTTCGGGGCTGAAGTCCGCCAGTTGCTGCAAGAGGCGTTTTTGCAGCTGGTCGAGCTGGGGCCGGATCTTCCCGACAAGGTCAGGGCGCGGGGTGTCGGGCGCCTTGCCTTGAAACTGCCAGTCGGACAGCCGGGTGTATTGCACCAGTTTGTTCGCTTCGATCTGGGCGCTGAAGAATTGCTCAGCGGTGTCTGGCGTGACTTTATAGTCGGGCGCCTGGGCTCTTACGCTGGCGATTACAGCTTGCTCGCGAGGACGATCTTCCACCGCCTTGTGGCTGTCCCATTTGCTCAGGGCCACTTGGTCGGCAATGGCCAGGCGCTCGGCGATGCTGGTGAGCAGTGGGGCAAGGGTGGGGGGTGCAGCGCTGGCACTGGCGCTGATGAATAGGAGGGCGAATACAAATCGACACTTCAATGAAAATCTCCCTGTGGGAGCGGGCTTGCTCGCGAATGCGGTGTGTCAGTTGATGCATCTGTTGACTGACACACTGCATTCGCGAGCAAGCCCGCTCCCACATTTTCGATTGGGTTTGCAGATTAGGACCTGCTTCAGCTGCAGGCTACCTCAACTTGCGTGCTTGCCTACAGGTAGGCCAGAATCCGCCGGCTTGTACGGCTGGCTTGTCGTCTCTATGGTTGCTCGGTCGCTGCTCATCAGCGATCAGGTTTAGTAGCCTGATGGTTAAGTTAAGTCGTACCACTCCGACCTCTATGGCGGCTGTGCGTAGGGCATCTTCGGGTGCGCCGGCTTTTGCTTAACTTCCCCGGTCTACTAACCTGCGCCCAGCTGCCACCCTATCGTTTAGTAGCGAGTCGATGGCGGCCTCATTCGAGGAAGTTAAGACATGTTCAAGCCAACCCCAAATCCACCCCCGTCCGTCTTTATCATCGCCCCCGATACCGACGACGAAGCGCTGATGGTCAACAGCCTGGAAACCTTCGCCTCGGTCAGCGCGTTGCTGCTCGACCTGTCTGAAGAGCTGCACGGCAAAACGCGCGACACCGTCCTGGCCATCCACCAACTGAGTGCGCTGGGCACGCAGATGGTCGGCAAAATGCTCGACCGCCATACCCCGGCCCGCTGAATCCCAGGCAAAAAAAGACCTCCCGAAGGAGGTCTTTTTTCGTCACGCGGCTTTAAGTGCCAGCGCTACCGGATCAGCAGCTGTAGTACAGCTCGTATTCCAGTGGGTGTACGAAGGTGCGAACCTTGATTTCTTCTGCGCTTTTCAGCTCGATGTAGGCATCGATGAAGTCGTCGCTGAACACGCCGCCTTTGGTCAGGAACGCACGGCCCTTGTCCAGCTCTTCCAGGGCTTCTTTCAGGCTGCCGCACACTTGTGGGATCTCTTTGGCCTCTTCAGGCGGCAGGTCGTACAAGTTTTTGTCGGCGGCGTCGCCAGGGTGGATCTTGTTCTGGATACCGTCCAGGCCGGCCATTACCAGGGCAGCGAAGGCCAGGTACGGGTTGGCTGCCGGATCCGGGAAGCGGGCTTCGATACGGCGAGCGCGCGGGCTGGACACGTAAGGAATACGGATCGAAGCGGAACGGTTGCGAGCCGAGTAGGCCAGCATTACCGGAGCTTCGAAACCTGGGACCAGACGCTTGTAGGAGTTGGTCGACGGGTTGGTGAAGCCGTTCAGGGCCTTGCCGTGCTTGATGATACCGCCGATGAAGTACAGGGCAGTGTCGGACAGGCCGGCATAACCTTCGCCAGCGAAGGTGTTCTTGCCATCTTTGGCGATGGACAGGTGAACGTGCATACCCGAACCGTTATCGCCGTACAGAGGCTTAGGCATGAAGGTAGCTGTACGGCCGTAAGCAACAGCAGTGTTGTGTACGCAGTACTTCAGGGTCTGAACTTCGTCAGCCTTGGCAACCAGGGTGTTGAACTTCACACCGATTTCGTTCTGGCCGGCAGTGGCCACTTCGTGGTGGTGCACTTCGATGACCAGGCCCATGTCTTCCATGGCGTTGCACATGGAGGTACGGATTTCGTGGTCGTGGTCGAACGGCGGAACCGGGAAGTAACCGCCTTTGATGCCTGGACGGTGGCCATGGTTGCCGCCTTCCACGTCCTGATCGGACATCCACGAGCCTTGTTCGGAGTAGATCTTGAACATGGAGCCGGAGATATCGGACTTGAACTTAACTTGGTCGAAGATGAAGAATTCTGGCTCCGGGCCTACGAATACGGTGTCACCGATACCGGTGGACTTCAGGTATTCCTCGGCACGCTTGGCGATCGCACGTGGGTCACGGTCGTAACCTTGCATGGTCGAAGGCTCGATCACGTCGCACACCAGGATCAGGGTGGCTTCTTCGGTGAACGGGTCGAGCACGGCGGTGCTGTCGTCCGGCATCAGGATCATGTCGGAGGCTTCGATGCCTTTCCAGCCAGCGATGGAGGAACCGTCGAACATTTTGCCTTCTTCGAAGAAAGCATCATCCAGCGCGTCGCGAGCCGGCATGGTCACGTGGTGCTGAGTACCTTTAGTGTCCGTGAAGCGCAGATCAATCCATTTAACGTCATGATCTTTGATGAGTTGAACCGACTTCGACATGGTGTCCTCCGGGTGGCTTCGGGCTGGGGTAGTGGAGTTAGCCCTTAGAATGTGGGTGATGCCGGCGCGAATACTCGACCAAGGCAACCTGCCTCACAAGAGAGCAAATTGCATGCCAGTGCGCCAACATGGCCTTTTTGCCTCAAAATGGCCCCTATAACGGTGCAATCCGTTGAAGCGCAATAAATAACGCACTGCAATGTAGCGTTAATCCGCGCAAATGACCCGTTTTGGTGCGACCAGCCTTCGATGCATATTAACTGGTTAAACCTTGAGCGATTTCCGCTATAATCCGCGCCCCCCTTTTTCGGCAGGCCCTGCGCGCGCTGTTTCCATGAAATTAATCGTTAAAGTGTTCCCCGAGATCACCATCAAAAGCCGACCGGTACGGATGCGTTTCATCCGTCAGTTGGCCAAGAACATCCGTGCCGTGCTCCGTGACCTGGACCCGGCTGTGGTGGTGAACGGCGTGTGGGACAACCTCGAGCTGGAAACCCGCATTACCGACGCCAAAGCCCTGAAGGACATGACCGAGCGCCTGAGCTGCATGCCGGGTATCGCACACTTCCTGCAGGTGGATGAGTACCCGCTGGGCGACTTCGACGACATCACCGAAAAGTGCAAATTGCACTTCGGTGGTGAGCTTGAGGGGAAGATTTTTTCGGTGCGCTGCAAGCGTGCCGGCAAGCACCCGTTCAGCTCCATGGACGTCGAGAAATACGTCGGCAGCAAGCTGCGTCGCGAGTGCGGCGCCGCCGGAATTTCCCTGAAAGCGCCGCAAATTGAAGTGCGCATGGAAATTCGCGACCAACGGTTGTTTGTGATCCACAGCCAGCACAACAGCATCGGCGGCTACCCGCTGGGCGCCCTGGAGCAGACCCTGGTATTGATGTCCGGCGGTTTCGATTCCACGGTGGCGGCCTACCAGATCATGCGCCGTGGCCTGATGAGCCACTTCTGCTTCTTTAACCTGGGCGGGCGTGCACACGAATTGGGCGTGATGGAAGTCGCGCACTTTATCTGGAAGAAGTACGGCAGCTCCCAGCGCGTGCTATTTGTGAGCGTGCCGTTCGAAGAAGTGCTGGGCGAAATTCTCGGCAAAGTCGATAACAGTCATATGGGCGTAGTTTTGAAGCGTATGATGTTGCGCGCTGCGTCCCGAATCGCCGATCAACTGCAGATCGACGCGCTGGTGACCGGCGAAGCGATCTCCCAGGTGTCCAGCCAGACGCTGCCGAACCTGTCGCTGATCGACTGCGTGACCGAAAAGCTGGTGCTGCGCCCGCTGATCGCCAGCCACAAACAGGACATCATCGACCTGGCAGAAGAAATCGGCACCGCCGACTTTGCCAAGCACATGCCTGAATATTGCGGGGTCATTTCGGTGAACCCCAAGACCCACGCCAAGCGCAACCGCGTGGAGTACGAAGAACAACAGTTCGACATGGCGATTCTGGAGCGTGCGCTCGAGAACGCCAAGATGGTCCCGATCGATCGCGTAATCGACGAATTGGGCCAGGATGTGCAGATCGAAGAAGTCAGCGAAGCCCTGGCCGGTCAGATCGTCGTCGACATCCGTCACCCGGATGCCGCCGAGGATGAGCCGCTGGAAGTTGCTGGCATCGACGTACAAACGCTGCCGTTCTATGCATTGAACGCGCGTTTCAAGGAACTGGATAACAGCCGTCAGTACCTGCTGTATTGCGACAAAGGCGTGATGAGTCGCCTGCATGCCCACCATTTGCTCAGTGAGGGGTATGCCAATGTGCGCGTTTATCGACCGAGCTAAGAGCCCGGGGCTGTTTGCCTGTGGCCTGCGTCACCGGCCCCCCGACTCTGCCGTCAAGCTGTAACGGCAAGGCCTGACTCTACTGTTAATCGCTGCCACGACCTGTCAGCACACCGAATCCTCTGATCGAGATACACAAGTGATCGAAAATCTACGTAACATCGCCATCATTGCTCACGTTGACCATGGTAAAACCACCCTGGTAGACAAACTCCTGCGTCAATCCGGCACCCTGGAGCGCAACGAGCTCAACGACGAGCGCGTGATGGACTCCAACGACCAGGAAAAAGAGCGCGGTATTACCATCCTGGCTAAAAACACCGCTATCAACTGGAACGGTTACCACATCAACATCGTGGATACCCCGGGCCACGCCGACTTCGGCGGCGAAGTAGAACGCGTAATGTCGATGGTTGACTCCGTTCTGCTGCTGGTTGATGCCCAGGACGGCCCTATGCCGCAAACCCGTTTCGTGACCAAGAAGGCTTTCGAAGCCGGCCTGCGTCCGATCGTGTGCATCAACAAGGTTGACCGTCCAGGCGCGCGTCCGGACTGGGTTCTGGACCAGATCTTCGACCTGTTCGACAACCTGGGTGCCACCGAAGAGCAGCTTGATTTCCAAGTGATCTACGCCTCGGCCCTGAACGGTATTGCCGGTCTGGAACACACCGCCATGGCGGAAGACATGACCCCGCTGTACCAGGCAATCGTTGACCACGTTCCACCGCCGAAGGTTGACCGTGAAGGCCCGTTCCAGATGCAAATCTCGGCACTGGACTACAACAGCTTCCTGGGTGTTATCGGCGTTGGCCGTATCGCTCGTGGTAGCGTCAAGCCGAACACCCCGGTTGTCGCTATCGGCGCCGACGGCAAGAAGCGTAACGGTCGTATCCTGAAGCTGATGGGTCACCACGGTCTGCACCGTATCGACGTTGAAGAAGCTTTCGCCGGCGACATCGTGTGCGTAAGCGGTATGGACTCGCTGTTCATCTCCGACACCTTGTGCCAGCCGGACACTGTCGAGGCGATGAAGCCTCTGACCGTTGACGAGCCAACCGTTTCCATGACCTTCCAGGTAAACGACTCGCCTTTCTGCGGTAAAGAAGGCAAGTTCGTGACTTCCCGTAACATCAAGGAACGTCTGGACAAAGAGCTGCTGTACAACGTTGCTCTGCGCGTTGAAGAAGGCGACTCGGCTGACAAGTTCAAGGTTTCCGGCCGTGGTGAGCTGCACCTCTCGGTACTGATCGAAACCATGCGTCGCGAAGGCTTCGAAATGGGCGTTGGTCGTCCTGAAGTGATCATCCGTCAGGTTGACGGCGTGAAGCAGGAACCGTTCGAAAACGTCACCATCGACACCCCTGAAGAATCCCAGGGCAAGGTCATGGAAGAGATGGGCCTGCGTAAGGGCGACCTGACCAACATGGTGCCGGATGGCAAAGGCCGTGTGCGTCTGGAATACAACATCCCTGCACGTGGTCTGATCGGTTTCCGTAACCAGTTCCTGACCCTGACCAACGGTGCTGGCATCCTGACCTCGATCTTCGATCGCTACGACACCATGAAGTCCGGCGACATGTCCGGCCGTCAGAACGGTGTTCTGGTATCGGTAGAAACCGGCAAGGCACTGACCTACTCCCTGGAAACCCTCCAGGCGCGTGGCAAGCTGTTCGTTGAACACGGTCAAGAGATCTACAACGGTCAGATCGTTGGTCTGAACAGCCGTGACAACGACATGGGCGTCAACCCAACCAAAGGCAAGAAGCTCGACAACATGCGTGCTTCGGGTAAAGACGAAACCATCGCCCTGGTTCCACCTGTTCGCTTCACCCTGGAACAGGCTCTGGAATTCATCCAGGACGACGAGCTGTGCGAAGTGACGCCGAAGTCGATCCGCCTGCGTAAGAAGATCCTGGACGAAGGCGAGCGTACCCGCGCTGCCAAGAAAGCCAAGAACTGAGTTAACTCAGGCTGAATGAAAAACGCCCCCGGTCGAAAGGCCGGGGGCGTTTTTTTATGCCTGCAGAATTTGTAGTGAATGCGCCGGCCCCATCGGGAGCAAGCCCCCTCCCACATGTTGATCTGTGAACACATTCAAATGTGGGAGCCGGCTTGCCTGCGATAGGGCCCTCAAGGGCCCCACAAAAAATCGGATCAGAACTTGTCGAGGGTCTTGAACTTGGTCTCGCGCACCACTTCCTTCGGCTTGTACGCGCAATACCCCGGGCGTGGGCCGATTTTCGGGTGGTTGCGGCAGGTGTCCGGGCGCTTGTCATAAATAGTGCAGAAGCGCGTCTTACGATCCAGGTACAGGCAGTCGTTGTTGCTCATGCGCTGCAAGGTAAAAATTTCGGATTTGTTGTTGTAACGCTCGACAATGCCTTCCTTCTGCAACCGCTTGGCGATGTTCTTCGGCGGGTCGCCGCGCTCGAACTCATCGACGATGCCAATGCGGATCAGGTCCTTGATCTTCACCTCGACCGGCAGCGTGCAGCAGCTGGACACGCAGCCGCCGCACATATGGGCGGAATATTTCTGCCAGGTCTCGAGACGGTCGAGTTCCGCGGCGGCGATCAGTTGAGGCTTCATCAAGGTTCCAGGGTGAGGCGGTATCAGGGCGCGCGATCATACCGGGATTGGTGGTTTTTTGAACAACATTTTGCAGGTTTCAGCTCAAAGGCCTGGCAATTGCCTGATCGGGCACGACCCCTGCATCTAATTCATGCAAAGGTGAATGAGTTAAAAAACTGCCGAACCAGAGCGTCTACCGTCTGTCAGACCGTCTAGGCTCTAGCAACTCCTTCTATCTCGCCCGAGGTCGCAATTGATGTCTCAGGAACCACTTGCACGAGAAGCAGAGGTAGCCGCATTTCGCGATGCCGTCTTGACCAAACTCACCTACGCGGTGGGCAAGGACCCGGATCACGCCTTCGACCATGACTGGTTCGAGGCCATTGCCCTGGCCGCCCGCGACCAGATGGTCGACCACTGGATGGACCACACGCGGCGGATCTACCGCAAAGGCCAGAAACGCGTTTACTACCTTTCCCTGGAATTCCTGATCGGCCGCTTGCTCTACGACAGCCTGAGCAACCTCGGCGTGCTGGAGATCGCCCGCGAAGCGCTGAGCGAACTGGGCGTGGACCTGGAGCGCATCCGCCTGCTGGAGCCCGACGCGGCGCTTGGCAACGGTGGCCTGGGCCGTCTGGCGGCGTGCTTTATGGAAAGCATGTCGACCTTGGGCATCGCCGGCCACGGCTATGGCATTCGTTATGAGCACGGCTTGTTCCGCCAGGCGATTGTCGATGGCTGGCAGCAGGAGCAGACCGAGCGCTGGCTGGACTTCGGTAACCCGTGGGAATTCGAGCGCGCCGAGGTGATTTACCCGATCGGCTTTGGCGGCAGCGTCGAAACCCTGCCGGATGCCTCCGGCAAAATGATCCAGGTATGGTCGCCCAACGAAACCGTACGCGCCGTTGCCTACGACACCCCGGTGGTCGGCTGGCGCGGCGCCAGTGTGAACACCCTGCGCCTGTGGCGTGCCCGCGCCGTGGAAGACTTGCACCTGGAGCGTTTCAACGCCGGTGACCACTTGGGCGCAGTCGCCGAAGTGGCCCGCGCCGAGAGCATCTCACGCGTGCTTTACCCGGCCGACAGCACCGAAGCAGGGCAGGAGCTGCGCCTGCGGCAGGAGTACTTCTTCGTCTCGGCCTCCCTGCAGGATTTGCTGCGCCGCCACAAGAACATGCACGGCTCGGTACTCAGCCTGGGCGAACACGCCGCCATTCAGCTCAACGACACCCACCCGTCCATCGCGGTGGCCGAGTTGATGCGTCAATTGGTTGACCTGCATGACATCCCTTGGGAAGCCGCGTGGGACGTCACCGTTGAAACGCTTTCCTACACAAACCACACCTTGTTGCCCGAGGCTTTGGAAACCTGGCCGGTAGGCCTGATGGAACGCATGCTGCCGCGGCACATGCAGATCATCTACCTGATCAACGCCCAGCACATCGACTCGCTGCGCGCCAAGGGCGTTCACGATTTCGACGTACTGCGCGCCGTGTCGCTGATCGAAGAAGACAACGGCCGTCGCGTGCGCATGGGCAACCTGGCGTTCCTCGGTTCGCACAGCGTCAACGGCGTATCGGGCTTGCACACCCAATTGATGCGTAACACGGTGTTCAGCGAACTGCACAAGCTCTACCCGGAGCGCATCAACAACAAAACCAACGGCATCACCTTCCGCCGCTGGCTGTACCAGGCCAACCCCAAGCTCACCAATATGCTGGTTGAAGCGCTTGGCCCGGACATTCTCGACAATATGGAAACCCGCCTCACGGAGCTCGAAACCTTCGCCGAGAAGCAGGCCTTCCGCAAAGCCTTCGCCGATCAGCGCCTGCACAGCAAGCGCGCGCTGGCCGAGATCATCCACGAGCGCCTGGGCATTTCAGTGAACCCGGCGGCGATGTTCGACGTGCAGGTCAAACGCATCCACGAGTACAAGCGCCAACTGCTGAACCTGCTGCACACCGTGGCGCTGTACCAGGCGATCCGTGCCGAGCCGGGCACCGACTGGGTGCCGCGCGTGAAAATCTTCGCGGGCAAGGCCGCGGCCAGTTATCACCAGGCCAAGCTGATCATCAAGCTCACCAACGACATCGCGCGCACGGTGAACAATGACCCGACCGTGCGCGGTCTGCTCAAAGTGGTGTTCCTGCCCAACTACAACGTCAGCCTGGCGGAAAGTATTATTCCGGCGGCGGACTTGTCGGAGCAGATCTCCACTGCCGGCTTCGAGGCGTCGGGCACCAGTAACATGAAGTTCGGCCTCAACGGCGCGCTGACCATCGGCACCATGGACGGCGCCAACGTGGAGATGCACGAGCGCGTAGGCGCCGATCACATGTTTATCTTCGGCCTCAGCGCGCAACAGGTGGAAGGCCGCAAGCACGCCGGTGAATTCAATGCGGGGCCCGAGATTGCGGCGTCGCATCGTCTGAACGATGTATTGCAGGCGATTCGTGGCGGGGTGTTCTCACCGGATGATCCGGGCCGCTATGTGGGCTTGATCGACGGGCTGATCGACTACGACCGCTTCCTGGTGTGTGCCGACTTTGACTCCTACTGGGACGCCCAGGCGCGGGTCGAAGCGCATTGGCATGACTCCAAGGCGTGGTGGCGTTCGGCGGTGCTCAATACGGCACGAATGGGTTGGTTCAGCTCGGACCGGACGATCCGCGAGTACGCCACCGAGATCTGGAAAGCACTCGACTAAGCACCGCAATACCCCTGTGGGAGGGCTTGCCCGCGATAGCGGCGTGTCAGTTTGCAGAGATGTCGACTGGTACACCGCAATCGCGGGCAAGCCCGCTACCACATTGGTTCCGCATCGATATACTGAGCACCGGTTTGCTCAGGGATATCGACCATGCAATGGATTTTCATGCTGATTGGCCTGGTGCTCGGCTGGACGCTCGATGAGTCGTTCACCGATGCAGGCTTCGGTGCGCTGTTGGGTTTGGGCATTGGCCAGGCGATTCGCCTGTCGAAGCTTTCGGCTCAGACGGACCAGCAGGCGCGTCAGTTGGAAACCACGCAGAAGGCGCTGATCGCCCTCGGTGAGCGTCTGCGGCACTTGGAAGTGCCTACCCCGGCAAGCACTGTCGTTGTCGAACCTCCCATTCCTGAACCATCCCCTGTCGCCAAGGTGCCCGATCTTGTGTGGGAGCTTCCGGCTGACTTGGCGCCTGCCCCTATGGTCGCCGAAGCCCGCCAACCGCTGCCGGCCGACGCTTGGGCGCCGGCACCCACGCCACAGCCTGAACAGCCTGCCATCCCACGTGGGCCCAACCTGATCGAACGCGCCATCAGCGGCGCGCGCAATTGGTTGTTCGGCGGCAACACCGTGCTGCGCGTCGGCGTGGTGCTGTTGTTCCTCGGTCTGGCGTTCCTGCTGCGCTACGCCACCGAAGGCATGGTGGTGCCGATCGAGTTGCGTTACGCCGGCGTGGCAGCGGCGGCTGTCGGCCTGCTGGGCCTGGGTTGGTGGCTGCGGTTGCGCAACAGCAATTACGGTTTGATGCTGCAGGGCACCGGTATCGCGGTGTTGTACCTGACGGTGTTTGCCGCCATGCGCCTGCACCCGTTGATCGACCCGAGTGCGGCGTTGGGCTTGCTGGTGGCGGTCACCGTGTTCTCGGCGATCCTGGCGATCACCCAGGATGCGCTGGGCTTGGCCTGCGCGGCGGCGCTCGGGGGCTTTGCCGCACCGATCCTCACGTCGACCGGCGCCGGCAACCATGTCGCGCTGTTCAGTTATTTCGCGTTGCTCAACGCCGGCATCCTCGCCATCGCCTGGTTCAAGGCCTGGCGCCTGCTTAACCTGATTGGTTTTGTCGGCACGTTCGGCATCGGTTTCGCCTGGGGCATTCGCTCGTACACCCCTGAGTTGCTGTGGAGCACCGAGCCGTTCCTGATTCTGTTCTTCCTGATGTACCTGGCCATCGGCCTGTTATTCGCCCGGCGCAAACTGCTCGAGATGCCCGGCGCGCCCGAGGATGAAAGCCGTGGCGCGCTGCTGCGTTGGTCGGCGGCCAAGGGTGACACTGTCGACGGCAGCATGCTGTTCGGCCCACCGCTGGTGGGGTTTGGCTTGCAGTTCGCGTTGGTGCAGCACTTGGACTTTGCCGCTGCGTTCAGCGCACTGGGCCTGGGGATCATCTATATGGGCCTGGCCCGCGTGCTGAGCAGCGGCCGCGCCTTGCTGCTGGCGGAAACCTGCCTGGCGCTGGGCGTGATTTTTTCCAGCCTGGCAATTCCCCTGGGGCTCGACGCGCGCTGGACGGCTGCCGCATGGGCGGTGGAGGGTGCCGGGATTTTCTGGCTTGGTCTGCGCCAACAGCGGCCGCTCGCAAGGGCGTTTGGCCTGCTGCTGCAGTTGGGGTCGGCGCTGGCCTTCCTCAGCGAATTGCGCATCGGCGAACACACGTTGCTCGACGGTGCCCCGCTGGGCGCGCTGCTGCTGGGTGCCGCTTTGCTGTTCAGCTTCGACCAATTGCGCAAGGCTCCCACGGAGCAGGCGGCGGATTGGGAGCGCAAAGGCCTGCCGGTGCTGGCGAGCCTTGGCCTGAGCTTTTTGTACCTGCTGGCGCCGCTGCTGTTGCTGACCCAAGGCACTGCCATTGCGTGGGCAATCGCTGGTTTGGCGACCCTGTTGGTCGGCCTGCGAATTGGCGCGCGTACCTTCCTGTTTACGGCTTTCGCTGTGCAGTTGTTGGGCGGTACGTTATTCCTGCTGCGCTTGCAGGGCGGTGACGGGGCGGCGGTATTCAATGCCGGATGGACCGGCTTGTTGACCGCCTCGCTGATTGGCATGGCCCTGGTCGGCGGGATGCTGCTGGCGGCGCGCGATGAGAGGGTGCGCGGCGATGTACGGCTGCTGCGTGGCCTGTCGGTGGTGCTGCTGGCCGGCCTGGTGCTGATCAATCTCGCGGTGCTGTTCGTGCTGCCATGGGAAAGCGCCAGCGGTGTGTGGGCGGCCAGTGGTTTGTTGATTATCTGGTTGAGCCTGTACTTGCAGCAGCGCGTGAGCTTTGTGTTCGGCCTGCTGCTGCAAGTGGTCGGCGGTGCCTCCTTCCTGGTGGCGGCGCCGCAGTTGCTCGGCCCGTTGACAGACGAAGGCTTGCGCCCATTGGCCCACAGCGGTTTCTGGACGCCAATGGTCCTGGGCCTGGCCGCGCTGGTCGGCGCCTGGCGCTTGCAGCGTGAGCCCCATGCGCCGGTGTTCAGAGTGCTCAAACTGCAACGCCTGTCTGACCTGCTGCTGGTATGGGGCGCGGCGTGGTGGACGATAGCGTTGATCGCTGAAGTGCTGCGGTTTATCCCCGATGAGCTGCAAGGCTCCTTCCTGCTGGGTATCGCAGCCGTCAGCGTGGCGACCTGGGCGCTGTTGGCCGAACGCCTGCGCTGGGCGTCGCTGGGCGTGCTGTGCGCGTTGCTGATGCCGGCGGCGGGCGTGGTGTTGCTGGTGTCGGCCCACAACTACTATCACCCGGCAGCGCATTACGGCTGGCTCGCCTGGCTGGCGGTGTTCGTGGTGCATTTCGTCGCGCTGCGCCGCTTGGCGGCGAGTGTTCCAGCCAAAGTGCTGAGCGTGGCGCATGTGCTCGGCTGCTGGATGCTGATCGGCGTGCTGGCGCTGGAGCTGCGCTACAGCCTGTTGCTGCTGTCGAGCGAATACAACGCCTGGCGCTGGCTGGGGTGGGCGATTCTGCCCAGCCTGTATCTGGTGCTGGCCGCTGCGCCGCGCAACTGGCCATGGCCGGTTGCGGCTTATCCGCGTGAGTACCGTGTGCTGGCGGCGTTGCCCTTGGCCGTGCTGATGCTCGGCTGGTTCTGGCTGGCGAATATCTTCAGCGACGGCACCGCCAAACCGCTGCCGTATGTGCCGCTGCTTAACCCGCTGGACCTGGGCCTGCTGTTTGCGTTGCTGGGCGTGTACCTGTGGTCGCGCAGTGTGGTGCCGCAGCGCGGGCCACGTGCGGCATTGGTCGCCGAAGGTGTCGCGGGCATTTCGCTGTTCGCATTCTTTACCGCGCTTGTCATGCGTACCGCGCACCATTGGGGCGGCGTGCCGTTCCAGCTGGATGCATTGCTTGAGTCAATGCTGGTGCAGGCCGGCCTGTCGATTGTGTGGACCCTGATCGCTCTCGGCCTGATGATCGGCGGCCATCTGCGCCATCGTCGCGAAGTGTGGCTGATCGGCGCGGCGTTGATTGCGGTGGTGGTCGCCAAGCTGTTCTTTGTGGAGCTGAGCAACCGTGGCGGACTGGCGCGGATTGTGTCGTTTATCGGGGTGGGCGGGCTGTTGCTGGTGGTGGGCTACTTTGCGCCGCTGCCGCCCAAGCGCGCCGAACCTGTAGTGGAAACTGAAGGAGCAGCCTCTTGATCGGTAAGTTGAGCGTAGTCGTGCTGGGCTTGTGTACGACGTTGTCGGTATGGGCGCAGGAAACGCCAGCCGATTTCACCACCCAGGTGCCACTGGCGGTGAGTGGCGGCGGCCCTTGGTATCGCCTGGAGTTGCCGCTGGCCGTGCAGTTGGCCGCGCGCCAGTCTGACCTCAGCGATGTGCGCGTCTTCAATGCCGCCGGCGAGCCGCAAGCCTATGCGCTGTCGCGTCAAGCCGCCGAACGCACTGAAAGTCGCACTGTCACTGACGTGAAGTGGTTCCCGCTGTACGCTACCGACAGCCGTGAAAAACTGCCAGACGTGGTGATGAAATCCACCGCCGAAGGCACATTGCTGCAAGTGCGCCCGTCCAAGGACGGCAAGCAGGTGCTGCGCGGCTGGGTGCTGGATGCCAGTGCGATCAAGGCGCCATTGCAGCAGTTGACGCTGGACTGGAGCCGCGAGCAGGACGGCTTCCAGCGTTTCAGCATCGAAGCCAGCGACGATTTGCAGCAGTGGCAAGCCTGGGGCGAGGGGCAGGTTGCGCGCTTGTCGTTTGCCGATGAGCGCGTTGAGCAGCATGACGTGAGCCTGCCGGGGCAATCGGCGCGTTACCTGCGCTTGGTGTGGCAAGGCCAGGCGGCGCCGCTGCTGACCTCGGCCAAGCTGACGAGCGCGTCCAGCAGCAGCCTGCCGCAGCCGCTGGTGTGGTCGCAGCCGCTGGCGGGCGCGCGGCTCAAGGCCGGAGAGTACAGCTGGCAGTTGCCGACGGGGCTGAATGTCGAGCGCCTGCGCATCGAGTTGAAGCAGCCCAATACCCTGGCGCCGGTGACCTTGACCGGTCGCCGCGACAGCAATCAGGCCTGGCAGCCATTGAGCAACGGCTTGCTGTACCGCCTGGCCCAGAACGGCCAGGACCTGGTGCAGGATGAATTGCGCCTGCCTGGCCAGGTGGTCAACCAGCTCAAGTTGCAGGTGGACGAGCGCGGTGGCGGCCTGGGCGTTGAAGCGCCGGCCCTGCGCTTTGCGGTGCGCGCCACGCAGTTGGTGTTCCTCGCGCGGGGCGAGCCGCCGTTTACGTTGGCGCTGGGCAATGCTTCGGTGAAAGCGGCGAATTTGCCGCTGTCGACGCTGATTCCCGACTACAGCGCCGAGCGCCTCAAGGGCTTGGGCCAGGCCAGGTTGGCCGGGGAAATAGTGCTCAAGTCACCTGCCGTTGCCGCAGTGCCGGAAGCCGGTACCGACTGGAAAAAATTCGGCCTGTGGGCCGTACTCCTGCTGGGTGTGGCGGCGCTGGGCGGCATGGCCTACAGTTTGCTGCGCAAGCCACCGGCGGCACGTTAAATAAAGTCCATGAACTCTATTGGGTTTAAATCCTCTGATAGGAGGAAATACACCCCGACTCGCGTTAAACTGCGCGGGTTTTCAGCCCCCCCCATTCATCGGAGCCTTCCATGTCCCGCGTTACCTTGAGTCGCTATTTGATTGAGCAGACCCGCAGCAACAACACGCCTGCCGATCTGCGCTTCCTTATCGAAGTGGTGGCGCGTGCTTGCAAGGAAATCAGCCACGCCGTCTCCAAAGGCGCATTGGGTGGTGTCCTGGGCAGCATGGGCACTGAGAACGTGCAGGGCGAGGTGCAGAAGAAACTCGACGTGATCTCCAACGAGATCCTGCTCGAAGCCAACGAATGGGGCGGTCACCTGGCCGGCATGGCGTCCGAAGAAATGGACAATGCCTACCAGATCCCGGGCAAATACCCGAAGGGCGCGTACCTGCTGGTGTTCGACCCACTGGACGGTTCGTCCAACATCGATATCAACGCACCGGTCGGCACCATCTTTTCGGTGCTGCGTTGCCCGAACGAATACCTGAGCCAGAACGAAGCCCTGAACGAAAAGGCCTTCCTGCAGCCAGGCACCGAACAGGTTGCCGCCGGTTACGCGATCTACGGCCCGCAGACCATGCTGGTGCTGACCCTGGGCGATGGCGTCAAAGGCTTCACCCTGGACCGCGAGATGGGCAGCTTTGTGCTGACCCACGAAGACATCACCATTCCTGCGTCCACCCAGGAATTTGCGATCAACATGTCCAACCAGCGTCACTGGGAAGAACCCGTCACCCGCTACGTGGGCGAGTTGATGGCCGGCGAGGAAGGCCCGTTGAAGAAAAACTTCAACATGCGCTGGGTGGCCGCGATGGTTGCCGACGTGCACCGCATCCTGACCCGTGGCGGTTTGTTCATGTACCCACGTGACAGCCGCGAGCCGTCCAAGCCGGGCAAATTGCGTTTGATGTACGAAGCCAACCCGATGTCATTCCTGGTTGAGCAAGCGGGCGGCGCATCGACCGATGGCCACCAGCGTATTCTCGACATCCAGCCCGAAGGCCTGCACCAGCGTGTCGCTGTATTCCTGGGTTCCAAGGAAGAAGTTGAACGTGTAACGGCCTACCACAAGAAGTAACCTGCTGCGATAAGTGATCGGCGTTGTTGTGAGCCGGTTCACCCTTAAAGAAGCCCCGAAACGTTTCAGCGTTTTCGGGGCTTTTTTGTTTTCGTTCGTCGGGAACCAGACACCTCTTTTCCCTTCTAAGCTTCTGGCAGATACCCAAGCTGCTTGGCCCCTCCAGGAGTTTTTCCATGTCGTTACGCCGTCTCGCCCTGCTGACTTTTTGCGTGCTGTTGGCCGCTTGCAGCAAGGTCAATCAAGAAAACTACGCAAAGTTGTCGGCTGGCATGGCCAAGGCTGAGGTGGAGCAGCTTCTGGGTCAGCCGACCGATTGTTCAGGCGCACTGGGCATGTCCAGCTGCACCTGGGGCGATAAAAACAGCTTTATCAGCGTTCAATATGCCGGTGACAAGGTTCTGATGTTTTCCGGGCAAGGCCTGAAGTAAACCGGGGCGAGAGCCTGCGGGAGAAGAAGAATGATCCGTTTTGTTTTATGCCTTTGTGCCAGCCTGTTTTTGGCAGGCTGCGCCAGCCATTCTGGCGATGATCTGCAACCCAAGACAGCCAGCAACGTCAACCTCAAGCGATACCAGGGCACCTGGTATGAGTTGGCTCGATTGCCGATGTACTTCCAGCGCAACTGCGCGCAGTCCGAAGCCCGCTACACCCTGCTGCCCGATGGCGACATGTCGGTGTTCAACCGCTGCCTGACGACCGAGTGGAAGTGGGAAGAAGCCAAGGGCACGGCCACGCCGCAAGTGCCGGGCAAGACCGACAAGCTCTGGGTGGAATTCAATAACTGGTTTACCGCACTGCTGCCGGGCGTCGCCAAGGGCGATTACTGGGTGCTGTACGTCAGTGATGACTACAAGACCGCCCTCGTCGGCAGCCCGAGCCGGCGTTACATGTGGATCTTGTCGCGCACGCCGACGGTGAGTGCCGATACCCGCGAAGACCTGCTGAGCAGGGCACGCCAGCAAGGGTACGACACCACGCGTTTGATCTGGCGTACGTCGGACAAGCAGATGGCGAAGACTTCGCAGTAACCCTGAATCAACGCGGATCAAAAATGTGGGAGCGGGCTTGCTCGCGAAAGCGGTATATCAGCACCAGATGCAGTGACTGAAACACCGCTTTCGCGAGCAAGCCCGCTCCCACAGTTTTAACCGAGTAAGTCCTTTAGTACCTGTGTAAACGCGATATTGCTGTCTTCTTCGCCAGCATGATGCCCATCCCGCACCACCCACTTCCCATTCACCAGCACATCGCGCACTTGCCGATCACCACCGGCGAACAGCCAGCGATTGAGTATCGCGTCTTCGCTCGCTGTAGCCAGGTACGGATCATTACCGTCCAGCACAATCCAATCCGCGCGTTTACCCACTTCCAACCGACCAATCGGCTGCCCCAGCGCCTGTGCACCACCGTCCAATGCGGCATCAAACAGCGTGCGTCCCACCATCGGCTGATCACTGCGATACAAGCGGTTACGCCGCTGGTCACGCAGGCGCTGGCCGTATTCCAGCCAGCGCAATTCTTCCACCACGCTGAGTGACACATGGCTGTCGGAGCCGATCCCCATGCGCCCGCCTTGAGCGAGGAAATCCACCGCCGGGAAAATCCCGTCGCCCAGGTTGGCTTCGGTGGTCAGGCACAGGCCGGCAATCGCGCGGCTCTTGGCCATGCGGGTCACCTCGTCGGCATCGGCGTGGGTGGCGTGCACCAGGCACCAGCGCTCATCCACTTCCACATGGTCATACAGCCATTGCAGCGGGCGCTTGCCGCTCCAGGCCAGGCAGTCGTCGACTTCTTTCTGCTGTTCGGCGATGTGGATGTGCACCGGGCAGGCCTTGTCGCTGGCGGCCAGCACGTCGTTGATTTGTTGCGGGGTCACGGCGCGCAGGGAGTGAAAGCACAGGCCCAGTTGCTGCGCCGGTTGAGCGGCGAGGATCGGTTTCAGGCGGGCTTGCAGTTCCAGGTAATTTTCGGTGCTGTTGATAAAGCGCCGCTGGCCCTCATTCGGCGCCTGGCCACCAAAGCCGGCGTGGGTGTAGAGCACCGGCACCAGGGTCAGGCCAATACCGCTGCTGGCGGCCGCCTGGCTGATCTGCCGCGACAGCTCCGTACGGTCGGCGTACGGCTGGCCGCTGACGTCGTGGTGCACGTAATGGAATTCGGCGACGGAGGTGTAGCCGGCCTTGAGCATTTCGATATACAGCTGGCGCGCGATGACCTGCAATTGGTCCGGGTTGATCTGGCCGACCATGCGGTACATCAGGTCGCGCCAGGTCCAGAAACTGTCATTCGGGTTGCCGGCCACTTCCGCCAAACCCGCCATGGCGCGCTGGAATGCGTGGGAATGCAGGTTTGGCATGCCCGCCAACACCGGGCCTCTCAGCCGCTCGGCGGCATCTGCACTGGCATTGGGCTCAACGTGGGTCAGCAGGCCGTCGGCGCTGACTTCAAAGCGTACATCGTTGGCCCATCCATTAGGCAGCAGCGCGCGTTCGGCAAAGAAAGCGGACATGATCAAGGCACCCCGGTCGTGTGTTTATTTGTATATACATATACAGACGTTTGCCTGCTCGGTAAACTCCGGCAATCTATGCATCTTTTCCCCCTGCAAGGATTCCCTGTGCCGACTCCGCCTGCCAAGTCTTCGCTGGCTGCCCACATGGACGAAAGTCCGGCGCCCTTGTATGCCCGCGTCAAACAGATGATCAGCCAGCAGATCCTCAACGGCAACTGGCCGCCGCATTACCGCGTGCCGTCCGAGAGCGAGCTGGTCAGCCAGCTGGGCTTCAGCCGCATGACCATCAACCGCGCGCTGCGCGAGCTCACCGCCGAGGGTTTGCTGGTGCGCATGCAGGGCGTCGGCACATTTGTCGCCGAGCCGAAAAGCCAATCGGCGCTGTTTGAAGTGCACAACATTGCCGATGAGATCGCCTCCCGCGGTCATCGGCATACCTGCCAGGTCATCCATTTGTGCGAAGAGGCCGCTGGCTCCGAGCGTGCCGTCGCCCTGGAAATGCGCGAAGGCGGCCGGGTGTTCCACTCGCTGATCGTGCATTTCGAAAACGATATTCCTGTGCAAATCGAAGACCGTTTCGTCAACGCCCTGGTGGCGCCGGACTACTTGCAGCAGGATTTCACCCAGCAAACGCCTTACGCCTATCTGAACCAGGTTGCGCCGCTGACCGAAGGTGAGCACGTGGTCGAAGCGATCCTCGCCGATGCCGAAGAGTGCAAGCTGCTGCAGATCGAGCCGAGCGAGCCGTGCCTGTTGATTCGCCGACGCACCTGGTCGGGCCGCCAGCCGGTGACCGCCGCGCGTTTGATCCACCCCGGTTCCCGTCATAGCCTGGAAGGACGTTTCAGTAAATGAGTGAAGTGAAAGTCTGGCGCGCCGCCGATTACGTGCGCATGCCGTGGAAAAACGGCGGCGGCAGCACCGAAGAAATTACGCGTGATGCGGGCACTGGCCTGGACGGTTTTGGCTGGCGCCTGTCGATTGCCGATATTGCCGAGTCGGGCGGGTTTTCCACCTTCGCCGGTTACCAGCGTGTGATTACCGTGATCAAGGGCGCGGGCATGGTCCTGACCGTGGATGGCGAGGAGCAGCGCGGCCTGTTACCGCTGCAGCCGTTTGCGTTCAAGGGGGACAGCCAGGTGTCATGCCGACTGATCACCGGGCCGATCCGCGATTTCAACCTGATTTACTCGCCCGAGCGTTACCACGCGCGGCTGCAGTGGGTGGACGGCGAGCAGCGCTTGTTCAGTACGGCGCAGACCGTGCTGGTGTTCAGCGTGGCGGATGAGGTGAAGGTGCTTGGCGAGAAGCTGGGGCATCACGATTGCCTGCAAGTGGACGGTAACACCGGCTTGTTGGATATCTCCGTCAGCGGCCGCAGCTGCATCATCGAACTGACCGCACGCGGTTAAAAACTGTGGGAGCGGGCTTGCTCGCGAATGCGGTGGGTCAGTCGCCACATCTGTTGACTGTCACACCGCATTCGCGAGCAAGCCCGCTCCCACATTTGTTTCGCCATTGCCTTCAAGACCTGTTTCCAGCCCGCACCACTTTGTTACCGAACGCCCCAGCGTGGCGCAAAGCCGCGCCATCGTGACAAAACTCCCTCGCTGAAAAACACCCCCGCAAGAAATTTCACCAAGCCTCGAAGCCTTAGTTTCCAAGGCTCGCGCACGCATCACCAAAAAATCTCAACAGCTCTCTCAGAAGTTGGCCGCTTGATTGCATATGCTTGTACATACAAGTAAAGATGTGTGCGTAAGACTCTCCTTCGCACCATCACTGTTCGCGCATCGATCGCCGAGGAGTCCTAGCAGTGACCAAGCCTACAAAATACCGTGACGTCGAAATCCGTGCCGCTCGCGGTAACAAGCTCACCGCCAAAAGCTGGCTGACTGAAGCGCCGTTGCGCATGCTGATGAACAACCTCGACCCACAAGTGGCCGAAAACCCGAAAGAGCTGGTGGTCTACGGCGGCATCGGCCGTGCGGCGCGTAACTGGGAGTGCTACGACCAGATCGTCGAGAGCCTCACCCACCTGAATGACGACGAAACCCTGCTGGTGCAATCCGGCAAGCCGGTCGGCGTGTTCAAGACCCACAGCAACGCCCCGCGTGTACTGATCGCCAACTCTAACCTGGTGCCGCACTGGGCCAGTTGGGAACACTTCAACGAACTCGACGCCAAGGGCCTGGCCATGTACGGCCAGATGACCGCCGGCAGCTGGATCTACATCGGCAGCCAGGGCATCGTCCAGGGCACGTACGAAACCTTCGTCGAAGCCGGTCGCCAGCATTACGATTCAAATCTCAAAGGCCGCTGGGTCCTCACCGCCGGCCTCGGTGGCATGGGCGGCGCCCAGCCGCTGGCCGCGACCCTGGCCGGCGCCTGCTCGCTGAACATCGAGTGCCAGCAGGTCAGCATCGATTTCCGCCTGGCCAGCCGTTATGTAGACGAGCAAGCCACCGACCTCGACGACGCCCTGGCGCGCATCGCCAAGTACACCCAGGAAGGCAAGGCCATCTCCATCGCCTTGCTGGGTAATGCGGCGGAAATCCTGCCGGAACTGGTCAAGCGCGGCGTGCGCCCGGACATGGTCACCGACCAGACCAGCGCCCACGACCCCCTCAATGGCTACCTGCCGGCCGGCTGGACTTGGGACGAATACCGCGCCCGCGCCAAGACCGAGCCTGCCGCCGTGATCAAGGCCGCCAAGCAGGCGATGGCCGTGCACGTCAAAGCCATGCTCGCGTTCCAGAAACAAGGCATCCCGACCTTCGATTACGGCAACAACATCCGCCAGATGGCCCAGGAAGAAGGCGTGGAAGACGCGTTCGCCTTCCCAGGCTTCGTACCGGCCTACATCCGCCCGCTGTTCTGCCGTGGCATCGGCCCGTTCCGTTGGGCGGCGCTGTCCGGCGACCCGCAGGACATCTACAAGACCGACGCCAAAGTCAAAGAGCTGATCCCCGACGACGCCCATTTGCATAACTGGCTGGACATGGCCCGCGAGCGCATCAGCTTCCAGGGCTTGCCGGCACGTATCTGCTGGGTTGGCCTGGGCCAGCGCGCCAAGCTCGGCCTGGCATTCAACGAAATGGTGCGCAGCGGCGAGCTGTCGGCACCGGTCGTGATCGGCCGTGACCACCTCGACTCCGGCTCGGTCGCCAGCCCCAACCGCGAAACCGAAGCCATGCAGGACGGCTCCGACGCCGTGTCCGACTGGCCACTGCTCAACGCCTTGCTGAATACCGCGAGCGGCGCGACCTGGGTCTCGCTGCACCACGGCGGCGGCGTCGGCATGGGCTTCTCGCAGCACTCCGGCATGGTGATCGTGTGTGACGGCACCGACGAAGCGGCCGAGCGGATTGCCCGCGTGCTGCACAACGACCCGGCCACCGGTGTGATGCGCCATGCGGACGCCGGTTACCAGATCGCGATCGACTGCGCCAAAGAGCAGGGCCTCAATCTCCCGATGATCAAGTAACGGCTGGCCTGTTTCTATGGGAGCTGGCTTGTTGTGGCGAGCAAGCTTGCTTGCGCTGGGGTGCGAAGCAGCCCCAAAAAGCCGCCTCCCACATTTGATCTGCTGTGCACCAGAAAACAATCCACCGGAGGTTGAATACACATGGCTGCGAACGACATCACCCCGTTGATCGAAAAGCGTTCGATCGACTACATCCCGGAAGCGGAAAGACACGGTCGTCTGTTTAGCCAGTTCACCCTGTGGATGGGCGCCAACCTGCAAATCACCGCGATTGTCACCGGGGCCCTGGCCGTGGTGCTGGGCGGTGATGTGTTCTGGTCGTTGATCGGGCTGTTTATCGGCCAACTCATCGGCGGCGGCGTCATGGCGTTGCATGCGGCGCAAGGGCCGAAGCTGGGCCTGCCGCAGATGATCTCCAGCCGGGTGCAGTTTGGCGTTTACGGTGCGGCGATTCCGATCGTGCTGGTGTGCCTGATGTACCTCGGGTTCACCGCGACCGGCACCGTGTTGTCCGGGCAGGCGCTGGGCCAGTTGTTCGGGGTCAGCGACAGTGTCGGTATCCTGATTTTCGCCAGCGTCATCGTGCTGGTCACGGTGCTGGGTTACCGCGTGATCCACTTCATCGGCCGTGTCGCCAGCGTGATTGGGGTAATTGCCTTTGTGTACCTGTTCAGTCGCCTGATAGGCCAGACCGACGTCGGCGCACTCCTGCAAATCCGTCACTTCAGCTGGAGCAGCTTCCTGCTGGCGGTGTCGCTCGCGGCCTCCTGGCAGATCGCCTTCGGCCCATACGTGGCTGACTATTCGCGCTACCTGCCGAGCGCGACGTCATCGGTGAAAACGTTTTTCGCGGCTGGCGCCGGCTCGGTCATTGGCGCACAGGTGGCGATGGTCCTCGGCGTGTTTGCCGCGGCCATGTCCAACGGGCAATTCGCCGGGCATGAAGTGGCCTACATCGTCGGGTTGAGCGGCACAGGCGCCACCGCCGCGCTGCTCTATTTCAGCATCGCGTTCGGCAAGGTCACCATCTCCACGCTGAACTCCTACGGCAGCTTCATGTGCATCGCGACCATCATCAGCGGCTTTCGTGGCCGCCTGGAGGTCACGCGTGTGCAGCGTCTGGTGTTCGTGCTGGTGATCGTCGGCACGGCGACCCTGATCGCGCTGCTCGGCCAGCACTCGTTCCTCGGTGCATTCAAGTCGTTCATCCTGTTCCTGCTGGCGTTCTTCACGCCCTGGAGCGCGATCAACCTGGTCGACTACTACTGCATCACCCGCGAGCGCTACGACGTGCCGGCGCTGGCCGACCCGAACGGCCGCTACGGGCGCTGGAACCTGTTGGGTATCAGCGTGTACGTGTTCGGCGTGCTGGTGCAGTTGCCGTTCATCTCCACCAAGTTCTACACCGGCCCCCTGGTGGCCGCGCTGGGTGATGTGGATATTTCCTGGATTATCGGCCTGGTGCTGCCCGCAGCCCTGTACTACGTGTGTGCGAAAAAATGGCACGGCACGGTGCCCGATCACCTGATCCTGCCGGTAGAGCAGGGCGCTATACCAACAACAAACGGGCTGGCTGCACAAGCCTGATGGGACGTGGACAGGGCAGGATGCCTACTGACTGCCGTAATCCATTTCAAGATTGGGAGCGTCACAACAATGAAAATGCATAAGACCCTGTTGGCCACTTTGCTCTCTGCAGGTTTGCTGGCCTCAGCCGGCGCCCAGGCGGCCGGTTGGTGCGAATCCGGCAAACCGGTGAAGTTCGCCGGCCTGAACTGGGAAAGCGGCATGTTGCTTACCGACATCCTGCAAACCGTGCTGGAAAAAGGCTACGACTGCAAAACCGACAGCCTGCCGGGCAACTCCATCACCATGGAAAACGCCCTGAGCAGCAACGACATTCAAGTGTTCGCCGAAGAGTGGGTCGGCCGCAGCGAGGTCTGGAACAAGGCTGAGAAGGCCGGCAAGGTCGTCGGCGTTGGTGCGCCGGTGGTCGGTGCTGTCGAAGGCTGGTACGTGCCGCGCTATGTGATCGAAGGTGACGCCAAGCGCAAGCTTGAGCCCAAGGCGCCGGAACTGAAAACCATCGCCGACCTGGCCAAGTACGCCTCGGTGTTCAAGGACCAGGAAGAGCCGTCCAAGGGCCGTTTCTACAACTGCCCGGCCGGCTGGACCTGTGAGCTGGACAACAGCGAAATGCTCAAGAGCTACGGCCTGGAAAGCACCTACACCAACTTCCGCCCAGGCACCGGCCCGGCGCTGGATGCGGCGGTGCTGTCGAGCTACAAGCGTGGCGAGCCGATCCTGTTCTACTACTGGTCGCCAACCCCGCTGATGGGCCAGGTTGATCTGGTCAAGCTCGAAGAAAAGCCCGGCGTGGATAAAACCGTGAGCATCAAGGTCGGTTTGTCCAAGACCTTCCACGAGCAAGCGCCTGAGCTCGTCGCGGTGCTGGAAAAGGTCAACCTGCCGATCGACCTGCTGAACCAGAACCTGGGTCGCATGGCCAAGGAGCGAATTGAGTCGCCGAAACTGGCGAAAATTTTCCTCAAGGAACATCCTGAAGTCTGGCACGCATGGGTGAGCGACGACGCCGCCAAGAAAATCGACGCGGCCTTGTAGGTCAAGCGTGTGCGGCTACCCTGAGGGGCGGGCCGCACACCCGGCCACAACCCACTGGACCGAGAGCACGCTATGTTTCCTGAGAGTTTTACGTTTTCCATCGCCGACTGGGTCAACGGTTGGGTGGACTCACTGGTCACCAACTACGGCGATGTGTTCCGGCACATCTCCGACACCCTGCTATGGGCCATCGTTAACCTGGAGGGGTTGCTGCGTGCGGCGCCCTGGTGGCTGATGCTGGCGATTGTCGGCGCTGTTGCCTGGCACGCCACCCGCAAGGTGGTGACCACGGCGGTGATCGTCGGGCTGCTGTTCCTGGTGGGCGCCGTTGGCCTGTGGGACAAGCTGATGCAGACACTGGCGCTGATGATGGTCGCCACGGTGATCTCGGTGCTGATCGGCATTCCGCTGGGCATCCTGTCGGCGCGCAGCAATCGCCTGCGTTCGGTGCTGATGCCGTTGCTCGACATCATGCAAACCATGCCGAGTTTCGTGTACCTGATCCCGGTGCTGATGCTGTTCGGCCTGGGCAAGGTCCCGGCAATTTTCGCCACAGTGATCTACGCCGCGCCGCCGTTGATTCGCCTGACCGACCTGGGCATTCGCCAGGTTGACGGCGAAGTCATGGAAGCGATCAACGCCTTCGGTGCCAACCGCTGGCAGCAACTGTTCGGTGTGCAACTGCCACTGGCGCTGCCAAGCATCATGGCTGGGATCAACCAGACCACCATGATGGCGCTGTCGATGGTGGTAATCGCCTCGATGATCGGTGCCCGTGGCTTGGGTGAAGACGTACTCGTCGGCATCCAGACCCTCAACGTTGGACGTGGCCTCGAGGCCGGGCTGGCGATTGTGATTCTCGCAGTGGTCATCGACCGCATTACCCAGGCCTATGGTCGTCCACGGCATGAGGCGAGCAAATGACTACTGTCAGCAAAATCGAAGTTAAAAACGTCTTCAAGATCTTTGGCAACCGCGCCAAGGAAGCGCTGGCGCTGGTTGGGCAGGGCAAAACCAAGGACCAGGTCCTGGCCGAGACCGGCTGCGTGGTTGGCGTGAACGACCTGTCGCTGAGCATCGCCACCGGCGAGATCTTCGTGATCATGGGCCTGTCGGGTTCCGGCAAATCCACGCTGGTGCGCCACTTCAACCGCCTGATCGACCCCACCAGCGGCGCGATCCTGGTGGACGGCGAGGACATCCTCAAACTCGACATGGAAGCCTTGCGCCAATTCCGTCGGCACAAGATCAGCATGGTGTTCCAGAGCTTCGGCCTGTTGCCCCACAAGAGCGTGCTCGACAACGTCGCCTACGGCCTGAAAGTGCGTGGCGAAACCAAGCAGGTCTGCGCCGAGCGCGCGCTGCACTGGATCGAAACCGTGGGCCTGAAGGGCTACGAAAACAAATACCCGCACCAGCTCTCCGGCGGCATGCGCCAGCGGGTGGGCCTGGCCCGCGCCCTGGCGGCCGACACCGACATCATCCTGATGGACGAAGCCTTCAGCGCGCTCGACCCGCTGATCCGCGCCGAGATGCAGGACCAGTTGCTCGAGCTGCAAAAGACCCTGCACAAAACCATCGTGTTCATCACCCACGACCTTGACGAGGCCGTGCGCATCGGCAACCGCATTGCGATCCTCAAGGACGGCAAGCTGATTCAGGTCGGCACACCGCGCGAGATCCTGCATTCGCCGGCGGATGAGTATGTGGACCGGTTTGTTCAGCGGCGGGCGGCGGTGGTTTGACCTGGACGTTGTGGTGAGCCGGCCGGCCCTATCGCAGGCAAGCCAGCTCCCACAGGGGAATGCATTCCAAATGTGGGAGCTGGCTTGCCTGCGATAGGGCCGCTAAGGCTGCACAAGAATTGAAGAAGGTATGAAGATGTCCCAGCCAGCAAAAATCATCATCGCCGATACCCCGCTGCGCTGGCAGGACGTGGTCGCCGTCGCCCGCCACAACGCGGTGCTCGAGCTCTCGGGCCAGGCCTGGGCGCGCATCGACAATGCCCAGGCCATCGTGCAGCGCATCGTCAGCAGTGGCGAACGCGCCTACGGCGTCAACACCGGCCTGGGCGCGCTGTGCAATGTGTCGCTCAAGGGCGAGCAGCTCAGCCAGCTGTCGCGCAATACCCTGCTGAGCCACGCCTGTGGCGTCGGTCCGATGCTCAGCGACGAGCAGACCCGCGCGATCATTTGCGCCGCAATCATCAACTACAGCCACGGCAAATCCGGCCTGCACCCACAAGTGGTGCATTCGCTGCTGGCGCTGCTTAACCACGGCATTACGCCGCAGGTGCCGTCCCAGGGTTCGGTGGGTTATCTGACCCATATGGCGCACGTCGGCGTGGCCTTGCTGGGTGTGGGGAATGTGAGCTACCGAGGCCAGATCGTCCCCGCGCAACAGGCCCTGAGCGCAGAAGGCTTGCAGCCCGTGGTACTCGGCGCCAAAGACGGCCTGTGCCTGGTCAACGGCACGCCGTGCATGACCGGCCTGAGCTGCCTGGCCCTGGCCGATGCGCACCATTTGCTGCAATGGGCCGACGTGATCGGCGCCATGAGTTTCGAGGCCCAGCGTGGCCAGATCGACGCCTTCGACGAAGCGATCATTGCCCTCAAGCCGCACCCTGGCATGCAGCACGTCGGCGTCAACCTGCGTGCGTTGCTTGATGGCAGTGAAGTGATCGACAGCAGCAAAGGCATCCGCACCCAGGACGCGCTGAGCATCCGCTCGATCCCGCAGATCCACGGCGCGGCGCGCGACCAGGTGGAACACGCCACGCGCCAGATCGAGACCGAACTCAACAGCGCCACGGACAACCCGCTGGTGCTCGGCACCGCGGACAATTACCGCGTGGTTTCGCAAGCCAACCCGCATGGGCAGTCCGTGGCGCTGGCGGCGGACATGCTCGCCATCGCCATGGCCGAAATCGGCTCGGTGGCCGAGCGTCGCCTCGACCGCCTGATCAACCCGCACGTCAGCGGCTTGCCGGCGTTCCTGGTGAGCAACCCCGGGGTCAACTCCGGGATGATGATCGTGCAGTACGTCGCCGCCTCGCTGTGCGGGCAAAACCGCCAGTTGGCGCAGCCGGCGGTGCTCGACAATTTCGTCACCTCGGGCCTGCAGGAAGACCACCTGAGCATGGGCACCAATGCCGCGCTCAAGCTGCATCAGCTGTTGGCCAACGTCACGCAGATTCTCGCCATCGAGTACCTGCTGGCGGCCCAGGCCTTCGAGTTTCTCAAGGACCAGCGTTTCGGCGCAGGCACTAACAGCGCCTGGCGTCTGCTACGTGAAAGAGTCCCGGCCTATGAGCAGGACCGCTGGCTGGCGCCGGACATCGCGAGCGCCGCCGCACTGCTCAAAGACGCCGCTTTGCTGCACCAGATATTACCCAATTTGCACTGAGCACTTATTAACAGAAGTATTCAAAAGAACAATTCAAAGGAGCATGAATGTGACTGCGCTAACTCTGATTCCAGGCCAACTGAGCCTTGCCCAACTGCGGGCCATCTACCAGCAGCCGGTAACCCTCAGTCTGGATGACGGCGCCTCGGCCCAGATCGAAGCCAGTGTCGCCTGCGTCGAGCAGATTCTCGCCGAGAATCGCACCGCCTACGGCATCAACACCGGTTTCGGCCTGCTGGCCTCGACCCGCATCGCCAGCGAAGACCTGGAAAACCTCCAGCGTTCCCTGGTGCTGTCCCACGCCGCCGGCGTCGGTGAGCCGATCAGCGACGCGCTGGTGCGGCTGGTCATGGTGCTCAAGGTCAACAGCCTGAGCCGCGGGTTCTCGGGGATTCGCCGCCAGGTGATCGACGCGCTGATCGCACTGATCAATGCCGAGGTCTACCCGCATATTCCGCTGAAAGGCTCGGTCGGTGCTTCCGGCGACTTGGCGCCATTGGCGCACATGTCGCTGGTGCTGCTCGGCGAAGGCAAGGCGCGCTACAAAGGCGAATGGCTGGAAGCCACCGACGCGCTGAAAGTCGCCGGCCTCACGCCGCTGACCCTCGCCGCCAAAGAGGGCCTGGCGCTGCTCAACGGCACTCAGGTGTCCACCGCGTATGCCCTGCGCGGCCTGTTCGAGGGCGAAGATTTGTTCGCCGGCGCCCTGGCCTGCGGCGCGCTGACGGTGGAAGCGGTGCTGGGCTCGCGCTCGCCGTTCGACGCGCGTATTCATGCCGCGCGCGGCCAGCGTGGGCAGATCGATTCGGCGGCGGCCTACCGTGACCTGCTGGGCGAAAGCAGCCAGGTCTCGCAGTCGCACCAGAACTGCGACAAGGTCCAGGACCCGTACTCCCTGCGCTGCCAGCCACAAGTCATGGGCGCCTGCCTGACCCAGTTCCGCCAGGCGGCTGAAGTGCTGGTGGTCGAAGCCAACGCCGTGTCGGATAACCCGCTGGTGTTTGCAGCCGAAGGCGACGTGATCTCCGGTGGCAACTTCCACGCCGAACCGGTGGCCATGGCCGCTGATAACATGGCGCTGGCCATCGCTGAAATCGGCTCCCTGAGCGAGCGTCGTATCTCGCTGATGATGGACAAGCACATGTCGCAATTGCCGCCGTTCCTGGTGGGCAATGGCGGGGTCAATTCCGGCTTCATGATCGCCCAGGTGACCGCCGCGGCCCTCGCCAGCGAAAACAAGGCGCTGGCGCATCCGCACAGCGTCGACAGCCTGCCGACCTCGGCCAACCAGGAAGACCACGTGTCGATGGCCCCGGCTGCCGGCAAGCGCCTGTGGGAAATGGCCGAGAACACCCGTGGGGTTCTGGCCGTCGAATGGCTGGCGGCGTGCCAGGGCCTGGACCTGCGTGACGGCCTCAAGACCTCGCCGAAGCTGGAAAAAGCCCGTGGCATCCTGCGCGACAAAGTGGCGTTCTACGACAAAGACCGCTTCTTCGCCCCGGACATCAACGCCGCCAGCGAACTGCTCGCCAGCCGCTGCCTGAATGAGCTGGTGCCGGCGAAGTTGTTGCCGAGCCTGTAACCGATCCAGAGGAAGGCATGCGCCCTCGCCACAAAAGCCTGCCGCCCGGCGTTGAGTTTTCTCGGATCGGCTCGGCGGCGGCCATCATCGATAACTTAGGGAGGCGTTGATGAAAACGCTTTGGCAACACTGCCACTTCGCAACCATGGCTGGCGGCAAATACTCGATCATCGAGGATGCCGCGATGGTCACCGCGGGTTCGCTCATCGAGTGGATCGGCCCCCGCAGCCAGGCGCCGACGGCGGATTATGCCCAGGTGCATGACCTGCAAGGCGCGTGGGTGACCCCCGGGCTGATTGACTGCCACACCCACACGGTGTTCGGCGGCAACCGCAGCGGCGAATTCGAGCAGCGTCTCGAAGGCGTGAGCTATGCCGAAATCGCCGCCAAGGGTGGCGGTATTGCCAGCACCGTGCGCGCCACCCGCGCCGCCACTGAAGAGGAGCTGTTCGACAGCGCACACAAGCGCCTGCGCAGCTTGCTGCGTGACGGCGTGACCACGGTGGAAATCAAATCCGGCTATGGCCTGGACCTGGCCAGCGAGCGCAAATTGCTGCGGGTAATTCGTCGCCTCGGCGAAGCGCTGCCGGTCAGTGTGCGCGCCACCTGCCTGGCGGCCCACGCCTTGCCGCCGGAGTACAAGGACCGCGCCGACGCTTACATCGACCACATCTGCAACGAGATGCTGCCGGCCCTGGCGGCGGAAGGGCTGGTGGATGCAGTGGATGCGTTCTGCGAATACCTGGCGTTTTCCCCGGAGCAGGTGGAGCGCGTGTTCATCGTCGCGCAGCAACTCGGCCTGCCGGTGAAGCTGCACGCCGAACAGCTTTCCTCCTTGCATGGCTCCAGCCTGGCCGCGCGCTACCACGCGTTGTCGGCTGACCACCTGGAGTTCATGACCGAGGAAGACGCCATCGCCATGGCCGCCTCCGGCACGGTCGCGGTGTTGCTGCCGGGCGCGTTCTACTTCCTGCGCGAAACCCAGTTGCCGCCGATGGACGCGCTGCGCAAGCACGGCGTGAAGATCGCCATCGCCAGCGACCTCAACCCCGGCACCTCGCCGGCGTTGTCGGTGCGCCTGATGCTGAACATGGCCTGCACCCTGTTCCGCATGACCCCGGAAGAAGCCCTGGCCGGCGCGACCCAGCATGCAGCCACGGCGCTGGGCTTGGGCGCGACCCATGGCTCACTGGAAGTGGGCAAGGTCGCGGATTTTGTTGCCTGGCAGATCGATCGCCCCGCCGACCTGGCCTACTGGCTGGGCGGCGAACTGGATAAACGCGTCGTGCGCCATGGCGTCGACGTCACCGTCTGAGGAGTGTTGTTGTGGATAAGGTTCTGAACTTCAAACAAGGCCGCACGCCGCTGCTGATCAGCATGCCCCACGCCGGCCTGCGCCTGACGCCTGCGGTCGAGGCCGGGTTGATCCCCGAGGCCCAGAGCCTGCCGGACACCGACTGGCACATCCCAGCGCTGTATGACTTTGCCGAAGAGCTGGGCGCGAGCACCCTGTCGGCGGAGTACTCGCGGTTTGTGATCGACCTGAACCGGCCATCGGACGATAAGCCGCTGTACGTCGGCGCCACCACCGGGCTGTACCCGGCGACGCTCTTTGACGGCGTGCCGTTGTTCCGCGAAGGCCTGGAGCCCAGCGAGACCGAACGCGCCAGTTACCTGCAAAAGGTCTGGGGCCCGTACCACCGCACGCTGCAAGAAGAGCTGGCACGGCTCAAGGCCGAGTTCGGCTACGCGCTGTTGTTCGATGCGCACTCGATCCGCTCGGTGATCCCGCACCTGTTCGACGGCAAGCTGCCGGACTTCAACCTCGGCACCTTCAACGGCGCGGCGTGTGATCCAGAGTTGGCCAGCCAGCTCGAGGCGATCTGCGCCGCCCACCCGCAGTACACCCACGTGCTCAACGGGCGCTTCAAGGGCGGGCACATCACCCGCCATTACGGCGACCCGGCGCAGGACATTCACGCCGTGCAACTGGAGCTGTGCCAGAGCGCGTATATGGAGGAGTTCGAGCCGTTCCGTTATCGGCCGGACCTGGCTGAGCCGACGCGGGTGGTGTTGAGGCAGTTGCTGGAAGGGTTGCTGGCTTGGGGTCGGCAGCACTACCGGTAATTTTCGCTGCTGCTGCAACAGCTTTCGCGAGCAAGCCCGCTCCCACACTTGACCGAGTTCCAACATGAGAATGCGGTCAAAATGTGGGAGGGGGCTTGCCCCCGAAGAGGCCCTCACAGTCGCCCCAGTGCAACTGCCGGTCGCCACAGGTCGTGTTAACACAGATCCCGCTGGGTAAGGTTGTGGGTAGGGCGCGCCAGACGCCACTCCCCACAATAAAGCTGCCGAGTGAGACCTCTTTCCATGAAAAGACTGTTCAACCGTTACCTGTTGACCCTCACCGGCGCCGCGCTGCTCAGCGCACACGCCATGGCCGCCGAACCGGCCTCCTGCAAAGCCGTGCGCATGGGCGTGGTCAGCTGGACCGACGTGGTCGCCACTTCGGGCATGGCCGACGTGCTGCTCAACGGGCTGGGCTACGACAGCAAACAGACCCGCGCCGTGCAACAGATCATCTTTGCCGGTATCCGCGACAAGCGCCTGGACATCTTCCTGGGCTACTGGAAACCGGCGATGGACAACAACATCGCGCCGTTCCTGGCGGCCAAGCAGGTCAAGGTCTTCGACACGCCGAGCCTCTCGGATGCCCAGGCCACGCTGGCCGTGCCGCAGTACGTGGCCGATGCCGGTTTGAAAACCTTTGCCGACATTGCCCGCTTCAAAGACAAGTTGGGCGGCAAAATCTACGGCATCGAGCCCGGCAGTGGCGCGAATACCGATATCCAGAAAATGATCGACACCAACCGCTTTGGTCTCGGCGGCTTCAAGCTGGTCGCCTCCGGCGAAGCGGGCATGCTCGCCGCCGTGCAGCGTGCAGTGAACCGCAAGGAATTCGTGGTGTTTGTCGGTTGGACCCCGCACCCGATGAACATCAACATGAAAATGGCCTACCTCACCGGCAGCGAAGACGTGTTCGGTCCCGACGAAGGCCGCGCAACGGTTTCCACCGTCACCGCGCCGGACTTTGCCGAACGCTGCCCCAACGCCAACCGCCTGCTCAACAACCTGACCTTCACCGCCGCCCAGGAAAGCCAGCTGATGGTGCCGATCATGGAACGCCAATCGCCCCAGGATGTGGCCAGGCAATGGTTGCGCGACCATCCCGAGGATTTGCAGCGTTGGCTGGCGGGGGTTACTGCATTTGATGGCAGCGATGGCGTGGCGGCGGTACAGGCCAGCCTGAAACCCTAAGCCGTAAGCGTCAGACCAAACCATCGAGGGCAATGTGGGAGCTGGCTTGCCTGCGATGCAGGCACCTCGGTGTTTCAGTCACACCGCAGCGATGCTATCCCAGGCAAGCCAGCTCCCACATTTGATCCTCATCGTCAGGGATATCTGCGTATGTATCCGCTTTCTCCTCAGCTTGCCGCCTTTGTCGCCAAGACCGAATCCTTCACCAGTGACGACTCATCGCTGGCCGGGGTGCGCCAAAACTACGACCGCATGTGCCAGGCGTTCACGCCACCACAGCCCCCAGGGCTGCAGCTGTCGGACTTTTCCCTCGGTGGCGTGCGCGTGCGCAGTTACCTGCCCTCAACCCCGACGCCGGAAGAGGGCTGGCCATGCCTCCTTTATATGCACGGCGGCGGTTGGGCTGTGGGTGGGCTGGCGTCCCATGACTTCATCTGCTTCGAACTGGCCACTGCCTTGCAGGTGTTGGTGATCGCCATTGACTATAGGCTGGCGCCGGAGCATCCGTTCCCGGCGGCCTATGAGGATTGTCGCGCGGTCTGGCAGGCGATCGGAGCAGGGCAGGCGCCGCACGCCATCAACCTGAAGCGTCTGGTGGTAATCGGCGACAGCGCGGGCGGCAATCTGGCCGCGGCGTTGTGCCTGGGCTTGCGCGACGACGACCAGCCACTGCCGCGAGCGCAGGTGCTGATTTACCCGGGCCTGGGCGGCCCCGCCGATTTGCCGTCGCGCCGCGACTGCAGGGACGCGCCTTTGCTCAGCACTGCCGACACCGAGTGTTACCTGGCGCTCTACCTGCGCGGGGCCGGTAAGCCCTCGCCCTACGCCTTGCCGCTGCTGGCCGAGGATTTCAGCGGCTTGCCCAAGGCCTTGATCGCCGTGGCCCAGTTCGATCCGCTGCGCGATGACGGCATGCTCTACGCCGAACGCCTGCAAGCGGCGGGTGTGCCTGCCGTGCTGTACCCCGGCAAAGGCCTGGTCCACGGCTGTTTGCGCGCGCGCGGGCAGGCGCCGGAGGTTGATCAGCTCTACCGCTATCTTTTGGATTACCTGAGGAGCGAACTGCTGACACCGCTCTAAGCGCTCAAGGGCATGCTCATTGCACAATTCGGGTTTATAGTGCCAGACGGCAAAATAAAAGACGTCCCCCCAGGGATGAACCCGACCCCCTACGGAGCGCGCAATGCAGACTTGGTACCCGCAGATCAAACCCTACGCCCGGCACGATCTGGCCGTCGATGACACCCACACGCTGTACGTCGATGAAAGCGGCTCCCCCGAGGGCTTGCCCGTTGTCTTCATCCACGGTGGCCCCGGCTCCGGTTGCGACGCCCAGAGCCGCTGCTATTTCGACCCGAACCTGTACCGCATCGTTACCTTTGACCAGCGTGGTTGCGGGCGCTCCACCCCGCGCGCCAGCCTGGAAAACAACACCACCTGGGACCTGGTCGCCGACCTCGAACGCATCCGCGAGCACCTGGGCATTGAAAAATGGGTGCTGTTCGGCGGTTCCTGGGGCTCGACCCTGTCGCTGGCCTACGCGCAAACCCACCCCGAGCGCGTGCACGGCCTGATCCTGCGCGGCATCTTCCTGGCCCGCGACCAGGATATTCACTGGTTCTACCAGGAAGGCGCAAGCCGCATGTTCCCGGATTACTGGCAGGACTACCTGGCGCCGATCCCGGCGGACGAGCGCCACGACCTGGTCGCGGCTTACCACAAGCGCCTGACCGGCAACGACCAGATCGCCCAGATGCACGCGGCCAAGGCCTGGTCCGGTTGGGAAGGGCGCATGCTCGGCCTGTGCCCGAGCCCGCAGCATGTGGAGCGTTTTTCCGAGCCGCAACGCGCGCTGTCGATTGCGCGTATCGAATGCCACTACTTCACCAATAACTCCTTCCTTGAGCCCAACCAGTTGATTCGCGATATGCATAAAATCGCGCACCTGCCTGGGGTCATCATTCATGGCCGCTACGACATGATTTGCCCGCTGGATAACGCCTGGGAGCTGCATCAGGCCTGGCCCAACAGCGAATTGCAGGTGATCCGCGAGGCGGGCCATGCGGCGTCCGAGCCCGGCATTACCGATGCACTGGTGCGCGCAACCGGCGAGATGGCACGGCGCCTGCTTGATCTGCCGCCAGAAGAAGCATGAAGGGCTTGTTGCAACGGGTGCGTGGCGCCCGGGTCGAGGTAGAGGGTGAAGTCGTCGGGGCAATCGACCAGGGTTTGCTGGTACTGGTGGCCGTCGAACCGACGGATACAGCCGAGAGCGCCGACAAACTGCTGCACAAGCTGCTTAACTATCGGGTGTTCAGCGACGACGAGGGCAAGATGAACCTGTCGTTGAAGGATATCGACGGTGGTTTGTTGCTGGTGTCGCAGTTCACCCTGGCGGCGGATACCAAAAGCGGGCTGCGGCCAAGCTTCTCCACGGCGGCACCGCCCGCCCTGGGAGCAACACTATTTGATCACTTGTTGTTACAAGCGCAACAATTGCATGGCAAGGTGGCGTCGGGGCGTTTTGGCGCCGATATGCAGGTGCATTTGGTCAATGATGGCCCCGTGACCTTCCTCTTACAGACATGAATGTATTAAAAACGACTTTAATGCCTAAAAACGCAGGGTTTCGCTACAAATACTTCGTTGTCCCTGATGCGTTGTCTCGCGGGCTACTAGATAATCGCGCGCTACGGGGATCAGCGTTGTTTGGTCCATTTTTGACTTAGGTAGAGACTTGTCCGACAGCGATTGGGGAATCATTCCGATCCAATGCAGTCGGAACAATGCTCGCCAACCTGGCATATAGATAGCTGGCCGTTGGTTTTTTGATCTGTTTTCGGCGAGGGTTGCTCGTGATTGTTAGTCCCTGTAATGCACCAAAATTGTCTGCCAAACGGTTACGAAACGCACTGGTAACGGGCTCCGCCCTGTTTTGCCTGTTCGGCGCGGGTCAACTGTGGGCATTCAGTCTGGATGATGTGTCGGCCAAGGCAAAAGAGCTGGCCGGGCAGAAATACGAAGCTCCGCGCAGCAATCTGCCGAACGAATTCCGCGAAATGAAATTCGCTGACTACCAGAAGATTCGTTTCCGTGCCGATAAAGCCGAGTGGGCCGATCAGAACACTCCGTTCAAGCTGTCCTTCTATCACCAGGGTATGCACTTCGATACACCGGTGAAAATCAACGAAGTGACCGCTGACAGCGTGCAGGAAATCAAATACGACGCATCGCGTTTCGATTTCGGCGACGTCAAGGTTGATCCGAAGGCCACCGAACAGCTGGGTTATGCCGGTTTCCGTGTGCTGTACCCGATCAACAAGGGCGACAAGCAAGACGAAATCATGACCATGCTCGGCGCCAGCTATTTCCGCGTCGTGGGCAAGGACCAGGTGTACGGCCTGTCCGCCCGTGGCATGGCGATCGACACTGCGCTGCCGTCCGGCGAAGAATTCCCGCGTTTCACCGAGTTCTGGATTGAGCGTCCAAAGCCGGGTGACAAGCACTTGGTGATCTTTGCTTTGCTGGATTCGCCACGTGCTACCGGCGCCTATCGCTTGATTCTGCGCCCGGGCACCGACACCGTGGTTGACGTCAAATCGCAGATGTTCTTGCGCGACAAGGTCAGCAAGCTGGGCGTTGCCCCGTTGACCTCGATGTTCCTGTTCGGCGCCAACCAGCCGTCCAAGGTACTCAACTACCGTCGTGAACTGCACGATTCCAGCGGCCTGTCGATCCATGCCGGCAATGGCGAGTGGATCTGGCGCCCGCTGAACAACCCTAAACACCTGTCGGTCAGCAACTTCACCGTCGAAAACCCGCGTGGTTTCGGCCTGCTGCAACGTGGCCGCAACTTCAGCCACTACGAAGACCTGGACGACAACTACGACAAGCGCCCAAGCGCCTGGATCGAGCCTGAAGGCGACTGGGGCAAGGGCTCCGTCGACCTGGTAGAGATCCCGACCGCCGATGAAACCAACGACAACATCGTTGCGTTCTGGAGCCCGGCCGAATTGCCGGAAGTCGGCAAGCCGCTGGACGTGGCCTACCGCCTGCACTGGACCCTGGACGATGCTGCCTTCCATTCGCCGGAAAGCGCGTGGGTCAAGCAGACCCTGCGTTCTACCGGTGACGTGAAGCAATCCAACCTGATCCGTCAGCCGGATGGCAGCGTCGCGTATCTGGTGGACTTCGAAGGCCCGTCGCTGAAAAAGCTGCTGCCGGATGCCCCAGTGCGCAGCCAGGTGAGCGTGGGTGACAACGCTGAGCTGGTTGAAAACAGCGTGCGTTACAACGAGCACACCAAAGGCTGGCGCCTGACCCTGCGCATGAAAATCAAGGACGCAGGCAAGCCGACCGAGATGCGTGCAGCCCTGGTGCAGGACATTGTGCAGCCAGAGCCTGAGCCGGTTTCGACCCAGGTACTGAAGGCTGACAAGGTCTTGGCCAAGCAACACGACAAACAGGCCAAGAAAGACGCCAAGGACAAGGAAGCCAAGCAGCCAGAAGCTGCCCCAGCCACGCCGGAGCCGATCAAGACCGAACAAGTCCTGACCGAAACCTGGAGCTATCAGTTGCCTGCCGATGAGTAATTCTCAAGTCCAGCCAGAGACTCTGTCCGAGTATCTGGCGCATCTCCCGATGACCGCTGAGCAGCGCGCCGAACTGGCGGGCTGCACATCCTTCACCGAACTGCACCAGCGCTTATCGTCCTCCACGTTCGACGCGCCGGCTGATGCCGCCCAGGCCTCGGTTGGCCGCCGCTTGACCTTGAACACGGCCGAAGAGTTGCAGGACGCCGAAATGCTGGTGCTCGACGCCAGCGGTCGCGTGTGCCTCAAGGCCACGCCGCCGATTCGTCGTACCAAGGTCGTGCCTGAACCATGGCGCACCAATATCCTGGTGCGTGGCTGGCGCCGCCTGACCGGCCGCACCAACCCGCCGAAGCCGCCGAAAGACGAGCGCGTGTTGCCGGCTGCGCGCTGGCGCACCGTCGGTTCGATCCGCCGTTACATCCTGTTGGTGCTGATGCTCGGCCAGACCATCGTGGCCGGCTGGTACATGAAAGGCATCATGCCGTACCAGGGCTGGTCGCTGGTCGACTTCGACGAAATCCGCAACCAGACCCTGCTGCAAACCGCTACCCAGGTACTGCCCTACGCCCTGCAAACCAGCATCCTGATCATGTTCGGGATCTTGTTCTGCTGGGTGTCGGCGGGTTTCTGGACCGCGTTGATGGGCTTCCTCGAATTGCTCACCGGCCACGATAAATACCGGATTTCCGGTAAAAGTGCCGGCGACGAGCCGATCCCGAAAGACGCGCGCACCGCGCTGGTGATGCCGATCTGCAACGAAGACGTGCCGCGTGTATTTGCGGGTTTGCGCGCCACCTTCGAATCGGTGGCTGCTACCGGCGATCTGGACCGCTTCGATTTCTTCGTGCTCAGCGACAGTAACGAAGCCGATATCTGCATCGCCGAGCAGCAAGCCTGGCTCGACGTGTGCCGTGAAGCCGGTGGCTTCGGCAAGATCTTCTATCGCCGCCGTCGCCGTCGCGTCAAACGTAAAAGCGGCAACCTCGACGACTTCTGCCGTCGCTGGGGCGGTGACTACAAGTACATGGTGGTGCTCGACGCCGACAGCGTAATGAGCGGCGAATGCCTGACCAGCCTGGTACGCCTGATGGAAGCCACGCCGGACGCCGGGATTATCCAGACCGCGCCGCGTGCGTCGGGCATGGACACCCTGTATGCGCGCATGCAGCAATTCGCCACCCGCGTGTACGGCCCGCTGTTTACCGCCGGCCTGCACTTCTGGCAACTGGGTGAATCCCACTACTGGGGTCACAACGCAATTATCCGCATGAAGCCGTTTATCGAGCACTGCGCCCTCGCGCCGTTGCCGGGTAAAGGTGCGTTTGCCGGTGCGATCCTCTCCCACGACTTCGTTGAAGCCGCGCTGATGCGCCGTGCCGGCTGGGGCGTGTGGATTGCCTACGACCTGCCGGGCAGCTACGAAGAATTGCCGCCGAACCTGCTGGACGAACTCAAGCGTGACCGTCGCTGGTGCCACGGCAACCTGATGAACTTCCGCCTGTTCCTGGTCAAAGGCATGCACCCGGTGCACCGCGCGGTGTTCCTGACCGGCGTGATGTCTTATCTCTCGGCGCCGTTGTGGTTCTTCTTCCTGGTGTTGTCGACGGCGTTGCTGGCGGTGAACACCCTGATGGAACCGCAGTACTTCATGGCGCCGCGCCAGTTGTACCCGCTGTGGCCGCAATGGCATCCGGACAAGGCGGTGGCGCTGTTCTCCACCACCATCGTGCTGCTGTTCCTGCCTAAATTGCTGAGCATCATCCTGATCTGGGCCAAGGGCGCGAAAGAGTTCGGCGGCAAGTTCAAGGTGACCTTGTCGATGCTGCTGGAGATGCTGTTCTCCATGCTGCTGGCGCCGGTGCGGATGATTTTCCACACCCGTTTCGTACTCGCCGCGTTCCTCGGCTGGGCTGCGACCTGGAACTCGCCACAGCGTGACGACGACTCCACGCCATGGAGCGAAGCGATCAAGCGCCACGGCACGCAGACCCTGCTGGGCTTCTTCTGGGCCGCCCTGGTGGTGTGGTTGAACCCGAGCTTCCTGTGGTGGCTGGTGCCGATCGTGGGTTCGCTGATGCTGTCGATCCCGGTGTCGGTGATCTCCAGCCGCGTGAACCTGGGCCTCAAGTCCCGCGACGAAAGCCTGTTCCTGATTCCTGAGGAATACAACCCGCCGCAGGCCTTGCTGTCGACCGAGAAGTACACCCACGAAAACCGCTGGCACGCCCTGAATGACGGGTTTGTGCGTGCGGTGGTCGACCCGCAGCAGAACGCCCTGGCCTGCGCCCTGGCGACCTCGCGTCACCGTGAGGCGGAGCCGATCGAGTACCTGCGTGCCGAGCGTGTTCGCCATGCGTTGAAAGTCGGCCCTGCCGGCCTCAACAACGGCGAGCGCGTGGCGCTGCTCAGCGACCCGGTTGCACTGGGCCGCTTGCACGAGGCGGTCTGGAGCGAAGGTCACCCTGAGTGGCTGGCCGCTTGGCGGGATTCGATCAAGTCCGACCCGCATGCGCCGTTGCTGCCGTTGCAACCGCTGTCGTCCCAGGCCCAACCGGCCTGATTCAGACGCCCCCGAGGGTTCACCTCGGGGGCGTTCGAAGCGCTGGTCCTACAGCGTTTCAGACCCCTTATGCGTCTCCCATCACTCTTATTGCCTTCGGGCGATTCCTGCCTGCGCGACAACAATTCCCCGTGAAACCTTTGTGACAGGCAACGAGTGGGTTAGGATCGCACCCCGAAATGGTGCAGCCCTTTTGCGCGCCGACCTCATAAGAAACGTTCAGGGGACTTGATGATGAAAAAGTATCTTTCGATGCTGCTGCTAGGTGTCACTGCAATGGTGGCCGCGGCGGCGGCCCAGGCCGGCGCCATCGATGATGCGGTCAAGCGCGGCACGCTGAAAGTCGGCATGGACCCGACCTACATGCCGTTCGAAATGACCGACAAGCGCGGTGAAATCATCGGCTTCGAAGTCGACATCCTCAAGGCCATGGCCAAGTCCATGGGCGTCAAGCTGGAACTGGTGTCCACCGGTTACGACGGCATCATCCCGGCATTCCTGACCGGCAAGTTCGACATGATCGGCAGCGGCATGACCCTGACCCAGGAACGCAACCTGCGCCTGAACTTCAGCGAACCCTTCATCGTGGTCGGCCAGACCCTGCTGATTCGCAAGGACCTGGAAGGCACCATCAAGTCCTACAAAGACCTGAACGACGAGAAGTACCGCCTGACGTCCAAGCTCGGCACCACTGGTGAGATGGTCGCCAAGAAGCTGATTTCCAAGGCCAAGTACCACGGCTACGACAACGAGCAGGAAGGCGTGCTGGACGTGGTCAACGGCAAGGCCGATGCCTTTGTGTATGACGCGCCGTACAACGTGGTCGCCGAGAAAAAGGTCGGTAATGGCAAGCTGGTGTTCCTGGACGAACCCTTCACCTTCGAGCCGCTGGCGTTTGGCCTGAAAAAAGGTGATTACGACAGCCTCAACTACATCAACAACTTCCTGCACCAGATCCGCAACGACGGCACCTACGATCGCATCCATGACAAGTGGTTCAAGAGCTCCGAGTGGCTCAAGGACATGGAATAAGTTCGGCTGAATACCGAGTCGCGTCCTTCGCGAGCAAGCCCGCTCCCACATTTTGACCGCATTCTCATGTTGGAACTCGGTCAAGTGTGGGAGCGGGCTTGCTCGCGAAAGCGGCCTGACAGGCGACATCAATCCCGGAAAGTGAAATGAAACAGAAAAAAGCCCAATGGCCCTGGCACCTGCTGACCGTGGTCGTGCTGGTCGGCCTGGCCGGTGCGTTGTACTACGCCACTTCGCTGATGTCCTACGAGTGGCGTTGGAACCGCGTGCCGCAATACTTCGCGTATCAGGCCGAAACATCGCAGCGCGCGGCCGACATCTCCACCGTCGTTGAGCTGGCACGCAAAGGCGATATGGCCGAGGTCACCCTGCGCAATGACGCGGGCGACCTGCAAATACTCACTGTGGCCGACAACAGCCTGCAAGTGGCGCGCGGTGACGACGTGGCTGAAGGCGACGTGGTCGGCGTGACCCGGCAATGGGCGCTGGGGCCGTTGATGTGGGGCTTGTGGACCACGTTGTGGCTGTCGGTGGTGTCCGGCGTCCTGGGCCTGGCGATTGGTTTGGCGACCGGGTTGTGCCGGCTGTCGAATAACCCGACCCTGCGCGATCTGTCGACGATCTACGTCGAACTGGTGCGCGGAACGCCACTGTTGGTGCAGATCTTCATCTTCTATTTCTTTATCGGCACGGTGCTCAACCTGTCCCGGGAATTTGCCGGGATCGCTGCGCTGTCGCTGTTCACCGGCGCTTATGTCGCGGAAATCGTGCGTGCCGGCGTGCAGTCGATCACCCGTGGCCAGAACGAAGCCGCGCGCTCGCTGGGCCTGAGTGCCAGCCAGTCGATGCGCCATGTGGTGCTGCCGCAGGCCTTCAAACGCGTACTGCCGCCGCTGGCGGGGCAATTTATCAGCCTGGTGAAGGACACTTCCCTGGTGTCGGTGATCGCGATCACCGAACTGCTCAAGAGCGGCCGCGAGGTGATCACCACGTCGTTCTCGCCGTTTGAAATTCTGTTCTGCGTCGCAGGCCTGTACCTGCTGATCAACCTGCCGCTGTCGAAAATCGCCAGCCGGCTTGAGCGGAGGCTCGCGCAAAGTGATTGAAGTCCGCGATCTGGTAAAAGTCTTCGATACCCGTGGCCAGGTGGTGCGCGCGGTGGACCACGTGACCACCCAGGTGGCCAAGGGCGAAGTGCTGGTAGTGATTGGCCCATCGGGCTCCGGCAAGTCGACCTTCCTGCGTTGCCTCAATGGCCTTGAAGCATTCGATTCGGGCTCGGTGAGCATCGACGGCCTGCAACTGGCCGACCCGAAAACCGACGTGAACGCCTACCGCCGTGAAGTCGGCATGGTGTTCCAGCACTTCAACCTGTTCCCCCACATGACTGTGCTGGAAAACCTGTGCCTGGCGCAGAAAGTCGTGCGCAAGCGCAGCAAGACAGAGCGCGAGGCCAAGTCCATGGCGCTGCTGGAAAAGGTCGGCATCGCGCAGAAGGCCAATGAGTTCCCCTCGCGGTTGTCCGGTGGCCAGCAACAGCGCGTGGCGATTGCCCGGGCGCTGGCGATGGAGCCCAAGATGATGCTGTTTGACGAGCCCACCTCGGCCCTCGACCCGGAGATGGTCGGCGAAGTGCTCGACGTCATGAAGACCCTGGCCCTGGAAGGCATGACCATGGTCTGCGTGACCCACGAAATGGGCTTTGCCCGCGAAGTGGCCGACCGCGTGCTGTTCTTCGACCATGGCAAGTTGCTCGAAGACGCGGCCCCGGCCGCGTTCTTCGACGCGCCAAAAGACCCGCGAGCCCAGGCATTCCTGCGTCAGGTGTTGTAACTGCCTACACTTTGAACTTGCCGACCCACTGCTGCAAATCCGAGCCCAGCCGCGCCAGTTCGACACTGGCCGCGGCGGTCTCCTGGCTGGCCGCTGAAGTCTGTTCCGACACGTCCTTGACCTTGATCACGCTGCGGTTGATCTCTTCGGCGACCGCCGTCTGCTCCTCGGCGGCGGCGGCGATTTGTGGGTTCATCTCCTGGATCACCGCCACGGTGCGGGTGATATTGGCCAGCGCGTCGCCTGCGCGGCGCGTCAGCTGTACGCTGTTGTCGGTAAGGTTACGGCTGTTGTCCATGATGTCGGCGACCTGCTGAGTGCCTCGATGCAGGCCGCTGATCAGCTCTTCGATTTCCTCCGCTGATTGCTGGGTACGTTGCGCCAGGCTGCGGACTTCATCGGCAACCACCGCAAAACCGCGCCCGGCTTCACCTGCGCGCGCTGCCTCGATGGCGGCATTGAGTGCCAGCAAGTTGGTTTGCTGCGACACGGATTTGATCACCTCCAGCACGCTGCCGATCTTCTGGCTTTCGCGTTGCAGCCCGAGCATGGCTTGGCTTGAGCGCGCCATTTCATGGGCAAGGTGTTCGATTTGCGTCACCGCATCCGTCACCACCTGGTCGCCCAGTTCAGTTTGTTGGTTAGCCTCGGCTGCGGCGAATGAGGCTTGCTCGGCGTGGCGCGCCACCTCTTGGGCGGTGGCGAGCATCTGGTTCATGGCCGTCGCCACCTGCTCGGTTTCTTCGCGCTGATTATCCACCCCCGCGCGGGTTTGTTCGGTAACCGAGGAAAGCTCCTCGGCAGCGCTGGCGATTTGCCTGGCGCTGTCGCCTATGCCGCCGATCAGGCCGCGCAGGTTGACGGTCATTTGTCCGATGCTGCGTTGCAACTGGCCCAGCTCATCGCGGCGCGCCGTCTGGATATCGTGGCTGAGGTCGCCCTCGGCGATCCGGTTGGCGGCGTGCAGGGCCTGCCGCAGCGGCGTGACGATTTGGCCGGCGATCAGCCAGGCGGCCAGGGCGCCGAGCAACAGGGCCACGGCGGTGATGCTCAGCAGCAGCATGCGGGCGAAGCCGGCGTCCTCGTCGCGCTTGGTCGTCTGGTCCTGGCTGAGCAGGTCGCTTTCATGCAGCAACTTGTCCAGCCACTGCTCCAGCTGGTTCTGAGTGGCCTCGGTGGTGAGCTGGGCATCCTTGAGGGCGGTCAGCTGAGCCCGATAGTCGAGCAGGGCCTTTTGCAGGGCGGCGGCATCCACCGGCAGCTTGCCGACAACGGCTTGAGCGCCGTCCAGGGTCTGCAGTGCGTCGTTCAGCGCGTCGGCATAGGCCTCGAGCGAAGCGGCAGCCCAGGCGGGGCTCTGGGCGCGGTCTTCGGCTTGTTCCATCGCCTGGCGCAGTTGCTCCACGGCGTCCAGCGCCTTTTCATCATCTTGGTCGGGCAGGTTGCTGGACAGTTCCGACAGGCTGTCGCTGCTCAGCACCGAACTGCGCTTGAGCTGTTCGCGGGCGCTTTCACGCTGTTTGATCAAGCCCTCGAGGCTGCCCAAGGCAGTTTTGAAGCTCGCGACAAAGCGGCGCGACTCCTGCAGTTGCTGCTGATTGACCGGGTCGGTAAAACGCGGCAACAGATCCTCAAGCAGGCGATCAATCTTTTCCATGTGCAGGCCCATGTTGGCCAGGCTCGCCGGGTTGTTAAGGGTTCGATACACAATGCGATCGGCACGCAGCTCTTCGCCGACGACGGCCAATTGCGAGAGAATCGTGAGTTTTTGCGAGCGATACAGCGATGCGTTCAGGGCTTGCCAGCCGGTTGCCGCGATGATGAAGCTGAGGGTCAGCACCAGGGCAAAGCCCAGCGCAAGTTTGCGGGTGACGCTGGTGTTGCCCAGCAGGCGGGTCAGTGGACGAAACATGGTGAACCTCCAACGAATCAAAAGGAGCGTTTCGGGAGTCCGGCTGACAGGGGTCAGGGAACTTGAAACGCTACTTTTATTCGGCGCCAGGTGTGTAATTCACGACCTGATAAACGCGTAGGAAATTTCACAAATTTTCAGGGCGGCGGCCATGACGGCCGCCACGCGGGGTTCAAACCTTGAAGCGGCCCACCAAGGTTTGCAGGTAGATGCCCAGGCGAGCCAGCTCGGCACTCGACGCGGCGGTTTCTTCGCTGGCGGCGGAGGTTTGTTCGGAGACGTCGCGCACGTTCAGCACGCTGCGATTGATCTCTTCAGCCACGGCGCTTTGCTGCTCGGCGGCGGTGGCGATCTGGGAGTTCATCGCCTGAATGGTCGAGACCGTCCGGGTAATGTTGCCCAAGGCGCTGCCGGCACGGCGGGTCAGCTCGACACTGCTGTCGGTGAGGCTGCGGCTGTTGTCCATGATGGTCGCCACCTGCTGAGTACCGCTTTGCAGGCCGACAATCAGCTCTTCGATCTCTTCGGTGGACTTCTGGGTGCGCTGCGCCAGGCTGCGCACTTCATCGGCCACCACTGCAAAACCACGCCCGGCTTCACCGGCACGCGCCGCTTCGATCGCGGCGTTGAGGGCCAGCAGGTTGGTTTGCTGGGCCACGGACTTGATCACGTCGAGCACGCTGCCGATCTTGTCGCTTTCGCGCTTCAGATCGCCCATGGCGACCGTGGAGTTGCCCACTTCGGTGGCGAGGCGTTCGATCTGGGCGATGGCTTCGCCCACCACCTTGTCGCCCTCGCGGGCCTGCTGGTCGGCGGCCACAGCGGCTTCAGAGGCTTCTTCGGCATTGCGCGCGACTTCTTGCACGGTGGCGGCCATTTCGTTCATGGCGGTGGCCACTTGATCGGTCTCGACCTTCTGGCTGTTGACCCCGGCGCTGGTCTGTTCGGTCACGGCCGACAGTTGCTCGGCGGCGCTGGCGATCTGGGTAACGCCGTCGCTGATGCCGCCGATCAGTTCGCGCAGGCCCACGCTCATGCTTTGCATGGCCCGTTGCAACTGGCCCAATTCGTCCTGGCGCAGTGAGGTCAGGTTGTGGCTGAGGTCGCCCGAGGCCACGCGTTCGGCGACTTGCAGGGTCTGGTTCAGGGGAATGGTGATCTGACGCGTGATGGCCCAGGCGGCAAGGATGCCGAAGATCAGCGCCAGCGCGGTGGCCAGCAGCAACAGTTGTTTGGCGTGTGCTGCGTCGGTGTCACGCACGACGGTTTGGGAGGTGGTGAGTTTTTCGCTGTGACCCAGCAGGATATCGCCCTGCGCGGTCATGATTTGCAAGGCCGCGGCGTTGGCGACCTGCGAGTCGCGATACTGGCTGACCGCCGCGCGGTAGGCCTGCAACGAAACACTGGCCTGTTGCAGGTTGTCCTGGAACTGGGCGGGCAGTTGGCCTTCGAGTTCGGTGATTTTCTTCAGGGCGTTGTCGATCGCATCCAGGGCAGGCTGTTCGGCCTCGACCTTGCCGCTGTAGGTGTAGCCGCGAACCTGGAAGCGCGATTGCTGGATCAGCTTGCTCAGGTCGACCACGCTGTTGAACTGAGTGACGCTGTCCCCTTGCAGCAGGGTTTTTTCGATTTCGTTGATTTTGGCGACGGCGTTGTCGGCGGTATCGCCGAGCCGGCTGCGCGCGCCTTCACGCTTGAGACCGGCCTGGACCATGGCGCCAAACGCCTTTTTGTAGAGGCCCAAGGCATCCAGTTGCTGGTCGACCAGGGCCTTGTCAGCGGGTTGCTCGATCAGGGTTTGCGCAGTTTTGAGGCCGCTGTCCAGCTGCGTGAGCAAGCCGTTGACCGCGTCCGTGCCCTGTTCGCCACGGCGTGTTTCGAAGTCCAGGCGCGCCAGGCGCAAATCCTTGGTCAGCCCGTTGAGGCTGGAGATGAAGCCCAGCTTGTCACCCCGACTGATCACATCCCCCAGGCCGGTCCAGCCGGTGAAGGTAATCATCAATGTCAGCAGCAAGACCAGGCCAAAACCCGCGGCCAGTTTGTTTTTTACGCTGACATTCCCCAGCTTTTCGGCTAACCAACGATACATGCTGCGAACTCCCCTGGAACAAGGCTTGGACTTATTCACGGGTTATCGGCTGCGCGCAGGATATCTGTAGGCGCGTAGACGTTGTGGCAGGCGCGCTTGTTGTGGCGAGCGGGCTTGCCCCGCGTTGGGCTGCGCAGCAGCCCCAGCTGGATAGACGCGGTCTGTCAGGTAGGCCGGGTTGGTAGGTTTTGGGGCCGCTTCGCAGCCCAACGCAGGGCAAGCCTGCTCGCCACATACAGCCGGAGCAGCCAGATAAGGGGGATTTAGAAGAGGCGGGCGAGCAGGGCGGTGACGGCGGTTTCAACCCGCAGGATGCGCGCGCCCAGCTGCACCGGTTGTAACCCGGCTTTGGTCAGCAGGTCGACTTCATAGGGGATCCAGCCGCCTTCCGGGCCGATGGCCAGGGTCACGGGCTCGTCCAGGCCACGTGGGCACGCCGGGTAGTCGCCCGGATGGCCGATCAGGCCCAGGGTGCCTTCGGTCATGGCCGGCAGGCGGTCTTCGACGAACGGCTTGAAGCGCTTTTCGATAATGATCTCGGGCAGCACGGTGTCCCTCGCTTGCTCCAGACCAAGGATCAGTTGCTCGCGAACCGCCTCGGGCGTCAGGAAGGGGGTTTGCCAGAAGCTTTTTTCCACGCGGTAGCTGTTGACCAGCACCACTTTGGGCACGCCCATGGCCGCCACGGTTTGCAGCACGCGGCGCAGCATTTTCGGGCGCGGCAGGGCCAGCAGTAACGTCAGGGGCAGTTTGGCCGGGGGCGGCAGGTCGAAGCTGACGTGCAGCTCGGCTTCGCCGGCTTCCAGGCGCAGCAGTTGCGCGTTGCCCATCAACCCGCCGAGGCGGCCTACCCGCAGGCTGTCGCCCACTGCAGCGCGGTGGACTTCTTGCATATGCACCAGGCGCCGGTCGCGCAGGACCACCCGGTCAGGCGCAATGAAATCGGCCTCTTCAAGCAGCAGCAGGTTCACGGCTGGGTCGCTGGCGGCTGGTCGTCGTCGGCGGGTTGGTCATCCGGGTGCTCGCCACGCTTGGTGATCAGGCTGCTGAACAGGATGCCGATCTCGAACAGCATCCACATCGGCACGGCGAGCAACGTCTGAGAGAAGATGTCCGGCGGCGTAAGAATCATGCCGACCACAAAGCAGCCGATGATCACGTACGGGCGGATTTTCTTCAGGTACTGCACATTGACCACGCCGATCCACACCAGCAGCACCACGGCCACCGGAATTTCGAAGGCCACGCCAAAGGCGAAGAACAGCGTCATCACGAAGTCCAGGTAGCTGGTGATGTCGGTCATCATCTCTACGCCAGCCGGGGTGGCGGCGGCGAAGAATTTGAAGATCAGCGGGAACACCAGGAAGTACGCGAAGGCCATGCCGGTGTAGAACAGCAGGATGCTCGACACCAGCAGCGGCACGGCGATGCGTTTTTCATGCTTGTACAGGCCCGGCGCGATAAAGCCCCAGATCTGGTGCAGGATCACCGGGATCGCCAGGAACAGCGAAACCATCATCGTCAGCTTCAACGGCGTGAGGAAGGGCGACGACACATCGGTGGCGATCATCGTCGCGCCGACCGGTAAATACTGGCGCAGCGGCGTCGAGACAAAGGTGTAGATCTGCTGGGTAAAGGCAAACAGCCCGGCAAAAATAATGAAGATCGCCGCCACGCACCGCAGCAGGCGGGTACGCAGCTCGGTGAGGTGCGAGACCAGCGGCATATGCTGGTCGTTTTCCGGTTTATCAGCGCTCATGGGGCTCGCGGCGGCAATGTAGGGTCATGGGGAGCGGGCGACGCAACGGGCGTCGGCGCTGGCTCACTTGGGACGGCGGGAGCCGGGGCAACGGGTGTGGCTTCAACGACAGGCGCCGGCGCGATGCTGTTTTGCGCCGCAGGGTCAGCCGGTTTGGCAGGCTCCTGCACCGGCGACAGAATCTTGCGCGCTTCCTGCTCCAACGAGAGGATATGTTCGTTGTGCAGCTGGCGGCGGATTTCGTCAGCGCCGATTTCCCGTTCAACTTCCTGTTTGATGGCGTTGAAACTGCGTTTCAGGCGCCCGATCCACAGGCCGGCCGTGCGAGCTGCACCTGGCAGGCGTTCCGGCCCCAGTACCAGCAGGGCCACGAGGCCGACGAGGAGCAGTTCAGAGAAGCTGATACCAAACATTATTCAGTGCTCACGAGTCTTTGCGGGTCGGCTCTTCGACTTTCTCAGCCTGCACGTCGAAGGTACGACGCTCGGTGATCGGCTGGGTGGCCTGGGGGTGCACGGGCTGGGCCGGAGGCACTGGGTTGACCACCGGGTCGGCCGGCTTTTCGTCATCGTTCATGGCTTTGCGAAAGCCCTTGATCGACTCGCCCACGTCGGTGCCGAGGTTTTTCAGTTTTTTGGTGCCGAACACCAGTACCACCACTACCAGAATGACGATCCAGTGTTTCCAGTCAAAAATGCCCATGCTGCAATTCCTCTGTAAAAGTTATTCAGGCGGACGGGCGCGAGGCCTTTTCGGCATGCCCGGACAAGCCGAAGCGACGGTCCAGTTCATCCAGTACGGCCTGCGGATGCTGCCCCAGTTGGGCGAGCATGACCAGGCTGTGGAACCACAAGTCGGCGGTTTCGTAGATCACATCGCTGCAGTCGCCGCTGATTTGTGCGTCCTTGGCGGCAATGATCGTCTCGATGGATTCTTCGCCGAGTTTTTCCAGGATCTTGTTCAGGCCCTTGTGGTACAGGCTGGCGACATAGGAGCTGTCGGCGTCCGCGCCTTTGCGGTCTTCCAGCACCTGGGCCACACGGTTCAGGGTATCGCTCATGTCGAGTGTCCTGCGCAGTAGATAGCGTGCGGGTCTTTGAGCACCGGCTCGACCACCTTCCATTCGCCGTCTTCAAACACGCGATAGAAGCAGCTGTGGCGGCCGGTGTGGCAGGCGATGTCGCCGATCTGCTCGACCATCAGGATCACCACGTCGGCGTCGCAGTCGAGGCGCATCTCGTGCAGGGTCTGCACGTGCCCGGACTCTTCGCCCTTGCGCCACAGTTTGCCACGTGAACGTGACCAGTAAATGGCGCGCTGCTCAGTGGCGGTGAGGCTCAGGGCCTCGCGGTTCATCCAGGCCATCATCAAAATGCGCCCGGTCTTGTAGTCCTGGGCAATGGCCGGCACCAGGCCGTCACTGTCCCACTTGATCTCGTCCAGCCAGTTTTTCATGTTCGGCTCCGGCAATTTGCGACAGTGTATAACCGGATTGGCTATCGACGCACGATCAGATAAACACCTACTGCGACCATGATGCCAGCTGGCCAATGGCCCAGTTGGTTCAGCGGCCCACCGATGGCCAGCATCACACCGCCCACCAGATGCGCGGCGCCCAGCAGGCGCAGGAACCAGTCGTCCTTGCGTTTTTGCCACGGCGGCGCCGGGTCCTTGGCGTGGGGCTGGGACATGCGCTCCAGCAAGTCGCGGGTCATGTTGGCCAGGTGCGGCAGCTGTTCCATTTGGCTATGCAGGTTGCCCAGCACGGTTTTCGGGCTCATCCGTTCGCGCATCCAGCGCTCGAGGAACGGTTGCGCGGTGTTCCACAGGTCGAGGTCCGGGTACAGCTGGCGGCCCAGGCCTTCGATGTTCAGCAGGGTTTTTTGCAGCAGTACCAGCTGCGGCTGCACTTCCATATTGAAGCGCCGCGCGGTCTGGAACAGGCGCATCAGTACCTGGCCGAATGAAATATCTTTTAACGGTTTTTCGAAGATCGGTTCGCACACGGTACGGATGGCGGCTTCGAATTCGTTGAGTTTGGTTTCCGCCGGCACCCAGCCCGAATCGATGTGCAACTGCGCCACACGGCGATAGTCACGCTTGAAGAACGCGAACAGGTTGCGCGCCAGGTAGTCCTGGTCTTCCGGGGTCAGGCTGCCGACGATGCCGCAGTCGATCGCGATGTACTGCGGGCTCCACGGGTTGACGGTGCTGACGAAGATATTGCCCGGGTGCATGTCGGCGTGAAAGAAGCTGTCGCGGAACACTTGAGTGAAGAAAATCTCCACGCCGCGCTCGGCGAGCATCTTCATGTCGGTGCGCTGGTCGGCCAGGGTCGCGAGGTCGGTGACTTGCACGCCGTAGATGCGCTCCATCACCAGCACTTTGGGGCGGCACCAGTCCCAATACACTTGCGGCACGTACAGCAGCGGCGAGCCTTCGAAGTTGCGCTTGAGCTGGCTGGCGTTGGCGGCTTCGCGCAGCAGGTCGAGTTCGTCGTAGATGGTTTTTTCGTAGTCGGCGACCACGTCCACCGGGTGCAGCAGGCGCGCGTCGGCAGAGAAACGCTCGGCGGCGCGGGCGAGGATAAACAGCCACGCCAGGTCCTGGCCGATGATCGGCTTGAGGCCGGGGCGAATGACCTTCACCACCACTTCTTCGCCGGTCTTGAGCTGCGCCGCATGCACCTGCGCCACCGAGGCCGAAGCCAGCGGCGCGACGTCGAAGCGGCTGAACACCTCGCTGATCTTCTTGCCCAGCTGTTCTTCGATCAGCTTCATCGACTGCTGCGAATCGAACGGCGGCACGCGGTCCTGCAACAGCATCAGCTCATCGGCGATGTCTTCCGGCAACAGGTCGCGGCGGGTCGAGAGGATCTGCCCGAACTTGATAAAGATCGGCCCCAGGTCCTGCAAGGCCAGGCGCAGGCGCGCACCGCGGCTCAGCTCGAGCTGTTTACGCGGGAACCAGCGCCACGGCAGCACGTAGCGCACCGCCAGCAGAAACCACGGCAGGGGCAGGGCGAACAGCAGGTCATCGAGGCGGTAGCGGATTACGACGCGCTGGATACGAAACAAACGGCGGACGGCGAGCAGCTTCATGCGTTATCGCTTGGATCAAGGGAACGGCTCAGGCGCTCGAAGCGTGCCTCGAGGCGTTCCAGGTCGATTTTGGCCTTGTCGAGTTCGCGAAAGCGCGCTTGCGCTTCGCGTTCTCCGACCAGGGTGCGCGATTCTTCGCTCAGGTATTCGGCGAGGTTCTGATTGAGGCTGGCGAACCCCTGCTGGTACCAGCGCGAGCGGCTGCGCAGGTGCCCGCTGATCAACTGGGTGGCCACGGGGCCGATCCAGCGTGACAGCTCGTATTCCCAATCCAGCTCCAGGTCTTGCAGCACGGCGGCCAGGTCCATCAGCACGGCGCTGTCGCCTTCCAGTTCCACTTCAGGGCCGTGAAGGATCGCGGTCTTGTTGCGGCTCAGGGCCAGGTGCAACAGGCTCGAAGCCGGCGCGCGCAAGGTGCAGTCGGCCTCGGCGGCCCACTGGGTGGCGAGCCACAGGCCTTCGTCGCTGGGCAGGATAAACAGCTGCAAGGCCGGGCTGGTGCAGTCGACGGCAATCACCTTGCCATTCAAGTGCGCGAGCCGCGCCAGGGCGGTGCTGTCCAGGCGCAGCACACGGTTGAGGCCGTGTTCTACGCTGGCGAGAAGGCCTGCGAACAGCATCAGGGCTTGATGCCGCGGTGCAGGGCGACAATGCCCGAGGTCATGTTGTGGTAGGTCACGCGGTCGAAACCGGCTTCTACCATCATCGACTTCAGGGTTTCCTGGTCGGGGTGCATGCGGATCGATTCGGCCAGGTAGCGGTAGCTTTCGGCGTCATTGGTGATCAGCTTGCCCATCAACGGCATGAAGGCGAACGAGTAGGTGTCGTAGACCTTGGACATCAGCGCGTTGGTCGGCTTGGAAAACTCCAGCACCAGCAGGCGGCCACCCGGCTTGAGCACGCGCAGCATCGAGCGGATCGCGTCTTCTTTATGGGTGACGTTGCGCAGGCCGAAGGCGATGGTCACGCAGTCGAAATGGTTGTCCGGGAACGGCAGTTTTTCCGCATCCGCCTGGACGAATTCGATATTGCCGGCCACGCCTTTGTCCAGCAGGCGATCACGCCCGACCTTGAGCATCGAGCCGTTGATGTCCGCGAGCACGACTTGACCGGTAGGGCCGACGAGCTTGGAGAATTTGGCCGCCAGGTCGCCCGTGCCGCCGGCGATGTCCAGCACGCGGTTGCCGGTGCGTACGCCCGATAACTCGATGGTGAACCGCTTCCACAGGCGGTGCATGCCGCCCGACAGCACGTCGTTCATCAGGTCGTACTTGGCGGCTACGGAGTGGAACACCTCAGCGACTTTTTCCGCTTTCTGGCTTTCCGGAACGTTCTTGAAGCCGAAGTGAGTGGTGGGTTCGGCATCGCTGCCTTTGCGCTGATCAGTCATATCGCTGTCACCAAAAGAGATTGCGGGACATGATAATCCCCACCGCCTGCTTTGTCTTGGCAAGGCTGAAGGTAAGATGGGCGGCCACCGAGACTTTTTGCCGCATGGCAGGTGTTCCAGTCGTTATAAAGAGGAGTCATTGCAATGGCCCGTATTACCGTTGAGCGTGCACATTCCCTGGGTAAAGAAGGCGCACGTGCCAAGGCCGAGAAGTTGGCACTCAAACTCCAGGAGCAATATGGCCTGGCGCCGTCGTGGTCCGGCGATACCTTGAACCTCAAGCGTTCTGGGGTTAAGGGCACGGTGGTGGTGGCGGATGATTCGCTGCGTATAGAGGTGGAACTGGGCCTGTTGATGTCGGCCATGAGTGGCACCATCAAGTCTGAAATCGAGAAAGCCCTGGATAAGGCCCTGGCCTGATTCAATGTACTTAGGGTGCCGATTCTAATTTTTCACCCTACTTTGTGCCCACGCCTTCAACTCCTGAGGGCCGTTCCTCCACCCTTTTCTGCGTGAGGTGCACCATGGCCAAAGTTATCTTGAAGAAAAAAATCGACGTTCAGACCACTGCCCTGAGTGACGTTAAAAGCTATGCCCGCAAGATCTGGCTGGCAGGCCTGGGGGCCTATGCCAAGGTCGGCAGCGAAGGTGGCGAGTACTTCAAAGAGCTGGTTAAGACCGGTCAACATGTTGAAAGTAAAGGTAAAAAAGTTGCCATTGAACAACTTGATGCCGCCAACAGTCAGATTGACCAAGTAAAGAGTAATGTCTCGTCTGTCAAAGGTCTGGTAGAAGTTCAGCTGGATAAGGTTGAAAAAGCTTTTGATACTCGTGTCGCCAGTGCCTTGAATCGAATCGGCATTGCGTCTAAACATGACGTTGAGACACTCTCTGCTAAGCTCGAAGAGCTGACGACATTGCTAGAACGTGTCGCGCGTAAACACTAAGGAGACATCCGGATGGCTGTTAAAAAGACTACTCAGAAAGAAGGCAGCTCGTGGGTCGGGGAAGTTGAAAAATATTCCCGTAAGATCTGGCTTGCTGGTTTAGGCGTGTACTCGAAGGTTAGCAGTGACGGCGGCAAATACTTTGAGACTTTGGTCAAGGACGGTGAAAAGGCCGAGAAGTTGACCAAGAGCACGGTCGGTAAAAAAGTTGATGCGGCAAAAGCAACTGCCGGTTCCGCCAAGTCGAGCATTTCTGACACGTGGGGCAAGTTGGAAGAGACTTTCGACAAGCGCCTTAACAGTGCCATCTCGCGACTGGGCGTGCCTAGCAAAGCTGAACTGAAGACGCTGCACAGCAAGGTCGATACCCTGACCAGGCAAATCGAAAAACTGACCGGCGCTAAAGTGGCCCCGGCCAAAGCTGCAGCGGCTAAACCTGCAGCCAAGCCAGCGGCTAAAACCGCTGCCGCCAAACCGGCCGCAAAATCGGCAGCCAAGCCTCTGGTAAAAGCCGCCGCCAAACCGGCTGCTAAAGCTGCTACCAAGGCACCGGCAAAAGCTGCAGCGAAACCTGCAGCCAAGCCAGCGGCCAAAACCGCTGCTGCCAAACCGGCCGCCAAGCCTGCCGCCAAACCAGTGGCTGCTAAAGCTGCTGCCAAGCCTGCCACCAAAACTGCAGTCAAGGCGCCAGCAAAACCGGCCGCCAAGCCCGCGGCTAAAACCGCCGCCGCCAAACCGGCCGCTGCGAAGCCTGCAGCCAAGCCAGTGGCTGCCAAACCTGCCACCAAGCCTGCCGCCAAACCCGCGGCCGCGAAAAAACCGGTAGCAGCAAAAAAACCAGCAGCGTCCAAGCCAGCTGTCGCGGCCAAGCCTGCTGCCGCGCCTGCGCCAACCGCTTCCTCAGCCAACTCGGTGTCCGCACCGACCCACGCTGCCGCTACCCCGACTGCAACGCCGGTAACCCCGACGCCCTCCAGTCAGTCCTGATTGTTTCAGGGCACAGAAAAACGCCCGGCCTGCAAAGGTCGGGCGTTTTTTATTGGCACGCTCTGAAGACATCCCACATTTTTAATCTATGTTATCCAGATATTTCAGTGCGAACGTCTCGGTGGCCTGGCGCGCCGGAGGCAACAGGTGCGGCGCCACCAGCATCATGATTTGGTACACCACCACCCGCACCTCGCCTTCACGGTCAAGAATGCGTTGGTAGTCCAGGGAGAACAGCAGTGTCAGGGTGATCTGCTCCACCAGTTGCCCCAGTGCCTGGGTGTCGCTGACCAGCTGCCCCGCCGCCTTCAACCGCGCGAGCAATGAGGCCAGAGTGCGCTTGAGCGCCGTCAACAGGTTGCGAATGCCTTTGGCCAGCTTCGGCAGGCGCCCCGCCAGGTTCGACAGGTCCTGGAAGAGAAAACGGTAGTGGGCCATGCGCTCGATGATCAGGTGCAGGAACAGCCAGTAATCCTCGGCCTGCAATTGTGCGTCCGCCGGTGGGTCGAGCAGCGGCGCCAGCTCATTCTGGAAACGCTCGAACAGCCCGAGCACCAGTGGCTCCTTGCCGTGAAAGTGGTAGTAGAGGTTGCCGGGGCTGATCCCCATTTCATTGGCCACCTCCATGGTCGACACGTTCGGCTCGCCCTTCTGGTTGAACAACTGCAAGGCACATTCAAGGATACGGTCGCGGGTTTTCATCCAGTCTTCTTAATGTGATCGTTGAGCTCAGCGCACCCGCACGTAAGTGCCCGGCGCCGCTTCCATCGGTGGGTAATTCTGGTTGCCCAGGGCGGTCAGGGTTTCGCGCTGTACGCCCGAACGTTGCTGGATCCATTCCAGCCACTGCGGCCACCAGCTGCCTTCGACATGGCTGGCGTCGTAATACCAGGCGCGTGGGTCGCTGCTCAGCTTGAGGTTTTCGACGTAGTTAGCCTTGGGGTTGCCCGGTGGGTTGAGGATGCTCTGCACGTGCCCACTGTTGGACAGCACGAAGCGCCGCTCGCCGCCCAGCAGCTGCGTGGAGCGGTACACCGCGTCCCACGGCGTGATGTGGTCGTTGATCCCGGCCACGCTGAAGCTGTCCACCGTGACCTTCTGCAGGTCGATGGGCGTGCCGCACACTTCCAGGCCGCCGGGATGGCTCAGCGGGTTGTGCTTGAAGAAGTCCAGCAAGTCGCCGTGCAATGCAGCGGGCAGGCGCGTGTTGTCGTTGTTCCAGTACAGGATGTCGAAGGCGGGCGGTTCCTTGCCCAGCAGGTAATTGTTGATCCAGTAATTCCAGATCAGGTCATTGGGGCGCATCCAGGCAAAGACCCTGGCCATGTCGCGGCCGTCGAGCACGCCTTGCTGGTAGGAACGGCGCTTGGCGGCCTCCAGGGCTTGCTCATCGACGAACAGGGCGGCAGGGCTGTCGATCTGGCTGTCCAGCAGGCTCACCAGGTAGCTGGCGCTGGAGATCCGCCGCAGCTGGCGCTTGGCCTGCAAGTGGCCCTGCAGCGCGGCGATGGTCAGGCCGCCGGCACAGGCACCCATCAGGTTGACCTCGCGCGCACCGGTGATCGCCCGGCACACGTTGAGCGCTTCCTCCAGCGCCGCCACATAGGTGGACAGGCCCCACTCGCGATGGCGCACATCCGGGTTGCGCCAACTGACGATAAAAGTCTGCAGGCCGTTTTTCAGGGCGTACTGCACAAAACTGTTGGCCGGGCTGAGGTCGAAAATGTAGTACTTGTTGATTTGCGGCGGCACGATCAGCAGCGGCTTGGCGTACTGTTTTTCGCTCATGGGCTTGTACTGGATCAGTTCCAGCAGCTCATTGCGAAACACCACCGAGCCCGGGGTCGTGGCCACGGTTTTGCCCACTTCAAAGGCATGTTTGCTGACCTGGCTGGGCAGGCCGTTGTTGTGCAGCAAATCGTTGAACAGGTTGCTCACGCCACGCACCACGCTGTTGCCGCCGGAGTTGAGCAGCTCCTTGACGGCCAGCGGGTTGAGCAGGGTGTTGGAGGGCGCAACGGCGTCGTTGATCAGGGCGAAGGCGAAGTGCGCGCGAGCACGGTCGTCGGCGCTCAGTGAGCTGTCATCGATCCAGTGGCGGGTCTGCTTCTGCCAGCTCAGATAAGCTTGCAGGCTGCGCCGGTACAGCGGGTTGAGGGCCCAGGTCGGGTCGGCAAAGCGGCTGTCCTTCGGGTTGGTCTCATGCACCGTTTCACCCAGCAGCACGCGGCCCAGTTGCCCGCCCAGGGCGAGGGCGTGGCGGGCGGTATGCACCGGGTTGCGCAAGCCGTGGGCGGCGACGCTGCGCAAGGTGGAGAGCAGGTCCCGGCCGCGCAGACCGGTGATCGCATTTTGCGCATTGATGAACGCAGCGGGGGTGGGCGCCGGGTTCGTCACGGGTCTTTCTCGCATGAGCCACTACTCCTTCATCAAGCGATCAACAGGCACACCAATTCAGAACCATAGTCGGTTCTCGCCAAGTTGCGCGCCGGTGTGGTCCTTACACCGACGGTCTTGGGTGAATAACCGCTCGCAGGCGCTCCTCTTGCAGAAACTTCATGATGATCGGCGCTACTGCTTCGGCGCGGGTGATCAGGAATAGGTGGCCGTCATCAATGATGTGCAGCTGTGCGTTGGGAATGCGCCAGGCCAGCATGCGCATGTTGATCAGCGGGATCAGCGGGTCGTCGTCCCCCGCCAGCACCAGGGTCGGCTGGCGGATCTTGTGCAGCCAATGGATGCTGGTCCAGCCGAGCCCTGCAAACAGCTGCCAGTAGTAACCCAGCTTGCCGGCCGAGCGCACTTTGCTGGCGTGCTCGGCGGCCAGTTTCGAATCGCGACGGAACGAGCCGCCATAGATCATCGGCGCGATGCGCACCACGTGGGACGGCTGGATGTAGCGCCGCGGGCTTGCCATCAGCCACAGCACCTTGGGCTTGCCCGGCACCATGAAGGCCCCGGCAGCGGTGGCGGCCAGGATCAGCTTCTTGCAGCGCTCCGGGTAGTCATAGGCAAACTGTTGCGCCAGCGCACCGCCCCAGGACACGCCCACCGCGTTCACCTGGCCGTAGTCCAGATAATCGAGCATGCGCGCGGTGAGCTTGGCCAGGCCAGGGAAGCGATAGGGTCGATTGGGCGTGGAGGAACCGCCCACGCCCGGCACATCGAAAGCGATGACTTCCAGGTCCGGGTCCAGTGCCTGGACGAACGGAAACACCAGCTCAAGGTTGGCACCGATGCCGTTGAAGATCAGCAGTGGCGTCAAGTGAGGCTTGCCCGGGCGCACCGCCGTGCGGATGGCCTGGCCATTCAGGTCGATGGTGCGGAAGATGAACGGTTGCGGCATGCTCAAGCCCTGTGGAGTGGTGCAGCCGGGGTGAGGTCATTGTGGGAGCGGGCTTGCTCGCGAATGCGGTGTGTCAGTCAATACATCTGACCCTGACACACCGTATTCGCGAGCAAGCCCGCTCCCACACTTAGATCCCATTTCAATCAGAAAAAAGTGTGGCTAGCGTTCATGCACATAAGTACCCGGTGCCGCCTCAGCTGCGGCATAGGTTTTGTTACCCAAAGTTGTCGAAGCTTTCTTCAATTTGCCTGCGCGCTCCGCTTGCCATGCCTGCCAGTGCAGCCACCAGGAATCGGTGTGCTTGGTGGCGTTTTCCTGCCAGTCCAGCGCCTTGCCTGCCAGGCTGTCGCTGGTCTGGTAGCGTGCCTTGGGGTTGCCCGGCGGGTTGAGGATGCTCTGGATATGCCCGCTGCTGGAGAGCACAAACTCCACCTTGCCACCAAACAGCTGCGCCGACTTGTAGCAGGATTGCCACGGCGTAATGTGGTCGTTGGTGCCCGCGAGGGAGTAGATATCGGCGGTCACCTGTTTCAGGTCGATCGGCGTGCCGCACACTTCCAGGGCGTTCGCGCGTACCAGCGGGTTGTTTTTGAACAGCTCGATCAGGTCCCCGTGGAACGCGGCGGGCAAGCGCGTGGTGTCGTTGTTCCAGAACAGGATGTCGAACACCGGCGGCTCGTTGCCGAGCAGGTAGTTGTTCACCCAGTAGTTCCAGATCAGGTCATTGGGGCGCATCCAGGCGAACACCTTGGCCATGTCGCGGCCTTCCAGCACGCCGGCCTGGTAGGAATGGCGCTTGGCCGCCTCCAGGGTTTGCTCGTCGACGAACAGCGCCACCTGGGTGTCCAGGGTGGTGTCCAGCACGCTGACCAGCAGGGTCAGGGCGTTGACCTTTTTCTCCCCCAGCGCCGCGTAGTGGCCCAGCAGCGCGGTGCAGGTGATGCCGCCGGAGCAGGCGCCGAGCATATTGATGTCTTTGCTGCCGGTAATCGCCGAGACCACGTCGACCGCTTCCTTGAGCGCCTCGATATAGGTCGACAGGCCCCATTCGCGCTGGGCCTTGGTCGGGTTGCGCCAACTGACGATAAACGTCTGCTGGCCATTGCGCAGGCAAAAGCGCGCCAGGCTCTTTTCCGGGCTCAGGTCGAATACATAGAATTTGTTGATCTGCGGCGGCACCACCAGCAGCGGGCGTTCGTGCACCTGCTCGGTGATCGGCTTGTACTGGATCAGCTCCAGCACGTCATTGCGAAACACCACGGCACCGTCGGTGGTGCCCAGGGTCTTGCCCACTTCAAAGGCACCCATGTTGACCTGGCTCGGCATGCCGCCGTTATGCACCATGTCCTTGGCCAGGTGCGACAAGCCATCGAGCAGGCTTTTGCCGCCGGTCTCAAAGAAGCGTTTTACGGCGGCCGGGTTGGCTGCGCTGTTGGTAGGCGCCATGGCTTCGGTCATCAGGTTGATCACGAAGTGGCCGCGGCTGATGTCCTGATCCGACAGGTTGCTGTCGCCGATCCAGTCGTGCAGTTCCTTGCGCCACGCCAGGTAGGTTTGCAGGTAGCGCTTATAGAGCGGGTTCTGGCTCCAGGCCGGGTCGTGGAAGCGGCGGTCGTCGCTTTCGGGTACCAACGCGGATTTGCCGAACATCACGTTCTTCAATTCCACGCCAAAATGGGCAACGTGTTTGACGCTGTGCAACGGTTGCTTGATGGCTTGGGTCAGCACCATCTTCGCCGAGGCCAGTAAATCCTTTTTTCGTAACGCGATGATCGGGTTGAGCCCCAGGGTGTTTTCCGAGGCCTGGCGTTTCAAGTCATCGTTATTCTTGTTACTCATCTACGACGCTCCATTGTCCGAAAGACGAGTACCGGGGACCGCTGCGCACGAGGTTTCGATACACAACACAAGCCTGGTACTGCGACTCGAGTGACCGTTGATACCGCATCGTCAAATGCAGGGAACTTGCCAGTTCCATTGGTTACCCGAGTTTAATTTTTTTCGCAAGCGGGCCAGTCATTGGCCACGCGACAAGGCATTCAAGCAGATGAAATTAGAAAATGCCCTCTAAAGAGCAAGAAGCCTGGGCTAGAGCATTAGCCGTACGACTGACTGGCTCGGGTCGCGGGTTTTGCCGGCGGCTTTGAGCTCGGCAAGATAATCGGCCCAGAGCGCGTCCTGACGCACGGCCAATTGGTAGAGGTAGTCCCACGTGAACAAACCGCTGTCATGCCCGTCGTCGAAGGTCAATTTCAGTGCGTACTGACCGGCCGGTTCTACTTTGGTCAGGCGTACATTGAGCTTGCCGAATTGCAGGACAGGTTTGCCGTGGCCCTGGACCTCGGCAGAGGGCGAATGGGTGCGCAGCAGCTCTGCGGGGAGCTGGTAGACCTCATCGGGCCCGTAGGTGAGGCCAAGGGTGTTGGAGGTTTTGTGCAGGTTGATGGCAGTAGGGAATTTGGTCATGGCGTAAGTCGTCCAGTATGGCTGCTAAATGTGGCGAGGGAGCTTGCTCCCGCTGGGCTGCGCAGCGGCCCCAAAATCTTGGGAGCGCTTCGCACTCCAGCGGGAGCAAGCTCCCTCGCCACAAGAGCCCGCTGTCACAGGCAGATGACTTACAGGATATAACGAGACAGGTCTTCGTTCTGCGCCAATTCGCCCAGGTGGCTGTTGACGTACTCAGCGTCGATCTTGATCGCTTCGCCATTCTGCAAGCCAGCCATGTCGCCGGCGCTGAAGGAAACCTCCTCCAGCAGGCGCTCAAGCAGGGTGTGCAGGCGACGGGCACCGATGTTCTCGGTCTTCTCGTTGACCTGCCAGGCAATCTCCGCCAGGCGCTTGATGCCGTCCGGCAGGAACTCGATGGCCAGGCCTTCGGTTTTCAGCAGCTCGCGGTACTGCTCGGTAAGCGACGCGTGCGGCTCACTGAGGATGCGCTCGAAGTCCCCCGGGGTCAGGGCTTTCAGCTCAACCCGAATCGGCAGGCGGCCTTGCAGCTCAGGCACCAGGTCGCTCGGCTTGCTCAGGTGGAACGCACCGGAAGCGATAAACAGGATGTGGTCGGTCTTGACCATGCCCAGCTTGGTATTGACGGTGCAGCCTTCGATCAGCGGCAGCAGGTCACGCTGCACGCCTTCGCGGGATACGTCGACGCCGCCGGAGTTGCCGCGCTTGGCCACCTTGTCGATCTCGTCGATAAACACGATGCCATGCTGCTCGACGGCTTCCAGGGCCTTGGCCTTGAGTTCTTCCTCATTCACCAGACGCCCGGCTTCTTCGTCGCGCACCAGTTTCAGCGCTTCCTTCACCTTGAGCTTGCGGCTTTTCTTCTTGCCCTTGCCCATGTTGGCGAACAGGTTCTGCAGCTGGCTGGTCATTTCTTCCATGCCGGGCGGCGCGGAGATATCCACGCCGGAGACTTCGGCTACTTCGATCTCGATTTCCTTGTCATCCAGCTGGCCTTCACGCAGGCGCTTGCGGAACAGCTGGCGGGTGTTGGAATCCGAGGCCGGTGCGGCGTCTTCATTGAAACCCATGCGTGCCGGCGGCAGCAGGGCATCAAGGATACGTTCTTCGGCGGCGTCTTCGGCGCGGTGGCTGACCTTGGTCATTTCCTGCTCGCGCAGCAGTTTCAGGGCGGCGTCGGCCAGGTCACGGATGATCGACTCGACGTCGCGGCCCACATAGCCGACTTCGGTGAACTTGGTGGCTTCGACCTTGATGAACGGGGCGTTGGCCAGTTTGGCCAGGCGCCGGGCGATTTCGGTTTTACCGACGCCGGTCGGGCCGATCATCAGGATGTTTTTCGGGGTTACTTCAACGCGCAGTTCTTCGGGCAGTTGCATCCGGCGCCAGCGGTTACGCAGCGCAATGGCAACGGCGCGCTTGGCATCGTCCTGGCCGATGATATGGCGATTGAGTTCATGGACGATTTCGCGGGGAGTCATGGACATAGTGTTTGGCGGCCTCAAGCGGGAATAAGCCTACGGCTTACTCAGCGAGGTCCTGCTCCTCAATGGTGAAGTTGTGGTTGGTGAACACGCAGATATCGCCGGCAATGCCCAGGGCAGTCTCGACGATTTCACGGGCCGACAGGTCGGTTTTCTTCAACAGTGCGCTGGCTGCCGCCTGGGCGTAGCCACCGCCGGAACCCATGGCGATCAGGCCATGCTCAGGCTCAACCACGTCGCCGTTACCGGTGATGATCAAGGAGGCGTCTTTGTTGGCAACGGCCAGCATGGCTTCCAGGCGGCTGAGGGTACGGTCGGTGCGCCATTCTTTGGCGAGTTCGACTGCAGCGCGTACGAGGTGGCCCTGGTGTTTTTCCAGCTGGCCCTCGAAACGCTCGAAGAGGGTGAAGGCGTCGGCGGTAGCGCCGGCAAAGCCCGCGAGAACCTGGCCGTGGTACAGGCGGCGCACTTTTTTGGCGTTGCCTTTCATCACGGTGTTGCCAAGGGAAACCTGGCCGTCGCCGCCCATGACGACTTTGCCGTGGCGACGTACTGAAACGATGGTGGTCAAGGGGAGAGTCTCCACGCAGCGGGGCGAAAATGCCCTGATGGAAACTGATATGGGGGTCGTGGGGGGGATTTCAACCGTAGGACTTGAGTGCGGACGAGTGGCGTTTATGTGTCGGTCTCGGTCCTGACGGCGATGAAAATCAAATGTGGGAGCGGGCTTGCTCGCGAATGCGGTGTGTCAGTCACTGGAAATATTGACTGATCTGGCGCCTTCGCGAGCAAGCCCGCTCCCACATGGGTACTGCTGTGTGTTCGGAATCAGCGGCTCTGGCGTTGTTGTAACAACAGGTTGCTAAACCCTGCGCCCGCCAGTTGTTTCTGCGCCACGGTCAGCTGTTCGCGGTTGCTGAACGGCCCCACCAGCACGCGATACCAAGTGGCGTCCTTCACCGTGCCGGATTCCACCGTCACCGTCTGGCCCAGCAGAATGATCTGCGCACGCACGCGGTCCGCATCCGCCTGTTTCGGGAACGAGCCCGCTTGCAGGAAGAATTTGGTCACCGGTGCTGCCTTGGTCTCGGCAACCGGCGGCGCTGGCGGCGGGGTGATCCCGGCCAGCGCTGCCTGGGCGCGCGCGGTGTCGATTTTCGCCGCTTCAGCTGGCGTCACCGGCGTGGTCGGCACTTGCGGCGTCGGCAGGGTTTTCTCCGGCACAGCGTCGGGCGGCACGATCACTTCGGATTCCGGCAGCAGCGTGTAGAAGTCATATTTCGGCTTCACGGGTGCGGTCGGGCTCGGCGCGGTCTTGTTGGCCTCGGCCATTTTCGTGGCCTTCAGCTGCTCCTGCTTGACGCGTTTGACGTCATCGCCCTTGCCCGGCTCCAGCTTCATCAGGATCACCACAAACGCGCCGACCGCCAGGCCGATGGCCATCCACAACCAGCCTGGAATAGGCTTCTTCGCGGGTGCCTGGTAGCGGCTGGCGCCGCGCTTGGGTGCAGGTTTTTTCTTGGCAGCCAACTTACATACGCTCCAGGGTTTCCAGGCCTAACAGTTCCAGGCCTTGCTTGAGGGTCCGTCCAGCCAGTGCGGCGAGGCGCAGGCGACTTTGCTTCTGGGCTTCGTCGTCGGCGGTGAGGATCGGGCAGTTCTCGTAGAAGCTGGAGAACAGGCCGGCGACTTCGTACAGGTAGGTGCAGAGGATATGCGGCGTGCCTTTCTCGCCGACGCTGTTCAGCACTTCGCCAAATTGCGCCAGTTTGGCCGCCAGTTCCTGCTCATGCGGGGCATCCAGCACGATCTGGCCTTCGACCTGGCTGAAATCCTTGCCCAGCTTGCGGAACACACCGGCCACGCGGGTGTAGGCGTACAGCAGGTACGGCGCGGTATTGCCTTCGAAATTGAGCATCAGTTCGAAGTTGAAGCTGTAGTCGCTGGTGCGGTGCTTGGACAGGTCGGCGTATTTCACCGCGCCAATCCCCACCACGCGGGCGATGTTGCGCAGGTCGGCTTCGGCCAGCTCCGGGTTCTTTTCCTTCACCAGGTTGTAGGCGCGTTCCTGGGCTTCGTTCAGCAGGTCGATCAGCTTCACGGTGCCGCCGTCACGGGTCTTGAACGGGCGGCCATCGGCGCCGTTCATGGTGCCGAAGCCCATGTGTTCCATGTGCATCGGGTGGGTGACGAAACCGGCGCGGCGCGCCACTTCAAACACCTGCTGGAAGTGCAGGGCCTGGCGCTGGTCGACGAAATACAGGGCGCGGTCGGCTTTCAGCACGCCGCTGCGGTAGCGCACGGCCGCCAGGTCGGTGGTGGCGTAGAGATAGCCGCCATCGGCCTTGACGATGATCACCGGCAGCGGCTCGCCGTCGGCGGTCTTGAATTCTTCGAGGAACACGCACTGCGCGCCGTTGCTCTCAACCAGCAGGCCCTTGGCCTTGAGGTCGTTGACCACGTTGACCAGGTCGTCGTTGTAGGCGCTTTCGCCCATCACGTCGGCCATGGTCAATTTGACGTTGAGCAGTTCGTAGATTTCCTGGCAGTGCGACAGCGAGATCTCACGGAAGCGGCCCCACAGCGCCAGGCATTCCTCGTCACCGGCTTGCAGCTTGACCACCAGGCCACGGGCGCGGTCGGCGAATTCTTCGGATTCGTCGAAGCGTTTCTTGGCGGCGCGGTAGAAGTTTTCCAGGTCGGCCAGCTCGTTGCTGGTGATCGGGTTTTCCTGCAGGTACGCCATCAGCATGCCGAACTGGGTGCCCCAGTCGCCCACGTGGTTCTGGCGGATCACGGTGTCGCCGAGAAACTCCAGTACCCGCGCCACGCCGTCGCCGATGATGGTCGAGCGCAAGTGGCCGACGTGCATCTCTTTGGCCAGGTTGGGGGCCGACAGGTCAACGACCACGCGCTGCAGCGGGCCGGCTTTGCGTGCACCGATCCCGGCGTCGGCCAGGGCCGCGTCCAGGCGCGAAGCCAGGGCCTGGGTGTTCTGGAAGAAGTTGATAAAACCCGGGCCGGCGATTTCGGCCTTGGTGATGCTCTCGTCGGCAGGCAGGGCGGCGATGATTTTTTCCGCCAGGTCGCGCGGCTTCATGCCCGCAGGCTTGGACAGCATCATCGCGATGTTGCTGGCGAAGTCGCCGTGGGTCTTGTCGCGGGTGTTTTCCACCTGGATCGCCGGCGTCAGGCCTTCAGGCAACACACCTTCGTTGACGAGTTGGGTGAGGGCTTGTTGGATCAGCTGGCGAATGGTGTCTTTCATGGTGTTCTCTTTCGACCGCAAGCGGCGGCGCGCGATGCGCAGGTGGAAAAACTGGGCATTATCCGTGGCGAGGGCGGGCTTGCCAACCGTTCAGACGGGTTGGTAGACCTGCGGGCCTCATCGCGGGCAAGCCCGCTCCCACATTTAAGGGGGTTCATATTGCAAAATGTGGGAGCTTGCTTGCCTGCAATGGCGATGTTGCAATCAGTACAAATCTACCGGGTCTACATCCAGCGACCATCGCACTTGCCGGCCGCTGGGCATTTGCTCCAGGGCAAGCAACCAGCTACTTAAGAGCCGATGCAGCGGCGCGCGTGACGTTGCCTGCAAGAGTAGCTGAGCCCGATAACGCCCGGCGCGGCGCTCCATGGGCGCGGGCACCGGGCCGAGCAACTCGATGCCGGTCAGACCCAGCTCGCCGAGCAAACGTTCGGCGGCGCTGCAGGCTTCATCCAGAAAGCCCTCGGCCTGCCCCGGTTTGTGCGCTTCGGCGCGCAGTAGTGCGAGGTGCGCGAAGGGCGGCAGGCCGGCCGCGCGGCGCTCGCTCAGCGCCTGTTCGGCGAAGGCAAAGTAGCCTTGTTCTGTCAGCTGAATCAGCAGCGGGTGGTCGGCCAGGTGCGTCTGGATAATCACCTTGCCCGGCTCCTCGGCCCGTCCGGCACGGCCAGCAACCTGCACGATCAACTGCGCCATGCGCTCGCTGGCGCGGAAGTCGCCGGAGAACAGGCCGCCGTCGGCATCCAGGATCGACACCAGCGTCACCCGTGGGAAGTGATGCCCTTTGGCAAGCATCTGTGTGCCCACCAGGATGCACGGTTGGCCCTTCTGGATGGTGGCAAATAACTGGTTCATCGCATCTTTGCGCGAGGTGCTGTCGCGGTCCACGCGCAACACCGGGTAATCCGGGAACAGAATGCCCAGGCGCTCTTCAGCCCGCTCGGTGCCTGCACCCACCGGGCGCAAATCCACTTTGCCGCACTGTGGGCAATGGCGCGGCGTGCGCTCCACGTGGCCGCAGTGGTGGCAGCGCAACTCGCCGTGGCGCTGGTGCACGGTCATGCGCGCATCGCAGCGCTCGCACTCGGACATCCAGCCGCAGTCATGGCACAGCAGCGTCGGCGCAAAGCCGCGGCGGTTGAGAAACACCAATACTTGCTGGCCGGCGGCGAGGGTCTGGCCGATGGCTTGTTGCATCGGCCCGGAAATACCACTGTCCAGCGGGCGGCTTTTTACGTCCAGGCGCAGGAAACGTGGCTGCTTGGCACCACCCGCGCGCTCATTCAGGCGTAGGAGCCCATACCGGCCGGTATAGGCGTTGTGCAGGCTTTCGAGGGACGGCGTGGCCGAGCCCAGCACAATCGGGATGTCTTCCTGGCGCGCGCGCACCAGCGCCAGGTCACGGGCGTGGTAGCGCAGGCCTTCCTGCTGTTTGTAGGAGCCGTCGTGCTCTTCATCAATGATGATCAGCCCGGGGTTTTTCATCGGTGTGAACAGCGCCGAGCGGGTGCCGATAATAATGTCGGCCTCGCCATCACGCGCCGCCAGCCAGGATTCCAGGCGCTCGCGGTCATTGACCGCCGAGTGCACCAGCGCGATCCGCGCGTTGAAGCGCTGCTCGAAACGCGCCAGGGTCTGCGGGCCCAGGTTGATCTCGGGGATCAACACCAGCGCCTGTTTACCGGCCTGCAGGGTTTCGCGGATCAGCTGCAAATACACTTCGGTCTTGCCGCTGCCGGTGACGCCGGCCAGCAGGAACGCGTGGAAACTGTCGAAACCGGCACGAATCGCCTCATACGCCGCGCGCTGCTCCGGGTTCAGTGGCAGTTCCGGCTGGGCCAGCCAGTGTTCGTGGCGCGGGTCGGGCGCGTGCTTGCGGATTTCAACTTGCACCAAGCCTTTGGCCAGCAGCAGGTCGAGGCTGTCCTTGCTCAGCATCAGCTTGCTTAATAGCTGATGGGCCACGCCGTGGGGGTGCTGGGCCAGGGTCGCCAGGGCTTCACGCTGGCGCGGTGCGCGGGCGATACGCGGGTCGTCGAGGCGCGCGCCGGGCACCGTCGACCAGAAACGTTCCTGGCGTGCTTCGGCCAATTCGCCCTGGCGCAGCAATACCGGCAGCGCCCAGCTCAGGGTGTCGCCCAGGCTGTGCTGATAATACTGGGCGGTCCACAGGCACAGCTTGAACAGCGCGGGCGGCAGCGGCGCCGTTTCGTCGAGGATGGCCACGGCCGGCTTGAGTTTTTCTGCGGGGACTTCGCTGTGGTCGGCGATTTCGATAAGGATGCCGATCATTTCCCGTCGCCCGAATGGCACGCGCACGCGCATCCCCGGCTGCAACTGCGCCCGCAGCACACCGGCCGGGGCCCGGTAATCGAACAGGCGGCGCAGGGGCGAGGGCAGGGCTAGGCGCAATATGGCGTCGGGCACGCGGGGAGTCTCATCTATAAAGGCAGGCGGTGGTGCAGGGGCGCGAGCCTAGCAGACGGTGGGAGCCTTGGGTATGCCATGGTTTTCTGATGAAAGGTGCTTTTATCTCCACAGGCGAAAGGTACTGGCGCTTGCGCGATTGAAAAGGTCTGGTAGAATCCGCGGCCTAATTACGTGCGGTATTCGACAATAGTGTCGAGTGGCGGCACGCTAGCCCGAGGAAGTGCCATGAAAGCCGATATCCATCCAGCGTACGAAACCATCGAAGTAACCTGCAGCTGCGGCAACAAGTTCGAAACTCGCTCGAACCTGTGCAAGCCACTGGGTACTGACGTATGCAACGAGTGCCACCCGTTCTACACCGGTAAGCAGAAAACTCTGGACACCGGCGGCCGTGTACAGCGCTTCGCAGATCGCTTTGGTGCTTTCGGCAAGAAGCCTGCTGCTACTCCAGCAGAGTAAGGCTCAAAAGCCCATTGGGTTTTTGCAGGCTGTTGAAAAAGGCGTCCCTTGTGGACGCCTTTTTTGTGCCTGGAATTTGGTGGTAGGTCATTTAAATCAACTTTGAAGAAAAAATTGTAGACATTTTTTATGTTGATTGTGAACAGTTGAGCCCTTGTATCCCGTGGCTCTTGGCCGAAAGTCTTACTGCAGGGCCCTTGACACCTGTGACTGCCCAGTCTTGTAGGGACTTTGCGACACGCGTATCCTCGGCGGTCCGTCGACCAACAGTAAAAGCGGAATGCCGATATGTCTGATTTGAAAACTGCCGCTCTCGAATATCATGCCCATCCTCGTCCAGGAAAGCTGAGTGTAGAGCTCACCAAAGCCACTGCCACCGCCCGCGACCTGTCGCTGGCCTACAGCCCTGGCGTTGCCGAGCCCGTACGTGAAATCGCCCGCGACCCTGAACTGGCGTACAAGTACACCGGCAAAGGCAACCTGGTTGCAGTGATTTCCGATGGCACCGCGATTCTGGGCCTGGGTAACCTCGGCCCATTGGCTTCCAAGCCAGTCATGGAAGGTAAAGGCGTGCTGTTCAAGCGCTTTGCGGGCATCGACGTATTCGACATCGAAGTCGACTCCGAAAGCCCGCAGGCTTTCATCGACACCGTAAAGCGCATTTCCATCACCTTCGGTGGCATCAACCTGGAAGACATCAAGGCACCTGAGTGCTTCGAGATCGAAAAGGCCCTGATCGAGCAGTGCGACATTCCGGTATTCCACGATGACCAGCACGGCACCGCGATTGTTACCGCGGCCGGCATGATCAACGCCCTGGAAATCGCCGGCAAAACCCTCGCTGACGCACAGATCGTCTGCCTGGGCGCCGGTGCTGCAGCCATCTCCTGCATGAAATTGCTGGTGAGCATGGGCGCCAAGCTGGAAAACATCTTCATGGTCGACAGCAAGGGCGTGGTCCAGTCCGAGCGTACCGACCTGAACCAGTACAAGGCGATGTTTGCCCACGCTACCGACAAGCGCACCCTGGCTGACGCCCTCGACGGTGCAGACGTGTTCGTCGGCCTGTCCGGCCCGAACCTGCTGAGCGCCGAAGGCCTGAAAACCATGGCGGCCAACCCGATCGTGTTTGCCTGCTCCAACCCGGACCCAGAGATCTCCCCGGAGCTGGCGCACGCCACCCGTAGCGACGTGATCATGGCCACCGGCCGTTCGGACTACCCGAACCAGGTCAACAACGTACTGGGCTTCCCGTTCATCTTCCGTGGTGCCCTGGACGTTCGCGCCAAGCGCATCAACGAAGAAATGAAAGTGGCCGCCGCCAACGCCCTGCGTGAACTGGCCAAGCTGCCGGTCCCTCAGGACGTATGCGATGCCTACGGTGGCGCCAAGCTGGAATTCGGCCGTGAGTACATCATTCCGAAACCAATGGATAAGCGCCTGATTACCCTGATCTCCGATGCCGTGGCCAAAGCCGCGATCGAGACCGGTGTGGCCACCCTGCCGTATCCGAAGCACTACCCGCTGCAAAGCGTGGACGATGTGTTCAACGGCTAAGCCGTTGTAGCGCAACAACAAAAAGCCCCGGCTCTTGCGAGTCGGGGCTTTTTTGTGGGCTGTGTCCCGTCCAAATGTGGGAGGGGGCTTGCCCCTGATTGCATTGGGTCAGCTACAGATTAGCTGACTGATACACCGCTATCGGGGCAGGCCCCCTCACACATTTTTCACCTCATCGGCTTGAGGTCGCGATCAGAACAAATCGATCGGCGCCGCCTCATCCGCCGGCAACGGGCTGCCCGGTGCGACGCCATTGCCCAGCTCGTTGACCGAGGGCGGCGTGTCTTCGCTCTTGAACAGTTCGAAGTACGCATTCGGCGTGCTTGGCGAGGCCGCACGGCCGCTGACTGGGTCGATCCGCAGGCTGAGAATGCCTTCCGGCTCAGGCTGGGTATGCAGCGGCTTGTCCTTCAAGGCCGCGCCCATGTAGCTCATCCAGATCGGCAGCGCCACGGTGCCGCCGAACTCGCGACGGCCAAGGCTTTCCGGCTGGTCGTAGCCGGTCCACACGGTGGTCACGTAGTCGGCGTTGTAGCCGGAGAACCAGGCATCCTTGGATTCGTTGGTGGTACCGGTCTTGCCGGCGATATCCGCCCGGCCCAGGGCCAGGGCGCGGCGGCCGGTACCTTTCTTGATCACGTCTTCAAGGATGCTGTTGAGGATATAGGTGGTGCGGCCATCCACGATGCGCTCCGCCACGGCAGGCGTCTGCGGCTCCTGCGGTGTGGTGGTGCTGGACGCAGCAGCGCCGGGCGTCGGTTCGATGGTGATGCCGCCATTGCTCGGGGCTGCCAGGCCATCGGTGGCGGCCACGCCGTTGACCACATCACCCGGCACGCGCGGTGGGTTGGCGGTGAACAGGGTGTCGCCGTTGCGGCTTTCAATCTTGTCGATCAGATAAGGCGCGATCTTGTAGCCGCCGTTGGCGAACGTGCTCCAGCCGGTGGCGATCTCCATCGGCGTCAGGGTCGCGGTGCCGAGGGCCAGTGACAGGTTCGGCGGCAGGTCCGATTTCGCGAAGCCAAAGCGCGTCATGTAATCGATGGTCTTGCCCACGCCCATTGCCTGCAGCAGGCGGATCGAAACGAGGTTGCGCGACTTGTACAGCGCTTCACGGATGCGAATCGGGCCCAGGAAGGTGTTGGTGTCGTTCTTCGGGCGCCAGACCTTGTCCAGGTATTCGTCGACGAACACGATTGGCGCATCGTTGACCAGGCTGGCGGCGGTGTAGCCGTTATCCAGCGCGGCACTGTAGATGAACGGCTTGAAACTCGAGCCCGGTTGGCGTTTGGCCTGGGTGGCGCGGTTGTAGTTGCTCTGCTCGAAAGCGAAACCGCCGACCAGCGCGCGGATTGCGCCGTTCTGCGGGTCCAGCGACACCAGGGCGCCTTGGGCCAGCGGCACCTGGCTGAATTTGAGGCTGTCGTCCGGCTGGCGTTGCACGCGGATCAAGTCACCCACTTGCGCGACGTCCGACGGCTGCTTGGGCATCGGGCCCATGCTGTTGGTGTTCAGGAATGGGCGCGCCCATTTCATGCTGTCCCAGGCTACATGCGCTTCGCCGGTGCGGGTCAGTACCTGCACGCCATCTTTCTTCACTTGAGTGACGATGGCCGGTTCCAGGCCGCTGATCGGGCGTTGTTTGCCCAGCTCGGTGGTCCAGGCGCTCAGGGTCTTGCCCGGCAGGCGCGACTCAGGACCACGGTAGCCGTGACGCTGGTCATAGGTGACCAGGCCGGAATGTACGGAGGTATTGGCGATTTCCTGCAGGTTGCTCGGAACCGTCGTAGTCACGCGGAAGCCTTCGGTGTAGGCCTCGCTGCCATACCTGCCGACCATTTCGGCTCGCGCCATTTCGGCGATGTACGGCGCATTCACTTCTGGCGTCGGCACGTGGTAGCTGGCGTTCAACGGCTCGGCGACTGCGCTTTCATACGCGGCCTGGTCGATCTTGCTTAGCTTGTACATCCGCCCCAGGATCCAGTCGCGGCGCTCTTTGCTGCGTGCCGGGTTGGCCAGTGGGTTGAAGCGCGACGGCGCCTTGGGCAAGCCGGCAATCATGGCCATCTGCGCCAGGCTCGCGTCACGAATCGACTTGCCGTAGTACACCTGCGAGGCCGCCTCGATCCCGTAGGCGCGGTTGCCCAGGTAGATCTTGTTGACGTACAGCTCGAGGATTTCGTCCTTGGTCAGCTGGCGTTCGATCTGTAGCGCCAACAGGATTTCGGTGGCTTTGCGCGAAAAGCTGCGCTCGCTGGTGAGGAAGAAGTTCTTCGCCACCTGCATGGTGATCGTGCTGCCACCCGACTGAATGTGTCCGCTTTTTACCAATTGTGTGGCCGCACGCACCAGGCTGCTCGGGTCGACGCCATAGTGGTTGGCAAAATTATCGTCTTCGGCCGACAGCAGGGCGCTGATGAAATTGGGCGGAATGTCGGCAAAACGGATCGGTGTGCGGCGCATTTCGCCGAACTCCGCGATCAGCTTTTCATCGCTGCTGTAGACCCGCAAAGGAATCTGCAACTGGATGCTTCTCAGGGCCTCTACGGAGGGTAAACCCGGACTAAGGTAGAGGTAGGCCCCGCTGAGCACGAGCATCAGCCCGCAGACGATCGCGACAATGGAGTACCCGAAAAACTTCAGCAGACGAATCAAGGCTTTTGGATTTCCAGAGAAAAGAATGAGTTAGGCGTCGGGGCATGCATGGCAAACGATGGATCAACCCGAGCGGCAGATAAAGCGGAAAAAACGCTGGGCATTAAAGCATTTTTCGACTTGGGGCGTCATTCGCGCAGCTGCCAAGTCGACCGAATGCACGGCGCCCAGCGCTAATCAGATGTAACGACTGCCGGTATGACAGGCAAAGTTTTAGGGAGTTTTATGAGAAAGGGATTTTTCAGGCGAAAAGGCAACCTCCTACTGGGTGTCGACATCAACGACGCGGCCATTCGCGTGGTCGAGCTGGGCCGTTCAACCTCCGGTTACAACATTCAGGGCTACACCACACAGGCGCTGCCCGCCCATGCGGTCGTGGATGGCACATTGCTTGATCTTGAAGGGATCGCGCGTGCGCTGCAGGCTGGGTTGGCTCGGCTGTGCACCTCGGCCCGTGGCGCTGCCATAGCGGTGGCGGGGCCCTCGGTGATTACCCGGATGATCGAAATGGAAGCCGGGCTCAGTGATGACGAGATGACATGGTTGATCCAGATGGAGGCTGACCAGTACATTCCTTATCCATTGGATGACGTGGCCATCGACTTTCAGGTCCAGGGGCCTTCGCCACAGGACCCGTTGCGGGTGCAGGTGTTGCTGGCGGCGTGCCTGAAGGCGCAGGTGGAAGCCCGCCAGGCGGTTTTGGCCCTGGCCGGGTTGGTGCCAAAGGTGGTAGATGTCGAAGCGTTTGCATTGGCGCGCGCTTGCGGTCAGGATTTCGCCAGCTTCACGCCGGGCCATCGAGTCGATGGCGCACAGTGGGCCGTGGATGCCCAAGGGATGGGAGTTGCTTGCGGGTTGGCCCTGAGGAGTTTCGCTTGATGACACGAATCAATCTTTTGCCTTGGCGCCAGGCGCTGGCAGAGCGGCGGCGCAAGTACTTCCTCGCGTTTTTGCTGGCGTTCGCCTGTGTGGCGCTCGCAGCGGTGTGGCTGGCGGACCAGGTGATCGATCGGGCCATTGACCGGCAAGTAACGCGCAATGACCACTTGGGCAAAGAGGTCGGCGTGCTGGACGCGCGCATCAACAACATCGACGACCTGCAGGCGCAAAGCCGGCAGTTGGCGGAGCGCATGAAAGTCGTGCAAGACCTGCACGACTCCCGCTCGTCCGGCGCTCAGTTGCTCGACCAACTGGCGCGCGCAGTGCCTGACGGTGTGCATCTGCATGAAGTGGTAGCCAAGGGTGACACGTTGAGCATCAGGGGCAGCGCTGAATCCAGCCAGGATATTGCCCAGTTGATGCGCCGCCTGCAGACCTCTGAAGAAGGGCGCGCCACCCGGCTGCAACATGTGCGAACAGATGGCGCTCGCGGCAACAACGAATTCCAACTGATGGTGCGCCAGGGAGAGTCCACAGAGGCCCAACCATGAGCCTGCCCAGGCTCGATATTTCTGCGCTTACTCACAACACCGCTAAATGGCCCCTACCCGGCAAGGCCCTGCTGGGCTGCGCGCTGGCCGGTGCAGTGTGGGTGGCCGGTGAACTCGCGTACCTGAACCCTTCGCGGGATAGGTTGCGCGAGGCCGAGGCGCACGAAGTGGCCCTTCAGCAGCAACTTGCGCAAAAGGCCGGCTTGTCCGCGAGCCTTGAAGAGCGAGCCCGTCAGGTCCGGCGTCTGCAGGCCAGGGGGAATGCGCTGTTGCAGGCATTGCCGGCTCAGTCAGAAGTGCCTGGCTTGCTGGAAGACGTCGCTCGCTTGGCATTGGTCAATGGCTTGCTCGTCGAAAGCGTCACCCCGCTGGATGAGCAGCCTCGGCCGTTCTTCAGCGAACAGCCCGTACACATCAGCGTGGCAGGCGCCTATCACGACCTCGCGACGTTTGTGAGCGGCCTGGGTGGCCTGCAGAGGATCGCCACCGTGCACGACGTTGCCCTGCGCCGCGATGGCAAGCTGCTGCGCCTGGATCTGCTGGCCAAGACCTATTGGCACCGGGAGCAGGGCGTCCCAGCCGGCGAGCCGGCCATGCCTGGCCAGTCTTTCGTCTACGCCGCCTCTGGTTTGCGCGATCCGTTCCAGCCGCTGGCCGTTCAGGTCGACCATTTGCCTGGGCGGGCCGCCCGTGCACCGGACATCACACGGCCACGTGGCGTGTTGGAAAAACTCGCAGTCGATCAGTTCGAAATGGTCGGCACGCTGTCCCGCGGGCTGCAGACGTTCGCGCTGCTGCGCGCCGCGTCCACCGTGCATCGCCTGGCAGTCGGCGATTACCTGGGGCCGGACCACGGCCGGGTCACGGCCATCCATGATGGCTATATCGAGCTGGTGGAGCTGTTCCCCGATGAGCGGGGCGCATGGCTGGAACGTTCACGAACCTTGGTGTTAAACGTCAACTCATAACGGAAGTAAAAAATGAAAAGGACTTTCTCGTCCTTCGGTGTGGCGCTATGGATAGCGTTCACGGCACCGATGGCTACTGCTGTGCCGAGTCGTGTGGATTTGATTCAACTGCCGCCACCCGGCAATGCTGTGCCGAGCGCGCCTTATAGCGGCGACAAGCTGAACCTCAATTTCCAGAACATCGATTTGCGCGCGGTATTGCAGCAAATTGCGGACGTGGCCGGGCTGAACCTGGTCGCCAGCGACGAGGTGCAAGGTTCGATCACCTTGCGCCTCAAGGATGTGCCGTGGGACCAGGCGCTGGACCTGGTGCTGCAAACCAAGGGGTTGGATAAGCGCGTGAAGGCGGGCGTATTGCTGGTGGCGCCTGCCGAGGAACTGGCCGCGCGTGAGCTGCTGGTATTGGAGTCGCGCAAGCAAATGGCCGAACTGGCGCCCTTGCGTCGGGAGCTGTTACAGGTCAATTACGCCAAGGCGGCGGACCTGGCCAAGCTGTTCCAGTCGGTGACCGGCCTGGAGGGCGTCACCGATGAACGCGGTTCGGTGGCGGTGGACGACCGCACCAATAACATCATCGCCTACCAGACCGGTGAGCGCCTGGAGGAGCTGCGGCGGATCGTGGCGCAACTGGATATCCCGGTGCGCCAGGTAATGATCGAGGCGCGGATTGTCGAGGCCAACGTTGATTACGACAAAAGCCTCGGAGTGCGCTGGGGTGGGCGCCTCAATCAGGGTAATTGGAGTGCCGGGGGTATTCGGAAATCTGTGGCCGAAGGCGCTGAGCCGCCGGCAAACCCGCCCAGCTCGCCTTTTGTCGACCTGGGTTCGCTGACTGGCACATCCGGCCTGGGCATCGCTTACATCACGGACAACCTGCTGCTGGACCTGGAACTGACGGCCATGGAAAAAACCGGCAACGGGGAGATCGTCTCGCAGCCCAAGGTGGTCACTTCCGACAAGGAAACCGCACGCATCCTCAAGGGCACCGAGATTCCCTATCAGGAATCCACTTCCCAGGGCGCGACATCGGTGTCGTTCAAGGAGGCCTCGCTGTCGCTGGAGGTGACCCCGCAAATCACCCCGGATGGCTGGGTGATCATGGAGGTCAGGGTGACCAAGGATGAACCCGACTACCTGAACAAGCTCAACGACGTGCCGCCGATCAAGAAAAACGAAGTCAATGCCAAGGTGCTGGTAAAGGACGGCGAGACCATTGTGATCGGTGGGGTTTTCTCCAATACCCAGAGCAAAGTCGTAGATAAAGTGCCATTTTTGGGCGATGTGCCGTATCTTGGCCGCCTTTTCCGGCGCGATGTGCTGGCGGAAAGAAAATCCGAGCTGCTGGTATTCCTGACTCCGCGTATTATGAATAACCAGGCGATTGCTGTGAGTCGTTGATTCTGTGCGAAATTTGATTCTTGTAGGACCGATGGGCGCTGGAAAAAGCACCATCGGCCGTTTGCTGGCCAAAGAGCTGCGCCTGCCATTCAAAGATTCCGACAAGGAAATTGAATTGCGCACGGGTGCCAATATCCCATGGATCTTCGATAAGGAAGGCGAGCTGGGCTTTCGCGACCGCGAGCAGGCGATGATTGCCGAGCTGTGCGGCTGTGATGGCGTGGTATTGGCGACCGGCGGCGGCGCGGTGATGCGCGATGAAAACCGGCGAGCGCTGCATGCCGGTGGTCGCGTGGTGTATCTGCATGCGTCAGTCGAGCAGCAGGTGGGCCGCACTGCGCGTGATCGCAATCGCCCCTTGCTGCGCACCGCCGACCCGGCCAAGACCCTGCGGGATCTGCTGACGCTGCGCGATCCGCTGTACCGGGAAATCGCCGATCTGGTGGTGGAAACCGATGAGCGGCCACCCCGGATGGTAGTGCTCGATATTCTTGAGCGCCTGCAACGGCTGCCACCCCGTTAAAGCCGGGCTCGAAATGCGCTATTCTCGGCGGCGCGTTATCACCCTTCGGGGTGTGGCGTAGAGCCATCAGGCCGCGTCGGAATTCGACGTTGCCGGTCGTCAATACATCTTCAACGCGGGGACACATGCAGACACTTAAGGTCGATCTAGGCGAGCGCAGCTACCCGATCCATATTGGCGAAGGTCTGTTGGACCAGCCCGAGTTGCTTGCGCCGCATATTGCCGGGCGGCAAGTGGCGATCATCTCCAACGAAACGGTCGCGCCGCTGTATCTTGAGCGTCTGAGCCGCAGCCTGGCGGCCTACTCGGTAATTTCTGTGGTGCTGCCGGACGGCGAAGCCCACAAGAACTGGGAAACCCTGCAACTGATTTTTGATGGCCTGCTGACTGCCCGGCATGACCGCCGCACCACCGTGGTCGCCCTGGGTGGCGGTGTGATCGGCGATATGGCTGGTTTCGCAGCAGCCTGCTACCAGCGTGGAGTGGACTTTATCCAGGTGCCGACCACCCTGTTGTCCCAGGTTGATTCGTCGGTCGGCGGCAAGACCGGTATCAACCACCCGCTGGGCAAGAACATGGTCGGCGCGTTCTACCAGCCTCAAGCCGTGCTGATCGATACCGCAACCCTCAATACCTTGCCACCGCGCGAGCTGTCGGCGGGCCTGGCGGAAGTTATCAAGTACGGGCTGATCTGCGACGAGCCGTTCCTGACCTGGCTGGAAGAACACGTGGACGCACTGCGCGCCCTCGACCAGGTGGCGCTGACCGAAGCGATTTCGCGCTCTTGCGCCGCCAAGGCGTTGGTGGTGAATGCCGACGAACGGGAGTCCGGTGTACGGGCTACCTTGAACCTGGGTCACACCTTCGGCCATGCGATCGAAACGCACATGGGCTATGGTGTGTGGCTGCATGGGGAGGCCGTGGCGGCTGGCACTGTGATGGCATTGGAGATGTCGCAACGCCTGGGCTGGATCAGCGCCCAGGAGCGCGATCGTGGCATCCGCCTGTTCCAGCGTGCCGGTTTGCCGGTGATTCCGCCTGAGGAGATGACCGAGGCGGACTTCCTCGAACATATGGCGATAGACAAGAAAGTGATCGACGGTCGCCTGCGACTGGTGCTGTTGCGCCACATCGGCGAAGCGGTCGTGACCGACGATTATCCGAAAGAGATTTTACAGGCCACGCTGGGAGCGGATTACCGCGCCCTGGCCCAGCTTAAAGGTTAATAAGATCCCGATGACTAGTTTGCATGCCGACGAGGCGTTCCTCGGCCATTACCAGTTAAGCCACGACCCCTTTGCTCCACGGGTGCCTGGTTTCAAATTTTTCCCGGCCCAGCGCAAGCCGGTGCTCGGGCAGTTGCACCACCTCGCGCGCTACAGCCAGCTGTTGCTGGTGGTGACCGGCCCGTTGGGCAGCGGCAAAACCCTGCTGCGCCAGGCGCTGGTTGCCAGCACCAACAAGCAGTCGGTGCAGAGCGTGGTGGTGTCGGCCCGTGGCGCCGGTGATGCGGCGGGCGTGCTGCGCCAGGTGGCCCAGGCACTGGACGTCGCCACGGCTGAGCCGAATGCGATCCTCAAGCAGGTTGTGCAACTGGGCCTGACTGGCCAGGAAGTCTACCTGCTGGTGGATGACGCCGAGCAGCTCGACGAATCCGCCCTGGAAGCGCTACTGGCGCTGGCAGCGGGCACGCCGGAAGGTCGTCCGCATGTGTTCCTGTTTGGTGAGTCGTCGTTGATCGCCGACCTGGAGCAGATCAGCGGCGATCAGGAGCTGTTCCACGTCATCGAATTGCAGCCTTACGAAGAGGAAGAGACCCGCGAATACCTGGCTCAACGCCTTGAAGGCGCAGGGCAGGGCATCGAACTTTTCTCCGCTGCGCAGATCTCTGATATTCACGATAGCTCCGACGGCTGGCCTGGCACCATCAACCAGGTAGCCCGCGATGCCATGATCGAAGCCATGATTGCCAGCCGCTCTGCGGTCAAGCGTCCAAAGATGGGGTTCACCATGCCTAAGAAACACGTACTGGCCATTTCTGCCGTTGTGGTAGTCGCTGTTGCCGCCGCCTGGTTGATTCCTGGCCGCAGCAAGGCACCGACCACTGCTGGCGCGCCAACCGAACAGGCGCAGTTGCCACTGGGCAAGCCCACGCCAAACGTCGAATTCGCCAACTCCGGCCAACCGACCAACCTGCCGATGGTCGGCCAGCCGGTAATGCGCGGCCCGCTCGCCGAAGAAGCCGGTGGCATTTCCGAAGGTGACGACGGTGTGCCGGTGGAGGGCTCCAGCGCCACACCGCCAACCGTGACCACCACCGCGCCACCTGCAGGCGTGCCAGCAGGCCAACCGGCTGCCAAGCCGACGCCTGCGCCGACGGTCGCAACCGCCAAGCCTGCGCCTGTGACCAAGCCTGTCGCGCCTGCGCCGGCCGCCAAGCCAGCCACACCCGCCAAGCCTGCTGAAAAACCTGTCACCGTTGCCAAGGCCGGTGCGGCCGGCAGCAGCTGGTACAGCAGCCAGCCGACCGGTAACTTCGTGGTGCAGATCCTCGGCACCAGCTCCGAAGCCAATGCTCAGGCGTTCGTGAAAGAGCAGGGCGGCGAGTACCGTTATTTCAAGAAAGTGCTCAACGGCAAGCCTCTCTACGTGATCACCTACGGCAACTTCTCCAGCCGCGCAGCAGCTGATTCTGCGATCAAAACCTTGCCAGCGAAGGTTCAGGCTGGTAAACCTTGGCCTCGCACTGTCGCCAGCGTTCAACAAGAACTGGCAACAGCTCGCTGAAGACCCGGCGGCCTTACCCAGGCCGCTCTCTCAGCACCTCAAAAAAAACAACACAGCGTGCAGCCCTGAAGGCCGCGCGCTTTGTGGTGTCTGCGTCACAGTAGCTTTTGAGTCGTAGCGGTCAGAATTAAAAAAGTTTTGACTAGCACAGCATATCGCTTTAAACCTTTCATAAATGCGACATAGATTTGCGACATTTCGTCGCTAAATTTGTGAGCGTTCGTGTCGGTGTGTACAATGACCTCCCTTTTGCCCCCGCTAAGCCGGCGTACGTTCGGCGTGGAAGGTAACCGGTTGAATTGAAAAGAAATTTGCCTCGAAATAAGAGGCAGCCTGGTGAGAAAGTGTCTATGAAAGCAGGTCTGTACCAACCCGATGAATTCAAGGATAACTGCGGTTTCGGCCTGATAGCCCATATGCAGGGCGAGCCCAGTCATACCCTTTTGCAAACGGCCATCGAGGCCCTGACCTGCATGACCCACCGCGGTGGGATCAACGCCGACGGCAAGACCGGTGACGGTTGCGGCTTGCTGATTCAAAAGCCCGACCAGTTCCTGCGCGCCGTCGCCAAAGAGCATTTCGGCGCTGATCTGCCCAAGCAGTACGCCGTGGGCATGGTGTTTTTCAACCAGGACCCGGTCAAAGCCGAAGCCGCTCGCGAGAACATGAACCGCGAGATCCTGGCTGCCGGCCTGCAACTCGTCGGCTGGCGCAAAGTGCCGATCGACACCAGCGTGCTCGGCCGCTTGGCCCTGGAGCGCCTGCCGCAGATCGAACAAGTGTTCATCGCAGGCGACGGCCTGAGCGACCAGGACATGGCGATCAAGCTGTTCACCTCGCGTCGTCGTTCATCCGTGGCCAACGCCGCCGATGCCGATCACTACATCTGCAGCTTTTCGCACAAGACCATCATTTATAAAGGCCTGATGATGCCGGCGGATTTGACCGCCTTCTATCCAGACCTGAGCGATGAGCGCCTGCAAACCGCAATCTGCGTGTTCCACCAGCGCTTCTCCACCAACACCCTGCCGAAATGGCCGCTGGCTCAGCCATTCCGCTTCCTCGCCCACAACGGCGAGATCAACACCATCACCGGCAACCGCAACTGGGCCGTGGCCCGTCGCACCAAGTTCGCCAACGATTTGATGGACCTCGAAGAGCTCGGCCCGCTGGTCAACCGCGTGGGTTCCGACTCCTCCAGCATGGACAACATGCTCGAACTGATGGTCACCGGCGGCATCGACCTGTTCCGTGGCGTGCGCATGATCATTCCGCCTGCGTGGCAGAACGTCGAAACCATGGACCCGGACCTGCGTGCGTTCTACGAGTACAACTCGATGCACATGGAACCGTGGGACGGCCCGGCCGGCGTGGTCATGACCGACGGCCGCTACGCCGTGTGCCTGCTCGACCGTAACGGTCTGCGCCCGGCGCGCTGGGTCACTACCACCAACGGTTTCATCACCCTCGCCTCGGAAATCGGCGTGTGGGACTACAAGGCAGAAGACGTGATCGCCAAAGGCCGCGTGGGCCCTGGCCAGATCCTGGCCGTAGACACCGAAACCGGGCAGATCCTCGACACCGACGCCATCGACAACCGCTTGAAGTCGCGTCACCCGTACAAGCAATGGCTGCGCAAGAACGCCCTGCGCATCCAGGCGACCATGGAAGACAACGACCACGGCTCGGCTTTCTATGACGTCGACCAGCTCAAGCAGTACATGAAGATGTATCAGGTTACGTTCGAAGAGCGTGACCAAGTGCTGCGCCCGCTCGGCGAGCAAGGCTACGAAGCGGTCGGCTCTATGGGCGATGACACGCCGATGGCCGTGCTGTCCCAGCGCGTGCGCACGCCGTACGACTATTTCCGCCAGCAGTTCGCCCAGGTGACCAACCCGCCGATCGACCCGCTGCGCGAAGCCATCGTGATGTCGCTGGAAGTCTGCCTCGGTGCCGAGCGCAACATCTTCCAGGAATCGCCGGAGCACGCTTCGCGCGTGATCCTCAGCTCGCCGGTCATTTCCCCGGCCAAGTGGCGCTCGTTGATGACCCTGGAACGCCCAGGCTTCGACCGCCAGATCATCGACCTGAACTACGACGAGAGCCTCGGCCTTGAAGCCGCTGTGCGCAATGTCGCCGATCAGGCTGAAGAAGCCGTGCGCGCTGGCCGTACTCAGATTGTGTTGACTGACCGTCACATTGCCCCAGGCAAGCTGCCGATCCACGCTTCGCTGGCGACCGGTGCAGTGCACCACCGCCTGACCGAAAAAGGCCTGCGTTGCGATTCCAACATCCTCGTTGAAACCGCCACCGCCCGTGACCCGCATCACTTTGCGGTGTTGATCGGCTTCGGCGCCTCGGCGGTGTACCCGTTCCTCGCGTATGAAGTGCTGGGCGACCTGATCCGTACCGGTGAAGTGCTGGGCGACCTCTATGAGGTGTTCAAGAACTACCGTAAAGGCATCACCAAGGGCCTGCTGAAGATCCTGTCGAAGATGGGCATCTCCACTGTCACGTCCTACCGTGGCGCGCAGCTGTTCGAAGCCATCGGCCTGTCGGAAGAAGTCTGCGAACTGAGCTTCCGTGGCGTGCCGAGCCGCATCAAGGGCGCGCGTTTCGTCGACATCGAAGCCGAACAAAAAGCCCTGGCCGCCGAAGCCTGGAGCGCGCGCAAGCCGATCCAGCAAGGTGGCCTGCTCAAGTTCGTGCACGGCGGCGAATACCACGCCTACAACCCGGACGTGGTCAGCACCCTGCAAGCCGCCGTGCAGCAGGGCGACTATGCCAAGTTCAAGACCTACACCGCGCTGGTGGATAACCGCCCGGTGTCGATGATTCGCGACCTGTTCAAGGTGAAAACCCTGGACACGCCGCTGGCCATCAGCGAAATCGAACCGCTGGAATCGATCCTCAAGCGCTTCGACTCCGCGGGTATTTCCCTCGGCGCGTTGTCGCCTGAGGCCCACGAAGCCCTGGCCGAAGCGATGAACCGCCTGGGTGCGCGTTCCAACTCCGGCGAAGGCGGCGAAGACCCGGCACGCTACGGCACCATCAAGAGCTCGAAGATCAAGCAAGTCGCTACTGGCCGTTTCGGCGTGACTCCGGAATACCTGGTCAACGCCGAAGTGCTGCAGATCAAAGTCGCGCAGGGCGCCAAGCCCGGTGAAGGCGGCCAGCTGCCAGGCGGCAAGGTCAACGGCCTGATCGCCAAGCTGCGTTACGCCGTACCCGGCGTGACCCTGATCTCGCCACCGCCGCACCACGACATCTATTCGATTGAAGATTTGTCGCAGCTGATTTTCGACCTGAAACAAGTTAACCCGCAGGCACTGGTCTCGGTGAAACTGGTAGCAGAAGCGGGCGTGGGCACCATCGCCGCCGGCGTGGCCAAGGCCTATGCCGACCTGATCACCATCTCCGGTTACGACGGTGGCACCGGCGCTTCGCCGCTGACTTCGATCAAGTACGCCGGCGCGCCGTGGGAACTGGGCCTGGCTGAAACCCACCAGACCCTGCGCGGCAACGACTTGCGCGGCAAGGTTCGCGTGCAGACCGACGGCGGCCTGAAAACCGGCCTCGACGTGATCAAGGCTGCGATTCTCGGCGCCGAAAGCTTCGGCTTCGGCACCGCGCCGATGATCGCCCTGGGCTGCAAATACCTGCGCATCTGCCACCTGAACAACTGCGCCACCGGCGTCGCCACTCAGAACGAGAAGCTGCGCAAGGACCACTACATCGGTACTGTCGACATGGTGGTGAATTTCTTCACTTACGTCGCCGAAGAAACCCGTGAGTGGCTGGCCAAGCTGGGCGTGCGTTCCCTCGAAGAGCTGATCGGGCGTACCGACCTGCTGGACATCCTCGAAGGCCAGACCGCCAAGCAACAGCACCTGGACCTGACGCCGCTGTTGGGCAGCGATCACATCCCGGCAGACAAGCCACAATTCTGCCAGGTCGACCGCAACCCGCCGTTCGACAAAGGCCTGTTGGCCGAGAAGATGGTCGACATGGCCGGCTCCTCGATCAACGACGCCAGCGGTGGCGAGTTCGCCCTGGATATCTGCAACTGCGACCGTTCGATCGGCGCACGCGTCTCCGGCGAAATCGCACGCAAGCACGGCAACCAGGGGATGGCGAAAGCGCCGATCACCTTCCGCTTCAAGGGCACTGCAGGCCAGAGCTTTGGCGTGTGGAACGCCGGTGGCCTGCACATGTACCTCGAAGGCGACGCCAACGACTACGTGGGCAAAGGCATGACCGGCGGCAAGCTGGTGATCGTTCCGCCACTGGGCAGCGTCTACAAGTCGCAGGAAAGCGCGATCATCGGCAACACCTGCCTGTACGGCGCCACCGGTGGCAAGCTGTTCGCCGCCGGGACTGCCGGTGAGCGTTTCGCCGTGCGTAACTCCGGTGCCCACACCGTGGTGGAAGGCACGGGCGATCACTGCTGCGAGTACATGACCGGGGGCTTTGTCGCGGTACTGGGCAAGACCGGTTACAACTTCGGTTCGGGCATGACCGGCGGTTTCGCCTACGTGCTCGACCAGGACAACACCTTCGTCGACAAGGTCAACCACGAGTTGGTCGAGATCCAGCGGATCAGCGGTGAAGCCATGGAATCCTATCGGAACCACTTGCAGCACGTGCTGGACGAGTACGTCGAGGAGACCGGCAGCGAATGGGGCCGTAACCTCGCCGAAAACCTCGATGATTACCTGCGTCGTTTCTGGCTGGTCAAGCCCAAGGCTGCCAACCTGAAATCGTTGCTTTCCAGCATCCGTGCCAACCCGCAGTGATATGCGCCTGAAGAGTTTGATGAGGTTTTAACATGGCTGAACGTCTGAATAACGACTTCCAGTTCATCGATGTCGGGCGCAAAGATCCGAAGAAGAAACTGTTGCGTCAACGCAAGAAAGAGTTCGTGGAGATCTACGAACCCTTCAAACCCCAGCACTCGGCCGACCAGGCCCACCGCTGCCTGGGTTGCGGTAACCCGTATTGCGAATGGAAGTGCCCAGTGCACAACTTCATTCCCAACTGGCTCAAGTTGGTGGCCGAGGGCAACATCCTCGCCGCCGCCGAGCTGTCGCACCAGACCAACACCCTGCCGGAAGTCTGCGGCAGGGTTTGTCCCCAGGACCGTCTGTGCGAGGGTGCCTGCACCCTCAACGACGGTTTTGGCGCGGTGACTATCGGTTCGGTCGAGAAGTACATCACCGACACCGCGTTCGCCATGGGCTGGCGCCCGGACATGTCCAAGGTCAAGCCGACCGGCAAGCGCGTTGCGATCATCGGCGCGGGCCCGGCAGGCCTGGGCTGTGCCGACGTGCTGGTGCGTGGCGGCGTGACCCCGGTGGTGTTCGACAAGAACCCTGAAATCGGTGGCTTGCTGACCTTCGGCATCCCCGAGTTCAAGCTGGAAAAAACCGTACTGAGCAACCGTCGTGAAGTGTTCACCGGCATGGGGATCGAGTTCCGTCTCAATACCGAGATCGGCAAAGACATCACCATGGAGCAACTGCTCGCCGAATACGACGCGGTGTTCATGGGCATGGGCACCTACACCTACATGAAGGGCGGTTTTGCCGGTGAGGACCTGCCGGGCGTGTACGACGCGCTCGACTTCCTGATCGCCAACGTCAACCGCAACCTGGGCTTTGAAAAGTCGCCGGAAGATTTCGTCGACATGAAAGGCAAGAAGGTCGTGGTGCTCGGCGGTGGTGACACCGCGATGGACTGCAACCGCACGTCGATCCGTCAGGGCGCCAAGTCGGTGACCTGTGCCTATCGTCGTGACGAAGCCAACATGCCCGGTTCGCGCAAAGAGGTGAAGAACGCCAAGGAAGAAGGCGTGAAATTCCTCTACAACCGCCAGCCGATCGCTATCGTCGGTGAAGACCGGGTAGAAGGTGTGAAGGTGGTCGAGACCCGTCTCGGCGAACCGGACGCCCGTGGCCGTCGCAGCCCTGAGCCGATCCCGGGTTCCGAAGAGATCATCCCGGCCGACGCCGTGGTCATCGCCTTCGGCTTCCGCCCAAGCCCGGCGCCGTGGTTCGAGCAGTTCGAAATCCAGACCGACAGCCAGGGCCGCGTGGTAGCTCCGGAACAGGGCCAGTACAAGCACCAGACCAGCAACCCGAAAATCTTCGCCGGTGGCGACATGGTGCGCGGGTCTGACCTGGTGGTCACGGCGATCTTCGAAGGCCGCAATGCGGCTGAAGGGATCCTGGATTACCTCGGCGTCTAACCTTCGGTACGTTCAACGCAAAAGCGGGCTTGTTCCTTATGGACAAGCCCGCTTTTTGCGTTTCAGCGGCTCTGTTTTCAGTGGCTGCGTTTTTTCACGCGCTTCATCACCACCACAAAAAACACCGGTACAAACACCACCGCCAATGTCGCGGTGATCATCCCGCCGATCACGCCCGTGCCGATTGCCTGTTGGCTGGCCGAGCTGGCGCCGGTGGCGATGGCCAGCGGCACCACGCCCAGAATGAACGCCATCGAGGTCATCACAATCGGCCGCAGGCGCAGGCGCGCGGCTTGCAGTGTGGCGTCGATCAGGTCGTGGCCCTCATCGTAAAGTGTCTTGGCGAACTCGATGATCAGGATCGCGTTCTTCGCCGACAAACCGATGATGGTGATCAACCCGACCTTGAAGAACACATCGTTGGGCATCTCGCGCAGCGTCACCGCCAGGACCGCGCCCAGCACGCCGAGGGGCACTACCAGCAGGACCGACGTGGGAATCGACCAGCTTTCGTAGAGCGCCGCCAGGCACAGGAAAACCACCAGTAGCGACAAACCGAGCAAAATCGGCGCCTGGCTGCCGGACAACCGCTCCTGCAGTGACAGCCCCGTCCATTCCTGCCCGAGGCCTGCCGGCCCTTGCGCCACCAGGCGTTCGATTTCCGCCATGGCATCGCCGGTGCTGTAGCCGGGCGCCGGTTCGCCGGAAATGCTGATCGCCGGGTAGCCGTTGTAACGGTTCAATTGCGCAGGCCCTTGTATCCACGTGGCCTGGACGAAGGCTGACAGAGGCACCATCTGCCCCTCGTTGTTGCGTACGTGCATCTTCAGCAGGTCTTCAACCTGAGTACGTTGCCCGCCTTCTGCCTGGACCACGACCCGCTGCATCCGCCCCTGGTTGGGGAAGTCATTGATATAGGCCGAGCCGATGCTGGTGGACACCACGTTGCCGATGTCAGTGAACGAAACGCCCAGCGCATTGGCCTGGCGGCGGTCGATTTCCAGTTTGACTTGAGGTGCTTCGGCCAACGCGCTTTCGCGCACGTTTATCAGCACCGGGCTGGCTTGGGCGGCTTCCAGCAAATCGCTGCGCGCCTGCATCAACGTCGTATAACCAAGGCCACCACGGTCCTGCAGGCGGAATTCGAAACCACTGGAAGTGCCAAGCCCGTTGATGGGGGGCGGCAACACGACGAACACTTCTGCGCCTTTGATCTGGCCCACGACCGCATTCGCCCGTTCGGCGATGGCGGCCGCCGTATCATCGCTGCCGCGCTGGGACCAATCCTTCAGCACCGTGAAACCCAATCCCGCGTTCTGGCCACTGCCGGAAAAACTGAAACCCAGTACGAACGTGGTGTTGTCCACACCCGGCTCGGTGGCGTTATGCGCTTCGATCTGTTGGATAACGTCTACCGTGCGGCTTTGGCTTGCGCCGGGGGGCAGTTGAATATCAGTGATCGTATAGCCCATGTCTTCGACAGGCAGGAACGAGGCGGGCAAACGGCTGAAACACACCGCCAGCACTACCAGCAGTGCGCCATAGACGAACAAGTAGCGACCACTGCGTTTCAAGGCATGTGCGACCCAGCCCTGATAGCGCTCGGTCAGTTGTGCGAAGCGCCGGTTGAACGCTGCGAAGAACCCGCGCGCGGCGTGATCGCCCGGCGCAACCGGCTTGAGCAGCGTGGCGCACAGTGCTGGTGTCAGGGTCAGGGCCAGGAACGCCGAGAACAGAATGGACGTGGCCATGGTCAGGGAAAACTGCTGGTAGATAATCCCTACGGAGCCTTGCATGAATGCCATCGGAATAAACACAGCCACCAGCACCAGGGTGATGCCGACGATGGCCCCGCCGATCTGTTTCATCGCCTTGCGCGTTGCTTCCTTGGGTGAGAGCCGCTCCTGGAGCATGATGCGTTCCACGTTTTCGACAACTACGATAGCGTCGTCGACCAGGATGCCAATCGACAGCACCATGCCGAACATGGTCAGCACATTGATGGAAAAACCCAGCACTTGCATGATTGCGAAGGTACCCATCAACGCTACAGGTACAACCAAAGTTGGAATCAATGTGTAACGGATATTTTGCAGGAACAGGTACATCACGGCGAACACCAGCACCATCGCTTCGAGCAATGTGTAAACCACTTTGGTAATCGAGACCTTGACGAAAGGCGAGGTGTCGTAAGCGATCTGGTACTTCATGTCGGCCGGGAAATAGCGGGTCAACTCATCCATCTTCGCCCGCACCAGCGTTGCGGTGCTCAAGGCGTTGCCACCGGGCGTCAATTGCACGCCCAACTCGCTGGACGGTTGGCCATTCAGGCGTGTGCCGAACTGGTAATCCTGGCTGCCTATTTCGACCCTGGCGACATCGCCGATACGCACAACGGCGCCATTGGGTTCGGCGCGCAGCACAATGTCGGCGAACGCTTCAGGGCTCGACAGCTGGCCTTCTACAAGGATGCTCGCGGTGATCTCCTGACCGTTGGCGACGGGCAGCTCCCCCAGGTTGCCGGCTGCGATCAGGGCATTCTGGGCGACAATGGCAGCGTTCACGTCTGCGGGTGTCAGGTTGAAAGCGATGAGTTTTTGCGGGTCGACCCAAATCCGCATGGCGCGCTCGGAGCCGAACATCTGAACCTTGCCGACGCCGTCCAGGCGTTTGATCTCGTTGACCACGTTGCGCGCCAGGTAATCGCTGAGGGCAATGCTGTCTACGTTATCGCTGGTACCGATCAGTGAAATAAACAACAGGAAACCCGAAGAGACTTTCTCAACGCGCAGGCCCTGCTCTATGACAGCCTGGGGAAGGCGCGCCTCAATGACCTTCAAGCGGTTCAATACGTCGACCTGCGCCAGCTCCGGGCTGGTGCCTGGCTTGAATGTCGCGGTAATCGTGGCGGAGCCCTGGCTACTGCGTGACTCGAAATACAACAGGTGATCAGCGCCGCTGATTTCTTCTTCGATCAGGCTGACGACGCTTTGATCCATGGCCTGCGCCGAAGCGCCGGGGTAGTTGGCGACTACCTCAATTTGCGGCGGCGCAATGTTGGGGTACTGAGCTACGGGTAGCTGAGGAATCGCGAGTGCACCGGCCAGCAGGATAAACAGGGCAATGACCCAAGCGAATACCGGGCGATCGATAAAGAACTGCGGCATAAGCTAGTGTCCTGCTGACTGACCAATAGCCTGGTCAAGTGGAAGAGGGGAGTTGTCGAGCACCACGTGTTCACCGGGGCGCGCATGCTGCAGGCCTTCGACGACGATGCGGTCGCCGGACTTGAGGCCGTCGGTGACGATCCAGCGGTTGTTGATCACACGACCCAGCTGCACGGTTTTCAGGTGGACGCGCAGTTCGTCATCCACCAGCAGCACTTGGGGCAACCCTGCGCTGTTGCGCTGGATTGAGCGCTGCGGCACGCTGATGCCCTGCTGAACCATGGCTTGCTCCAGACGTACCCGCACAAAGCTGCCGGGCAGTAGATCAAGGTCAGGGTTGGGGAATTCGCTGCGCAAGAGGATTTGGCCGGTGCCGGGGTTGACCGTGATGTCACTGAACAGCAGCTTGCCGGGCAGCGGGTAGGTGCTGCCATCGTCCTGCAGCAAAGTCACTTTGGCCTGGTCGGGGCCCAATTGCTGCAATTGGCCGGAGCGCAGTGCGCGGCGCAGCTCGTTCAGTTCGCGGGCAGATTGGGTGAGGTCGACGTGCACCGGATCCAGTTGCTGAATCAGCGCCAACGGGGTCGACTCGTTCTGCCCGACCAGGGCGCCTTCGGTCACGAGAGCACGGCCGATGCGCCCGGAGATGGGCGCGGTCACGGTGGCGTAACCCAAATTCAGACGCGCGCGTTGCACCGTCGCCTGGTTCGCGGCGACGTCAGCTTCAGCCTGGCGGGCGGCTGCGCGCGCGTTGTCATATTCCTGGGCACTGATCGCATTGCCCGAGACCAATTGGCGGTAGCGTTGCTCTTGCATTCGCGCGCGCGAAGCATCGGCCTGAGCCCGTTTCAGCCCGGCCAGCGCGCTGTCCAGGTCCGCCTGAAGGGGCGCCGGGTCGATGTGGAACAGCACGTCGCCTTGTTTCACTTCACTGCCTTGCTCGAACACACTTTTGAGCACTACCCCTGCCACGCGCGCGTTAACCTGGGCTATTCGCGGTGCGGCAATGCGCCCGCTGAGTTCGCTGCTGATGGCAAGGGGGGTGGCTTGCAGGGTTTCGGTACTCACCTTTACGGGAGCCGACGCCTGGGTATCGGATGCCGGTGTACAGCCGCCGACAGCAATGGCCAGCACCAGTGAACCGGATGCAAAACGCAGTTTTCTGAACATCGACATGCCTCCATAAAGAGGCGTGGATGCTAGGAGTGAGCGGTTAATTTGCTGTTAAGTGGACCGGCAAGAGTGCGAGCAAATGTGACGGCGAGATCCGCGACAAATTGACCCGATAGACAAAAGGCACGGCGCATTCCGTGCCTTTTGCGTCGCGCTCTGAGAAAATGCCCGCACTTTTTTTGCGGATGCCGACATGACTGCCCTCAAGAACGACCGTTTCCTTCGTGCCCTGCTCAAGCAACCCGTGGACGTCACCCCTGTGTGGATGATGCGCCAGGCCGGTCGCTACCTGCCGGAATACCGCGCCAGTCGCGCCCACGCCGGCGACTTCATGAGCCTGTGCATGAACCCGGAGTTCGCCTGCGAAGTCACGATGCAGCCGCTGGACCGCTACCCACAACTGGACGCGGCCATCCTGTTCTCCGATATCCTGACAATTCCTGACGCCATGGGCCAAGGCCTGTACTTCGAAACCGGCGAAGGCCCGCGTTTCAAGAAAGTCGTCAGCACCCTGGCCGATATCGAAGCCTTGCCGATTCCTGATCCGCACAAAGACCTGGGCTATGTGATGGACGCCGTCAGCACCATCCGTCGCGAGCTGAATGGCCGCGTGCCGCTGATCGGCTTCTCCGGCAGCCCGTGGACCCTGGCTACCTACATGGTCGAAGGCGGTTCGTCGAAAGACTTCCGCAAGACCAAGGCCATGCTCTACGACAACCCGCAAGCCATGCACCTGCTGCTGGACAAGCTGGCGCAGTCGGTCACCGCCTACCTCAACGGCCAGATCATGGCCGGCGCGCAAGCGGTGCAGATTTTCGACACCTGGGGCGGCAACCTGTCGGCGGCGGCGTACCAGGAGTTCTCCCTGGCCTACATGCGCAAAATCGTCAGCGGCCTGATCCGCGAACACGAAGGCCGCACAGTGCCGGTCATCCTGTTCACCAAGGGTGGCGGCCTGTGGCTGGAAAGCATCGCCGACGCCGGTGCCGACGCACTGGGCCTGGACTGGACCTGCGACATCGGCGAAGCCCGCCGTCGTGTGGGTGGCCAGGTTGCGCTGCAAGGCAACATGGACCCTACCGTGCTGTACGCCAAGCCCGAAGCGATTCGTACCGAAGTCGGGCGCATCCTGGCCAGCTACGGCAAGGGCACCGGGCATGTGTTCAACCTCGGCCATGGCATCACCCCGGAAGTGAACCCGGAGCATGCCGGCGCGTTCCTGCGCGCGGTGCATGAGCTGTCGGCGCAGTATCACGAGTAGTCAAAAAGCCCGGCGAGTGCCGGGCTTTTTAATGGGCAAACACAAAACAATGTGGGAGCTCGCGTCAGGCCCGCACATTCCCCAGCGGCGGCAGTTTCGCCAGCTTCAACGCCACCAGCAGCGCGCCGATCAGCAGCGCCACGATAAACCCGCCAATCCCGTTCCACCCGGCAAAGTGCCAGAAGAACCCGCCCGCCGTACCGGCAATACTCGAGCCCACGTAGTAGCAGAACAGGTACAGCGACGACGCCTGCCCCTTGGCCTTGACCGCACGGCGGCCGATCCAGCTACTGGCCACCGAGTGCGCGCCAAAGAAGCCGAACGTGAAGATCAGCATGCCCGGCACCACCAGCCACAGCGGGGTGAACAGTGTCAGCAACATGCCGCACAGCATCAGCACGATGGTGCCCCACAACACGCGGCGGCGGCCCAGGCGGTCAGCCAGGGAGCCGATTTTCGCCGAGCTGTAGATGCCCGAGAGGTACACCAGCGACAACAAGCCGACCACCGCCTGGCTCAACGCGTAGGGCGACGCCAGCAGGCGATAGCCGATGTAGTTGAACATCGTCACGAACGCACCCATCAGCAGGAACGCTTCGAGGAACAGCCATGGCAAGCCGGCGTCCTTGAAGTGCATCACGAAGCCGTCCACCAGGCTGCGTGGCTTGAGGCTGCTGGCGCGGAAGTTGCGCGATTCCGGCAGGATTTTCCAGAACACCGTCGCCGCAATCAGCGCCAGCGCGCCGATGATCAGCGTCGCGGTGTGCCAACTGACGAAGTCGATCAGTACGCCCATGATCAGGCGCCCGCTCATGCCGCCAATTGCGTTGCCGCCGATGTACAGGCCCATGGCCAGGCCGATGTGCTGCGGATGGATCTCTTCGCTCAAGTAAGTCATGGCCACGGCGGCCAGGCCGCTCAGGGACAGGCCGACCAGCGCACGCATCAGCAGAATGCCTTCCCAGGACGGCATCAGGCCGCTGGCGATGGTGGCCAGGGCTGCGCAGAACAGCGCGGCGACCATCACCGGTTTACGCCCGAGGGTGTCAGAAATCGGCCCGGTGATCAGCAGACCGAACGCCAGCATCGCCGTGGCCACCGACAGGATCAGGCTGCTCTGCGCCGCGTTGATGGAAAACTCGTGGGACAGCGCCGGCATCATCGGCTGCACGCAATACAGCAGGGCAAAGGTGGCGAAGCCGCCGGAAAACAGCGCCAGCACCGTGCGCATGAACATCGGTGTGCCTTTTTCGATGAACTGCTCATTGAGCTGGGCCACCACCTCATCCAGGGCGGTAGGCGGGACTTCTTGAGCGAATGGAGCGACAGCAGATTTCACGGGGACCTCGGCGAGGGAAAGCCTGCCAGGACTGGCAATGCAAAAAAGAATATAGCTGGCTAATGATTCTTTCCAATATATTGTTCGACCTGTTTGATAGGTTTTACGACCTAGTGAGGTTTGCATGGAATTACGTCATTTGCGGTACTTCATCGCCGTCGCCGAAGAACTGCACTTCGGCCGCGCCGCGCAGGTGCTGGGCATCTCGCAGCCGCCGCTGAGCCAGCAGATTCAGGCCCTCGAACAGGAAGTGGGCGCGCGCTTGTTTGAACGGACCAATCGTCGGGTTGAGCTGAGCGAGGCCGGTCGCCTGTTCCTGCAGGAAGCGCGGCTGGTGCTGGCGCAGGTCGACAAGGCCGCAGACGTGGCCCGCCGTGCGCAATTGGGTGAGTTGGGAGAACTGAAGATCGGCTTCACGTCGTCGGCGCCGTTCAACTCGAGCATTCCCCAGGCGATCTTCGCGTTTCGCCAGGCCTTCCCGGCGGTGCACCTGAACCTGCAGGAAATGAGCAGTACCGAGGTGGCCGAGTCGCTGGTGGATGAGTCGATTCAGGTCGGGCTGATGCGCCCGCTGCCGTTGCCGGACTCGCTGAGCGTGATCGAGTTGATGCGTGAACCCTTGGTTGCCGTGCTCAACGCCGGCCATCCCCTGGTGGAAGGCAGTGACCGCGGTTTGCATTTGAAGCAACTGGCTGACGAACCCTTTGTGTTTTTCCCGCGTACCTACGGCAGCGGCCTGTATGCCCAGTTGCTCAACCTGGCACGGGACGCAGGCTTCAGCCCGCACTTCGCCCAGGAGGCGGGGGAGGCGATGACCATCATCGGTTTGGTAGCGGCGGGGTTGGGCGTGTCGGTGCTGCCGGCGTCTTACCAGCGAATCCGCATCGATGGCGTGGTGTATCGCACCTTGCTCGATCCGGAGGCGATGACGGCGGTATGGCTGGTGCAACGCAAAGGCGCGCCGTCGCCGAGGGCGAAGGCGTTTGTGGAGTTGTTGACGCGCAAGGCGGTGGTGTAGACGCGATCACATATCAGGTAACGGAACTGACTGAGTTATTAACCAGAAACCTGCGCAGAATCGCTCTTTTTCATGCGAGTGATATGGATGGCACTTCTCTACCAGCCCAAGGAGGGCAGCGTGTTGATTTGTGATTTTCGAGGCTATGAGGTCCCGGAAATAATCAAGATTCGGCCCGTGCTTGTGATACGCAAACACCGAACCAATAAGCTGCTTGTGACCGTCGTACCTTTGAGTACAACTGCACCGCAAACGGTGCTGGAGCATCATTTACAGCTTGATAGTCATCTTCAGGGCGCGAGACAGATTTGCTGGGCCAAATGCGACATTGTGGCGACCGTAAGCCTGGGTCGACTGGATCGGATCAAAAGCAAAGACCGCCATGGCAAACGAACTTACAAAATTGCGGAGCTCACCTGTGATGAGTTTTTCGCGATCAAGGCGGCGGTACGCAGTGGGCTTGGGTTGCGCCAGCTGGAAGATGGATGAGCGGCGCTTTGCCACTGATTGCAGCCGAGTCGTTTTCAGGCATACTGGCCGAGTTCCTGAAAGGGGCTTGTGAGACTCTGAGGATCCTGGGCAACCAGCCATCGCAGAGCCAGGCAGGAAGCGGCGATGACAAGCCAACCTGTTTGTGAAGAGGGCGCCGAAAGGCGCCCTTTGTCGTTTATGGAGAACTATAAATATCAGTTCTGCGGCGAAGCCCCCGACTCATTCACACCACTGCTGCGCAAAGCCCCCATGATGTCGCGATCCAGCATGCTCACCCAACGGTTGTAGTTGCGATGGATCTTGCCGTCCTTGTAGCCCAGGTCGCGGCTGTCGCGGTAGGTGATGGCGTAGCTGTTGCGGGTGTAGCGGATGTCGATGGCCGCGTAGTACTGGTTACGCACGGTAATCTCGGCCTGCACCAGCTGGGGGCTCAGGCGTTGCACGGTCCATTCGCGTTTTTGCAGGGCGTTGACGATGATGGTTTTCATCTTTTCGTCGCTGACCTGGCTGTTGGCCGACAGGTCGTGCTGGGTGTTGAGCACCGGCTTACTGGTGCAGCCTGCGGTAGCCAGCAGGGCCAGGGTGATGAAGGTAGCGCGTAGCAAGGAAGACATTCCGTTTTCTCCAATCGATTAAAAATTCAGGACCAGCGGCGGAAGATCAGCGACGTGTTGACGCCGCCAAAGGCAAAGTTGTTGTTCATCACGTAGTCGTGGTGCATCTCGCGAAATTCACCCTGCAGGTAATCCAGTTCGCCGCAGTGCGGGTCGACGGAATCCAGGTTGAAAGTGTGCACGTATTGGTCGCGGTTCATCATCTCGATGCTGAACCAGGACTCCAGCGCCCCGCACGCGCCGAGGGTGTGGCCGAGGAAGCTTTTCTGCGAGCTGATGGGCATGCGGCTGCCGAACAGGCTGCTGGTGGCCAGGGTTTCGGCGATGTCGCCCTGGTCGGTGGCGGTGCCGTGGCCGTTGACGTAGCCGATGGCGTCCGGGGTTAGCCCGGCATCTTCCAGGGCCAGCTCCATCGCGCGGCGCATGGTTTTCTGTTCCGGGCGGGTGGTGTGCTGGCCGTCGGCATTGCTGCCGAAACCGACGAGTTCGGCGTGGATATGCGCACCGCGCGCCAGGGCGTGTTCCAGCTCTTCGAGCACCAGCATACCGCCGCCTTCGCCGATCACCAGACCATCGCGGCCGCTGTCGTACGGGCGTGGGCTGGTCTGCGGTGCGTCGTTTTTCAGGCTGGTGGCGTAGAGCGCGTCAAACACCATGGCTTCGGTGGGGCACAGCTCTTCGGCGCCGCCGGCGAGCATCAACGGCAGGCGGCCGAACTTGATTGCCTCGTAGGCGTAGCCGATGCCCTGGCTGCCGCTGGTGCAGGCGCTGGACGTGGGAATCAAGCGCCCGGTCAGGCCAAAGAAGATGCTGATATTCGCCGCCGTGGTGTGCGGCATCATGCGCACATAGGAGTTGGCATTCAGCCCCTCGGCCACCGAGTTCAGCAGCATATTGCCGAACGCCTTGATCTCGTCGGTGCTGCCGGTGGACGAGCCGCAAGCCACGCCCATGCGCCCGTCCTTGATCGATTCGTCGCCGAGCAAGCCGGCGTCCTGCAACGCCTGTTCAGCCGCCCACACCGCCAGGCGCGAAACCCGGCCCATGCTGCGCAGTTGCTTGCGCGTCCAGTGCGCGGGCACCACGAAGTCGTCGATCGGCCCGGCCAGGCGCGTGTTCAATTCGGTGAAGCGGTCCCACTCGTCCATGCGCCGGATGCCGCTGCGGTTGGCGCGAAAGTTGGCGGCGATGCTGTCCCAGTCGCTGCCCAGGGAGGTCATGCCGGCCATGCCGGTGACGACGACACGTTTCATCAGCACAGGCCTCCGTTCACGGCCAAGACCTGGCGCGTGATATAGCCGGCTTCGGCCGACATCAGGAAATTCACGGCACCGGCCACCTCTTCCGGGGTGCCCATGCGTTGCGCCGGAATCATCTTCATCAGTTCTTCCACCGGTACGTTTTCATCCAGCATCGCGGTGTCGATCAAACCGGGGGCGACGCAGTTGACGGTGATCTTGCGCTTGCCCAGCTCGATGGCCAGGGCCTTGGCGGCACCGATCAAACCGGCTTTGGACGCGCTGTAGTTGACCTGGCCACGGTTGCCGATCAGCCCGGACACCGACGTGATACACACGATACGCCCCGCCGCGCGACGACGAATCATCGGCATCATCACCGGGTGCAGCACGTTGTAGAAACCGTCGAGGTTGGTGCGCATCACCACGTCCCAATCTTCTTCCGACAAGGCCGGGAAGGCGCCGTCGCGGGTCAGGCCGGCGTTCAGCACCACGCCGTAATAGGCGCCATGTTGCTCCACATCGGCCTCGAGGATTTCCTTGCAGCTGGCGCGGTCCGCCACGTCGAATTGCAGCACCCGTGCCGTGCGGCCCAGCGCTTCGATCTCGACCTTTACCGCGTCGGCCTCCGCGCGGCCACTGCGGCAATGCAGCACGATGTCATGCCCGGCCTGGGCCAGGCGCAGGGCGATGGCGCGGCCGATGCCACGGCTGGAGCCGGTGACCAGTACGGATTCAGTCATGACGTTGGGTCCTTCGATTCATCTAAATAGTTGGCCGCCTGGGGCGGTCGAAATACATTCAAGCGGGCGCTGGCCTGGATGCCGTCACCGGTCAGGTGGCATTCGAACACACCCATGCCGTTGTCGTCTTCCAGGGAACGCAGCCCTTGGATTCTCAGCTCGGCGCCTGCCGGGAAGGATTCCACGTTGCACTCGAACTTGCGTGTGCCCAGCAGGAAGCCGAGTTCCACGGCAGCGCCTTTCTGGCGCGCGCGGCAACCGGCGTAGGCGGCGACGCTTTGCGCCATCAGCTCGATGCCGACCCAGGCTGGCAGGCTGCCATCCGGGCGGTTGAACAGGCCGCCGGGCTTGACGGTGGCGAGGGTGTGAACGTGCTCGTCATCGAACGACAGCACCTGGTCGATCAGGATCATGTCGCCCGCATGGGGCAGCAGTTCGGCGAGTGGCCAATCGATCATGGGGCCTCTCCGATTATCAGGCTGACGTTATTGCCGCCGAAGGCAAACGAGTTGCTCATCAGGCAGCGTTTTTCCAGGGCGTCGCCGGTGTGCGCCCATTGCAGGGCGGGCAGTGCCGGGTCGGCGTGACCGTCCCAGACGTGCGGCGGCACCTTGCCGTGGGCCAGGCTCAGCCAGCAGAACGCCGCTTCCAGCGCACCGGCAGCGCCCAGGGTGTGACCACTCATGGGTTTGGTCGATGAGCAGGCCACGCCTTCCGGGAACAGGTTGGCGACGGCCAGGCTTTCCATGGCGTCGTTATGTTGGGTGGCGGTGCCGTGCAGGTTCAAGTAGCCGATCTGCTCCGGTGCAAGCCCGGCACTGGCCAGGGCTTTGCGCATTGCCTGCAAAGCGCCTTTGCCGGTGGGTTCCGGCGCGGAGATATGGTGCGCGTCGCAACTCGCGCCGCTGCCCAGCAATGCGATGGGCGATGCCTCGCGGCTCATCAGAAACAGCACCGCCGCTTCGCCGATATTGATGCCGTCGCGGTTCGCCGAAAACGGATTGCAGCGCTCGTTAGACACCGCTTCCAGCGCGCTGAAGCCGTTGAGCGTCAGCTTGCACAAGCTGTCGACGCCGCCGCAGATCACCGCGTCGCACACGCCCAGGTCCAGCAGACGCTGGGCGCTCATCAGCGCGCGGGCGCTGGAGGTGCAGGCGGTGGAAATCACATAGGCCGGGCCGCTCAGTTGCAGCCAGTCGGCGAGGAAATTCGCCGGTGCGCTGAGTTCCTGTTGCTGGTAGTCGTAGTCACCGGGGAACTGCTTGTCGCGCAGGTACTGGGCAATGCCACGACTGGCTTCATCGATGCCCGAGGTGCTGGTGCCCAGCACAATGCCGACCCGCGATGCGCCAAAGGTGTGGATTGCCTGGCGAATCTGGTCCTCGATCTGCAACGCCGCTTCCAGCAGCAATTGGTTGTTGCGGCTGCTTTGCTGGCCCAATTCCACGGGGATAGTCGCCAGCTCGCCGTGCACACCGCCCACCGGCAGTACGCGCTCCGGCACCCAGCCGCTTTCGGCGCGCATGCCCGAGCAGTCACCGGCAAACAGGCTGCGGCTGACTTCGTCCTGGCCACGGCCCAGAGCGCAGATCACGCCCATTGCGTTGAGGTAGGCGGTCATTGCGCAGCCCCCAGCGGCGTGATGCGGTAGCTCAAGGGCTGGCCGGCGATGTTCACGCTGAACACCTCCGAGGACTGATAGACGATTTGCCAATGCCCCGGCAGCGTGCGCGTCAGGTCCCTCGCCTCGGCGCTCGGGTAAAGCGCGCGCAGCTCTTCCGCCGAGGTCAGGGCGAACAGCAACGCGGCAAACAGCTCGCGCGCCTGCGGGTTAGGCGGCAGCAGGCCATCGGCCTGCCACTCGCCATTGATCAGCTTCTGTCGGGCCTGGGGGATGCCCAGCGGGTCCATCATCGACCAGCGAATGCCGCCGTTTTCGCGCTGGATCACCAGCAGCAAATCCTGGCGCTGGCCGTCAGCCAGGCGCTGCACATGCAACTGCATCGGCAGCGTCAACGGCGGCGTTTTCGCGGGCAGCGGCGCCTGGCTGGCGCAGGCGCTGAGCAGCATCAGGCAAGCGATCAACAGCAAGCGCATCATGTTGGCGCGCTCGCCAAGGGTTTGCGTGCCACGCAGTTGACCAGGGTTTCCTCGCGTTGCCCCACCGGTGGCGCCCGGCGCAGGCCCCAGCGTTCCAGCAGGCCGAAATCCGTGGCGCGGCTCCACCATAAATACGGGTACGAGACGTTCTGCGCGGCAAATTCGAAGCCCTGTTCGCGCAGCATCTCCAGGTACTGCTCGGCGCTTTTCTGCACGTGCATCGGGTGGCGGAACAGCCAGCGGATCACCCAGGTGTCGATATAGGCTTCGGTAGACTCGGCAAACAGCAAATAGCCGCCCGGCTTGAGCACTCGGTAGAACTCGTTCAACGCGCGTTGCTGTTCAACCAGATGGTGAAAGGTCTGGTGGCAGAACAGGATATCGACGCTGGCGTCGGGCACCTCGAGGGTGGCGCAGTCGCTGCCGATCAGCTCCACGGCGAGGCCATGGCGCGCCGCTTCTTCGCGGCTCAGTTCCAGGCTGTGAGGGTCGGCGTCCAGGCCGATCAAACGTGACGGGGCAAACACTTGGTGCAGCAGTTTGAAGGACTTGCCCTGGCCGCAACCGGCGTCCAGCAACACCGGCGCCTGGGGCAGCGGCTCGCTGAACAGGTTGCGCAGGTCGTTGATCGCCACGCGCAGCACATGGTGCTGCCAGGTATGGCTGCGCAGGAACCAGAAGCCGAACTTGGTCTCCTCGACGTAGTGCTTACTCAGGTAGTTTTTTTCAACGGCAGGGCTGCTCATACCACTTCACTCGCACAAATCTCCGACAACATCCGCAGCCGCCGTTTAGGCTCGCTGACAAACGGGTTGCGTTCATCCCAGGCGTAACCGGCGAGGATCGAGCTGATCATCCGGCGAATCTCCGGCGCGCTGCCCGGATGGAAAATCACATCCTGGAACGTGCCGGCGTACCAGCCTTCGACGTAGCAGCGGAAAGTGTCGACACCGCGCTTGAGCGGCTCGGCAAATTCGGTTTGCCAGTCCACCGTCTCGCCGCTCAACTGGCGGTGCAACAGAGCGGCTGCCATGCTCGCCGAACGCATGGCGATGGTCACGCCGGAGGAGAACACCGGGTCGAGGAATTCCGCCGCGTTGCCCAGCAGTGCAAAGCCTGGTCCGTGCAGGGTTTTGACGTTGGCCGAGTAGCCGCCGATGGTCCGCGCCGGGGTGTCCCACACGGCGTTTTTCAGCACACCGGAAAGGCTTGGGGTTTCATCGATGAAACTGCGCAGGCAAGCGTCGAGGTCGCTGTCGCGGCCGTCGAAATGCTCCTTGGCCGCGACCACGCCCACCGAGCTGCGGCCGTTGCTGAACGGGATGGTCCAGAACCAGATGTCGCGGCTGGTAGGGTGGGTGGTCACGAGGATCTTGGTGCGGTCAAAACCTGGGTGTTCGATGCGGTCTTCGACGTGGGTGAACACCGCCTGGCGCAGTGGAAAGTTCGACGGCGCTTCAAGGTCGAGCAGGCGTGGCAGCACGCGGCCATAGCCGCTGGCGTCGAGCACGAACTTGGCCTTGAGGTGGTACTCGCTGCCGTTTTCGCGGCGCACGTGCAGGTAGCGGCACTCGCCGGAGAAATCCACGCCGACGATGGTTTCGCCGTAGCGGATTTCTACGCCTTGCAACGCCGCCTGATCGGCCAGCAACTTGTCGAACTCGCCGCGCTGCACCTGGAAGGTAGTCGGCTTGCCGTTGCTGAACGTGTCGCCGAAATCAAACGCGCTGTAGCGCTCGCCCCAGGCGAACGCGGCGCCGGTTTTAACCTGAAAACCCGCCGCCTGCACGGCGTCGAGCATCCCGGCCTCTTCGATAAAGTCGATGCAGTGCGACAGCAGGCTTTCGCCAATCGAGAACCGCGGAAAATGCTGGCGCTCGATAATCAATACATCATGCCCGTTGCGCTTTAGCAGCGCGGCGGCGATGGCACCGGACGGGCCGGCACCGATCACCACCACCTGGCGACGTTCCATTTCAACTGTGGGCACGAGGGCTCCTTGCCAGATTGGCGATAATCATATTCATGAGGCGTGCTTCTGATGGCCGGCCCAGGGCGCCAGCATAAAGCTGAATGCCAGGCCCAGGCTGACCGACAGGCCGAAATTACTGACCGCGGGTGTACTCGACACCGCCAGCAGGCCAAACGACAACCAGGTCGTCAGCGCCGCCAGCAGCGTGCCTAACAGGCTGACGGCAGGGCCGCCGATTTGTTCGCGCATCAAAATCGCGTAGTCGACGCTGATGGCCGTGACCAGCAGCAAGCCGAACAGGCTGAACAAGGTCAGTGGCTGGCCCAGCCAACCCAGGCTGGCCAGGCTGCACAGCGCGGCCAGCAGCGGCAGGGCGACAATGCGCAAGGCACCGCCAAAACCGAACGGCAGGATCAGCAGCAGCACGATCAACACGCACGACGCCAGCTTCAATTCGGCCGCGCTGATCTGCGTGTCGGCGAACACCCGGTTCAAGTCGCCCAGGCGATCCACCAGTTGCACGCCGGGCAAATCCAGGGCCTGCACGCGCAGCAGCGCCGGGTTGTTCAGGCCTTGCAGGCTGACCATCGCCGCCACGCCGCCGTCGACCGGGCCGAGCCACAGCATGCGCCAAGGCTCGGCCAGCGGGCCGACCAGTGCGGCGTCGATGTCTTCGGTAGGCAAGGCTTGCAGCTGCGCAACTTCGGCCTGCAGGGCGCTGGCGGGCACGCCAAGGTCCAGCAGCGGCTGCCAGTGCTCAGGCAATGTGTTCAGCGCCTCACGCAGTTGTTGCTGTTCGGCGGGCAGGCTGACCAGTTGGTTGAGCGCCAGGTAGCCCTGCAACTTGTCCATATTCACCAGTTGGTCGAGGCGCTGGCTCAAGGCGGCCTGACGCTCCAGCAACTGCTGCTGATTGTCCGCGCGCACCAGGAAGAACTGGCTGGTCGGCTGGAAGCCAGTGATGCGCGCCACGGCCTGGGCCTCTTGCAGCAATTGCGGCGGCGCGCCGATCCATTGGCGGATGTCGTTTTTGCTGTTCAGCTGCCACAGCCCACCGGCACAAAACAACAGCACCCACACCAGCAATACTGAACTCGGTACGCGTTTGAGCAACGAGGCGCGCAACAGCCACAGGCATTCGGCGATGCGCAGCGGCCATTGCGCCGGGCGCAGTTCCACGCCCTTGAGGAGTGCGGGCAGCAGGCACACGGCTGACAGGTACGCGCCGACCAGACCTGCGGCGGAGAACACCGCGATTTGCGTCAACGCCGGGAACGGCGTCCAGGCCAGCGCCAGGTAACCGATGCAACTGGTGGCCAGGCTCAGGCTCAGCCCCGGCAGGGTCAGGCGCAACGCCGGCCAACTGCGCCAGGGCTTCAGGCTCCAGCTTTTGGACAGGTAGTGCAGCGGGTAATCCACCGCCACGCCGATCAGGCTGGAACCGAGCACCAGGGTCATCACATGCATGTGGCCGAAGAAGGCCACACAGGCCACCGCGCCAAACAGCATGCCCACCAGCACCGGCACAAAGGCCAGCAACACCCGCCAACGACGGAACGCCAGCAACAGCAATAACAGGATGCCCAGGGTGGCGCCGCCGCCGACCCAGGTTATTTCCCGCGTGGCCTGCTGCTGCCCATTGGCCGCGTAGAGCAAACCGCTGGCGGCGAGCAATTGCGCGCCCTGTTCACCCGCCTGCGCGCGGCTGGCCTGGAGCAAATCCGCCACTTGCAGCGGCAGTTTCATGTCGAAGGCATTGCCGGTGGTACGCGCGCGCAGCAGCACCCAGCGCTTGCCGTCGGCATCGGCGATCAATGCGCCGCTGCCGATATCCAGTTGCACCGAACCGTGTTGCGGCTGGCTGTTCTGGATACGCCCGGTCAGGCCCAGCCAGTCATCCTGGCTCGGCACCAGGCTGAACCCGGTGAAGGGGTCGAACAGCGCTTGCACGCGCTGCTGGATAAACGCGTCGGGCTGTTCGATCAGTTGCGCGCGGTCCTTGGCCGAGAGCATCGCCAGCCGCCCGCGCAGCAGTTGCTCACGCAATGCCGGCAAGTCGGCTTGCAGGTTCCACTGGACCTTGTCGAACAGGCCGCTGGCCTGCCAGCGCTCGCCCAATTGCTCGGCTACCGCGACAGCTTTTTGCCGATCGGCATGCCCCACCAGCACCAGCATTTCGCGGTTCAGCGGCTCCTGCATGCGTTGTTCGGCTTTCAGCTCCAGGGCATCCGGCGTGCTGCCCGGCACCAGTTCCATCAGGTTGGCCGACAGTGGCGCGCCATGGCGCCATTGCCAGCCGGCCAGGGCCAGCACGGCCACCAGCAGGATCAGGAACAGGCGCGGCAGCAGGCGCTCACTGGGCAAAGTCGTGTTGCTCCGCGTCGCTCAACGGCTGGCTGGCCGTGCTGTCCTGCATGCGCAGCACGGTGCTGTCGCCCTGGGTTTCCAGCAGTTCGATTTTTTGCACCAACTCACCGCCGTCGATGTTGATCTGGGTGAAGACCTGCTTGAGCAGCAGCGAGCGCGGAATCAGCGTCAGTTTCCACTGCGTGGCCTCGCCTTGCAGTTTCAATTCGAAGTCGCGCTGCAAGCCGCTGCTGTCGCCCTGCAAGACCGCGAGGAACAGGCGATTTTGCTCAGCCCCCGCGCTCTTGTTCGGCAGCAGTTGCCAGCCGTTGGCGTCACGCCGGGCGATGCCCTGGGCGCTGATGCGGTAGTCCTGTTGCAGCGGCGTCTTCAGCAACCACAGCAGGCCGTGGTCCTTGGCGAGCACGAAGGTGCCTTTGCTGACCAGCGGCTGGGGCAGGGCGCGCAGGTGTTTTTCCTGGATGAAACTGCCGTGGATCACCGAGGGCTTGGCTAACTGGTCGCTGAGTTGTTGCAGGTCGAAGGCGTGGGCGCTGAAGCTCAGGAACAACCCGATCAAGGTGAGAGCGGCGGTGCGACGATTCGACTTGCTCGCGAAGAACCTGAGGGCGCGGCGTAGTGTCAGTGGACCAGCGTTATCGTTAACGACCTTCGCGAGCAAGCCCGCTCCCACATTGGATCTCATTTCAGGGCTCTCTCTACGGCGTCGGTGAATATTTTGGGTGAGGCCAATTGCATCTCGCGGCTGGCGATTTCGACGGCTACCTGCACGGTACTGGCGCGGGTCAGGCGTTCGCCGCTGGCCAGGTCGGTGATCAGGTAATTCACCTTCAACCGGTTCTCCCATTCCACCAAACTGGCGCGCACGTTGATGGTCTGGCCAAACACCGCGCCGCGCACATAGCGCAGTTGCAGGTCGATCACCGGCCAGGCGTAGCCGGACTCGAGCATCGCCGTGTAGTTGTGGCCGATCTTGTCCAGCAGCGCGCAACGCGCGACTTCCAGGTACTTCACGTAGTGCCCGTGCCACACCACGTTCATGCTGTCGACGTCGAAAAACGGCACCAGGATTTCGGTGTCGCTGTGCAGCACACCCTGACTACGCATGCAGCCTCCAGTGTTGCTCGGCGATGCGTTTCAGGCACAGGCGCAGTTCGCCTTCGAGCGCGCGGTCTTCGATCACCGGTGGGAAGTCTTTGGCCAGCTCGGCATGCATCGCCGCGAGTGCCGGTGGCAGCGGGCGCGCATCTTCAACTTGGGCGCGCAGCCACACGCCCTGATTGGCGGCGAGCAGGGTGGCGGCGGCGACCTGTTCGGTCAGCTCCAGCACGCGGATCGCATCGCGGGCGGCGATGGTGCCCATGCTCACCTTGTCCTGGTTGTGGCACTCGGTGGAGCGCGAGAACACACTGGCCGGCATAGTGTTTTTCAGCGCTTCGGCGGTCCAGGCGCTGGTGCCGATCTGTACGGCCTTGAAGCCGTGGTTGATCATCGCGCGGTCGGCTGGCGCGCCGGACAGGTTGCTCGGCAGGCCGTGGTTGTAACGCACGTCCACCAGCAGCGCGAGCTGGCGGTCGAGCAGGTCGGCGACGTTGGCCACCAGGGTCTTGAGGCTGTCCATGGCAAAGGCGATATGCCCGCCGTAGAAATGCCCGCCGTGCAGCACGCGTTCTTCTTCGGCGTCGATGATCGGGTTGTCATTGGCGCTGTTCAATTCGATTTCGATAAACGAGCGCAGCCAGTTCAGGCTGTCGGCCAGCACGCCGAGCACGTGGGGCGCGCAGCGCAGCGAGTAGCGATCCTGCAGGCGATGCAGCGGCGCGGTCGGCGCATCGATTGCCAGGTCCTTGCGCAGCCAGGCGGCGACTTGCATCTGCCCCGGGTGCGGCTTGGCGGCGAACAGGCGTTCGTCGAAGTGTTCCGGGTTGCCTTGCAGCGCCACCACGTTCATCGCGGTGATGCGCGTGGCCAGTTGCAGCAGGTAGTCGGCGCGGGCGAAGGCCAGGCAGGCCAGGCCGGTCATCACGGCGGTGCCGTTCATCAAGGCCAGGGCTTCTTTCGGGCGCAATACCAGCGGCTCCCAGCCCAACTCGCGGTGCACGTCAATGGCCTGGCGCCGCTCGCCACGGAACAGCACTTCGCGCTCGCCGGACAGGGTCGCGGCCACGTAGGACAGCGGCGTCAGGTCACCGCTGGCGCCCACCGAGCCTTCTTCCGGGATCAGCGGCAGCACGTCGTGTTCGAGGAACGCATGCAGGCGCTCCAGCAATTCCACACGCACGCCGGACACGCCATGGCACAGCGACTGCAACCGCGCCGCCAGCACCGCGCGGGTGGCTTGTGCGTCGAGCAACTTGCCCAGGCCGCAACCGTGGAAGGTGTAGAGGTGACGCGGCAACGCCTCGACGTGCTGCAACGGCACCGCCACCACGCAGGAGTCGCCGTAGCCGGTGGTCACGCCGTAGATCACGCCTTCCTTGTCCAGCAGCGAGTCGAGAAACTGCGCGCCCTTGGCGATGCGCTGGCGATACGCAGCGTCATCCTGCAACTGCGTGGGCGCCTGACGGTTGGCCAGGGCCAGCACGTCTTCAATGCGCAAAGCGCGTTCGCCAAAGGTTACCGGCTCAAGATGCGTCGTCATCGGTCTTCCAGAAAGGGTAAAAGTTGAACCATTGTTGGGGCGCTTCCAGGCAGAACTGGCCCAGGCGTGCGGCGTATCGCGCGGTCCACAGGGCGATGACCTGCTCGCGGGTGCTGCGCTTCCATTCGATCAATTCGGCGAACGGCTCGATGGTCAGGCGGTAACGGTGTTCATGCTTGAGGCACATCAGCAGGTTGACCGGGCATTTGAGCAACCCGGCCAACAGCCATGGGCCTTGGGGGAAGGCTGCGTCATGGCCGAGAAAGTCCACGCGCACCGTGCGCCCGCCGTGCAGCGGCACGCGGTCGCCGGCAATCGCCAGCCACTCGCCGTCGTCCAGGCGCTGGCTGAGCAGCAGCATGGTCGCCGGGTCCAGTTCGCTGACCTGGATCAGGCGCAAATGCGTGGCCCCGGCTTCGCCCAGCAGGCGGTTGAAACGCTCGGCGTGCTTGGTGTGGACCAGCACGTTCATGGTCACTTGTTCGCCGATCTCGGCGAGCGCCCGGCACACTTCGAGGTTGCCCAGGTGCGCGCCCACCAGCATCTGCCCGCGCTCGCCACGCAGTTGCCCGCGCAATTGCGCCGGGTCGTTGATGTCGATCTGTTCCAGGCGCAGCTTGCCGTTCCACACGTCGAGCTTGTCGAGCAGGGCGTCGGCAAAGGCCATGAACTGGCCAAAGACTCTGCGCTGGGTCGGGCGCAGTTCGTCGCGCCCGCTCCAGTCGGCCAGGCGTTGCTGGTACTGCCGGGCGCTCTGGCGCGCGGTGCGGCCGAACAGGAAAAAGTACAACACGATGCCGTACAGCAGCGGGCTCAGCAGGCGGCGGCCGAGCACCCTGGCGGCGACGGCGGTGAGTTTCATCAGCCAGAAACTGCCGCGTTCCTCGCGATCGGCCCAGTGCTTGTTGCGGTCGCTCATGCTTGCCACCGTCGCCACAGGATCATTGGCGCGCGCACCAACATGCCGAAAAACAAACGGGTGTGCATGGCCGAAATACGCACGTTGTCGCGGAACAAACGGAAGTGCGACAGGCCGTCGGCGGGGTAATGCACCTGGGTCGGCAGCCAGCGCATCGGCTGGTTGCGCCAGGCCAGGCGCACCAGGATGTCGGAGTCGAAATCCATGCGCGTGCCGATATACGCCGAGTTCATCAACGCCAGCGTAGGAGCCAGCGGGTACACGCGAAAGCCGCACATCGAGTCGCGAATCTGCAGCGACAGGGTGTTGATCCACACCCACACGTGGGTCAGGTAGCGCGCATAGAGGCGGCCCTTGGGCACGCTGTCGTCGTATTCGGGATAGCCGCAGATCACCGCGTCGGGGTGCCTGCGCGAGGTGTCGATAAACGTCTCGACTTCACGCAAGTCGTGCTGGCCGTCGGCGTCGACTTGTAAAGCGTGGCTGAAGCCCAGGCGTGCGGCTTCGCGAAAACCGGCCATCACTGCGCCGCCTTTGCCTTGGTTGTACGGCAGGGTCAGCAGGGTGACGTTAGCGAGGGTTGCCAACTGGGCCAACACCGCCGCGCACGCCGGGCTGCTGCCGTCATCGACCAGCAGGCACGGCAGGCCGCCGTTCAACAGGCTACGCACCACGGCCGGCACGGCGGCTTCATGGTTGTAGACCGGGATCAGGGCGCAGGGGTTATGCATGGTTCACCCAACCTGCGACTGAACAGCCTGTGGTGATCAAGCTTCCAATAGGCAGCAGGGTCATTGTGGCGAGCAGGCTTGCCCTGCGCTGGGTTGCGAAGCGGCCCCAAAACCTGCAATGGAGTTCTGTCTGAAACACCGCAGTTACCTTACTGGGGCTGCTTCGCAGCCCAACGCAGGGCAAGCCTGCTCGCCACGACAAGCCTGATAGGCACACAACGTTATTCACTTGGCGCCTCCAGCACGATACGGCCACTGGAGCAGGCGGCGACGCCGTTACGGTAGGCGAAGTACAGCTTGCCGCGTTCCGCATCGAAACGCAGGTGCAGTTCGACGCGGTCGCCGGGCCGTACCAGTTGCTGGAACTTGAGCACTTCCATGCCGGCAAAGGTCTCGGGCAAATCGAGCAATTGTTGGCCGAGGTTGAACGCCCACTCCACCTGCACCACGCCCGGCAGCACCGGCGTCACCGGGAAGTGGCCGCTGAAATAGGCCAGGTCCGGCGGCACGCAAAGTTGCACGGTCCATTCGCCGTCAGCTTCGACGTGCTCCAGCACTTCCGGCGCTTTCGGCCGTGGTGCCATCAGCAGCGCGGCCACATCGGCCTGGGGCAGTTTGCCCTGGGCATTCAGCGGCAGTTGGCGCAGCAGGCGCCAGCGACGCGGCAGGGCCAGGGCTTCGCAATGTTGGCTCAAGTGCTGGCGCAGGGTTTGGGTGACGGTGCGGCGGCCCTGGTTGCGCAGGGCATGCAGGCCCTCGGCGCTGAGCACCACCAGCGCCCCGAGGGACGCGCGGTTTTCCTGGACCACGCCCAGGCGGGTTTCGGCAACCCAGGCGTGGGCCATCAATGCCTGCTCCAGCATGGGCAGGGAGATGCGTTTTTCTTCGAGTTTGACGATCCGATCCAGGCGCCCCAGCAGCTCGAAGCGGCCATCGGCATGGATGCGTGCGGCGTCGGCGGTTTGTTCGACATGCCCGGCGGGCAAGTACGGCGAGGCGATGCGCAGGGCACCGTCGGCGTCCTGGCTCAGTTCTACATCGGCGAACGGCTGCCACGGTTGCGCGCCCTGGCGCCAGGCAATGCCGCCGGTTTCCGAGCTGCCGAGGATTTCCGTCGGCCATTGCTGCAAGCGGTCGTAAAGCTCGCCAGCTGCTTCGATGGGCAACGCACCGCCCGAGGAAAACACCCGCGACACCTGGCTCAGCGCCGGCCAGTCGAGGTTGTCGCCCATGCGCTTGAGCAGCGCCGGGCTGGCGACCCAGGCGAATTGGGGATGCTCGCGGCTGGCGCGCTGCAGGTCTTCGGGGAACGCCAATTGTTTGCGCACAAAGGTGCGACCGGCGCACAGCGGCCACAACACCCGGAACAGCAAGCCGTAAATGTGCTGGGTGGCGACGCTGCCGATGATGCACGCGTCTTTAAGGTCCGCGCCCCACAAGGCTTCCAGCGCCTGGACCTCATTGGCCAGCTGGCGCAGGGTCTTGTCGATGCGCTTTGGCTCGCCGCTGGAGCCGGAGGTGCACAGGCTCAGTTGGCAGGCGTCGAGGTCCAGCGCGGCAGGGCTCAACGGCGCTTGATAGAGCGCGTCGAGGTCGGCGGCGTCGACCAGCCAGGCGTCCACGGCGGTGTCCCAGCGTTGGCGGGTCTGGGGTTGCAGGTCGGCGGGCAGCAGCACGCCGACCCCGGCACGCCAGGCACCCAGCAGGGCAATCGCCAGCAGGCCGGCGTCTTCCAGGTGCACGGCCACGCGCTGGATGCCACGCGCTTGCAGGCCCGCCGCCAGGCTCAGGGCTTGGGCCCACAGTTGGGCGTGATTCATTGCAGGTTCGGTGGTGACCAAACGCTGTTCCAGCGGCTCGAGCAACACGTGCTCAAGTTTCAACCCATTCATACGCGGCCTCGAACCCTTTGTCGTACCAGCCATTCCACGGCAAACAACAACCCCATCAGCCCGTAGGCGATCAGGCCGTTGTACAACGTCCACCAACTCAGCGGCGCCCACAGCGTGAGGGCGGCGGCGAGCAGACCATTACACAAAAAAAACACACTCCACACCACGGTGACCTGGCGCGTATACACAACGGCGCTCGGTGGCAGGTCCGGTTCGGTCATGCGCGCCAGGCGCTCGACCATCGGCGGGCCGTATTTCAGGCTCAGGCCGAACAGTGCCAGCATGAACGCGCTGACCAGGCTCGGGTACCAGCGCAACAGGTGCGGGTTGTCGAACCAGGCCAGCAGCAGGCAGAACACAATCACCGCCACAGCCATCCAGCGGCTGCCCGGCCGGCGTGCGCCGGTCAATGCGCGCAACAGCCACAGGCTGCCGAGCAACAGGCCGAATTGCCACGGCGCAAAGTGCTCGGTGCCGTAATACACCGCAAAAGGATACAGCAGCCCCGCCAGCAACAGGCCAAGGCCGATCAGCCGGCTCATGCGGCGGGCGTGACCAGACGGTACACCGCCTCAACCACGTCGTTGACGGTGCGCACGGCCTTGAATTCTTCGGCGGCGATCTTCTTGCCGGTCTGGCGCTTGATATGGTCGATCAGGTCCACGGCATCAATGCTGTCGATTTCCAGGTCCTGATACAGGTTGGCGTCAAGGGTGACGCGTTCCGGCGGCAATTCAAACAGTTCCACCAAGGCATCGCGCAGGGTGTTGAAAATATCGTCACGAGTTTGCATGGTCCGGTCTCAAGCTGCCTGTCTGGCCGTGACGAACGCCGCAAGGCTGGCCACGTTGGTGAAGTGATTGCGGGTGTCCTTGGCGTCGGCATCGATTTTGATGCCGTACTTTTTCTGGATCGCCAGGCCCAGTTCCAGGGCGTCGACCGAATCCAGGCCCAGGCCTTCGCCGAACAGGGTTTGTTCGCTGCCAATGTCGTCGGCGCTGATGTCTTCCAGGCCCAGGGCCTCGATGATCAGCGTCTTTATGTCGTGCTCAAGGCGGTGTTGGTCGCTCATCTTCGGCGAGCTCCTTAATAAAATAGTGGTGCAGGTAATCGTTGAGCTTGCGCGAGGCCTGGGGCGCGGGCCCCAGTGCAGCAAAGGCCTGTGGTTCTATATCGGCACCCACGCGCAAACTGAAGTGCACGCGGCGTTTTGGGATGCGATACCAGGGTTCGGCCTTGGTCAGGGTGGTGGGGCTGACCTTGATCACCACGGGGGTAATGATTGTCGCACCGCGCAGCGCAATGGCGGCGCCCCCGCGATGAAAGGCAGGCGCCGCGCCGGGTGTGGTACGGGTGCCTTCCGGGAAAATGATCAGGGTCTGGCCGCCGCGCAGGGCATCTGCGGCGGCATCGAGCATTTCGGCGCTGCCGTCATTGCTGATATAGGCCGCATCGCGCACCGGGCCGCGGGTGAAGGGGTTTTGCCACAGGCTTTGCTTGACCACGCAGTTGGCCTGGCGCACCAGGCCGATCAAAAACACCACGTCGATCAGCGAAGGGTGGTTGGCAATGATCATCTGGCCCGGGCGACCGAGGTTTTCCGCGCCTTCGACGCTGTAGGTCAGCACCCCGGCGCGTTGCATCAGGCGAATAAAGAACCAGAACAGCCAGCTGATCGTATGGCGCGCGCGGCGCCGATGGCTGGCCGCGTCCCCCGGCAGGCAGCTGAGCAGCGGAAACACCAGCAAGCGCAGGCACAGCCCGCCGAAGCCGAACAGCGCAAAGCTGGCGGCGGTGGCGAGCAGGCGCCAATAGTAGGCGTCCCGTGGTTTATCGGTCAGGGCTTGCGTTGCCAGTTCCATACGCGGTTCTTCCAGGCATGTTGGCAGGCGACCTGTTCAGTGAGCAGGGTGCGCAGCAGGTTCAGGGCGTGTGGCCACTGGGTTTGACTGAGTTGGACAGTGGCGCTGTTTAGTTCCAACTGCCACTCGTCGCCCGGCGTCAGCAGCAGGCCCAATGCGTAGGGGAAGGGTACGTCGACGATCCAGCTGGCATAGGCCTCGGGAGGGTATTCTTCGGTGATCACCAGCAATACGGCCGGTGCGCCTTCGTTGAGCAGCGCGGCGGCTTCGAGCATCCCATGCTCCAGCCCATCGCCGGCCGCGGCGATGGCGGTCATTTCGGCGGTTTCATCGCGCAGGATCGACCACAGGCCAATCACCGCGTTGTGCACCGACAAGCTGAATTGGGTCGGCGACAGCGGCTGGTCGTTGGCCAGGTCACTCAGGATATCGAGGGTGCGCGGGGTTTCGCCATGCCGCGAAATAAACACCAGCGGCAAATCCTGCAGGCCTTCTGCCAGGGGCCAGCCCACGCTGAAGGCCATGCGCGCCAGGCGGCTCAGACGGCGGCGCTGCATCGCCGGGAGGAATGATACGTCGGGGGAGGCTTCGCTGGCGGGCAGCAACACCGGGTCCCGGCACCAGGCGTGCCAGTCTTCCGCGCTTTCGAGGCCGGGGGCCCACGCGCGCCATTGGGCGATGTTGAAAGTGATCACTGAGAAGATTTCCCGCCCCTGCGGGCTTCCATGTGCGGCCGTTGGCCCCGAATACCGGGACAGGGAGCAGTAGCCGAATGGCGCGCATTATCCCGGTGCCGCGGGGTTCTAGCAAACTTTGGTAAAGATTTGTCCAAGGTCAATTACAAAATAGTCAGAAAGATTTACCGATTGTCCGTCACCGGGGACCTGGCGGGGTTGTCGGACCCTTCCTGATTTTGTGTATGTGCCATACGACAGGCATTTTTTAATGCAGCAGTGCATGGATGAACGAGGTAGCTAACAGGCGCTTTTGCCCTCTACACTCGGACATTCATTGATACACGGAGGTTTTTCCATGCGGCGTGTGGTGTTCAATCAAAAAGGTGGGGTTGGCAAGTCCAGCATCGCCTGCAACCTGGCGGCGGTCAGCGCCAGTGAAGGCTATCGAACCCTGTTGGTAGACCTCGATGCGCAAGCCAACTCGACCCAGTACCTCACCGGGCTGACCGGCGACGATATCCCGATGGGCATTGCCGAATTCTTCAAGCAGACCCTGTCGTCCGGGCCGTTTTCGAAGAAGAATCGCGTGGATATCTATGAAACGCCGTTCGACAACCTGCACGTCATCACCGCCACCGCCGAGCTGGCTGACCTGCAGCCCAAGCTTGAGGCCAAGCACAAGATCAACAAGCTGCGAAAGTTGCTGGATGAATTGAGCGAGGACTATGACCGGATTTATCTCGATACCCCGCCGACGCTGAATTTTTACGCGGTTTCGGCGCTGATTGCCGCAGATCGTGTACTTATCCCCTTCGACTGCGACAGCTTCTCGCGTCAGGCCCTGTATGGCTTGCTGGCTGAGATCGAAGAACTGAAGGAAGACCACAACGAGGGCCTGGAAGTGGAAGGCATTGTGGTCAACCAGTTTCAGGCGCGGGCCAGCCTGCCGCAGCAGATGCTCGATGAGTTGATCGCCGAAGGCCTGCCGGTACTGCCGGTGTACCTCGCCAGCTCGGTGCGCATGCGCGAGTCGCACCAGGAGAACAAGCCGCTGATCCACCTGGACCCACGGCACAAGCTGACGCAGCAGTTCGTGGAGTTGCATAACCTGCTGGAAAACGCCTGACCCCACAGGCGCCACAAATCCCCCTGTGGGAGCTGGCTTGCCTGCGATGCAGGCAACTCGGTTTGCCAGTTAGACCGGGGTGATGCCATCGCAGGCAAGCCAGCTCCCACATTTGGATTGTGTTTCAGCAGAGGGATCTGGATTGTTCCTACCGAGGCTGTAGGAAGGGTCTGGCAAGCAGTGGCGTGCCTTGTCTCGTTGCCTACAGATAAGCCAGAATCGCCCGGCTTGTGCGTCTGGATGGGCGTCTCTAAGGTTCTTCGGTCACTGAATGTTCAGTGATCGGGTTTAGTAGCCCGTGGTGAGACGTACAGCAAATCGTCAGTCAGGATCCTTCTGGCTTCGATGGTGGCTGTACGAAGGGCGCTCTCGAGCGCGCCGGTTGCGTCTCCCCGGTCTACTAACCTGCGTACAGCTGCCACCCTCCGTTTAGTAGCGGGCGGGTAGCGGCTCCTACTCGGAGATGATCCATGGTTAACCTTTATACCGTTGTGCCCCACCTCCCCACCGAAACCCTCATCCTCAACAGCTACGAAACCTTCTCCTCCGTCCGCACGCTATTACTCAACCTGTCCAACGACCTCACTGGCGAACACCGCGACGTGGCCCTGGCTATCCATCAATTGAGCGAACTGGGTGTGTTACTGGTCGGCCAGATGATGGACCGCGAAGCCCCGCTGGCCTGACCCTGGAATGCGTTCAGTGTGGGAGCTGGCTTGCCTGCGATGGCATCACCTCGGTGTGTCAGGCAAACCGAGTCGCCCGCATCGCAGGCAAGCCAGCTCCCACAGTTGACCCCGTTGATTGGCGGGATTGGTTTACACCCCCTGGCTACGCAACCAGCTCATCAACTGCGGCAACGGAAGCGCCCCGCTCTGGCGCGCCACTTCGCGACCGTTCTTGAATAGAATCAAACTGGGAATCGAGCGAATCCCCAACTGCGCCGACAGCTGCTGATTGGCCTCGCTGTCCAGCTTGGCCAACCGGCACTTGCCCTCAAGCTGCCCAGCGGCCTGCTCGAACACCGGAGCAAACGACTTGCACGGCCCACACCACTCGGCCCATACATCCACCAGCAACGGCAGGTCGCCCTTGATCTGGCTGGTGTAGTCGCCTTGCTTCAACTCGAAGGGTTTATCCAGCAATACAGGCTGCTTGCAGCGCCCGCATTTGGGCGCATCACCCAGGCGTTCGCCGGGGATGCGGTTGAGGCCGCTGCAATGTGGGCAGGGGATGACAAGAAATTCGGGCATGGGGGGCTCCTCGGGGATGGCCAATGGAGTGTATTTGGAGTCGGACCCGGGGTTTATCAAGGCGTGGAGAGGCGACTCATCCACTCACAGTTTCGCCCGTGCTGATGTGTGCTTGCCTATCTAGGCTGTTAGAGCCTGTTCTGTTCTGAGCCATTGGTCTGTTTGCCGCTATAGCAAATTGCGATATTCACGGTTCAGGTTTAACCTTCATAGCAAGATGCGATAAGGATGTTGCATGCGAGTGATCAGCGAGAAAAGGATCTGGGAAGCAAAAGAAAAGTAGCCACGTTCAGCAACGGCTTTGGATCAGTGGTATCGGGCGCAGCGCGTTTACATCAAGCACCTGCTTGATCACCGAGATTACGAGAAAGATAAATGGAAGGAAAAAATCCGATGAGCGCGCTTATGCGAGTAGCGGCCGAACACTGGCAGTTCGTTTCGCCGGTGATGCGCAAACCAGAAAATGAAGCAGACTACGACGCGCTGGTGTGTGGCCTGGACGAGTTGTTGAGCCTGATCGGCGAAAACGAAGACAGCCCGCTCATGAGCCTGGTGGACATACTCAGCGACTGGATCGAAGCCTACGATCACGAACACCGGCCAATGCCCGTAGCCAGTGGCGTTGATGTGCTGCGCTATATGATGCGCGAACATAATCTCACCCAGAGCGATCTGCCTGGGGTAGGCGCACAGTCGGTCGTATCCGAGGTTTTGAGCGGCAAGCGCCAGCTCAACGTGCGGCAGATTCGTTGGCTGGCGGAGCGGTTTGGCGTGTCAGTGGAAACCTTTATCTGAGGCTTTACGACGAACAACTAATCTCCAGATGCTTGCCCCAATCCGGTGGCCGCTGGGCGTATTGCTCCATCCCCGCCTGTTCCTCGAACGGCTTGCTCAGCACCTCATGCAGCCGCCGTACTTCGCTGTAGTCGCCGGACTCGGCGGCGGCGATGGCGTTTTGCGCCAGATAGTTGCGCAGGATGTACAGCGGGTTGACCGCGTGCATGCGTTCGCGGCGTTCTGCCTCGGTGCAATCGCCGTCTCGGGCGACGCGGGTTTTATAGCGCTCGGCCCAGGCATCAAAGCCGGCCAGGTCGACAAAATCGTCGCGCAAGCGCGTTACGGCCAGCGCCGCCGATTCGTCGCCCAGGCGGCGGAAGAACAGCGTGTAATCCACGCCACTGTTCTGCATTAACTTGAGCAAGCCCTCCACCAGTGGCTGGTCATCGTCTTCGGCGGTGGTGAGCCCGAGTCGGCGGCGCATCAGGTCCAGGTAGTGCGCCTGGTACAGCGGCAGGTACAGGCCCAGGGCCTCTTTCAAGGCGTCGACGCTGATAAATGGCGTGAGCGCCTGGGCCAGGGCGCTGAGGTTCCATTGGCCGATCGGCACCTGGTTACTGAAGGAGTAACGGCCTTCATGGTCCGAATGGTTGCAGATGAAGTGCGCGTCGAAGTCGTCGAGGAACGCGAACGGACCGAAGTCGAAGGTGATGCCGAGAATCGACATGTTGTCAGTGTTCATCACGCCGTGGCAGAAGCCATAGGCCTGCCATTTGGCGATCATCTCGGCATTGCGCTCGACGATTTCGCGGAACATCGCCAGGTACGGCTCGGGCTGTTCCATGCACTCGGGGTAGTGCAACGAAAGCACGTGTTCGGCCAATTCTTTCTGTTGCTCGGGCTTCTTGGTGTAGTAGAAATATTCGAAATGCCCGAAGCGGATATGGCTGGGGGCCAGGCGCAGCACCATCGCGCCACGTTCCTGTTTCTCGCGCCAGACCGGCGTGTCGGAGCCGATCACGCACAAGGCGCGGCTGCTGGGAATGCCCAGCGCATGCAGGGCTTCGGAGGCCAGGAATTCACGGATAGAAGAACGCAGCACCGCGCGGCCGTCGCCCATTCGCGAATAAGGCGTCATCCCGGCGCCCTTGAGGTGCAGGTCCCAATGCTCGCCGGCCTCGTTGTACACCTCGCCCAGCAGCAGCCCGCGGCCATCGCCCAATTGCGGGGTGTAGCCGCCGAACTGATGCCCTGAATAGACCATCGCCCGCGGCTCGGCTTCGGCCCACAGCTTGTGCCCGCTGAACAACTCGGCGAACACCGGCGTTTGCGCCACGGCCGGGTCGAGGTCAAGCAGGGTCATCGCGGCATTGCTCGCGACGACAAGGCGCGGCGCGTCGAGAGGCTCGGGCAGCACGTGGGTTGAGAACGCGTCGCCCAGGCGTGCGAAGCGGTTGTCGAAGGTCAGTTCGTCGAGGGCTTTCACCGGCCATCTCCAGCAGAATGTCCGAGCATTCTGCTGGGGATGGGCGTTTTAGTCGAGTTTGCTCGGCGGTGGTTCCGGCGCGTCGTCGACTTTACTGGCTGGCGGCTCGGGGGCGTCCTGCTCGGCGGTAGCCCCGGCGATGGTCTTGCGATCATCCTCGACCGGCACCAGTTTGTATTCCTGACCGTGCATGTTCTTGAGGTACACCTCCATCTGCCGGAACGAGATGTTGATGTGCTGTTTCTTGAATTCACGGTTGATGTAGCGGTTGACCTCGTCCAGCACCGGGTTACGGTCGCCCAGGTCGCGCACGTGCATGCGCAGCTCGTGGTCGAGGGTGCTTTCGCCGAAGTTGAGGAAGTACACGTGGGGTTCCGGTTCTTTCAACACCCGTGGGTTTTCTCGCGCAGCCTTGAGCAACAAGTCCTTCACGAGATCCAGATCGGAGCCGTAGTCCACGCCGAGTTTCAAGGTGACGCGGGTGATGGTGTCGGTCAGCGACCAGTTGATCAGTTGCCCGGTAATAAACGTCTTGTTCGGGACAATGATGTCCTTGCGGTCGAAGTCGGTAATGGTGGTGGCGCGGATGCGGATCTTGCTCACCGTGCCCGACAGGTTGCCGATGGTGATGGTGTCGCCGATGCGCACCGGGCGCTCGAACAGGATCATGATGCCGGAGATAAAGTTGGCGAAGATCTCCTGCATCCCGAAGCCCAACCCCACCGACAGCGCTGCGACCAGCCATTGCAACTTGTCCCAGCTCACGCCGAGGGTCGACAGGGTCGAGACAAAGCCCACGCCGGCAATCACATAGGACAGCAAGGTAGTGGTGGCATACGCGCTGCCCTGGGCCAGCTCCAGTTTGGACAGCACCAGCACTTCGAGTAAACCGGGCAGGTTGCGCGCCAGCGCGAAGGTGATGCCGATGATGATCAGCGCGCCGAGCAAATCGCCGATGCTGATCGGCACCATGCTGATATTGGCGCCGGTGCCGCTGGTGTATTCGTAGAGGGTGACGTTGTCCAGGTACGAGAACACCGAGATCAGGTCCGACCATACCCAGTACAGCGCCGCGATAAAGCCGCCGAGCAGGGCCAGGCGGATCAGGCGCATCGACTGTTCGTTGACCTGCTCGATGTCCAGGGTCGGTTCTTCGATCACCGCTTCGCCGTCGCCGGCCTCCTTGGCGGCCTGGCGTTTGGCCAGGGCTCGCGCGTAGGCCAGGCGCCGTGCGGCAACGCCCAGGCCGCGCACGAACGTGGCTTCGATCACCAGCCAGAACATCAGCAGGTACAGGGTGTTGATCAGGCGGTCGCTGAGTTTGAGCGCGGTGTAGTAGTAGCCGAAGCACACGGCAATAAACAGCGCGATGGGCAGCGCGGTAAACAGCAGGCCCACGGCTTTGCGGAACAGCGAGGCTTTTTCGTGAGTCGGGCTGTTCAGCAGCAGGCGGCCCAGCAGCCAGGCCATCAACGCGTAGCAGGTCAGTACCACGCCGATTCCCAGCACATCGTCGGCGAGGGCGGCCGGCTGGTGTTCGGCAATCGCCACCACGGCCACCAGCGCCAGCACCACCAGCCCGAGTTTGCGCACCCAGCCCTGGAGGAATTCGACCTGGGGTTTTTCCCAGCGGAAATGCAGCTCGGCCACGCCACCCGGCGCCAGGATGCGGTACGCGGTGTAGAACACCAGCCAGGCCTGGGCGATTTGCAGCAGGGCCGCGCCAAGGTTGGCGTTTTGCCCGCGGGCGTCGATCTGCAGCGCGTAGCCGCACAGCGCCAGGCCCAGGGCCACCGGCATGGCCAGCAGGATGTTGATCAAAATCGCCTGGGGCGTGTGCCACTGGCTGTCGCGTTTGAAGTGGCCGATGTCCAGATGCACCTTGTTCAGGCGCTGGTACAGGGCTTTGCGGCGCCACAGCAATGCGCCGATCAACAGCAGCAGCGGCAGGAACAGCAGCGGGCGCTGGGTCAGGCCGTCGTACAACTCGCTGACGCTGGAGGCCCAGGGCAGGGTGGTGACTTGCTTGCTCAGGTGCGCCGGCACGGTTTCCAGCCACTCGGTGTCCAGCGGCTTGTTGCTCGGGATCCAGAACATCTGCTCATCGAGCGTCGCGCGCAGGGTGGTGGCGGTACTCAGCAGTTGTTTCTGGTTGAGTTGCAGGGTGATTGATTCGTTCAGCAGCGCGCTCAGCTCGCGGCTCAGTCGCTCGAGCAGGTCGCTGCGGGTGATCGCCAGTTCCAGCAGGGTGCGGCGCAGTTGCGGGGTGACGTCGCTCGGCGCCTGGCTGGCCAGCAGGTTGTCCACATAGGTGCTGGGCGAACTGATCAGCTCGCGCTGCTGGTTGACCTCGAACTGGTACAGGCGAATGTTGGCGATATCGTCCGCCAGGTCGCGGTCCACCGTCAGGCGGGGCAGCGCCTGTTTCTGTTTATAGAGGATCTTGGACAGCAGCAGGCTGCCCTTGAGCACGTTGATCTGCTCGTCCAGGGCCGAATCGCTCTGCGTCACGGTGTCCAGCTGCTGCTTGGTCTGCAGGTTTTTCTGGGTCAGGTCGTTGAGGCGGTCGGTGCTTTTCAGCAGGTAGTCAGACAGCTTGAGGTTGGCCGCGCTTTCCGTGGCCAGCAGGCTGCTGCCGCCGGCCTTCTGCGCTTCGATTGACTGCTGGGTAACGGTCTGTTGCGACTGGGCCAGGCGTTTCTGGTTGATCAGGGTTTGCAGGTCCTGGATCTCTTGCTCCAGGCGCGCGGTTTTTTCCACCACCAGGTCGTGCTGGCTATTGCCCAGGTCCTGTAGTTGGCTGTTGCCGGCAAGTTCCTGGCGGCGCAGGGGGATCAGCGCATTCAGCGCGGCAAGTTCGGCGTTGAGCTGGTTGCGTTGGTCGCCGCTGATGGATTTGCCGTTATCCTTGCCGCTCTTGAGGATCGAATTGATCTGCTGGATACGCGTCTGGCTGCTGCTGATTTCGGTCTGGGCGCGCTCGGGGCGGGTCTGCGCGGCGATGCTCAGGCTGTTGGCGTCGGCCAGTTCCTTTTGCAGGTCACCTTGCTGGGTGGTGCGCTGCACCAGCAGTTGCTCAAGCTGCGGCACCGGCAGGGTGGCGTAGCGCTGGGCAACCGGGATGACTTTGGTGGCCTTGAGCCGGGTCAGGTCGCGCTGGTTTTCGGTGGTCTGGCGCGGGGCGTCTTCCAGTTGGCGCTTGAGGTCAACCAGGCGCTGCTCGTAATCCTGCTTGTTGCCCAGATAGGTCAGGGTCTGTTGCAGGATCGACTGCAGCGCCTTCATGTCGGCATCGGGCAGCTTGCGGTCGGGCAGCTTGTCCAGGGTTTGCTGGATGGCGTCGGCGCTGGGCGGGTCGGCGGCGTAAACGCTGCCGACACAAAGGGTCAGGCCCAGCAGGGCAGTGGCTAAAAAGGTGCGCAGGATTGTCATGGATACCGATCGAGCAAGGCAAAGAAAGTGGGGGCGTGGCGCCGTAGCCCCCTAGTTTAGAGGAAGAGTCCAGGACCTGGACGACTGCCTTCGGGGAATTTGACGCCGACTTTTCCGATCTTGTTCCCGTCCATGACCGCGACGGTCCAGAGGGTGTTGTTCCACTCTACCTGATCGCCGACCACGGGTGCGCCGCCGACTTTCTGAGTGATGAAGCGGCTCAGTGGCATGTCCGGGTCGATGCCCTCCAGCTTCAGGCCGTACAGGGCGGAGACCGCGCCCAGCTGGGCGTCGCCTTCAAGGACGAAGTCGCCGAAGAAGCGAAGGTCGAGGCCGCGTTGCGGCGCCTGGCTGAACAGTTTGCCCAGCGCCGGCAAGTTGTGTTCGTGGCCGATTACGCAGAGCAGATCGTCGACTTCCAGCACCGTACTACCCGACGGATGGAGCAGTTGCTGGCCACGGAACAGCGCAGCGATCCGCGTGCCTTCAGGCATTTTCAGCTCGCGCAGGGCCGCGCCGATGCACCACTTTTCGGCGCCCAGGCGGTAGACGAACAGCTCCCACTCGCTGGTGACGTGCACTTCCAGGGCGGCGCGGGAAATCGGCGCAGGGTCCGGCGGTACCGTCACTTTCAGCAACTTGGCCACCCACGGCAGGCTCGTGCCCTGCACCAGCAGCGACACCAGCACAATAAAGAACGCCAGGTTGAAATACAGCTGGGCATGCGGCAGGCCGGCCATCAGCGGGAACACCGCGAGAATGATCGGCACCGCGCCGCGCAGGCCGACCCAGGCGATAAAGGCTTTTTCGCGACCATGGAACGCCTTGAACGGCAGCAGGCCGACCATCACCGACAGCGGCCGCGCGAACAGGATCATCCACAGCGCCAGGCCAAGGGCCGGCAGCGCGATCGGCAGCAAGTCATGGGGCGTGACCAGCAGGCCCAGCACCAGGAACATGCCGATCTGCGCGAGCCAGGCCATGCCGTCGAGCATATGCAAAATGCCATGACGGCTGCGCACCGGGCGGTTGCCGATCACCAGGCCGCACAGGTACACGGCGAGGAAGCCGCTGCCGTGCAGGGCGTTGGTCAGGGCGAAGACAAACAGGCCACCGGCGATCACCAGGATTGGATAAAGGCCGGTGGCCAGGTTGATGCGGTTGACCATCTGCAGCATCAGCCAGCCGCCGCCCAGGCCGACGATGCCGCCGATCCCGAATTCGCGGACCAGGTGGGTCAGCAGGCTCCAGTGCAGGCCGGTCTGGCCGCTGGCGAGCATGTCGATCAGGGTGACGGTGAGGAACACCGCCATCGGGTCGTTGCTGCCGGATTCGATTTCCAGGCTGGCGGTCACCCGCTCGTTCAGGCCCTTGCCGCCGAGCAGCGAGAATACGGCTGCGGCGTCGGTGGAGCCGACAATGGCGCCGATCAGCAAGCCCTGGATGATATTGAGGTTGAACAGCCAGGCCGCGGCCATGCCGGTGAGGCCGGTGGTAATCAACACCCCCACCGTGGCCAGCGACAAGGCTGGCCAGAGTGCCACGCGGAAACTCGCCACCCGTGTACGCAAGCCGCCGTCGAGCAGAATCACGGCCAGGGCGAGGTTGCCCACCAGGTAGGCAGTCGGGTAGTTATCAAAAATGATGCCGCCGCCGTCGACGCCGGCGATCATGCCGACGGCCAGGATAATCACCAGAATCGGGATGCCCAGGCGGGACGAAAGAGAACTCACCAGAATGCTCGCACTCACCAGCAACGCGCCGATCAAGAACAGGCTGTTGATGGTTGTCGCATTCAAAGGCAGTACTCCATGAGTAGACAAGACAAGGCGCAAACTGACCATGCAGTCTGCGTGCCAGCGATTCTAACCTGTTGAATTGCTGCGCTGTCAAAAAGCTTTTGTGGCTGGGCTCAGATCCAATGTGGGAGCGGGCTTGCTCGCGAATGCGGTGTGTCAGTCACTGAATGTGTACCTGACACACCGCATTCGCGAGCAAGCCCGCTCCCACCTTTTTTACCAAGGTGTGTCAGTTACAGCCTGAAGCGCCCCACCATCCCATTCAAATCCACCGCCAAGCGCGACAGCTCACTGCTCGCCGCACTGGTCTGGCTGGCACCGGTTGCCGATTGCACCGACAGGTCACGGATGTTCACCAGGTTGCGGTCCACTTCCCGCGCCACCTGCGCCTGCTCTTCCGCCGCGCTGGCGATCACCAGGTTGCGCTCGTTGATTTCCACAATCGCGGTGTTGATGGTGTCCAGCGACATGCCGGCGCCTTTGGCGATATTCAGCGTCGACTCCGCACGCTCGGTGCTGTTGCGCATCGAATCCACCGCGTGTTCGGTGCCGGCCTGGATGCTGCCGATCATCCGCTCGATCTCGCTGGTGGACTGTTGGGTGCGATGTGCCAGGGCGCGCACTTCATCAGCCACCACCGCAAACCCACGCCCGGCTTCACCGGCACGCGCGGCTTCAATGGCGGCGTTCAGGGCCAGCAGGTTGGTCTGGTCGGCCAGGCCGCGAATCACGTCCAGTACCTTGCCGATGTCACGCGACTCGTTGGCCAGGTCGCCAATCAAGGTCGCAGTGGCTTGCACGTCGCCGCTCATGCGCTCGATGGCGCTGACGGTTTCCTGCACCAGGTCACGGCCATCACCGGCAGAGGTGGTGGCGTTACGCGAGGCTTCGGAGGTGCTCACCGCGTTGCGCGCGACTTCTTCGACGGCGCTGGTCATCTCATTGACGGCGGTGGCGGCCTGTTCGATTTCATTATTCTGCTGGGTCAGGCCACGGGCGCTTTCGTCGGTGACGGCGTTCAGCTCTTCAGCGGCGGAGGCTAACTGGGTGGCAGAGCCCGAGATGCGTTGCAGGGTGTCGCGCAGCTTGTCCTGCATCTTGGCCATGGCGGCCAGCAGACGGCCGGCCTCGTCGTTGCCGTCGACCTTGATCGGGCGCGTCAGGTTGCCTTCGGCGATTTCTTCGGCGGCGCCGAGTGCCTGGGAGATTGGCAAGGTGATGCTGCGGGTCAGCAGCCAGGCGAACAACACCGTCAACAGCGTGGCGATTACCAAAAGGCCGACGACGAGGCTGAACGCAGCGTTGTACTGGTCTTCGGCCTCCTGATTAGTGGCCAGGGCCATCTTGTTATTGAGGTCCAGCAGGCGCGCGAGCACGGCGTTGACCTGCTCGGAGTTGCTCAGCAAATCGGTATTGAGCAGTTTACGCAGGTCGTCGACCTGGTTGGCTTGGGAATAGCTCTTCATGCGCGCTTCGATCTGATGGTACTGCTCGAGCAAACGCACGTATTCGTTGTAGGTCGAGCGCTCCTCAGTGCCTTCGATCAGTTTTTCGTAGACCGCTTGAGCCGTGCGGATCTGCTGGTTGCGCAGCTCAAAGGCTTCGAGGGTCTTTTGCTGAACCTCCGGCTCGCGGTTGGTCAGCAAGCGGTAGGACAACACCCGCAGGCGCAACGTGAGTTGGGTGAACTCATCCAGGGCGCGAATGCTCGGCACGCTGGACAGCGTGATGTCTTCGGTGGCCGCACGGATCTTGCTCATCTGGTTCAGGGCGAACACACCGAGAAACAACATGAGTGCACCAATAAACGCGAAGCCGAGGAATGCCCTCGGAGCGATATTCATATTACGAAGCGACATGCGGGAGTCCTGGGGAGAAGCGCGATCCGTGCGGTCATGAGACGAGATGTGCCTCTCTATCGGTCGTACGACTAAAGTCTAAAGGGGGCTGTGCGTTTTTGTCGCATCTGACGAGGGGTTACGCCGATTCAGGAACCAGATGGGGTAAATGCAGTCACTAAGGCTCGAAAGTGTGGCCCGGCCCTTAAAAAACGGGCTGCGCGCCGGGGATAACCCTGGCTTCCAAGGTGAATTTTCTTTATCGTCACCGCCCTTTGAAAAAGCCCGAGAAATCAAAATGTTAGAAGCATCCCTCAGCCAGCTTGAACAGCTTGTCACTGACCTCGTACAGCAGAACCAGGACCTGCTGGGCAGCAACGAATCCCTCAAGGCAGAACTGGCCCGCGCCAAGGATGAAAACGACAGCCTGCAATTGAACCTGATGGAACAGGAAGAAAAACACGGCGCTACCGCCGCGCGTATCCAGGCATTGGTTGAGCGTGTGAGCGCAGGGCCTGTCAGCGCATGAATGAAGGGATAAAGGTCGTTTCGATTCTCGGTGAGGATTACTCGATCAAGGCACCGGCCGGGGAAGACAAAACCCTGATGCACGCCGTGACCATGCTCAAGGCATCCCTTGCCACCACCAAGAAAAAGTACCCGACCCTGATCGGTGACAAATTACTGGTGCTGGCGGCGCTGAACCTGTGCGCCGAGCAGATCGAATTGCAGCAGGCTCACCAGCAGGAACTCGACCGTTACCAAGAGCAAGTCAGCGCCACGGTCGATGTGATTTCCAAGGTGATCGGGCAGCCCTGATTGGGTAGCTAGCCTTTAGAACCACGCGTCCTGCATTCCCAGGCACGTATCATCGCGTGCCTCCAGAATCGCCAGTTCATGATGGCAGCTTGGTACTCCCCAGGTCAGGAAGTACCGGGCGGCCTGGAGCTTGCCTTTATAGAAGGCCACATCCGCCGCATTGCCCCTGGCCAAGCCTTCTTCGGCGCGAATCGCCTGTTCCAGCCAGCGCCAGCCAATCACCGTATGCCCAAACACCTTGAGGTACAGCGCCGAATTCGCCAGGCTGCTGTTGACCTTGCCTTGGGCGAGGTCCGTCAGCAGGCCGAGCGTGACGCGTTGCAGGTTCGTAACCAACTGTTCCAGTGGTTCGCGCAGCGCCGTGAGTGACGGGTATGCCTGCGCCCGTGCGCCGGTTTCTGCGATCAACCGAATCAGTTGCTTCAAGCCCGCGCCGCCGTTCTGCGCCAGCTTGCGCCCCAGCAAATCCAGGGACTGGATGCCATGGGTGCCTTCGTGGATCGGGTTCAGGCGGTTGTCGCGGTAGTACTGCTCCACCGGGTATTCACGGGTGTAGCCGTGGCCGCCAAGGATCTGGATCGCCAACTCGTTGGCCTTGAGGCAGAACTCCGATGGCCAGGATTTGACGATCGGGGTCAGCAGGTCCAGCAGTTCGTGGGCGTGCTTGCGCTCAGTGTCGGTTTCCAGGGTGGTGGTGTCGTCGAACAGCCGCGCAGCGTACAGGCCCAGGTCGAAGGCGCCTTCCACATAGGCTTTCTGGGTCAGCAGCATGCGCTTGATGTCGGCGTGCTGGATGATCGACACCGGCGCGGTGCCTGGGTCTTTGCTGTCGGGCAGGCGGCCCTGCGGGCGTTCGCGGGCATAGTCCAGCGAATACAGGTAACCGGCGTAACCGAGCATCACCGCGCCCATGCCGACGCCGATGCGTGCCTCGTTCATCATCTGGAACATGCAGCTCAGGCCCTGGTGCGGTTTGCCCACCAGATAGCCGACGCAGTTACCGTTATCGCCGAAATTCAGTGCCGTGGACGTGGTGCCGCGCCAGCCCATCTTGTGGAACAGCCCGGCCAGCAACACATCATTGCGCTCGCCGAGGCTGCCGTCGTCATTGACCAGGAATTTGGGCACGATAAACAGTGAGATGCCCTTCACCCCGGCCGGTGCGTCCGGCAGTTTGGCCAGCACCATATGCACAATGTTTTCCGACAGCGGGTGGTCGCCACCGGAAATGAAGATCTTGTTGCCCTTGAGCCGATAGCTGCCGTCAGCCGCCGGCTCTGCGCGTGTACGAATATCCGACAGGGATGAACCGGCATGCGGCTCGGTGAGGGCCATGGTGCCGAAGAAGCGCCCGTCGATCATCGGCTGCAGGAAGCGCTGTTTCTGCTCTTCGGTGCCGAAGCTTTCAATCAGGTTGGCCGCGCCCATTGTCAGGAACGGGTAGGACGTGGACGCCGCGTTGGCGGATTGGAAGTGCGCGAAGCAGGCTTGGGACAGCAGGGTTGGCAATTGCATGCCACCGGCTTCAAAACTGCGCGCGGCGTTGAGGAAGCCAGCTTCAAGGAAGGCATCCACGGCCGGTTTCACTTCCGGAATCAGAATCGCCTTACCGTCCTCGTAGCGCGGTTCGTTCTCGTCGTTTTTGCGGTTATGGGGCGCGAAGTACTTTTCGGCGATGGTGCGCGCGGTGCTGATGGCCGCGTCGAAGGTCTCGCGATTGTGTTCGGCGAACCGCTCGCGCTGGGTCAGGCCCTCGGCATCGAGGACTTCGTACAGCTCGAAAGCCAGATTGCGGGAACTGAGCAGCGTCTCGGACATGGCGGCTTACCTGTGTGGGAATAGGCCTGAGTCTAAGTGCGCGAATAGAGGCTGGATAGCAAGATTGATCTGGGTGATGGAGAGGCAAAACGCGGGCGAAAGGTAGGACTCGGTCAATGTGGGAGCGGGCTTGCTCGCGAATGCGGTGGGTCAGTCGATATATTGGGTGACTGACACTTTGCATTCGCGAGCAAGCCCGCTCCCACATGAATTAGCCGATGGTCATCAGGCTCGCATTACCACCCGCTGCCGCCGTGTTGACACTCAACGCACGCTCGATCACCAGACGTTCCAGCGCAATCGCCGTTTCGCCCTGTGACAAACCATGCACCCCAACAATCGCCCCACCACGCTGGGCCACTTGCTGGCACACCGCACGCAGTTGGTCGGAATCACCGTGGTGCAGGACTGCGTCGAACACCACTTCGTCCTTGGTCCAGTCGGCCACACGCTTGATCTTCGCCTGAATTTCTTTCGGCAGGCGTGGGAACAATGCCTTGGTCAGGTCAGTTTCCGGCCATACCGCCGAGCCGCCGACGGCCAACACTGCTGCCAGTTGCGTCAGCAGATCACCTTCCACGTCCGCCAGGCACAGCACGTGCTCGCGGGGCAGGATTGCGTAACTGTTGCGCTCGCCGGTCGGGCCGGCCAGTTGGCGGGTGATACCGCTTTGCGATTGCGCGGCGAACTGGCTGCACAAAGCACTCAGCTCGCTGAACTTATTGCTGTCGGCCCAGGTTTTCAGGGCGGTCAGCGGCTGGCTCATGGCATCACGCAGGCGCACGTCCGGTGCGGCCAGCTTGTCGCCGCGAACGAAGGATTGCTCGATCGCATCGGTAGGGCGCGTTGACAGCAGGCGGTACAGGTACAGCGGACCACCGGCTTTCGGGCCAGTGCCCGACAGGCCTTCGCCGCCGAACGGTTGCACACCGACCACGGCACCCACGATGTTGCGGTTGACGTAGACGTTGCCGGCATTGACGTTGTCGATCACCTTGGCGATGGTCTCGTCGATACGGGTGTGCACGCCCAGGGTCAGGCCGTAGCCGGACGCATTGATCTGCGCGATCAACTGGTCAATTTCCTTACGCTTGTAGCGCACCACGTGCAGCACCGGGCCGAAGATCTCGCGTTGCAGCTCGTCGAAGCTTTCCAACTCGATCAAGGTTGGCGTCACGAAGGTGCCGCGCTTGATCTCTTCGCCGTCGGCAATCACCACCTGGTACACGTTGCGGCCCTTGTCGCGCATGGCCTGGATGTGTTTCTCGATGCCGGCCTTGGCTTCAGCGTCGATCACCGGGCCGATATCCACCGACAGGCGCTCCGGGTTGCCAAGACGGCATTCAGCCATGGCGCCCTTGAGCATTTCGATGACACGGTCTGCCGAATCTTCCTGCAGGCACAGTACGCGCAGGGCCGAGCAGCGCTGGCCGGCACTGTCGAAGGCCGACGATACAACGTCGATCACCACTTGCTCTGTCAGCGCCGAAGAATCGACGATCATCGCGTTCTGGCCGCCAGTTTCGGCGATCAGCGGGATCGGGCGGCCCTGGGCATCCAAGCGGCCGGCCACATTGCGTTGCAGCAGACGCGCGACTTCAGTGGAGCCGGTAAACATCACGCCTTTGACGCGATCATCGCCGACCAGACGTGCACCGACGCTTTCGCCCTGGCCTGGCAGCAGTTGCAGCACGCCTTCAGGAATGCCGGCCTCAAGCAGGATGCGCACGGCCTGGGCAGCCACCAGCGGGGTTTGCTCCGCAGGCTTGGCCAATACCGGGTTGCCGGCAGCGAGTGCAGCGGCAACCTGGCCGCTGAAAATCGCCAGCGGGAAGTTCCACGGGCTGATGCAGACCACCGGGCCCAGTGGGCGGTGGGCGTCGTTGGTGAAATCGTTACGGGCCTGTACGGCGTAGTAGCGCAGGAAATCCACGGCTTCGCGCACTTCGGCGATGGCGTTGGCAAAGGTCTTGCCGGCTTCGCGGGCCAGCAGGCCCATCAGCGGCTGAATCTCGCCTTCCATCAAGTCGGCGGCGCGCTCCAGGATCGCGGCGCGCTCGGCGGGCGGGGTGGCCTGCCAGATCGGGCCGGCGTTAATGGCGCACTGGATCGCATTGTCGACGTCTTCGACGGTGGCTTCCTGAACGTGGCCAACCACGTCACGCAGATCGGACGGGTTCAGTACCGGCGCCGCGGCTTGGTCGCTGGAGGCGCAACCGAGCATCGGCGCGGCTTTCCAGTCGTTATGCGCGGTAGCCAGCAAGGCGCAGGACAGCGATGCCAGACGGTGTTCGTTGGCCAGGTCGATACCGGCCGAGTTGGCGCGGTCGCTGCCATACAGGTCACGCGGCAGCGGGATACGCGGGTGCGGCAGGCCGAAGCCGCCTTCCAGCGTGGCCATCTGCTCAATGCTGGCCACTGGGTCGGCCACCAACTCCTGAATCGAGATGGACTGATCGGCAATGCGGTTGACGAACGAGGTGTTGGCGCCGTTTTCCAGCAGGCGACGCACCAGATAAGCCAGCAATGTTTCGTGGGTGCCGACCGGTGCGTACACGCGGCACGGACGGTTCAGCTTGCCCTCGGAGACCTTGCCTACAACCTGTTCGTATAGCGGCTCGCCCATGCCGTGCAGGCATTGGAACTCGTACTGGCCGGGGTAATAGTTCTGGCCGGCGATATGGTAGATAGCCGACAAGGTGTGGGCGTTGTGCGTGGCGAACTGCGGGTAGATGGCTTCCGGCACCGACAGCAGTTTGCGCGCGCAAGCAATGTAGGAAACGTCGGTGTACACCTTACGGGTGTACACCGGGTAGCCTTCCAGGCCTTCGACCTGGGCGCGCTTGATTTCGCTGTCCCAGTACGCGCCTTTTACCAGGCGGATCATCAGGCGATGGCGGCTGCGGCGGGCCAGGTCGATGACGTAGTCGATCACATACGGGCAACGTTTCTGGTAAGCCTGGATCACGAAACCGATGCCGTTCCAGCCGGTCAGTTGCGGCTCGAAGCACAGGCGCTCGAGCAGGTCCAGCGACAGCTCCAGGCGGTCGGCTTCTTCGGCGTCGATGTTCAGGCCGATGTCGTATTGCTTGGCGAGCAAGGTCAGGGACAGCAGGCGCGGGTACAGTTCGTCCATCACGCGTTCGTACTGCGCACGGCTGTAGCGCGGGTGCAGTGCCGAGAGCTTGATGGAAATGCCCGGGCCTTCATAAATCCCACGACCGTGGGAGGCTTTGCCGATGGAGTGAATGGCTTGTTCGTACGAGGCCAGGTACTTCTGAGCGTCGTGCTCCGTGAGTGCGGCTTCGCCGAGCATGTCGTAGGAATAACGGAAACCCTTGGCTTCGAACTTGCTCGCGTTGGCCAGGGCTTCGGCGATGGTCTCGCCGGTGACGAACTGCTCGCCCATCAGGCGCATGGCCATGTCGACGCCCTTGCGGATCATCGGCTCGCCGCTCTTGCCGATGATGCGGCTCAGGGACGAGGTCAAGCCCGCTTCGTTATGCGTGGCGACCAGCTTGCCGGTCAACAGCAGGCCCCAGGTAGCGGCGTTGACGAACAGAGACGGGCTGTTGCCCAGGTGCGGGTGCCAGTTGCCGGTGCTGATCTTGTCGCGGATCAGCGCGTCGCGGGTGCCCTTGTCCGGGATGCGCAGCAGCGCTTCGGCCAGGCACATCAACGCTACGCCTTCCTGGGACGACAGGGAAAATTCCTGCAACAGGCCCTGAACAATCCCGGCACGGCCGCCGGCACTTTTCTGATTGCGCAGTTTTTCGGCAATCGAAGAGGCGAGCTTGTTGGTGGCTTCGGCCATTGCGGCGGGCAGGCGGGCCTGCTCGATCAGCATCGGCACTACTTCCGGCTCGGGGCGACGGTACGCGGCAGTAATTGAAGCGCGCAGTACCGATTGCGGCAGGATGCTCTCGGCGAACTCGAGGAAGCACTGGTGGGCGTGGTCGGCCTGCACCTCGCCTGCCTCTTCGGCGTCCTTGCTGCTCAAGCCATTGAGCTCGGTCAGGGTTGCACCACCCTCGAGTTTTTCCAGGTAATTGAAAATCGCCTGCTTGATCAGCCAATGCGGCGTGCGATCAATCGAGGTCGCGGCCGCTTTCAGGCGTTCGCGGGTCGGGTCGTCAAGTTTGACCCCAAGGGTGGTCGTAGCCATTTTCTTATCCTCATGGGTGCCACTACCGAGTGGCATCAGCTGGCGCCAAGATTAGCCGTGCCCATGAAGAGGTGCAACCGGGTGCAACCCATTTTGTTCATGAAATTTCCGATGGTGTTCGGGAAAAAATCTAGCCTTCAACCGAATCTGCTGTGCCTTGGTGCATTTGCTTCTGAGATTGGCTGCCGTTGCTCCGAAAAGGAGCAAAAAACCGGTTTTTTGCTCAATACACACCCAGGTGCAACTTATTCTCAAGAAACTGGTTGCACCTTATTTGCTTTGTTGAATAGCATTCGCGCCCAAGGTGCAACCGGCTTAAACGTCTGGTTCATCGGCTGGCGGCTTTCCTGGGGAAACGCCAGTCATAAATGCGCGGCACGCAGTTACGTTTACCTACTTTCAGTGGGTAGCCGTCTGACAGACCGCTGCCACATAAAAACAAAGCCAGGGCGTCACTCTTATGAGCGTTAGCAATCCCACCCTGATCACGTTTGTGATCTACATCGCAGCAATGGTGCTGATCGGCTTCATGGCCTATCGCTCCACCAACAACCTTTCCGATTACATTCTCGGCGGTCGCAGCCTCGGCAGCGTGGTCACGGCCCTGTCGGCCGGCGCCTCCGATATGAGCGGCTGGTTGCTGATGGGCTTGCCGGGCGCGATCTACATGTCCGGCCTGTCGGAAAGCTGGATCGCCATCGGCCTGATCGTCGGTGCCTACCTCAACTGGCTGTTCGTGGCCGGTCGCCTGCGGGTACAGACCGAACACAACGGCGACGCCCTGACCCTGCCCGACTACTTCTCCAGCCGCTTCGAAGATAAAAGCGGCCTGCTGCGGATCATCTCTGCGGTGGTAATCCTGGTGTTCTTCACCATCTATTGCGCCTCCGGCATCGTGGCCGGCGCTCGCTTGTTCGAAAGCACCTTCGGCATGTCCTACGAGACGGCGCTGTGGGCCGGTGCTGCGGCGACGATTGCCTACACCTTCGTCGGTGGTTTCCTGGCGGTCAGCTGGACCGATACCGTACAAGCCACGCTGATGATCTTCGCGCTGATCCTCACGCCGATCATCGTGCTGCTGGCCACCGGTGGCGTCGACACCACGTTCCTGGCGATCGAGGCCAAGAACCCCGACAACTTCAACATGCTGAAAAACACCACCTTCATCGGCATCATCTCGTTGATGGGTTGGGGCCTGGGTTACTTCGGCCAGCCGCACATCCTCGCGCGTTTCATGGCGGCGGATTCGGTGAAGTCGATTGCCAATGCACGCCGTATTTCCATGACCTGGATGATCCTGTGCCTGGGCGGCACCGTGGCCGTGGGCTTCTTCGGCATCGCCTACTTCTCGGCACATCCCGAGGTGGCAGGCCCGGTGAACGAAAACCACGAACGTGTGTTCATTGAGCTGGCCAAGCTGCTGTTCAACCCATGGATCGCGGGCGTGCTGCTGTCGGCCATCCTGGCTGCCGTGATGAGCACCCTGAGCTGCCAACTGCTGGTGTGCTCGAGTGCCCTGACCGAAGACTTCTACAAGACCTTCCTGCGCAAGAGCGCCTCACAGGTTGAGCTGGTGTGGGTCGGTCGCCTGATGGTGCTGCTGGTTGCCCTGATCGCCATCGCCATGGCGGCCAACCCGGAAAACCGCGTACTCGGCCTGGTCAGCTACGCCTGGGCCGGTTTCGGCGCAGCGTTTGGTCCGGTAGTACTGATCTCGGTTATCTGGAAGAACATGACCCGCAACGGCGCGTTGGCCGGCATCCTGGTCGGCGCGATCACCGTGATCGTGTGGAAACACTTCGAATTGCTGGGCCTGTACGAGATCATCCCAGGCTTCATCTTCGCCAGCCTGGCGATCTACTTCGTCAGCAAAATGGGCGCACCGACTGTCGGTATGGTCGAGCGTTTTGATGCTGCTGAAAAAGACTACAACCTCAACAAGTAATTCGCCGGGCGCTGGGCGTCCGATGAGTTAACAAAAAGGCCCGCGTCCTACGGATGGCGGGCCTTTTTTTTCCTGTGATTTACGGCGCACCGAGGAAGATTCCGACGTCCGCGTGTAGGGTTTTACTGATTTTCCTCGGGCCTGCTCAGCAGCGGGCAACAGTGGTGCAGAATCGGTCGCCTATTCTTTCGCAGAGAAACACCGGATGTTCGCTCCTGCCAATCAGACCGCATTTACCCTGACCCTGGATGGGGTCGCCAGTGACCTTAAGGTTTACCGCTTCAATGGCAAGGAAGCGCTCAGCCAGCCCTATAGCTATGATCTTGAGCTGGTCAGCGAGCAGCCCGATCTGGACCTTGAGAGCCTGCTGCACCGCCAGGCGTATCTCGGCTTCGATGATCAGAGCCATGGCGTGCATGGCCTGGTTTATCGGGTGGCGCAGGGTGATTCAGGGCGGCGTCTCACGCGCTATCAGCTGAGCCTTGTGCCGCAACTGGCTTACCTGAAGCACAGTAGCCACCAACGTATTTTCCAGCACAAGACAGTGCCGCAGATTGTCGCGCAGGTACTGGCGGGGCATGGCATCCAGAGTGATCAATTCGAATTTCGCCTGAGCGGTAATTACCCCGAGCGCGAATATTGCGTGCAGTTTGGTGAAACCGACCTGGCGTTCATTCAGCGCCTGTGTGCCGAGCTGGGTATTCACTATCACTTCCAGCATTCAGCGGAAAAGCATCTGCTGGTGTTTGGCGATGACCAGACCGTATTTGCCCAGGCGGAGCGGCCAACCCCCTATATGCCTGGTTCCGGAATGGTCGCGCAGGCCCCGGCGATCAAGCGGTTTTCCGTGCAGCTGGAAACGCGCACCACGACGGTGAACCTGCGCGACTACGATTTTCGTAAACCGCGTCTTGAACTGGAAAGCGCAGCGGCCGGCGAGCAACTTCCCAGGCTTGAGCAGCAGCTCTACCCCGGACAGTTCAGCGACCGGCCCCATGGCAAATACCTCGCGCAACGTGGGCTGGAGCGCCATCGCAGTGACTATCGGCTGGCGCAGGGTTCCGGTGATGAGCCTGCGTTGGTCAGTGGCCGGTTCCTCGAACTGAGCGGGCACTCGCGTGAGGACTGGAATGCGCTGTGGCTGGTGACGCAAGTGACTCATGAAGGTATGCAACCCCAGGTGCTGGAGGAGGCAGTCACGGAGGTTGCGGGCGGAGATTTTCGTCAGGGTTATCGCAACAGATTTACCGCCGCGCCATGGGACGTGATCTTTCGTCCGCCGTTGCCTGAACCGTCGCGGCCCAGTATTTCCGGCTATCAGAACGCCGTGGTCACCGGGCCCGCCGACAGTGAAATTCATTGCGACGAATATGGCCGGGTGAAGGTGCAAATGGCCTGGGATCGCGCGGGCGAACACACCGATCAGTCCAGTTGCTGGTTGCGAGTCGCCAGTGGTTGGGCTCATGACCGTTATGGCACGGTGCTGATCCCCAGGGTCGGCATGGAAGTGCTGGTGGGTTTCGTCAATGGCGACCTGGACATGCCGCTGGTGATGGGCTGCCTGCCCAATGCCGCGACATCCGTGCCCCTCGACCTCCCGGCGGACAAGAGCCGCAGCATCTTCCGCAGCCAGAGCACGCCCGGCGGTGGCGGCTACAACGAGTTGCGCATCGAAGACCGCAAGGGCGCCGAAGAAATCTACCTGCGCGCCCAGCGGGACTGGAACCAGCATGTGTTGCATGACCAGCAAGTGCAGGTCGACAACCAGCGGCGGGTGAGAGTGGGCGGTGAGTCGCATCACGAACTGCAGGGTGAGGAACAGCGTGTCACCCATGGCAACCGCCTGACCGAGCTCAAGCAGGATGATCACCTGATGGTCGGCGGCTCGCAGCAGATGCGCGCCGGCAGGACCATTCAGATTGGCGCCGGGCAGAGCATCGTCATCGATGCCGGGGCCAGCGTGACGATTCAGGCGGGTGGGCAGTCGATCACGATTTCCGCCGGCGGGATTTTCAGCAGCGTGCCGATCCAGCTCGGCGGCGGGCCGGCTTCGGCGGCGGCGCCATTGCTGCCAGGCGTGAAGGAAAAATTACTGGCGGTGATTCCCGCACCGCTCAGCCGCGTGCAGGTGGCCAGCCTGAAACGCAGCGCGCCATTTTGTGAGGAGTGCGAGCGCTGCAAGAACGGGCAGTGCGATATCACCGATCAATCCAGCCTTAAAAGGACGTTACCCTGATGCATACGCCCATGACTCCCAGCGTTTGGCTGACAGAATACCCTTTGCTTCCCGATGAGCGTCTCTTTGCGGTGCTGAGCAGTGCCAGCGACGCTAGGCCGTTGGCTGGCTGGCAAGCGATGGCGGCCGGGAAACCGCCGCAATCAATCTGGGCGGGCACGGCCTATGCCGATTGGAGTGAGGTAATGCCCTACGTCGGCATCGTCGAGCCGAACAGTGCTTTCCTCGATTGGATCACCACCACGCAAGTGACGGATTGGGGCTGGCTGGCGGTCTCGACCAGCCCGTTGGAAACCGTGATTGCGCACCTGCAAGGCTTGACCAAGGTCTACCTCCCGGATGGAAAGGACGTGTTCTTGCGTTTCTGGGATGGCGCTCAATTTTTACCACTGTTACAGGGTTTAGGTGATGAGGCCGGAAAGGTTTTGCCGGTGTTCCAGCGTTACCTGATCAATGGCCAGCCACTGACCGTTGCGGCTGGCCCTATCACTGCCGCCAAAACCAGCCCATGGTGGCGCGTGCCTGCACCTTTGCTGGAGCAACTGGCAGAGCAATCGCCGCAAACCCTGATCGATAACCTGCTGCAATGGCTCGAAGAGCAACGCCCGGATCTGTACGCGGCCTTTACGCCTGCGACCTTGCAGCACAAGGTTGCCTACCTCGCGCGTGGGGCGGATATCAGCTATGCGGCGCTGGCCGACTACCTGGCCCTGGAGCACCGCCCGGCATGCGGCCCTGCACCTTTGCGCCGGTAAAAGGTAAACTTCGCCTCCTGCGCAGGAGCAACCATGAATTATCGTCACGCCTTTCACGCCGGCAACCACGCCGATGTCTTCAAACACCTGACCTTGACCCGCCTCATCGCCCTGATGTCGCGCAAGGAGCAGCCGTTCGCCTACCTCGACACCCACGCCGGCATTGGTCTGTACGACCTGCAAGGCGACCAGGCCAACCGCACCGGTGAATACCTGGAAGGCATCGCCCGCCTGTGGGGCGAAAAAGACCTGCCGCCGCTGACCGCTGACTACATGCGCGTGCTGCATGAGATGAACCCGGATGGCCAGTTGCGCTACTACCCTGGCTCGCCTGAGCTGGCACGCCGCCTCACGCGCCCACAGGACCGTGTGTTGCTCAATGAAAAGCACCCGGAAGACGGCGTGCTGCTCAAGGACAACATGAAAGGTGATCGCCGGGTCAAAGTGCACCTGGGCGAGGGCTGGCACGTGCCGCGTGCCTTACTGCCGGTGCCGGAAAAACGCGCACTGATGCTGATCGATCCGCCGTTCGAAAAGCTCGATGAGATGCAGCGTTGTGCTGCGTCCCTCAAGGAGGCGGTCAGTCGTATGCGCCAGACCGTCGCGGCCATCTGGTACCCGGTAAAGGACCCGCGCATGCTGCGTCGTTTCTATCAGGACTTGGCCGGAACCGGCGCGCCGAAACTGCTGCGTGTGGAATTGCTGGTGCATCCGCTGGACACGCCCAACACCCTGACCGGCTCGGGCCTGGCGATTGCCAACCCGCCGTGGGGGCTGGAAGAGGAGTTGCGTGAGCTGCTGCCCTGGCTGTCCAAGAAGCTCGGCCAGACCCAGGGTGGCTGGCAGATGGATTGGCTGATCGCTGAGTAGCTGGATCTCAAGCCAAACACAAACCAAATGTGGGAGCGGGCTTGCTCGCGAAGACGGAGTGTCAGTCACCGAATCAGTTGACTGGTACACCGCTTTCGCGAGCAAGCCCGCTCCCACATTTTTTGATCGGGGTTGGCGTCAGATCGGGCAGGTCACGCCCGTGCCGCCGATCCCGCAGTAGCCCTGCGGGTTCTTCGCCAGGTATTGCTGGTGATACGCCTCGGCGAAGTACACCGTCGGCGCCTCGTCGATTTCCGTGGTGATCTCACCCAGGCCGGCCTTGGTCAATTCGCCCTGGTAGGCCTCGGCGCTGGCTTTGGCGGCTGCCAATTGCTCTGGGGTGGTGGCGTAGATCACCGAGCGGTACTGGCTGCCGATGTCATTGCCCTGGCGCATGCCTTGGGTCGGGTTGTGCAATTCCCAGAACATCTTCAGCAAGTCTTCGTATTTGATCTTGGCCTGGTCGTACACCACCAGCACCACTTCGCTGTGGCCGGTCAGGCCGGAGCAGACTTCTTCATAGGTCGGGTTCGGCGTGTAGCCGCCGGCGTAGCCGACCACGGTGCTGACCACGCCGTCGCGTTGCCAGTACTTGCGTTCTGCGCCCCAGAAGCAACCGAGGCCGAAGATCGCGAAGCCGACGTCGTCGATAAACGGGCCCAGCAGCGGGTTGCCGTTGACGAAGTGCGTCTCCGGCAGGTTCATCGGGGTTTCACGGCCAGGCAACGCTTGTTCTTGAGTAGGCAGCACGTTTTTGTTCACCAGAATTTCCGAGCGCAAGACCATGATCAGTCCTCTCAGTCAGATTGAGTTGGGTAAGAATTCAGACCGCCAGTGTGCCCGAGTGTTACAGCGCTGTCAGGCGATTGGGCCGCGCGGGTAGCGTTTGAGCTTCTCGAGCAGCTCTGCGCCGGGGATTGGCCGGTCGAACAAGTAGCCCTGGCCCACATCACAGCGGTGGCGACGCAGGAACGCCAGTTGCTCGGAGGTCTCGATCCCTTCGGCCACTACCTTGAGCTTGAGGTTGTGGGCCATGGCGATCACCGCCGAGGTGATCTCCATGTCGTCCTGGTTGTCCGGGATTTCGTGGATAAAGCTGCGATCGATCTTGATGATGTCGATCGGGAATTTTTTCAGGTAGCTGAGCGACGAGTAACCGGTACCGAAGTCGTCCATGGCCAGGGTCAGGCCAAAGCTCTTCAACTGGTCAAGCTGCAGGCGCGTGTCTTCGGTGGCTTCCAGCAGCAGGCCTTCGGTCAACTCCAGCTCCAGCAGGTTGGCCGGCAATTGCTCTTCCTTGAGGATCGTGGCGATCGAGGCCACCAGGTCCGGGTCGGAAAACTGCTTGGGCGACAGGTTGATCGCCACCTGCAAGTTGCCCATGCCGGCCGCGCTCAGTTGCTTGCTCATGCGGCAGGCCTGGCGCGCGATCCATTTGCCGATAGGGATGATCAGCCCGGTTTCTTCGGCCACGCTGATGAACTGGTCGGGGCGGATCATGCCCTTTTCCGGATGGTTCCAGCGCAACAGCGCTTCCATGCCCAGCAGGCGGCCGCTGCGCAGGCACAGCTTGGGCTGGTAGAACACGTCCAGCTCGTTCTGGGTCAGGGCGCGGCGCAGGTTGTTTTCCACGAACAGCTTGTAACTGGCCTCGGCGTTCAGCGCTTCGGTAAACACCTGCACCTGATGTTTGCCATTGGCCTTGGCCTTGTGCAGCGCCAGGCCGGCGTTACGCATCAGGGTCTGCGGGTCGCGGCCGTGCAGCGGCGCGCAGGCCAGGCCCACCGAGCCGGTGACGCTGATCAGCTGGTTGTCGACGAACATCGGTTTGTCGAGGGTCGCCAGCAACTGGCTGGCGACCAACTGGCCGCTCTCCAGGTCGGTGTCATCGAGCAGCACCGCAAATTCGTTACTGGCAAACCGCGCCAGGCTGCCGCTGGCACTCAGGCTGTTGCGCAGGCGTCGGGCCAGGCTGATCAGCAATTTGTCGCCGGTCTGGTGGCCGAGGCTGTCGTTGATCCGCTTGAAGTTGTCGATGTCCACCAGCAGCAGGCTGATCGGGCTGTCGCTGTCGCGGGCAAAGCGTTCGTCGAGGTTACGGATGAACGCCGGGCGGTTGCCCAGGTTGGTCAGGTTGTCGGTGTAGGCCAGGCGCTCGATGCGTTGCTGCGCGAGCTTGGTCTGGGTGATGTCTTCGTAAATGCCGATGTAGTGGGTCAGCTCACGATTGTCGCCATACACCTTGGAAATCGACAGCTGGCCCCAGTAGGGTTCCAGGTTTTTGCGCCGGCTCTTGAATTCACCCTGCCAGCTGTTGCTCTTGGCCAGGCTCGACGGGGCGTCGAAGAGTAATTCACTGAGGTTCTCCAGCGCCGGCAGTTGCGCCAGGCGGTGGCCGTGGACTTCTTCGGCGCTGTACTGGGTGATCGCAGTGAAGCTTGGGTTGACGTACTCGACCACGCCGTCGCAGTTGACCAGCAGAAACGCATTGGCACTTTGCTCCACCGCACGCTGGAACAGGTGCAGGGCGCTGGTGGCGGTGCGGCGGTTGTGGTTGTTGATGACCTGCGCGAACTGGTCGGCGAGTTCGCCGGCAAAGGCAATTTCATCGGCCAGCCAGGCACGCGGGCTGCCGCTCTGTTCCAGGCACAGTACGCCGACCACCTGGCCGTCGACGCGAATACTGGCGTCGAGCATGGCGTGAATGTCTTTGTCGCGCAGGTGCTCGGCCATTTCCCGGGTACGCGGATCGCGCAGGGCGTTGGTGGCGTCAATTGCGCGACTGGTCTGCAGGGCTTCCAGGTAGTCCGGGAAGCTACTGGCGTCGATGGCGTCGGGCAGGTGGTGCCGCTGATCGACGTGGTGGTACGCCGAGATCGGCACCAGGCGCTGGCCTTCGAGGTTCCAGATGCTCGCGCAATCAAGCTGATAAATATCGCAGGCGCTGCGGGTGATCAGCTCGGCGGCTTCCTGCAGCGAATTGTGGGTGGTGTAGCGCTGGCGGGCCAGCAGCAGGATCAGTTCCTGTTGGGCGCGCACCCGCTCTAGGTGTTGCAACTGTTCCAGCTGGGCGCGCTGGTTGAGTTCCAGGGCTATCTGCAAGCGGCTGTTCTGGCTCTCCAGGTCTGCCGTGGGGGCGAGCATGGGCGCTTCGCTGAACAGGCCATCAACCACCATCAGGTAGCCGCGCACCAGGTGGCGATTGTGTTGTTTGTAGGCTTCGCCCATTTCCAGCACGCTCAGGGGGCCGTCGTGGGTGTGCAGGGTATAGCGCACCAGGTAGTGAGGGCTCTGGGTCAGTTGCTGCTGGATGGTGTCGTGCAGTTGGTACCGCGCCTGAGGCTCCATCAGGCTGGCATAAGGTGTGCCGAGCAGGGCACACAGCTCGACCGCCGGAAGGCCGAATTGGCGCTCGCAATTGGGGTCCAGGTAAAGAAGGGCCCAGCTTGCCTCATTAAGCCGCTCGAAACGCAGCATACCGAGGCGCGAAGGCACCGGTAACTGCGTCACTACCTCGGCCGCCATTCGGGCGACATCGGGTTGGCTTTTCATGGGGGAGACTCACTTGAAATAACGCGCACGGCGCCGGGCTCACGCCCTCTTTTCTGTTGCCTGCGGCAAGGTTGCATCATGCGGCGCGGGCTGACAAGAGAGGATGAAGGCTAAGTGCTATAAGGGGGTTATCGGCCGCGCGAGGGGTTTCTTCAATCGACATGACGGAGGGTGTACAAACCTGTTTTGTTTGTCCAGTTTCAGCCGTGGGCGCGGGCAAAAAAAAGCCCCGCCAAGTGGCGGGGTTGAGGTACGAGCGTGGCGCTCGGAAATCGGTGCAACCAGGCCTTCTGCGTGGGCGGAAGGCCTGTCGAGGCTTACAGCAGAATGGTGCGGATGTCGTTGAGCAGCTGGCTCAGGCGCTGCGTGAAGCGTGCAGCGGCGGCGCCGTTGATCACACGGTGATCGTAGGACAGCGACAGTGGCAGCATCAGTTTCGGCTGGAACGCTTTGCCGTCCCACACAGGCTGGATAGTGGCCTTGGAGACACCCAGGATCGCCACTTCCGGCGCGTTGACGATTGGCGTGAAGCCAGTGCCGCCAATGTGCCCGAGGCTGGAAATGGTGAAGCAAGCGCCCTGCATATCGTCTGCGGTGAGCTTCTTGTCGCGGGCCTTGGCAGCCAGCGCAGCCGCTTCGGCAGCGAGTTGCAGCAGGCTCTTCTGGTCGACGTTCTTGATGACCGGTACCAGCAGGCCATCCGGGGTGTCGACGGCGAAGCCAACGTTCACGTACTTCTTGCGAATGATCGCCTTGCCGCTTGGCGCCAGCGAACTGTTGAAGTCCGGCAGCTCCTTGAGCAGGTGTGCACAGGCCTTGAGCAGCAGTGGCAGCACGGTCAGTTTCACGCCGGCCTTCTCGGCCACCGCTTTCTGCGCAACGCGGAAAGCTTCCAGGTCGGTAATGTCGGCCTGGTCGAACTGGGTCACGTGCGGGATGTTCAACCAGCTGCGGTGCAGGCTCGACGCGCCGATTTGCATCAGGCGGGTCATCGGCACTTCTTCGGTTTCGCCGAAACGGCTGAAGTCCACGACCGGGATCGGCGGAATGCCCGAACCACCGGTGGCAGCGCCGGCAGCCGGAGCTTCCTTGGCTTTCTGCATCATGGCTTTGACGTAAACCTGCACGTCTTCCTTCAACACGCGGCCGTGCGGGCCGGTGGCCGACACAGCATTCAGCTCAATGCCGAACTCACGGGCCAGCTGACGCACGGCAGGGCCGGCGTGAACCTTGGCACCGCTTGGCGCAGGTGCGGCAGCAGCAGGGGCCGGTGCGGCCTCGGCTTTTGCAGCAGGTGCAGGGGCGGCAGCGGCCGGAGCCGCTTCAGCCTTGGCAGCAGGAGCTGCAGCCGGTGCCGGAGCAGCCGCTGGCGCAGCGCCTTGTACTTTCAGCTTGAGGATGAAGTCACCGGTGCCGACTTCGTCTTCCAGCTTGACCGCGATGCTTTCCACCACGCCGGCAGCCGGCGAAGGGATTTCCATGGAGGCCTTGTCGGATTCCAGGGTGATCAGCGACTGGTCGGCTTCGACGGTGTCGCCGACCTTGACCAGCAGCTCGATGATCTTGGCCTTGCCCGACGATCCGATGTCCGGGACGTGAATGTCCTGAACAGTGGCCTCAGCCGGAGCTGCGGCCGGGGCTGCAGGCGCCTCGGCAGCAGCAGGCTTTTCAGCAGCCGCTGCAGGTGCAGGCTCGGCAGCGGCAGCAGGAGCCGCCGCAGGGGCCGCATCAGCGGCACCTTCGATTTCCAGCTCAAGCAGTTCGTCGCCTTCTTTCAGGCGGTCGCCCAGCTTCACTTTCAGGCTCTTGACCACGCCGGCCTTGGGAGCAGGGATTTCCATGCTCGCCTTGTCCGATTCCAGGGTCAGGATGCTCTGGTCGGCTTCGACAGTGTCGCCGACCTTCACAAACAGCTCGATTACTTCACCTTCACCGCTGCCGATGTCAGGTACGCGAATGAGTTCGCTCACAAAAAATCTCCTCAGCAGTCCAGTGGGTTGCGTTTTTCCGGGTTGATCCCGAACTTGACGATAGCGTCCGCTACCACCTTGGGTTCGATCTCACCACGGTCAGCCAAGGCTTCCAGGGCTGCCAACACCACGAAGTGACGGTCAACTTCGAAGAAGTGACGCAGCTTCTTGCGGCTGTCACTGCGGCCGAAACCGTCGGTGCCCAGGACTTTGAATTCCTTGGACGGGACCCACTGGCGAATCTGTTCAGCAAACAGCTTCATGTAGTCGGTAGAGGCAATGACTGGACCCTTACGGCCGGCCAGGCACTCTTCGACGTAGCTCAGCGCAGGCTTCTGGCCTGGGTGCAGGCGGTTGTTGCGCTCGACGGCCAGGCCGTCGCGACGCAGTTCGTTGAAGCTGGTAACGCTCCACACGTCAGCGCCGACGTTGAACTCGTCACGCAGGATCTTCGCCGCTTCACGCACTTCACGCAGGATGGTGCCGGAGCCCATCAGCTGCACGTGGTGCGCCGCTTCCTTGGTGTCTTCTTCGAGCAGGTACATGCCCTTGATGATGCCTTCCTCGACACCGGCCGGCATGGCTGGCTGCTGGTAGGACTCGTTCATCACGGTGATGTAGTAGAAAACGTCCTGCTGCTCTTCGGTCATCTTCTTCATGCCGTCCTGGATGATCACCGCCAGCTCATAGCCGTAGGTTGGATCAAAGGTGCGGCAGTTCGGGATGGTGGCAGCCAGGATGTGGCTGTGACCGTCTTCGTGTTGCAGGCCTTCGCCGTTCAGCGTGGTCCGGCCGGCGGTACCGCCGATCAGGAAACCACGGGTACGGCTGTCGCCTGCTGCCCACGCCAGGTCGCCGATACGCTGGAAACCGAACATCGAGTAGAAGATGTAGAACGGCAGCATCGGCTGGTTGTGGCTGGAGTACGAAGTACCGGCAGCGATGAAGGAGCTCATGGCGCCCGCTTCGTTGATGCCTTCTTCGAGGATCTGGCCTTTCTTGTCTTCCTTGTAGAACATCACCTGGTCTTTATCGACTGGCTCGTAGAGCTGGCCGACGGAGGAGTAGATGCCCAACTGACGGAACATGCCTTCCATACCGAAGGTACGGGCTTCGTCCGGGATGATCGGGACGATGCGCGAACCGATTTCCTTGTCCTTGACCAACTGCGCGAGGATCCGCACGAAGGCCATGGTGGTGGAGATTTCACGGTCGCCCGAGCCGTCCAGGATAGCCTTGAGGGTATCGAGTGGCGGTGTAGGAATGTCGAAGGACTTGGCGCGGCGCTGTGGCACGAAACCGCCCAGGGCAGTGCGACGCTCGCTGAGGTAGCGGGCTTCGGCGCTGTTTGGCTCCGGCTTGAAGAACGGCAGGTTCTCCAGCTCTTCGTCCTTGACCGGGATGTCGAAGCGGTCGCGGAACAGCTTCAGGCTTTCAACATCAACCTTCTTGGTGTTGTGCGCAGTGTTTTTCGCTTCGCCGGCACCGGTGCCATAACCCTTGATGGTCTTGGCCAGGATGACGGTAGGTTGTTCTTTGTGGTTGACCGCTTCGTGGTACGCCGCGTAGACCTTGTACGGGTCGTGGCCGCCACGGTTGAGCTTCCAGATCTCGTCGTCGGACAGGTCTGCAACCATTGCCTTGAGTTCAGGCGTGTTGAAGAAGTGTTCACGCACGAACGCGCCGTCTTTGGCTTTGTAGTTCTGGTACTCGCCGTCAATGACTTCGTCCATGCGACGTTGCAGGATGCCGTCGACGTCCTTGGCCAGCAGTGGGTCCCAGAAGCGGCCCCAGATGACTTTGGTCACGTTCCAGTGAGCGCCGCGGAACACACCTTCGAGTTCCTGGATGATCTTGCCGTTGCCGCGAACCGGGCCGTCGAGGCGCTGCAGGTTGCAGTTGATGACGAAGATCAGGTTGTCCAGCTTCTCGCGGCCGGCCAGGGAGATGGCGCCGAGGGATTCCGGCTCGTCGCACTCGCCGTCGCCCAGGAAGCACCAGACTTTCTGCTTGCCTTCCGGGATGAAGCCGCGTGCTTCCAGGTACTTCATGAAGCGGGCCTGGTAGATCGCCTGGATCGGGCCCAAGCCCATGGATACAGTCGGGAACTGCCAGAAATCAGGCATCAGCCAAGGGTGCGGATAGGACGAGAGGCCCTGGCCGTCGACTTCCTGGCGGAAGTTGTTCATCTGGTCTTCGGTGATGCGGCCTTCCATGAACGCACGGGCGTAAACGCCTGGCGAGGTGTGGCCCTGGAAGTAGATCAGGTCGCCGCCGTGTTCGTCGGTCGGGGCCTGGAAGAAGTAGTTGAAGCCGATGTCATACAGGGTTGCGCTGGAAGCGAAGCTGGAGATGTGACCGCCCAGGTCCGAATCTTTCAAGTTCGTGCGCATTACCATCGCCATGGCGTTCCAGCGTACCAGCGAGCGAATGCGGCGTTCCATGAACAGGTCGCCAGGCATGCGTGCTTCGTGGGTAACGGGGATGGTGTTGCGGTATGGCGTAGTGATGGCGTAAGGCAGTTGCGAGCCGCTGCGGGTCGCGAGTTCGCCCATACGGGTCATCAGGTAGTGAGCACGGTCTTCGCCTTCTTTGTCGAGAACCGATTCCAGGGCGTCCAGCCATTCCTGGGTTTCGACGGGATCGAGGTCTTGCATGGCTTGCTCCAGGGCGGAAAGGCTACCAGAATCGGTTGCCTGAAGTTTGCGACTGGCCTTGTGGGCAGACGACATAAATTCTTGGATGGCCGAAGTTTGCTTCGGCGTCCTGTAGTTTTACTACAAATCGTCGGCCATTTCAGCCTTTCGAATGTATATACGAGTAGTAAAACTACACAAGACTGAGCGGATTACTCGGTCTGGCTGGTGAGCATAATCGTTATTGTTGATCATTTGCGAACAAGAAAAGGTAGAAGTTTAATGTTGCCTGCCAAAATTATTTATTTTTCAGCTATTTCTAACCTTTGTTCGACAGTCCTTCACCGAACGTGGTTCTTGCCTTCACAGCAACACGCTATTTACGTGCCGATCAAGGATAGACCATGAGCCTTCCAACGCTGGCCGAATTACCCGCCATTCTCTTGCCTTACGCCAGCCGGGCCGAGCAGTCATTTCGTGACGCCGTGGCCGCGCTGGACGACGATCATGGCCTTTCTGCGTGGTCGCCGCAACGGTGGGCCGACTTCCGCCGCGTGTGCGCCGCCAGTGATTTCGTGATTGAACAGAGTGTTCGTGACCCTTTGATGTTGCTTGAACTGGTGGCCTGGGGCGAGCTGGACCGCGGCTTTGCGCCGGGCGAGCTGTGTGGGCAGATTGCTGGCGCAGTGCAACAAGCCGAAACAGAAGATGAACTGGGCCGCGTGCTGCGTCGCCAGCGTACGCGCCAGCAAGTGCGCATCATCTGGCGCGACCTGACCCGTCAGGCCGACCTGGTGCAAACCTGTCGCGACCTCTCCGACATGGCCGACGCCAGCATCGACCAGGCCTACCAGTGGCTGTACCAGCGCCATTGCGTGCAGTTCGGCACGCCGACCGGCCGGCGCAGCGGCGAGCCCCAGCACATGGTGATCCTCGGCATGGGCAAGCTCGGCGCGGTGGAGCTAAACCTGTCGTCGGACATCGACCTGATTTTCGCCTACCCCGAAGGCGGCGAAACGGTCGGCGTGAAGCGCTCCCTGGATAACCAGGAGTTCTTTATTCGCCTTGGTCAAAAATTGATCAAGGCCCTCGACCCGATGACCGTTGACGGTTTTGTATTCCGTGTCGACATGCGCCTGCGCCCCTACGGTTCGGCCGGCGCGCTGGTGCTCAGCTTTAATGCGCTGGAACAGTACTACCAGGACCAGGGCCGCGACTGGGAACGCTACGCCATGATCAAGGCACGTGTGGTGGCGGGCGACCAAGTGGCCGGCGCGCAACTGCTGGACATGCTGCGGCCGTTTGTCTACCGGCGTTACCTGGACTTCTCGGCGATCGAAGCGCTGCGCACCATGAAGCAGCTGATCCAGCAGGAAGTGCGGCGCAAGGGCATGGCCGAGAACATCAAGCTGGGCTCTGGCGGCATCCGCGAAGTGGAATTTATCGCCCAGGCGTTTCAGTTGATCCACGGTGGCCGCGACCTCAGCCTGCAACAGCGCCCGCTGTTGAAAGTGCTCGGCACCCTGGAAGGCCAGGGCTACCTGCCGCCAGCGGTGATTGCCGAGTTGCGCAATGGCTATGAATTCCTGCGCTACACCGAGCATGCGATCCAGGCGATTGCCGACCGCCAGACACAAATGCTCCCGGACAGCCCGGAAGACCAGGCGCGCATTGCCTTTATGCTTGGTTTCGCCGACTGGGCCGCGTTCCATGAGCGCCTGATGTACTGGCGTGGGCGCGTGGACTGGCACTTCCGTCAGGTCATTGCTGACCCGGATGAAGAGGAAGGCGAAGAAAGCGAGCTGGTCGTCGGCGGGGAATGGCTGCCGTTGTGGGAAGAGTCCCAGGACGAAGACGCCGCCTGTCGCCAGCTCAATGAAGGTGGTTTCAGCGATGCGCCCAAGGCCCTCAAGGCCCTGGCTGGCCTGCGCGGCAGCCCGCAACTGCGCGCCATGCAGCGCCTCGGTCGCGAACGCCTGGATGCGTTTATCCCGCGTCTGCTGGCCCAGGCCGTCGAGCACGCCAACCCGGACCTGGTGCTGGAGCGCGTCTTGCCGCTGGTCGAAGCCGTCGCGCGGCGTTCCGCTTATCTGGTACTGCTCACGGAAAACCCCGACGCGCTGCGGCGCCTGCTGACCCTGTGCGCCGCCAGCCCGTGGATCGCTGAACAGATCACGCGCTTCCCATTGTTGCTCGACGAGTTGCTCAACGAAGGTCGCCTGTTCAAGCCGCCTTTGGCCCCTGAACTCGCCGCCGAGCTACGCGAGCGCCTGACGCGTATTCCCGAGGATGACCTTGAGCAGCAGATGGAAGCCCTGCGCCACTTCAAACTGGCGCACCGCCTGCGTGTGGCAGCCTCGGAAATCGCCGGCAGCCTGCCGTTGATGAAAGTCAGCGACTACCTGACCTGGCTCGCCGAAGCCATCCTCGAACAAGTGCTCGCCCTGGCCTGGCGCCAGACCGTGGCGCGCCATGGCTCGCCGCAACGGGTCGACGGCACACTGTGCGATCCTGGGTTCATCATTGTCGGTTATGGCAAAGTCGGCGGGATCGAATTGGGGCATGGTTCCGACCTGGACCTGGTGTTTATCCACGACGGCGACCCGCAGGCCGAGACCGACGGCGCCAAGCCGATCGATGGCGCGCAGTTCTTCACGCGTCTGGGCCAGCGGATCATTCACCTGCTGACCACCCAGACCAACTCCGGCCAGCTGTATGAGGTTGATATGCGCCTGCGACCGTCCGGCGCGTCCGGGCTGTTGGTCAGCTCGTTGGGGGCGTTTGACCGCTATCAACAAAATGAAGCCTGGACCTGGGAACATCAGGCTTTGATTCGCGCGCGGGTGCTGGTGGGCAGCCAGGATGTCGGCCAGGCGTTCGAGCAGGTGCGGGCTAAAGTGTTGGGGCGTGAACGCGACCTGGCGAAGCTGCGCCAGGAGGTCAGCGAGATGCGCGCCAAGATGCGGGACAACCTCGGCACCCGCAGCACGGCGGCCGGCACCGGCGCCAATGCCTTCGAGGCCACGGCGCTGTTCGACCTCAAGCAGGACGCCGGAGGTATCGTGGACATTGAATTTATGGTGCAATACGCGGCTTTGGCGTGGTCTGCGCAACATCCATCGTTGCTGCGCTACACCGACAATATCCGCATTCTGGAAGGCCTGGAGCAGGTGGGGTTGATGCCCGCCGCCGATGCCCATCTGCTGCGCGAGGTGTATAAGGCCTACCGTTCCGCTGCGCACCGCCAGGCCTTGCAAAACGAGGCCGGCACGGTCGCCGGGGATCAGTTCGCCGACGAACGGCGCCAGGTGATGCGAATCTGGAATGAGCTGGGTTTAAGCTGATTAATTGAGTGGCTCCAATTTAATGTGGAAATCGGCCTTATGTGGGAGCCGGGCTTGCCCGCGATGCAGGCGCCTCGGTACTTCAGTCATACCGAAGCGATACCATCGCAGGCAAGCCAGCTCCCACAAAAAGCGCGATCTACAATCATTGTCGATGCGGGGAGGCATAAGCCTCCCCGCATCGTTTGTGGAAACTACATGAATATTCTGATCGTTGGGCCCAGTTGGGTCGGTGACATGGTGATGGCGCAGACGCTGTTTCAGTGCCTGAAACAGCGTCATCCCGACTGCCAAATCGACGTGCTCGCCCCCGAGTGGAGCCGGCCGATTCTTGAGCGTATGCCCGAAGTGCGCGCGGCCTTGAGCTTTCCGCTCGGCCATGGCGCACTGGAACTGGCGACCCGCCGCCGCATCGGCAAGTCCCTGGCCGGCCAGTACGACCAGGCGATCCTGTTGCCCAACTCGCTGAAATCGGCGCTGGTGCCGTACTTTGCCGGCATCCCCAAGCGCACCGGCTGGCGCGGCGAGTTTCGCTACGTACTGCTCAATGACGTGCGCACCCTCGACAAGGCGCGCTACCCGCTGATGATCGAACGCTTCATGGCCCTGGCCTACGAACCCGGTGCCGAGCTGCCCACACCGTACCCGCGCCCAAGCCTGCAGATCGACCCGGTAAGCCGCGACGCGGCCCTGGCCAAATTCGGCCTGCAACTGGATCGCCCGGTGTTGGCGCTGTGCCCCGGCGCGGAGTTTGGCGAGTCCAAGCGCTGGCCGTCGGAGCATTACGCCAAGGTTGCCGAGACCAAGATCCGCGAAGGCTGGCAGGTGTGGTTGTTCGGCTCGAAGAAGGATCACCCGGTGGGCGAAGACATTCGCCAGCGCCTGATTCCCGGCCTGCGCGAGGAGGCGGTGAACCTCAGTGGCGACACCTCGCTCGCCGAGGCTATTGACCTGCTGTCCTGCGCCGATTCGGTGGTGTCCAACGACTCCGGGTTGATGCACGTGGCCGCCGCGCTGAACCGCCCGCTGGTGGCGGTGTATGGCTCGACCTCCCCAGGCTTTACCCCGCCATTGGCCGACAAGGTCGAGGTGGTACGCCTGGGCCTGGAGTGCAGCCCGTGTTTTGAGCGCACCTGCCGTTTCGGCCATTACAACTGCATGCGCCAGTTGCTGCCGCAGCCAGTGAACGAAGCCTTGCAGCGGTTGCAGGGCACTGCGGTCGAGGTCAGATAGTTTTGCGCGTCCTGGTAATCAAGACCTCATCCCTGGGCGACGTGATCCACGCCTTGCCGGCACTCACCGACGCAGCGCGGGCGATCCCCGGCATTCGCTTTGACTGGGTGGTGGAAGAAGGCTTTGCCGAAATCCCCACCTGGCACCCGGCGGTGGACAAGGTGATCCCGGTGGCGATTCGTCGCTGGCGCAAAAACCTCTGGCAAACCCTCAAGAGTGGCGAGTGGCGGCGCTTCAAGCAGCGTGTGCAGTCGACCAAATATGACTTGGTGATCGACGCCCAGGGCCTGCTGAAAAGCGCCTGGCTGACACGCTACGTGCGCGCCCCGGTTGCCGGCTTCGATAAACACTCGGCCCGCGAACCGATCGCTGCGCGCTTCTACTCGCGGCGCCTGGCCGTGGCCCGTGGGCAGCACGCGGTGGAGCGTTTGCGCCAGCTGTTCGCCGTGGCCCTCGGCTATGACTTGCCCAAAGGCCTGGGCGACTACGGCCTGAGCACTGAAAAGCTGCTCGGCCTGCCGCCGAAAAAACCCTTTGTGCTGCTGCTGCACGGCACCACCTGGGACACCAAGCACTGGCCCGAAGCCTACTGGCGCGAGCTGGCCGAACGCATGGGGCGCCTGGGGGTGGACGTGAAACTGCCGTGGGGCAACCCTGCCGAAAAAGCCCGCGCCGAGCGCCTGGCCCAGGGCCTGCAAAACGCCGAAGTGCTGCCCAAGCTCAACCTGGCCGGCGTGGCCCGCGTGCTGGCTGGCGCGCGCGCCTGTGTGGCGGTGGACACTGGCCTTGGCCACTTGGCCGCCGCCTTGGACGTGCCGACCATTTCCCTGTTCGGCCCGACCAACCCCGGCCTGACCGGCGCCTACGGCAAGGGCCAGATCCACTTGGCCAGCGACTGGCCGTGTGCGCCGTGCCTGCAAAAACACTGTACCTATCAACCGACGGCCGACGACCTGCGTCGGTTCGACATCACGCGCGAGTCGCCCCTGTGCTTCACGCGCCTGAACCCTGAGCGTGTGGCAAGCCGGCTGAGCACGTTGTTACTGGCTGAGGAGCTGCACTGATGCAACTGGCTTTTGTTCTGTACAAATATTTCCCATTCGGCGGTTTGCAGCGCGACTTCATGCGCATCGCCCTGGAGTGCCAGCAGCGCGGCCACACGATTCGTGTCTACACCTTGATCTGGGAAGGCGATATCCCGCCCGGTTTCGAAGTGCTGGTGGCGCCGGTCAAGGCGTTCTTCAACCATCGGCGCAACGAGAAACTCAGCGCCTGGATGGAGGCCGACCTGGCCAAGCGCCCGGTGGACCGCCTGATCGGTTTCAACAAAATGCCCGGCCTGGACGTGTACTACGCCGCCGACGGCTGCTTTGAAGACAAGGCACAAAACCTGCGGCACTCGCTGTACCGCTATTTTGGCCGCTACAAGCACTTTGCCGAGTACGAGCGCGCGGTGTTTGCCAAGGATGCCAAGACTGAAGTCCTGATGATTTCCGAGGTGCAGCAGCCGCTGTTCATCAAGCATTACGACACCCCGCTGGAGCGCTTCCACCTGCTGCCACCAGGCATTGCCCAGGACCGTCGCGCGCCGCCGAACGCGGCTGACATTCGTGCAGGGTTCCGCAAGGAATTCAACCTGGGCGACGACGACCTGCTGCTGGTGCAAATCGGCTCGGGCTTCAAGACCAAAGGCGTCGACCGCAGCCTGAAAGCCGTGGCCGCGCTGCCGGCAGAACTGAAAAAACGCACGCGCCTGTTTGTAATCGGCCAGGACGACCCCAAGGTATTCCAACTGCAAAGCGCTACGCTGGGGTTGGGCGATAACGTGCAATTCCTCAAGGGCCGCAGCGATATCCCGCGTTTCCTGCTGGGCGCCGACCTGCTGATCCACCCGGCGTACAATGAAAATACCGGCACCGTGTTGCTCGAAGCCCTGGTGGCCGGGTTGCCGGTGCTGGTGTCGGCCGTGTGCGGCTACGCGCATTACATCAATGAGGCCGACAGCGGCCTGGTGCTGGACGAGCCGTTTGAACAAACGCAGCTCAATCAGTACCTGACGCACATGCTCACCGACACTGCACAGCGCGCGGCCTGGGGCCGCAATGGGTTGGCCTTCGCCGAGACGGCCGACCTCTACAGCATGCCGCAGCACGCTGCGGATGTGATTCTGGCGGAGCCAAAACGATGAAGTTGATTCTTGCCGAACCGTTCAAGACGTTATGGGCCGGGCGTGATGCCTTCGCCGAAGTCGAGAAACTGCAAGGCCAGGTATTCCGTGAGCTGGCGGCGCGTCGCACGCTGCGTACCGAGGTCGAGGGCCGCCCGTATTTCGTGAAAATCCACCGGGGCATCGGCTGGGGCGAAATCTTCAAGAACCTGATCACCGCCAAGTTGCCGGTACTGGGCGCCGGCCTCGAGTGGGATGCCATCCACCGCCTGCGCGACCTCGGCGTGCCGACCATGACCGGCGTGGCCTTCGGCGAAAAGGGCAGCAACCCGGCGGACCAGCACTCATTCATCATCACCGAAGAACTGGCGCCGACCATCAGCCTTGAAGACCTGACCGTCAACTGGGTCGCCGAGCCGCCTGCACCGGCGCTGCGCCATGCGCTCACCGCGGAGCTGGCGCGCATGGTCGGCGACATGCACCGTGGCGGCGTGAATCACCGCGACTGCTACCTGTGCCACTTCCTGCTGGACACTTCGCAGCCGATTGACGCGCGCACCATCAAGCTGTCGGTGATCGACCTGCACCGCGCCCAAATGCGTGCCCATCTGCCCATGCGCTGGCGCGACAAGGACTTGTCCGCGCTGTACTACTCGGCGCTGGACATCGGCCTGACCCGCCGCGACAAGCTGCGTTTCCTCAAGGGCTATTTCCGCCAGCCGCTGCGCCAGATCCTCGCCGAGCAATCGGCGTCGCTGAGCCTGATGCAGCGCAAGGCCGACAAGCTGTATGCGCGCAAACAACGTTACGGGGATGCGATCTGATGGCGGGCTGGAACCTGGAGCCTGCTTACGCCAACCTGGCGGATGATTTTGGAAGCCTCGAAGCGGTGTTTGCCCTGCAGGGCCAGCGCCTGACCCGTGACCCGTTGTCGGAAGTGATCCGCGTGGAGCGAGGCGGAATCAACTATTACGTCAAGCGCTACACCGGCGCCGGCAAGGGCCTGCGGCGCTACCTGGGCAAGCCTCGGGTCAAGTCCGAATGGCAGAACCTCAAGCGCTTCGCCAAGTGGGGCATCCCCACCGCCGACGTGGTTGCTTGGGGCCTGGAGCGCAAGGGCCTGGCCTACGACCGTGGCGCGATGATCACCCGTGAATTGCCGCGCACCGAAGACCTGTCGGTGCTGGCCGAGCGTAACGATGCGCGCCTGCGCGACCCCAAGTGGGTCGACGCGGTCAGCCGCCAGCTCGCCGAATACACGCGGACCATGCACGACCACCGCTTTACTCATAACGATTTGAAGTGGCGCAACCTGCTGATCGACGATCAGTCCACCCTGTACCTGATCGACTGCCCCAACGGCGATTTCTGGCGCGGCTTCTGGCTCAAGTACCGCATCACCAAAGACCTGGCCTGCCTGGACAAGGTGGCCAAATATCACCTGTCGGCCACTCAGCGCCTGCGCTTTTACATGCAGTACCGCCAGCGCCGGCACCTGAGTGCATCGGACAAAGAGCGGATTCGCCACGTGGTGAAGTTTTTCGAGGGACGCGAATGAGTGACTTCCTGGCGGCTGAAGACCGTGCGCTGCTGGAGCGCCACGGCCTCGCCACATTTGACGCGCTGTGGGCCAAGCAACTGGACGCGGTAGACGAGCCGAACACCAGCCGCGGCGGCTGGAGCAGTGTGTTTCGCCTGGAGCTGGACGGCCACGGCTACTACCTCAAGCGCCAGAGCAACTACCTCACGCGCAGCCTGCACCGGCCATTGGGCGAGCCGAGTTTTTCCCGCGAATTCCGCAATATCAGCCGCTACCGCACGCTCGGCATCCCGGCCTTGCAGGCGGCGTTCTACGGCGAGCGCAAAGTCGCCGGCGAACACCGCGCGATGCTGCTGACCCGTGCCCTGGATGGCTGGAATGACCTGGACTCGTTGCTCGAGCAATGGTCGCAACTGAGCGATGCCCAGCACCGCGCGATCCTGCTGGCCTGCGGTCAGCTGGCGCGCCGGCTGCACAGTGTCGGCCAGGTGCATGGCTGCTTTTACCCCAAGCATATTTTCCTGCAGGCGACCGGCGACGGTTACGCCGCGCAGTTGATCGACCTGGAGAAAACCCGCCCGCTGCTGTTCGGCTGGCGTGATCGGGTCAAAGACCTGGAGCCGTTGCTGCGCCGCGCGCGACAGTGGTCAGACGCGCAGGTGCGCCAACTGTTGGCGGCCTACCTCGAACAGCCGGAGGACAGCGCGTTGGTCGCCACCTGGCTGCAACGCCTGACCAAGCGGCGCAGCCATAAGGAGAACCGCTGATGCGTCTGTCCGAGCTGAAAAGCGCCGGCCGCACGCCGAGCCTGCCGCTGACCCTTGACCTGGCGGATGCCGCCGGCCCCGGCCAGCTGCAACTGCTGAGCCTGTTGCGCGTGTTGCCGGGCGAGCGCTACGTCGGCGCGGCGGTATGGCGCGGGCGCCCGGTACTGGCCAAATTATTGGTGGGCAGCAAGGCGGCGCGGCATTTCCAGCGTGAACTCAGTGGCGTGCGCCTGCTCGCCGAGCAAGGCCTGACCACCCCGTTGCTGCTCGCCGATGGTTTGCAGGAAGGCGAGGGCGGCTGGCTGCTGTTCGAGTTTCTCGAAGGCGCCGAAAGCCTCGCCGATGCCTGGCACGCCGTCGAAGGCCTGCCGCCATTGGCCGACGAGCAAACCGCCGTGCTGGCCGAGGCGCTGGGTGCGATTGCCCGGATGCACGCCAAGGGGCTGTGGCAGGAAGACCTGCACCTGGACAACCTGCTGCGCCAGGACGGCAAGCTGTACTTGATCGATGGCGCCGGGATTCGCGTGGAAGAGGCCGGCAAGCCACTGTCACGCAATCGCGTGCTGGAAAACCTCGGCGTATTTTTCGCCCAGTTGCCGAAGAATCTCGAGCCGTTCAACGAAGAGTTGCTGGTGTATTACCTGCTGAGCAACGGCGAGCACGCCTTGCCGATGCAGGCCCTGGAAGCCCAGGTGCGCAAGGTCAGTGCCTGGCGCCTGAAGGACTTTCTGAATAAGGTCGGCCGCGAATGCACGCTGTTCAGCGTGGTGCGTGGCGCCTTTGGCTTACGCGCGATTCGTCGCGAGGAAGAGCCCGCGATGCTGCCGGTACTGGCGCAGGCTGATGCGCTGTTGGAGCAGGGCCATTTGTACAAGACCGGTGGCGCGGCCAGCGTGGCCAAGGTCGACGTGGCTGGCCGGCCGCTGGTGATCAAGCGCTACAACATCAAGGGTTTTGCGCATTGGCTCAAGCGCTTCTGGCGCCCGAGCCGCGCGTGGCATTCATGGCGCGAGGGTAATCGCCTGGCGTTTCTTGGCATTGCTACGCCCAAGCCGTTGGCGGTGCTGGAGAAGCGATTTTTGTGGCTGCGCAGCCGGGCCTACCTGGTCACCGAGTACCTGCCGGGGCCGGACATTATCGAGCGTTTTGCGCCTTACGTAGAAAACGGCGATGCGCCGGAAGCGGAGCTGCTGGCGCTGGACCATCTGTTTGCCGAGTTGATTCGCGAGCGCATCAGCCATGGCGACTTCAAGGGCCATAACCTGTTCTGGGCCGAGGATCGCTGGGCGTTGATCGACCTGGACGCCATGTGTCAGCACCGCTCCGTCGCCAGCTTCGCTCCGGCGTATGCCAGGGACCGTGCGCGATTCATGCGTAACTGGCCGCAGAGCAGCGCCTTGTACAAGGTGATTGACCAGCGGTTGCCTGCGACGGTGCCTGCGGTAAATAGTTAACGCAGTGGGGCTTCAGGCCTTCGGTAGAGTCCTCGGGGTTCACTTCCTTCGGAGACCTACCTATGCGCTTGAATCCCCCTGTCGGCGTCAGCCTTAACGCTATCGACCCTGTTCACAGTCGCCCAAAGCGCGAGGCCGGGCTTGAGCCGGAACCGCCTGCGGAACCGGCGCCGGCAACCGACTCGGGCGTCAGCCGCACCGATCTCAACCGGCCAAAGCCAACGAGTCGTAACGGCACGCGGCAAACCGGAAACTTGCGTTTCTAAACTAGGGTCGATGGTTTCTACGGCGTTATTGCACCTTTGCCAGCGTCGTGCGGGTTTTGTATTTGCCCTGGAGGACGTCCTGGCTGGTGAAGAAATACCCGTAGTCCTGCAGGTACATGACGGTGCTGGTCGCCTGGTAGTTTTCGCCCGTGGCCGTGCAGTTGAGCTCCTTCGCATTGCCACTCAGCGTCGAGTTGATTTTGCTGGCCGGCAGTTCCCGCGCTACGACGCAGGTCGAGTCGCGGGACAGCAGGCGATCTTCTTCAGCCGTATTGCGGTTGCGGTCTTTGACCTTGAACCCCAGCGTTGAGCCGATCGGCATGTGCTTCCAGTCGCCACTGAAGCTGAGTTGTTCAATGTTGCTCGCAGCCGAGACGTTCAGCCCGCGCAGTTCAAATTCGCTTTGGAAGGTCAGGTTAAACAAACCGCGAAATGTCGTGGTGGTGGCGGTTGAGTATTGAGTGGTGCGGCGGACTTTAAGCTGCCCGTCTGCCGCCCCTGGCTCAATGAGTATGTCCGTCTGCAAGCTGCTGGAGCCCAAGTCGCTCTTCGCCACAAGATGATGCAGTGACTTGGGTGCAGCGGGCAGGCCCAGTGCAGAAATCGCCTCCGTCACCGTTGCTGGAACCGGCGCGGGCGTCAGGGTTTGCTGGAGCTTGGTGCGTGCAACGGCGACCGGCAGTTGTGCGGTTTTCGGCGAGCACGCAGCCTTGAGCAAGGTCTGGGTGTCTGCCTCGGCGGCGCTGAAGGGCTGGTCGACGGGTACGGCGACGACGTCGCCGAAGGTCACCGTGTTTTTCGGGGTGAGGCTGAAGGCGGCGAGGGTGCGATAGGTCTGGCGGTTGCAGCTGACCTCCCAGTGCATGCGCGTCTGGGCGTAGGGCATCCTTTTGAGTTTGTTGATCAGGATGAGCGGCTCGTCGTAGGCGCCCCAGAATTCGACTTTTTCGCCCACGGTCTTGAGGCTGGCCTGGTCGATCAGCAACTGACGCTGGGTGCCCGTGGTGCTGACGAGGCGCCAATCGGGGCGCGGCGTGCGGGCGCAAGCCTCGGTAAAGCTGGTGTTGTGTTGCAGTTCGGCCACCACCGCCGGGGTCAGGTTGCGCATGACGGTGATGCGCGTGGGCTGGCCATCAGGCTTCAGGGTTCCAGGGGCCTCCATGTACAGCAGGCTCCCGCTCGGCGTGGCACAGGACGCCTGAAGCTGGGCGATATCCGGCACGGAAGCATTGTCGGTCAGCGTGACGTGAACCTGGTAACTGAGGTCGTCGCCATCACGCATGATCGAGTCGGCCAGCAGCGGCTTCTTGAGCATGTCTTTATACGGGGCGTCGGCCGTGTTGCCATTCTTCCAGCCGAGTGCGCTGCAACCGCTGAGCAGGCCGAGCGCGACGATAACCGCGATGTTTTTCATGAGCGTTCCTTGCAGGCTAGGGGGGATCAGGGCGTTTCGACCGCCCGTTTCGGGTTTTGTGCCGGGCGCGCTGATCAGAACTGATACTCCGCGCCCGCTCCGGCATACCACGAGCGACCCGGCGCCGCTTCGTAGTAGCGACCATTGCCGTCGCCGACGATCACCGAGCCGACGTACTGGCGGTCCAGCAGATTGTCCAGGCGCAGGGTCTGGTGGAACGTCCAGTGCTCGACCTTCTGCTCGAAGCGTGCGCGCCAGTTGAACACGCTGTAGCCCGGCGCGGCGTGTTGGCTATTGGTGTCCTCGACGTAGACCTTGCTGCGGTACATGCCCTCGACGGCGGTGCTGACCCAGTCCCGCGGTTTCCAGTTCAGCTCGGCGAACAGGGTGGTTTGCGGTACGCCGGGCAGGTAGTTGCCTTTGTCGACGGCGGTGCTGCCGCCGCTGATGAAGTCGCTGTCGTAGGTGGCTTGCAGGCGGGTGTAGGCGAGGTGGGTGCTCCAGTGTTCGGCCAACTGGCTCTCGATGCCCAGTTCGAAACCGCGGCGCAGGGTGCGGCCGGCGTTTTGATAGGTGGTGCGCCCGCCGCTGGATTGCTGCACCACCAATTCGTCTTCGGTGGTGATCTGGAACAGCGCTGCGTTGAGCCGGGTATCCTCGCCGAGGCGGGCTTTCAAGCCGATTTCATACTGTTTGCTGACCGATGGCTTGAGCGCGAAGTTGAAGCCGTTCGACGTGCTGGAATACGCCGACTCGGCCTGTGTGGGCGTTTCGAAACCCTTGCCCGCGCTGACATAGCCGTGCAGGTCAGGGGTAAAGGCGTACATGACGCTGACCGACGGGGTGTTCTTCTGGTAAGTCTTGTTGCCGCTGTCGTTGCCATCGCCGAGGAAATGATCGTCCACATCCATTTCCATCGTGCTGTGGCGCAGGCCGGCTTGCAGGGTCCAGTCACCCAGCAGCCAGTTGGCTTGCACAAAGGGGTCGAGGCTGGTGGCGGTGTCGATTTCGTCACGACCCAAGGCGCCTTTAATGCCATGCACGCCGTTGACCGTGTTGGAATAACCCTGGCGATCATCCTGGCTGCGGTCGTAATCGAGGCCGGCGATCAGGGTCAGGTCGCCGGGAGCACTGCTGATGGGCTGCAGCCAATGCACCGAGCCGCCGTAGAACTTACGATCGAATGCCACCACGCCACCACGGGCATTCGCCGGGTTGGGGACGCCGCTGGCGAACCGGTCCGGAATCGACAGGTACTGAATCACACTCCGCCGCCCCGTATACCCATTCACCTGCAAAGTCGCATCGCCGAAATAGCGCTCATAATTCATGCCCAATTGCTGGTGATCGATGCTTTTTCGGGTGTTGTACGTCAGCGCATTGGTGCTCACCGAGCGTGGGTCGGCCTTGTAGGCGTCCCAGGTCTGCCCGAGTGGGTCCTGCGTGCCGTTCTGCTCCAGGCTGCTGTAGATCAGCGCCAGTTTGCTGTCGTCATCCGGCTGGAAGTTGAGCTTGGCGAACGTCTGGTCGCGGCGCGCACTGCTGTGGTCGCGGTAGCCATTGGTGTCCATGCGCGAGGCGTCGAGCACAAAGCCCGCGCCATTGGCTGAGCCTTCGGCGGTGAGGTGTTTTTTGTTCAGGCCGTCGCTGCCCACCAGGGTTTCGGCGCCAATACGCGGTGGCCCTTCGCCGTCGCGGGAAAACATCTGGATCACCCCGCCGGCATTGCTGCCATACAGCGTCGCCGCCGGCCCGCGAAGCACTTCGATGCGTTCGGCGGTGTCGAGGTTAAAAGTGGCGGCCTGACCCTGGCCGTCCGGGGTGCTGGCGGGGATGCCGTCGGCGATCAGCTTGATGCCACGTACACCAAACGCCGAGCGGGCGCCGAAGCCGCGGGAGGAAATCTGCAGGTCCTGGGCATAGTTCTGGCGGTTCTGCACCACCAGACCGGGCACGCGGGACAGGGCTTCGGAGGCATTAATGCCCAATTGGCCATCGCTGATCTGCTCGCGGCTGATGCCGTCCACCGAATACGGCAGGTCGAATGTCGGGCTGGCGCTGCGCGAGCCGGTGACCACACTCGGGTCGAGGATCAAGGCTGTGTCGTCAGCCTGGGCGGCGTCGCACAAGGCGAGCAGGCCGGGCAGCAGTAGGGTGAAGCGGGCAAGGGTGTTCATGGTCAGCCGGAATCCGTGGCGCATAAGGCATAAACGCGCAAAAGGGCGCGAGTTTAGTGGTTCAGGCGGTTTTTATCATTTGAGAATCGTCCTACGTTGTATCGGCCGCATCCGCACGCATTCGTCAACGGCTTCGATGTTAGCGTGCTCAACCCAGCCAGTGACAATGGCGAATAGGTCAAAAGGAGTGATGCGTGAGGATTGCGTCGAAAGTCCTGTGGTTTGCAGTGTTCCTGGCGCTTGCCGGTTGCGGAACGATCAATACCGTGATGCGCGAGGAAGGTGTTGCCGCTCGCGAACTCAGGAACCAGAAGACTTACTGCCAGTCGATTCCGCGCATCTACAGTGGGGTTGGCTACAACCTGTGCAGGCTGAACGGTGAGCCAAATCCCCACGGCGCGTTTGATAGTCAGCTCAATTTTGTGCCGTTTGTGTTCGTGGATTCGCTGATTTCCGGAGTTTTGGATACTGCCCTGCTGCCGTATACGATTTATCGGCAAAGCAGCGACGGCAGTATCATCATCCGCTAGGGCCGGGTACGCGCATTGCCATCAGCACGGGGCTAATTACCACAGGGATATTCCCGTCACGTTTACGCTATAATCCCGCCCTTTAGCTGTTTCCTGCCCAGGCGGGAAGCACACTTTTTTCAGGCGCAACCCGCCTGCATGCAGACTAAAAGAGGCTAGACCCCTGTGGCATTGACGATTCTTGGCCTGTCCGGCGCCCTTAGCCATGATCCTTCCGCAGCCTTGTATATCGACGGCAAGCTGATCGCGGCCGCCGAAGAAGAGCGCTTCGTACGCGACAAACATGCAAAGAACCGCATGCCCTACGAATCGGCGAAGTTCTGCCTGGAACAGGCCGGCATCAAGCCTTCCGACGTTGATGTGGTGGCGATTCCGTTTGCCCCGATCAGCCTGTTCGGTGAGGCGCGCTGGCACTATGCCAAGCGTTACTGGTACGCCCCGGACCGTGCGCTCGACGCGATCCTGATGGGCAACCGTCGCTACAAGCGCTATCGCAACAAGATCGTCTGGTGCCTGGAGCAACTGGGCTTCGATCCGAAGAAAATCAAGATCGAACCGGTTGAACACCACTTGGCCCACGCCTCCAGCGCCTACCACTGCTCCGGCTTTCAGGAAAAAACCGCGATCCTTGGCATCGACGGCAAGGGCGAGTATGCCACCACCTTCTTTGGCTACGGCGAAAACGGCAAGATCCACAAGATCAAGGAATTCTACGACCCGGACTCCCTCGGCGGCCTGTACGGCGCAATCACCGAGTTCCTCGGCTTCGAGATGCTCGACGGCGAGTTCAAGGTCATGGGCATGGCGCCGTATGGCGATGCCAGCAAGTACGATTTCTCGCGCCTGGCCTCCTTCGAGAACGGCGAGTTGGTGATCAACACCGACTACGCCAACGTCATCGGCCTGCGCCGTTATAAAGAGAAGGGCAAGGGTTTCTACTTCTCGCCAAAACTGATCGAGTGGCTGGGGCCCAAGCGCGAAGGCGACATCGCCGACGAACCGTACATCCACTACGCGGCCAGCATGCAAGCGCTGTTCGAGAAGCTGGCCCTGCAGATGATCGACCACTACCTGGGCGACATCCTCAAGGACACCGGCAAGCTGGCCTTCGCCGGCGGCTGTGCGCTGAACGTCAAACTGAACCAGAAAATCATTGCCCGTGACGACGTCAAAGAGTTGTTCGTGCAGCCTGCCTCCGGCGATGCTGGCACCGCAGTCGGCGCGGCCGCTTACGTGTCTCACGCCCGTGGCGTACCGGTCGAGAAGATGGAACACGTCTACCTCGGCCCGTCCTATAGCAACGAAGACGTGATTGCTGCGTGCGCCAGGCACGAGAGCAAGCCGAACTGGCGCAAGATCGAAAACATGCCCCAGCGCATCGCCAAGATCATGGTCGACGGCAACCCGGTGGCCTGGTTCCAGGGCCGCATGGAGTTCGGCCCGCGTGCCCTCGGCGGTCGTTCGATCATCGGTTGCCCGAGCGCTACCGGCGTGGCGGATCGCATCAACCATCAGATCAAGTTCCGCGAGCGCTGGAGGCCTTTCTGCCCGTCGATGCTCGACACCGTAGCCCCGCAGATGATCAAGGTCGATCACCCGGCGCCGTTCATGACCTTCACCTTTGAAGTGTCGGAAGAGTGGAAGACCCGCGTGCCGGAAGTGGTCCATGAAGATGGCACCTCCCGCGCCCAGGTGCTCAAGCGCGAATACAACCCGCGCTACTACGACATGATGAAAGAACTGGAAGTGCTGACCGGTAACGGCGTGTCCCTGAACACCTCGCTCAACCGTCGTGGCGAAGCGATGATCTGCTCGCCGACCGACGCGCTGAACATGTTCTTCGGCTCCGACCTGCAGTACCTGATCATGGAAGACATCCTGGTCGTCAAAGACGGCGTGGACCCTTATGACGCGCTCGGCTGAACGCCACGTCCTGCAATTCTGCCACGGCTATGACGGGCCGTTTCTCGATTGCGCGCGGCAGTACGCCAGCTTGTTCGCCGGCTCCGGCTACAAGGTGACCACGGTGTTTCTCACCGGGGTCGCCGACCCCGAGGTCGCCGCTGGCTGTGCCAGTGATGAAGTGCTGTTCATGGAATTCAGCTCCAAGGCCATTCGTGGCCTGAAGCTGGGGGCTATCGGTGAACTGCGCAAGATCGCTGCGTCGCGCAACTTCAGTTTCTGCATTGCCCACCGTTTCAAACCGATCTACGTGGCGTTGCTGGCCACGCGGTTGCCGGTGATCGGCGTGCATCACGCCTTTGGTGACTACCAACGCCGCAGCCGCAAGCTGTTTGCCGGGATTTTCCGCAAGCGCCTGAGCCTGCTGGGCGTCTCCGACGCGGTGCGTGACGACATGCGCCGCTGCCTGCCGGCCTGGCCGCAGACACGCATCCAGACGCTATATAACCGCATCGACGTCGACGCCTTGCAGGCCAGCCAGGTGCCTGTGGATGAAGCGCGCGATGCATTGGGCTTGTCGCCGGACGATTGGGTGGTCGGCAATGTCGGCCGCCTGCACCCGGACAAGGACCAGGCCACGCTGCTCAAGGGTTTTGCCCTGGCGCTGCCGAATTTACCGCTGGACAGCCGCTTGGCGATTCTCGGCAGCGGGCGCCTGGAGCAGGACCTCAAGGAACTCGCCCGTGAGCTGGGGATTGCCGACAACGTGCTGTTCCTCGGCCAGGTGCCGGATGCGCGCCGGTATTTTCGGGCGTTCGACGTGTTTGCCCTGAGCTCCGACCACGAGCCCTTCGGCATGGTGCTGCTGGAAGCCATGGCGGCGGGCGTGCCCTTGCTGGCGACTGCCTGCGGCGGCGCGAAGGAAGTGGTCGAAGGCGTGGGCATTCTGTTCCCGTTCGGCGATGCCGAACACCTCGCCCAGGGGCTGCAGCACCTGGCTGCGATGGATCAACACCAGCAACGGCAGTGCGCCGAGATGATGCTGGAGCGCCTGCGCGAGCGCTTCTCGGATCAGGCGGTACGCGATACCTTCTGGCAACTGCCGCACGTTATTGAACTGACCGCGGGGGCCTGATGCTCAATCGATTCCAAGGCTGGCGCGAGCGGGGCTGGTCCGTCGTCGATGCACCGGCCTACAGCGATGCCTGGCAGCGTTTTGGCGGCAGTGTCGCGACCCATCCTCAGGTGATCGAGCGCCTGGCCGGGCTGGCTGACATCCCGGTGCGTTACCTGGCCTGGGAGCAAGCCGGCGAGCTGCAGGCGTGTATCGCGACCTGGGGTCGAGACCTGGCTTTGTCCAAGGATGTACTCAAGCGGCACGGCAAAAAGGGTCTTTTCGACCTGGGTAACGCCGAGCTGATCCTGCCTGCCGCGCCTGACGCACAGGCGCCGTTGCGGCATCGTGCACGCTACCTGTCGGCGCTGAATGAAGGCCGTTTCAGCGGCCTCAAACCGCAGGCCGAGCAACTGGCCATGGCCCGCACCCCGGAAGAACTCTCGAAAAAGTTTCGCTACAACCAGCGCCGCGAACTGCGTTTGCTGGAGGAGGCCGGTGGCGTCGTGCGGCCGGTCAGCGAGTTTTCCAGCCAGGAACTGGCGGCGATCTACTGCGATTTGTTCCTGCGCCGCTGGGGCTTTGCCGCCACTGGCGCCGAGCGCATGGCCGAGGTGATCGAGCTGCTGCGCGAGTGGCTGATCGGCTCGGTGATTTTCCTGAATGATGCGCCCATCGCGGTGCAGCTGGTGTACCGGGTCGAGTCGCCCGAGTGGATCAGCGTCGAGTACGTCAACGGCGGTGTCGACCCCGAAACCCGCGCATTCAGCCCCGGCAGCGTCTTGAGCTTTCTCAACACCCAGAGTGCCTGGGAGCAGGCGCGCGAAGTCGGCAAGCCGCTGCGTTTCTCCTTCGGCCGCGCCGACCGTGAATACAAGGACCGCTGGTGCAACCCTGTGCCGGTGTGGACCGTATGAGCCGCAAGCAACAGTTGCTCAAGCGCCACCGGCGCAGCAAGCGCATTGGCGTGTTGATCGGCCTGTTGCTGCTGGTGGTGATCGGCATCTGCGTGGCCTGGTGGTTGCCGCTTGTGCTCGGCGTGCTGGCCTGGGCCGCCCATGAGGCGTGGTTTGCCGACCACCTGTTTTACGCGCCCAACGAAGACTATCAATACCGTTTCTCGGCGGATGCCGAGTTGCCAGGTGTGCGCCTGGAGGGCGGGCGGTTGCGGGTTGAGGCGCCGCTGCATGCCAATGCGACGCTGGTGTTGGCGATCAAGGTCAAGAGCGGTTGGTTGGGGCGCTTCCTCGACCCGGCCGTCGAGATTTCAGGCGGCGACAGCACTGATCGGCAGGCCTTCGAGCGTGGGGTGAATGGCGTTCGTTATCTCAACCTGAGCGGCCTGGCCCCGGCCTTGTTGGCTGGCGAGCTGAGATTGCGCGGGCGGTTTTGCACGTTGCAGGGCGCGCCCCGACTGTGGGCTTGGGCTACCGAGGATTATTCGGCGCAGCGGGTGATGGTCATCGCGCCCCACGCCGACGATGCCGAGTTGGCCGCCTTTGGCTTGTACAGCCGGGCCGACAAGCCATGGATCGTGACCCTCACGGCGGGTGAAATCGAAGCCGAGCACTATCAACAGATGGGCCTGGATTCGGTCGAGGCCTCGCGGATCAAGGGCCGCTTGCGCGCCTGGGACAGCATCGCCGTACCACGCTGGGCTGGCGTGCCAGAGGCGCACTGCGTTCAACTGGGTTACTTCTGCCTGCAATTGCCGGCGATGCGCGCCACGCCGGACCAGCCGGTTGCCTCGCGCGAGGCCGACTTGTCGGATGTCCGCCTGTTCCGCCAGTTCAACGCCTTTGCATTGCCGGCGGACCATGACGGCCTGCCGACCTGGAATAATTTGCTCGCCGACCTGCGCCAATTGCTGCTGACGGCGCGTCCGGAAGTGATCGTGTTGCCGCACCCGGTGCTCGATCCGCACCCTGACCATATCTGCGCACAGCAAGCGGTGCTTGAGGCCCTGCAAGGGCTGGAGTGGCAGCCGACCACCGTGTTGGGCTACGCCAACCACCTGCACGACAACGACCGCTGGCCGATGGGCGATGCCGGCGCCGGCATTGCCCTGCCACCCCTGTTTGACGACACGCAGGCGCTGCGGCCGTGCAGCCTGTCACTGTCGCTGGCACAACAGCGCGACAAAGCCATGGCGCTGGGCATGATGCATGACCTGCAGCCCGCGGCGCCGTTCAAACGCCGTGTGCGGCGCTGGCTGCAGCGCGTGCTGGCGGGGCGCGCGCGGTCGCCTTATGGCGAGAACGAGTTTTTCCGCAAGGCCGTACGACGGCATGAGTTGTTCTGGCAATTGCGTAAGGAAGAGATATGAAAGTTTTATTTTTGGTCCAGAAAGAACAGCGCGCGATTCTGGATCGCCTGTACGAAGGCATTGCCGAGCACTGCGAGTGTGATACCCGCTGGTTGAGCAGTGACGAGCAGCGCAACCTGCGCGGCTACTTCCGCCGTGAAGTCGACGTGACCCGCTATGACCGCATTGTCTTCTTCCTGCGCTTCAAGCAGGAGATCCGCCAGGCCGGGTTTATCCGCACGATCCCCAACCTGGTGATCCTCGAGCACGACGCCTACCAGAACTACATTCCTTGCAAATACACCGGCAAGTTCAGTGCCCATTACCGCCGCCTGCCGTGGGTGCGGGTGATCAGTTCCGGCCACATGGTCACCGAGCGTCTGCGCGCAGAGGGCTTTGACGCAGTGTTCGTGCCCAAGGGCTATGATCAGGCACTGCTGCAGCCGCAAGAGCGTGAGCGCGACATTGAGTTGGCGTTTGTCGGCAGTACCAACAGCGTGGCCTACAGTGGTCGCAAAGCGTTGCTTGATGAGCTGGCGCAGGTTGAACCTTTGGTGGTGACGCGTACCAAATCCGGTGAGGAATACTGCGAGACCCTTAACCGCATTCGTTTTTTCGTCAGTGCCGATGTGGGCATGGGCGAGTACATGATCAAGAATTTCGAGGCCATGGCCTGTGGCTGCGTGCTGCTGGCGTTTGACCAGGGGGCGTCGGAAAACGAGGCCCTTGGGTTCAAGGACATGGTCAATGTGGTGTTCTACAAAGACATCGCGCAGTTGCAGGCGAAGTTGTCGGTATTGCGGGCTGATCCGCAGTTGGCGGCAGATATTGCGCGTAATGGGCAAGCGCTGGCAGTCAGCCAGTTCAGCTTCGCGCGTATCGGCCAGCGCATTGTGGAAGTGCTCCAGCCGCCCCTGCGGCCTCACGGGCCGTTGAGTTGGCTGGAAAGGTGGCGCCTTAAGCTAGGCGTTTGATAGCGGCGAGCTGGCCGCAAATGATGGCTATATGATATTATCGAGGCATTGAATGCAATTCTCCGATCAAAGCGACATAACGCTCGTGGTGACCAGTTGCGGTCGCTTCGATTTGTTGAAGCGCACGCTCGAGAGCTTCGATCAGTTCAACACGGCGGATATACGCGAAGTTTTCATCACTGAAGACTCCGGCGATGAAGCAGTACGCCGCGCGATCCCCGAGCACTGGCATAGTCGTTGCACTTTCCTGATCAACCGCCCGAAGCTTGGGCAATTGGCATCCATCGACCTGGCCTACGCGTCGGTCAAGACCCCTTACATATTCCATTGCGAAGATGATTGGGCGTTTTATCGGCCCGGGTTTGTCGAGGATTCCAAGACGGTACTGGAACTGCGGCCGGACATTCTCCAAGTCTGGCTGCGCAACTATGTCTATGACTTGCAGGTGCACAGCCCCTATATCCATCGGGGGCCACGTGAGGTGATTGGCGGGGTGCCTTGTTATCCGTTGCTGTCGGATAAGCCTGAGTGGCAAGGGTTCTCGTTGAACCCGGGCCTGCGGCGTATCAAGGAATACCGGTTGTGTGCGCCCTATGCAGGGTTCGAGGGTGAGAAGGGGCTCTCCAGGCGGTACGCGGAGCTGAACCTGGGCGCCGTAACCCTGGAAGGTGATGCGGTCCTTCATACCGGTTTCGGGTTGCACGTAGGAACGTCGGAAGAGCGCTTGACCAAGGCGCGGCGCAAGCGGCGAGAGCGGATCAAGCTGGTCGTCATGTTGATACTGGGTGTCGGTATCGGCTGGTTGATCCCGTAGTTATCTATTACAGCCACCACAACGCCGTATAAGGGTCATTATTTTCGATGAGTATCCTCAACATCATGTGGGCCGGCGGTACTGCATTTGCTTCGGTGCAGAAGGTTCATCAACAAATACTGTCCCACGCTGTCACTGATGCACCGATTGACACCTGGCTGCTTCAAGGCAGTGCGCAAGACGGTGAGCCGGCGCTTGAGTGGAAGCTTTCCTCTGCACGGCTCAAGGGGCGGCACTTCTGGAAGCTGCTGATGCCCTGGATGCGCGCGCGTTTTGAAAAGGCGCTGCCCGAAGACGTCCAGGTGGTACTGCTGGACGGTATCGGGGTCGCCCGGGTAATTTTGCCCATACTCCAGCGCTTGCCGCAGGTTCGGGCTGTCGTTGTATTTCATGGCTCCACGCGCCTGCGTCGGGCCGACCAGAAGCTGTTTGAGCAATTCCCTTCGTCACAGTTGACCTTGGCGGCAGTCTCGCAAACCCTGGCCGAATCCCTGGAGCGTTATCTGAAGTGCCCGGTGGCGGTGCTGCGCAGCGCGTTCGACCCGGTCGCTTTCCGTGCCGCTGCGCTGTCTCGGGAGCAGGCGCGGTCCTGCCTTGGCCTGCCGTCGCATGGTTCGCCGGTGCTGGGCGCAGTGGGCCGGTTGGTCGACGGCAAGGGCTTTGGCTGCTTGCTGGAAGCGTTTGCCGAGGTGGCTGCCGCGCAGCCCGACGCGCGCCTGGTGATCATCGGCGAGGGGCCCGCAAGGCCAGATCTGGAAGTGCTTGTCGAGCAGCTCGGCCTGCGGGGCAAGGTCTCGCTGCCGGGCCACTTGCCCGACGCGGCGACGCTTTACCGGGCCTTTGACTGGGTCGCGATTCCGTCGACGCAAGAGGGCCTGGGGTTGATTCTGCAAGAGGCGGTGATGGCCGGAGTCCCCGTGCTCACCAGCGAGTTGGCGGTGTTCCGCGAGCAGTTGGCGGACACCGGCTGGTACGCCCCTTCAGACAACACCGAGGCCTGGGGCCGCCTGATGGAGCGTGCATTCGCCGCCTCTGCGCAGGAGGTGGTCGAGGCTCAGTCGCGGGCGCTGGCGCCGGAGCAGGCCTGGCAGGACTTCAGTGAAACCGCCAAACGGCTGTTTTCATGCCGCTAGCAGCGCTTGCTCGAGCGCGTGCATTGGAAAGCGATCGTTCAGCTTCTCGCGCGCAATATAGCGTGCGAAGTGCTGCAGGTTGCGCCGGGCAAGCTCCGGGTTCAGCGGCGCGCGCAAAAAGCGCATGTCGGCCACATCGATCAGCCCCATTTCGTTGTCTGGCGTGACCACGATATTGCCCAGGTGCAAGGATCGGAAGTAGATACCTGCGCCATGCAGGCGGCGAATGAGCGCTACCAGCGGGTCGAGGTTCGATTCCCATTCAAAGCCTTCGCGATTGGAAATCTGGCGCAGTGTTTCCCCCGGCAGCGGGCGATACAGCACGGCGGTCATGCCGGGCGCCGCCAGTTGAAAGTACTGGAGAACGGTCAAGGTGGGGACGCCGCGCTGTTGCAGTTGCGCCACATTGTCGATGAACCGCTTGGAGTAGGGGCGAAACAACGCCGAGGACAGCAGGCGTTTACGACGAAACAGTTTAAGGATATTCCCGTCGGTCAGCAGGTAGACTTTCGGGCCGTAGCTGTCCTTTTCGAGGATTTTGGCGCCTTCAATCATCGCGGTTAGATCGGCTTGAGCAAGCCTTGAACATTGCATCGTTGGAAAGCCTTGTGGGAAGTCGCGGGCACAGTGATCGGTAATAATGCCGAAAGTTTTGGGTTTTAACCATGCCGGGTTGGCGGGTTGGACGTAATCAGGAGCGGGTGATGCAAGCAAGTCGTTGGGCGCAGGTATGGATGATTTTCGGGTTACTTTGGTTTTTGCTGGCGATTGCCTTCGCGCCAACCAACAAGATTTACCAGCAAGGATTGACGCTGTTTCTGTGGCTGCCGGCCATGGTATTTGCCTGGTCGGCGCGCGAGCGTCTCAAGGAAGTCTGGCGTGAGCAGCGCTGGATTTGCCTGATGCTCGTGGCGCTTGCGCTCTGGGGTGCGATCAGTTTGTCGTGGACCAATACCGAAGATCCTTCGCGGGAAACCAAGCGCCTGCTGTACATCGGCGTGTTCCTGCTGTTTTTCCCGGTGTTCGCCTGCGGCCAGACCGAGCGGGTGATCCGCGCAATGCAATGGGGCGGTTTTGGCCTGGCCTTGTCGTCGCTGGTGGCGATCATCAAGTTCTATGGCGTCGAGCATAATGCGTGGTATGCGCGCCTCGAAGGCCTGGGGCAACTGTCCCACCCGATTCTGGGCGCCTACGTGATTGGCGTGGCGGCGGTCTGGCTGCTGCATTGGCTGCCGCGTGGTCGCTGGATGCAAGCGGCGTGGGTGCTGTCCATCGGCTTGCTCGGGCTGTTCGTGGTGTTGAGCCAAAGCCGTGGCGCCGCGCTGGCGCTGCTGCTGACCGTGGTGGCCATGCCTGCCTGGTGCCGCGACCGGCGTTCTACCGTGCTCGCCATTGGCGCAGTCGTGGCGGCGCTGGCAGTGTTCTTCGCCATGCAATCGCTGATGCTGGCCCGTGGGGTCTCCTACCGGCCGCAGATCTTCATGTCGGCGCTGCAGATGATCTCCGAGCGTCCATGGACCGGTCTGGGCCTGGGCGGAGACTATAAGGTGCTTGCGGATGGCATCTATTTTGACCACTCGCACAACCTGTTCACCCACATCACCATCGAGCTGGGCCTGCCGGGCCTGCTGCTGTGGTGCGGGCTTTGGTTTGGCGTGTTGTGGCAAGCCTGGAAGGCGCGCGACACGCTCTACGGCAAGGGTGTTATCGGCGTCTGGGTGTTCTCGTTTTTGGCCATGCAGTTCGATGCCGCGAGCCTTACGGGCACGCCACGCGCGGAGTGGTTTATCTCGTGGCTGCCGATCGCGCTGGCCAGTGTTTTGGTCTGGGCTCGGGCCAAACCCGACGCTTGTGATAAAGTTCGCGTCCTATCCAATCAGTGAGCTCGACACATGAGTGACGCACCGCCCAAAGCGGACCAGGAGTCCAGCCTCAAAATTTATTTGCGGCTGCTGGGCTATGTGAAACCGTACCTCGGCATGTTCATGCTGAGTATTGTGGGCTTCGTGATCTTTGCGTCTACCCAGCCCATGCTCGCCGGGATCCTCAAATACTTCGTGGATGGCCTGAGCAATCCCGACGTGGTGTTCCTGCCCAATATCCCGTTGTTCAAGGACCTGAAGTTGCTGATGGCCGTGCCGCTGCTGATCATCCTGATCGCGGCGTGGCAGGGCCTGGGCTCCTTCCTGGGTAACTACTACCTGGCCAAGGTGTCCCTGGGCCTGGTGCATGACCTGCGCGTTGAGCTGTTCAACAAGCTGTTGGTGTTGCCCAACCGCTATTTCGACACGCATAACTCCGGGCACCTGATTTCCCGTATCACCTTCAACGTGACCATGGTGACCGGTGCCGCCACGGACGCGATCAAGGTCGTCATCCGCGAAGGCCTGACGGTGGTGTTCCTGTTCGGCTACCTGCTGTGGATGAACTGGAAGCTGACCCTGGTAATGCTGGCGATCCTGCCGCTGATTGCAGTGATGGTCAGCAGTACCAGCAAGAAATTCCGCAAGCAGAGCAAGAAGATCCAGGTGGCGATGGGCGACGTCACGCACGTTGCCTCCGAGACCATCCAGGGCTACCGCGTGGTGCGCAGCTTCGGTGGCGAAAGCTATGAGGAGCGGCGTTTCGCGGCCGCAAGCCAGGGCAACACCGACAAGCAACTGCGCATGAACAAGACCGGCGCGGTCTACACCCCGATGTTGCAACTGGTGATCTACACCGCCATGGCCACGCTGATGTTCCTGGTGTTGCTGCTGCGCGGCGACGCCACGGCGGGTGACCTGGTGGCCTACATCACGGCTGCCGGCCTGCTGCCCAAGCCGATCCGCCAGCTGTCGGAAGTCAGCTCGACCATCCAGAAGGGCGTCGCAGGTGCCGAAAGCATCTTCGAACAGTTGGATGAAGTGCCGGAAGTCGACAGCGGCACCGTCGAGCGTGATCGCGTCAGCGGTCGCCTCGATGTGCGCAACCTGAGCTTCACCTACCCAGGCACCGAGCGCGAAGTGCTCAAGAACATCAGCTTCAGCGCAGCGCCTGGGCAGATGATTGCCTTGGTCGGGCGCTCGGGCAGCGGCAAGTCGACCCTGGCCAGCCTGATCCCACGTTTCTACCATCACGAAACCGGGGAAATCCTGCTGGACGAGGTGGAAATCGAAGACTACCGCCTGCGCAACCTGCGCCGCCATGTGGCCCAGGTGACCCAGCACGTGACGCTGTTCAACGATACCGTGGCCAACAACATCGCCTACGGTGACTTGGCGGATGCACCGCGTGAGGACGTCGAAAAAGCTGCGGCAGATGCCTACGCCATGGACTTCATCGCCGAGCTGCCAAAAGGCCTGGACACCGAAGTCGGTGAAAACGGCGTGCTGCTCTCCGGCGGCCAGCGTCAACGCCTGGCGATCGCCCGCGCACTGCTGAAAAATGCCCCGCTGCTGATTCTGGATGAAGCGACTTCGGCGCTGGACACCGAGTCCGAGCGCCATATCCAGGCCGCGCTGGACAAGGTCATGAAGGGCCGTACCACCCTGGTGATCGCGCACCGGCTGTCGACCATCGAGAAAGCCGACATGATTCTGGTGATGGACCACGGCGAAATTGTCGAGCGTGGTACGCATCTTGAACTGCTGGCCATGGGCGGCTATTACTCGCGCCTGCACGCTATGGGGCTGGATGAGCCGGCCACGGACAACATCACCTGACACTCTCCGGGGCGCGCAATGCGCCCCGTTTTTGTATCAAGCCCCTTACAGGCTTGACCAACGCCACATAATTCCTGGCCTGCCGCTTGCTATGTTGGCCTTCTCGATTCGAATGACGAACGAGAGGGCTAACCTTCTTGCGTGGAAAATGGAATGTTGCAACGTCTGTTTTGGAAACTGCTTCCCAAGCCCCAAAGGGCCTTTCTGCTGGGGCGCTTGTCGGTGGTGGATCGCCAAGCGGTGAACAAATCCCTGTCTGCGGTCATCCAGCTTCACCCCGCGTTCGAACGCCATAATTGCGTGTTTATCCATGTGCCCAAATGCGCCGGCAGCAGCGTCTGTTCGGCGCTCCTGGATGGCCGTTGGCCAGGGCATCTGCCGTATTACTGGTATCAGCAGCAATTCCCCGGGCACTGCGAACGCAGCTTCAAATTCGCTTTCGTGCGTGACCCGCTGGAGCGTGCCTACTCGGCCTACACCTACTTGCGCAGCAACCAGATGGGCGCGCGTGACCTACAGGCTCAGGCCCTGGTTTCCAGCTACCGTGACTTCGACCATTTTGTCGCCGGCTGGCTGCACCCGGACAACCTGCGCCGCCAACTGCACTTTGCGCCGCAGACCGACTTCCTGGTCGATCACCTGGGGCACATGGCGATGGATTTTCTCGGTCGTCAGGAATCGCTGCAGCGCGACTTCCGGCACCTGTGTGAACACCTCGGCGTCGCCTCATCGCTGCCTCATCTGAATGTTTCACTGGGGCGTCGCAACGAACCGGTCAAGGCGTTCTGCTCCGTGCGCACGCGCCGCCTGGTCCGGCGTGCCTATCAACGTGATTACGAGGTCCTGGGTTATGAATAGCCCGTCACTCTCCCTTGGTGCTGCTTCCATCCGGCCCTTTGCCCTGTCGTTGTCGGTCACCGCACGGGCGGCGCTGAAGAATCAGCAGCCGTGCTGCCTGTGGCTGACGGGGCTGTCCGGGTCCGGCAAGTCGACCCTGGCCAATGCGTTGGAGGTGCAACTCAACGAGCAGGGCCGGCATACCTTCGTGCTGGATGGCGACAACTTACGCACCGGGCTATGCAATGACCTGGGCATGAGCGATGCGGCGCGCAAGGAGAACATCCGGCGTATCGGCGAAGTGGCGCGGCTGATGGTGGACGCCGGGCTGATCGTGATCGTCTCGGCCATTTCCCCGTTCAGCGCCGACCGCGCAACCGCCAGGGCGCTGTTCGGGCCGGGGCAGTTTTTTGAGGTGTACATCAGCACGCCGTTCGACGTGTGCGCGCGCCGCGATCCCAAAGGCTTGTACCGCGCAGCGCTGGACGGTCGGATCAAGGCCTTCACTGGCCTGGACAGCCCCTATGAAGCGCCGCTTGCGGCAGACTGCACAATCAACACCGACGAGGTCGAACTGGCCGACGCCGTAGCGCATATTCTGGCGGTTCTGTTTAAAAAATAACCAGTTTTCGCGCAGGATGCCTCGCGGATAAAGCTCTCGAACTAGGCGGCGCTCACCCTGTGCTAATATCGCGCCCCTGTTCATTTTGTATGTGGGTTGCTCCATGAAGTTGTCCATGCCGCGATTCGATCAAGCCCCTGTCTTGGTGGTCGGCGATGTCATGCTCGACCGTTACTGGCATGGCGGTACCTCACGGATTTCCCCTGAGGCGCCGGTACCGGTAGTCAAGGTCGAGCAAATCGAAGACCGTCCAGGCGGCGCTGCCAACGTTGCCCTCAATATTGCCGCCCTCGGCGCCCCGGCCTCGCTGGTTGGCGTGACCGGCGACGACGAAGCCGCCAACAGCCTGGCCAACAGCCTGGAAGCGGCTGGCGTGCGTGCGGTATTCCAGCGCATCGCCCACCAGCCGACCATCGTCAAGCTGCGGGTCATGAGCCGTCACCAGCAATTGCTGCGTATTGATTTCGAAGAACCCTTCGCCACCGACGCCCTGTCCCTCAGTGACCAGGTCGACGAGCTGCTTGAAGGCATCAAGGTGCTGGTCTTGTCCGACTACGGCAAAGGCGCCCTGAAGAACCACCAGGTGCTGATCAAGGCCGCCAAGGCCCGCAATATTCCGGTATTGGCCGACCCCAAGGGCAAGGACTTCTCGATTTATCGTGGGGCCAGCCTGATCACGCCGAACCTCAGCGAGTTCGAAGCCATCGTCGGCGGTTGCGCCGATGAGCATGAGCTGGTGACCAAAGGCGCGGCGCTGATGGCCGACCTCGACCTGGGCGCCTTGCTGGTGACCCGTGGCGAGCACGGCATGACCCTGCTGCGCCCCGGCCACCCGGCGATGCACCTGCCGGCACGCGCCCGTGAGGTGTTCGACGTCACCGGCGCCGGCGACACCGTCATTTCGACCCTGGCCGCTTCCATCGCGGCCGGCGAAGAACTGCCCCACGCCGTGGCCCTGGCCAACCTGGCGGCGGGCATCGTGGTCGGCAAGCTGGGTACGGCTGCCATCAGCGCACCTGAGCTGCGCCGCGCCATCCAGCGTTCCGAAGGCTCGGAGCGTGGCGTGCTGACCATCGAGCAATTGCTGCTGGCGATTGACGATGCGCGCGCCCACAACGAAAGCATTGTGTTCACCAACGGCTGCTTCGACATCCTGCACGCCGGCCACGTGACGTACCTGGAGCAGGCGCGCGCCCAAGGCGATCGCCTGATCGTCGCGGTCAATGACGATGCTTCGGTCAGCCGTTTGAAAGGCCCGGGTCGCCCGATCAACAGTGTTGACCGGCGCATGGCCGTACTGGCCGGCCTGGGCGCGGTGGACTGGGTGATCAGCTTCCCTGAAGCGACCCCGGAAAACCTGCTGGCCCAGGTCAAGCCGGACGTACTGGTGAAGGGCGGCGATTATTCCGTCGACCAGGTCGTCGGTGCCGATATCGTCAGTGCCTACGGCGGCAAGGTCAAAGTGCTGGGGCTGGTCGAGAACAGCTCGACCACCGCCATTGTCGAGAAGATCCGCAATAATGAGTAACGCTGATAAGTGGGTCCTGATCACCGGCGGTGCCGGCTTTATCGGTTCGCACCTGGTCGATGCGCTGCTGGCCAAGGGCTACGCGGTGCGGGTGCTGGATAACTTGTCCACGGGCAAGCGCAGCAACCTGCCTCTGAGCAATCCTCGCGTGCAGCTGATTGAAGGTGACGTGGCCAATGCCGAGCGGGTGGCGCAAGCCGCCGTTGGCACGATGGCAGTGGTGCACCTGGCCGCCGTGGCGTCGGTGCAGGCCTCGGTCGATGACCCGGTCAGTACACACCAGAGCAATTTCGTCGGCACCTTGAATGTCTGCGAAGCGATGCGCAAAGCGGGCGTCAAACGTGTGGTGTTTGCTTCCAGCGCGGCGGTGTACGGCAACAATGGCGAGGGTGCTTCGATTGATGAAGAAACCACCAAGGCGCCGTTGACGCCTTATGCATCCGACAAGTTGGCCGGTGAGCATTATTTCGATTTCTACCGTCGTCAGCATGGTCTGGAACCGGTAGTTTTCCGCTTCTTCAATATCTTCGGGCCGCGCCAGGATCCGTCATCGCCGTATTCCGGGGTGATCAGTATTTTCTGTGAGCGTGCGCAGCAGGGCTTGCCGATTGCCGTGTTCGGCGATGGCGAGCAGACCCGCGACTTTATGTATGTTGAAGACCTGGTGGATGTGCTGGTGCAGGCCATCGAAGCGCCGGATGCGCCGTTGGGTGCGATCAATGTGGGCTGGAATCGTACGACTACCCTCAAGCAGGTGCTGCAGGCGCTGGAAGAAGCGTTGGGCAGTTTGCCTGTTGTGACCTACGGGCCGGCGCGATCGGGGGATATTCGGCATTCGCGGGCGAACAACCAGCGCTTGCTGGCGAGTTTCAAACTGCCCGAGCCGACCCCGCTGAAAGTCGGCCTGGAACGACTAATTAACGGCTGAACACAACCTGGATGTTGGAGGGGAAAGCCCCTCCAGCATCTGGATCGTGCTCAACCCTTGGCCTTTTTCTTCGGCACAATCTTGCGCAACACCCGCTGTGCCAAGCGCTTCAATTTCGACTCTTTCTCCGGCTCCGCCAACCCTTGCTGCCTGAGCCAATCCTTCCAGCGAATTCGCTCATCGCGCACCAGCCAGCCTTCCTGCCGTGCAAAGCTCTCCGCCAGGTACAAACCCCGTGTACTGGCCGGATACAGCTGGTCCTTTTTGACCGTATACAACTCAGCCAGCGGCTGGCCGTCTTTCAAGGGCATCAGGTACAAATCCGGACGCTGGCGGTCCAGGCGCGCAACCAGCTGGTCACCTTCGAGCCGCTCATCCACATGGAACAGGCTCAGTGACTTGGCCTCCTTCGGCACCTCAAGACGCAAGTCATAAATCAGTTGCAGCGACGCGGTCGGCAAGTGCACATAGGCCCGCGGTCGCTCGATCAATTGGGTTGTCGCACAGCGCACCGGGCGTGCGGCGCCGGACAAGGGGCTCAAGCGAAACGGCAGGGCTTCGCGATAATGCAGCGCGGCAGAGTAGGGCGCCGGCAGCCAGGTGTCGTTGAAGCGTCCGCTGAGCCAGCCTTCCGGCGTTTCCAGCAGGCACTCCTCGGCAATCTCCTGGATGGCGGTGTGCAACGGCAGGTTCAGTTCGTGGGCGGGGACGTAGCCGGATATCAGCTTGAGCACCACGTCGCCACGGTCCTGGCGGCGCTGGCGCACCAGCACCCAATAATCCTTGTTTTGCCAGTGCAGGGTCAGGCGCACCGACACGCCGAGGTTCGCCAGCTCGAGGGCGAAGCGCTCCGGGTCGGCTACTTCTACCGGCTTGCGGCGCTGCAGGGTCTGGGCGAAGTTGAGCGGCATGCCCACGCTCTGGTAACTCAGGCCCTCTGGGGTGGCTTCGACGTGCAGCGGCAGTGTTTTAAAGTTGCTGGGGTTTTTTCTTATGAGCGTTCGCGGCATGTCGGCTCCTTCTTGCGACGGGGTCGGCCGCGTGGGCGGCATCAGAGTTGACGAATGACCTTGGCAGCGGTCGCCACGTTATGGGCCAGGTGCAGCGGATTAATGGTCCCGACAATAGCACTGGCGACGCCTGTTTGCGCAAACAACAACGTGAAACTGGCCTGTATTGGATCCATTCCAGGCTCCAGGCACACATGGCCGCTGGCCAGGGCTTTTTTCACCAGGATGCCTTTGCCATGGGCTGCGGCATATTCAATGACGGCTTTCTCGGCCTGTTCGTTCAGATTGTAAGTGACCATCGCGCAATCGCCTTGTTCCAGAGCCTGCACGCCCCCCTCGACGGTTTTACCGGAGAAGCCGAAACCGCGGATTTTGCCCTCTTTTTTAAGCGCTGCAAGGGTCTGGTAAACCTCGCAGTCATTGAGGATATGCAGGTCGTTGCCGTCGGAGTGCACCAACACCAGGTCGATAAAATCAGTTTCAAGGCGTTTCAAGCTGCGTTCGATCGACATCCGGGTATGGGCGGCACTGAAATCGTGGCTGGACATGCCGTTTTCAAACTCTTCCCCAACCTTGCTCACAATCACCCAGTCCTTGCGCTGATCGCGCAACAACGGGCCCAGGCGTTCCTCACTGATGCCGTAGGCGGGCGCGGTGTCGATCAGGTTGATCCCCAGCTCGCGGGCCTGGCGCAGCAGCATGCGAGCCTCGTCGTCGCCAGGAATGCGGAAACCGCTGGGGTATTTCACCCCTTGGTCGCGGCCCAGCTTGACGGTGCCCAGGCCCAGCGGCGAGACCATCAGGCCGGTGCTGCCCAGGGGGCGATACAGGTCGTGCAGGGTGGGCAGGCTCATGGCAACAGTTGCTCCCAGGCAGGCAGGCCGATGGCGGGTTTTGGCAGGTCGGGCAGGGCGTCGGTGGCGCCTGGGCGGATGCCGTCGCGTTCCAGCGCGTTGAGCACCCGGTCGGCGAAGTCCGGCGCCAGGGCCAGTTTGGTCGGCCAACCCACCAGCAGGCGGCCCTGTTCGGCAAGGAATGCGTTGTCAGGGCGGCTGAGGCCCGATTGCAACGGCTCGGCACGGTCCACGCGCAAGGTGGCCCAGCGGGTCTGGCTCATGTCGATCCACGGCAGCAATTGCGCCAGCTCTTTCTGTGCAGTGGCGATCTGCTCTTCAGGCGTGCGCGCCACCCCATCGGCCTCGGCGATATCGCCGCCCATGTACCACACCCAGTTGCCATCGGCGGCAGGGTGGGTGGTCACGGTGATGCGCGGTTTGGTGCCGCCGCCCAGGCAGTGGGCGTACAGCGGCTTCAAGCCCGGGCCTTTGGCGATGATCATGTGCAGCGGGCGTTTTTGCATGGCCGGCTGGCTCAGGCCCAGGGCGCTCAACAAATCGGCAGTGCCGCCGCCCGCGCTCAGCACGATGCGCTGGGCACGGATCTCGCGGCCATCAACCTTCAGGCCCACCAGGGTGTCGCCTTCCAGCAACGGTTCGATGTGCTGCCCGGCGAGCAAGCCGTCACCGGCCAATTGCGCCAGGCGTTCGATCAGGCTCGGCACGTCCACCACCAGTTCGGCCAGGCGATAGACCTTGCCCTTGAAGCGGCGATCCTGCAGCGCAGGCGGCAGCTCGTCGCCCTTGACCTGATCGACGCGGCCGCGCACGGCCTTGCTTGCGAAGAAGCTGGTGAGGTTGCCCGCGATCGTACCCGGTGACCACAGGTAGTGCGCTTCGGACAGCAGGCGCACGCCCGACAAGTCCAGCTCGCCGCTGCCGGCCAAGGCTTCACGCCAGCGGCGCGGCATGTCGGCAATGGCTTCGGAGGCGCCGGTGAGGGCGCCATGCAGGGCGTATTTCGCGCCGCCGTGGATAATCCCCTGGGACTTCACGCTTTGCCCGCCACCCAAGGTGGCGCTTTCCACCACCACCGTGGAAAACCCCTGGCGGCGCAGGCGCGCGTTCAGCCAGAGGCCGGCAACCCCGGCGCCGACAATCAGAACGTCGGTGGAAATAACGGATGGCATGGGCGACCTCAGTGTTCAAGACAAGAGGCGCAGTATACAGGCTGCGGCGTTGCGGTCAGTGCCCGGCGGTTTTCGAGAACAGCTGAATCACCACCACGCCCAGCACGATCAGGCCCATGCCGAGCATTGCCGGCAGGTCAAGCTTCTGCCCATATATAAATAGCGCCGCGATGCTCACCATCACAATACCCATCCCGGCCCAGACGGCATAGGCCACGCCGACCGGCACGGTGCGCACCACCAGGGTCAACATCCAGAACGCCACACCGTAACCGACGATCACCAATAACAGCGGGATAGGTGTGCTCCAGCCCTTGATGGCTTTCATGGAAACGGTAGCGATCACTTCCGAGCAAATGGCGATGGCCAGGTAGCAGTAGGCGGCGTTCATGGGTCAATCCTCGGTGTGAAGCAATCTGATAAGGCTGGCATTTTAGAGGTTTGGCAGATGGGGTAAAGTCATTACCTATCCGAATTGAAGATGGGATGAGCCATGAGCGTGCAATGGAATCTGGAGCAGATGCGCTTGTTTGTCAGCGTCGCCGAGCAGCGCTCGTTTTCGGCGGTGGCGCGCGAGCAGCGCAAGGCGCAGTCGGCGGTCAGCAATGGCATTGCCCTGCTCGAAGCGGACCTGGGCGTTAGCCTGTTCGAGCGTAGCAGCGGCCGCCAGCCGCGCCTGACCGAGGCCGGCAGCGTGTTGCTGGAGGAAGCCCGCGAAGTACTGCGCCAGTGTGAGCGGCTGAATGGCCGCGCGCTGTCGTTGACGCGCGGTGAGGAAGCCTGCCTGCGCCTGGCTCAGGATGAGGCCATGCTTTTCCAGCCGGTACTCGATAGCCTTGAAGCGCTGGCGGGGCAATACCCGCTGCTCGAAGTGCAACTGTCCAGCGCCGCCCAGGGCGATGTGGCGCGCAAGTTGGTTGAACGCAAGGCCGACCTGGGCCTGTTGTTCTATCACGACCAGATCCCCGAAGCCCTCGAGCGGCGGGTGGTGGGCAGTGTGGAGATGGTCACCGTGTGCGGCGTGAACCACCCGCTGGCGAAAGAGAAATACGTGACGTGCCAGCACCTGGCGCAGTTTCGCCAGTTGCTGATGTCGACCCAGACCAGTGTCTACCCCGGCAGCGAAGCGGCCAGCCCGCTGGTGTGGCGCGCCGACAGTTTCTACGTCTTGGCCGAATGGCTGATGAGCGGCCTGGGCTGGGCCTGGCTGCCACGGCATATCGTGCAATACCCGACCTATCAGCAACAAATGGTCGAACTGGACAGCGAATGGACGCCGCCAGCGCTGGTGGTCGAGCTGGTTTGGCGCCGCGACGAGCACCTCGGCCCCGCCGCGCGCTTTCTCGCCGAGCGATTTGCCGAGTGCTTGCAGGCGATCGACTGAAAAAGCCGATAAACTCCGCCGCCATGAATAGAACTCTCTACAGCTGTCTGTTTTACCTGGCGCTGCCATTGGTGGCTTTACGTCTGTGGCTGCGCGCGCGTAAGGCGCCGGCCTATGCCAAGCGCATCAGCGAGCGGTTTTCCTATGGTTTGCCGGTGCTGCAGCCGGGCGGGATCTGGGTGCATGCGGTATCGGTGGGCGAGAGCATTGCCGCCGCGCCGATGGTCCGTGGGTTGCTGGAGCGTTATCCACAGCTGCCGATCACGGTCACGTGCATGACCCCCACCGGTTCCGAGCGCATCCAGGCGTTGTTCGCCAACGAGCCGCGCATCCAGCACTGCTATTTGCCCTACGATTTGCCCTGCGCGGCCAAGCGTTTTCTTGATCGGGTGCAGCCCAAGCTGGCGGTGATCATGGAAACCGAGTTGTGGCCCAACCACATCCACGCCTGCGCCCAGCGCGGTATTCCAGTGGCGCTGGCCAATGCACGGTTGTCGGCGCGTTCGGCCAAAGGCTACGCACGCTTCGCCAAGCTGACGGCGCCGATGCTCTCGCAGATGAGCTTGTTCGCCGTGCAAACCGAGACCGAGGCCCAGCGTTTCCTCAGCCTCGGCGCGCGGCCGCAAACCGTTCAGGTCACCGGCTCGATCAAGTTCGACCTCACCATCGACCCCGAGCTGCCGCAGCGCGCCGCCGCCCTGCGCGAGCAGTGGGGCGCCACCGAACGCCCGGTGTGGATCGCCGCCAGTACCCACGAAGGCGAAGACGAAGTGGTGCTCGCGGCTCATCGCCAATTGCTCGAAAGCTACCCCAACGCGCTGCTGATTCTGGTGCCACGTCATCAGGAGCGCTTCGGCCCGATGTTCGAGCTGAGCACGCAACACGGCTTTGCCACGGTGCGGCGCTCCAGCGGTGAGCCGGTGACTGCGCAAACCTCGGTGTTGCTCGGCGATACCATGGGCGAGCTGTTGTTTCTCTACGCGCTGGCCGACAGCGCGTTTGTCGGTGGCAGCCTGGTGGCGACCGGTGGGCATAACCCGCTGGAACCGGCGGCACTGGCCAAACCGGTGATCATGGGGCCGCACGTGTTCAACTTCCTCGAAATCACCGCGATGATGCGCGAAGCCGGGGCGTTGCGTGAGGTGGAGGATGCAGAGGGGCTGGCCGAGGCCGTGCGGCAGCTGTTCGAGTTGCCTCGGGATGCCCAGAAGATGGCCGAGGCGGGGCTCAAGGTGATGCAGGCCAACCAGGGTGCCTTGAAGCGTTTGCTGGGTGGGTTGGGTCGCCTGATCAACTGACACAGCACCGCATAACCAATGTGGGAGGGGGCTTGCTCCCGATAGCGGTGGATCAGCCAATACATGTGCTGACTGACACACTGCCATCGGGAGCAAGCCCCCTCCCACATTGGTTTGTAGTGTGTTCAGTAACCGGGGCGGGCTTTCAACTGCTCGGCCGCAGCCTTGGCCAGGTCCGGTGGCAGGAAGTCCTTGTCCGGGTTGTAGTCAACCTTGAGGTAGCGCGCCAGGTCCTGCAGATCCCCTGGGTTCAAAGTCCCCGCCGCCTGCTTCAGGCGCAGGTTATCGAGGATGTAGTCGTAGCGGCTGTTGTTGTAGTTGCGCACCGACGCGTACAGCTGGCGCTGTGAATCGAGCACATCGACGATGTTGCGCGTGCCGACCTGGTAACCGATTTCCGTGGCTTCCACCGCGCTCTGGTTGGAGATGATCGACTGGCGGCGCGCCTGCACCTGCTCCACATCAGTGTTCACCGCGCGGTGCAGGTTGCGCGTGTTTTCCACCACCTGGCGGCGCAGGCCTTCGCGTTGCTGCTCGGTCTGGCCCAGGCGCGAGTAGGACTCACGCACTTGCGAGCTGGTCAGGCCGCCGCTGTAGATCGGGATATTCAGGCGCAGGCCGATGGTGCGTTGCTCCACATCGCCACGATACGGCGTGCCAAAGGCATTCGGGTTGCTGAAACCGAGGGCGTCGTTATCACCTTTCTCGTACTGCGCCACGGCGTCCAGGGTCGGCGCGTGGCCGGCCTTGCGTTGCTTGAGGGTTTCCTCGGCGGCGGTCACGGCGTAGTTGCTGGCGAGCAAATTCAGGTTTTGGCGGCCGGCTGTCTCGACCCAAGCCTTGGCGTCGTTGGGCAGCGGCGGCAACACCGGCAGCGTGTGGACAATGCCCTGAATCGAATTGTACTGACGGTTGGTCAGGGTAATCAGCGCTTCAAACGCGTCGTCCACCTGACGCTGGGCCAGGATGCGGTTGGCGCGCGCGGTGTCGTAGCTGGCCTGGGATTGCAGCACGTCGGTCTTGTCCGACAGGCCCACGTCGAAGCGCTCGTTGGATTGATCGAGCTGGCGCTTGAACGCATTTTCTTCGGCCTTGGTCGAGGCCAGGTTGTCCTGGGCGCGCAGCACGGCAAAGTAGCTTTCGGCGCTTTGCAGGATCAGGTTCTGCTCGGTCGCCGACAGTTGCAGGGCGGCCTGTTCATTGGTGGCCTCGGCCGCTTGCAGCTGGAACCAGCGGTCGGCGCGGAACAGCGGCTGGCTCAGGGTCGCGCGCCAGGAGTGTGCGTCGCGGTTGGCGGTGGCCGCCGGCGTGTCGATCTGGGTGCGCACGTTATTGATGTCCGCACCGCCCGACAGGTTCGGCAGCAAGCCGGCACGCGCCTGGGGCACCACTTCTTTCTGCGCGCCGTATTGCGCGCGGGCGGCGGCCAGGTCGGCGTTGTTGTCGACGGCTTCCTGGTAGACGCTGACCAAGTCAGTTCTGGCGGACAAGGGCGCTTCAGCTGCCCAGACCATTCCGTTGGTCGCACAAGACACGGCGAGAGCCAGTGAGAGTTTGCGCAGCATGAGGCGATCCCTAGAGTGAATATTACGGCGCTAATTTAGCGCCCAAGGCTAAGGCTGGCCATTCCCGGCGTCAAGCGTTGTGGCAGGCCACGAGTGTAGTGGCGCTGACTCGGCGCAACAATCCCGCAATCCCGCCATTCATCACGCTGAATGCACCGCTATTGGCAATTTGCCCGCGGCATGGTCTAGACTGGCCGCGTTCTTGTCGGGGTGCCTTGTTGGAAGGCTGAGATCGGTAAATACCGGATCCCGTTGAACCTGATCAGGTTAACGCCTGCGTAGGGAACAAGATTTCTCGTCCCCCGGCGAGTCCTCTTGTGCTTCGTCCGGGATGTTGTTCGACCATCGAACAGCCCTCGTGCGCCAAGCACAGCACTGGTTTCAGTGCGTCCATCCGTCACAGGTTCGCTCCGACAAAAATCCACCGCCTGGATAAGTTGGAGAGCCCGTGATGAGCACAGAAATAAAAAGTACAAAATTAAAAAACACCGTGCACCTGAGTGAATCGGCCAAAGTCGACTCCGGTTCCGTGCAACCCTTTACCCGCTCGCAAAAAATCTACGTACAGGGCACCCGCCCGGACATTCGTGTGCCGATGCGCGAAGTCAGCCTCGACGTGACCCCCACCGATTTCGGCGGTGAAATCAACGCGCCCGTGGTCGTCTACGACACCTCCGGCCCGTACACCGACCCCAATGTGATCATCGACGTGCGCAAAGGCCTCGGCGATGTGCGTTCGCCATGGATCGAATCCCGTGGCGATACCGAGCGCCTGTCCGGCCTCAGCTCGCATTTCGGCCAACAGCGCCTCAGCGATGCAGAACTCACCGCGCTGCGCTTCGCCCACGTGAAAAACCCGCGTCGCGCCAGGGCCGGCGCCAACGTCACGCAGATGCACTACGCGCGCAAAGGCATCATCACTGCCGAGATGGAATACGTCGCCATCCGCGAAAACATGAAGCTCGAAGAAGCCCGCGCCAGTGGCCTGCTCGACCAGCAGCACGCCGGCCACAGCTTCGGCGCCAGCGTGCCGAAGATCATCACCCCCGAATTCGTACGCGAAGAAATCGCCCGTGGCCGCGCGATCATCCCGGCCAACATCAACCACACCGAACTGGAACCGATGATCATCGGCCGTAACTTCCTGGTGAAGATCAACGGCAACATCGGCAACAGCGCCCTGGGTTCGTCCATCGAAGAAGAAGTGGCGAAACTCACCTGGGGCATCCGCTGGGGTTCGGACACGGTGATGGACCTGTCCACCGGCAAGCACATCCACGAAACCCGCGAGTGGATCATCCGCAACTCGCCGGTGCCGATTGGTACGGTGCCGATCTATCAGGCCCTGGAGAAAGTCGGCGGCGCCGCCGAAGACCTGACCTGGGAGCTGTTCCGCGACACCCTGATCGAGCAGGCCGAGCAGGGCGTCGACTACTTCACCATCCACGCCGGGGTGTTGCTGCGCTACGTGCCGCTGACCGCCAAGCGCGTGACCGGCATCGTGTCCCGTGGCGGTTCGATCATGGCCAAGTGGTGCCTGGCGCACCACAAAGAAAACTTTACCTACACGCATTTTGACGAAATCTGCGAAATCATGAAGGCCTACGACGTCAGTTTCTCCCTCGGCGATGGCCTGCGCCCGGGCTCGATTGCCGACGCCAACGACGCCGCGCAATTCGGCGAACTGGAAACCCTCGGCGAGTTGACCAAGATCGCCTGGAAGCATGACGTGCAAACCATGATCGAAGGCCCCGGCCACGTGCCGATGCAGCTGATCAAGGAGAACATGGACAAGCAGCTGGAGTGCTGCGACGAGGCGCCGTTCTACACCCTCGGCCCGCTGACCACCGACATTGCGCCGGGCTACGACCACATCACCTCCGGCATTGGCGCGGCGATGATCGGCTGGTTCGGTTGCGCCATGCTCTGCTACGTCACGCCAAAGGAACACCTGGGCTTGCCGAACAAGGATGACGTGAAGACCGGGATCATCACCTACAAGATCGCCGCGCACGCGGCGGACTTGGCCAAGGGGCACCCCGGCGCGCAGATCCGTGACAACGCGTTGAGCAAGGCGCGCTTCGAATTCCGCTGGGAAGACCAGTTCAACCTAGGCCTCGACCCGGACACCGCGCGCTCGTATCACGATGAAACCCTGCCGAAGGATTCGGCCAAGGTCGCGCATTTTTGTTCGATGTGCGGGCCGAAATTCTGCTCGATGAAAATCACCCAGGAAGTGCGCGAATACGCGGCCAACCAGCGCATTGAAGCGGTGGACGTGGACGTGGCCAAGGGACTGGCCGAGCAGGCGGAGCGGTTCAAGCAGGAAGGTAGCCAGCTGTACAAGAAGGTCTGATCCAGAGGCGGCGGTGACTGTGCCGCCGCCATCGCGGGCAAGCCCGGCTCCCACATTTGGAATGCATTCCAGTGTGGGAGCCGGGCGTGCCCGCGATAGCGATCTCCCAAACAACAAAGTGTCCCTCAGAGATAACACCCTTGAACATTCAACCCAGCACCTACTCCCCGGACATCGCGGTCCCCGCTGACAAGCGCGTGTTCGGCGCCCGCGACCTGTTCTCCCTGTGGTTCTCCCTCGGCATCGGCCTGATGGTGCTGCAGACCGGCGCGCTATTGGCGCCGGGCCTGGGCCTGTCCGGCTCCTTGCTGGCGATTTTTCTCGGCACCCTGGTCGGCGTACTGCTGCTGGCTGCCGTTGGCGTGATCGGTAGCGACACCGGCCTGTCGGCCATGGCCGCGCTCAAACTCAGCCTGGGCGCCAAGGGCGCCAGCTTGCCGGCGCTGTTGAACCTGCTGCAGCTGATCGGCTGGGGCTCGTTCGAAATCATCGTGATGCGCGATGCCGCCAGCCTGTTGGGCACGCGCGCGTTCAGCGAAGGCAGCCTAATGGCCAGCCCATTGCTGTGGACGCTGTTTTTCGGCGGCCTGGCGACCTTGCTCGCCGTGAGTGGCCCGCTGACGTTTGTACGGCAAATCCTGCGCAAGTGGGGCATCTGGCTGCTGCTTGCCGCTTGCCTGTGGCTGACCTGGAACCTGTTCGCCAAGGCTGACCTCAGCGCACTCTGGGCCAGGGCTGGTGACGGTTCGATGCCGTTTGCGGTGGGTTTTGATATCGCTATCGCCATGCCGCTGTCGTGGCTGCCGCTGATCGCCGATTACTCGCGTTTCGGCAAGCGCGCGAAAAGCGTGTTCGGCGGCACCGCCCTGGGGTTCTTTATCGGCAATTTCTGGCTGATGAGCCTGGGCGTGGCCTACACCTTGGCGTTTGCGCCCAGCGGTGAGGTGAATGCGTTGTTGCTGGCATTGGCCGGGGCCGGTTTGGGTATTCCGCTGCTGTTGATCCTGTTGGACGAGTCGGAAAACGCCTTTGCCGATATTCACTCGGCAGCCGTATCCAGCGGGATTCTGTTGCGCTTGAAGGTCGAGCACCTGGCCTTGGCCATCGGCGTGCTTTGCACCCTGATCGCCTGTTTTGCGCCGTTGGCCCAGTACCAGAACTTCCTGTTGCTGATCGGCTCGGTGTTCGCGCCGCTATTTGGCGTAGTGCTGGTGGATCATTTCATCCTGCGTCGCCGTGGCCAGGGGGCGGTTGCCAACCTGCGCTGGCCGGCGCTCCTGGCCTGGCTGGGTGGCATCGTGACCTACCACCTGCTGGCCAACCTGTATCCGGATATCGGCGCAACCCTGCCGGCACTGGTGCTGGCAGGGCTGTTGCAGTTCATCCTCGGCCGGGCCTTCAGCGGCGCGCGGGCACCAGCTCAGGCTTGATGATGCCGTCGAGGCGCGAGTAGGGAATCTGCAACTCGACGTGGCCCAGCGCATACGGCGCGATGGTGGTGGTGGGGTACTTGAGGACCACGGCGCCATAGGTCAGGGCCACGTTCGGGGTTTTCTGGAAGGGGTAGGTCTTCACGTACTCCGGCTCCAGGCTCAGGCGGGTGCTGATCAGCCAGCTGTTGTGGGCCACCTGGGCGGCTTTCCAGAACGCATCTTCCTTGCCGGGCAGCAGCATGTCGGTCAGCGTGAGTGCCTTTTGCTGCTGGCGCGAATAGTTGATGAACGCGCGGCCCGGCTCGCCATGGGTGGCGCCCTGGTCCAGGTAACTGGACAACTCGATGATCACCAAGCCGTCATGCTGCTCGCGTACCTTGGCCTGCAAGTACATGCTGTTGCGCGGCGCGGCGGTTTGCAGGAATTGCTCGCGATAGGTTTCCAGGCTGGTCGGCAGCGGGTCGCTTTGGGTCATTTCCAGCAGACGCTGTTCGATCAAGGCGTCCAGCTTGGGTTCCTTGGCAAAATGCACGGTGTCGATATTCACCAGCGGGCAATCGGCGCTGGCGCAGCCCGGCTTGCTTTGCTCGGTGGCATCGCGGGTGGCTTCCACCGGTGCGCGATAACTGGGTTGGAACAGGCTTTGGCAGGCACCAAGGGTCAGTGCGATACAGGCCACGGAGGCGATTTTTAAAAGCGACATGGATGTCCTTCGTCTATCGAGAAGAGCGAAATTTGTGGAACTTCGACTACCGGCATGGCAGTCAGTTCGCCACTAAGCTGATTAGAGTGTTTTTGGCGCTCGCCGTCTATCCCGGCAACCGGAAAGGGGCTGCACCAACCGGCAGGAGCGCGTTAGGATGGCGCCAATTGCTCAGGCTTAACGAGGATGGGATATGACGGATTTAGCAAAATCGACGCCGAGCAAAATCGAAATTGTTCAGCGCGACAATGCCTACGCAGGCTTCTACAAACTCGATCGCATGCAATTGCGCCACGAAAAATTCGATGGCGGCATGAGCCGGGTGATCAACCGTGAGATTTTCGTGCGTCACGACGCAGTGTGCGTGTTGCCCTACGACCCACAGCGCGACGAAGTGGTGTTGAACGAGCAGTTTCGCGTCGGCGCCATGGGCCGTACCGACAACCCCTGGCTGATCGAGATGGTCGCCGGCCTGATCGACAAGGATGAGCAACCGGAGGAGGTTGCACACCGCGAAGCCGAGGAGGAAGCTGGGCTGACATTCTCCGCGCTGTGGCCGATCACCAAATATTTCCCGTCGCCCGGTGGCAGTACTGAATATGTGCACTTGTACCTGGGCCGTTGCGACAGCACGGGCGTAGGTGGCGTCCATGGACTGGAAGAAGAGGCAGAAGATATCCGCGTCACCACCTGGGCGTTCGAAGATGCCCTGCAAGCGGTGCGTGACGGCAAAATTTCCAACGCAGCCAGCATTATCGCCCTGCAGTGGCTTGCGCTTAATCGCGCGGAAGTGAGGGGGTTATGGCAGTAAAGGCACGTGAACGCTATCGAGTCGACCTGATCGGGCTGCAAGCCGCCTGCGAGGCCAACTATGCACGGTTGTTGCGCTTGCTCCCCGATATGCGTCATGCCCCCGAGGCACGGCGCATTGCGGTGACCCACGGCGACCAGATGCTCGGCGTGCTGACCCTCGAGGTCATCGTCAATTGCCCGTACACCACCACCCTGCGCGTGCGCCAGGAGCACAGCCTGCCGTGGCTGCCGGTGCCGCAACTGGAAGTGCAGGTGTACCACGATGCGCGGATGGCTGAAGTCATCAGTGCCGAACATGCGCGACGCTTTCGCAGCATCTATCCTTACCCCAACGTGTTCATGCACCAGCCCGATGAGAAAGCACAGCTCAATGTGTTCCTCGGTGAATGGTTGAGCCACTGTCTGGCCCTGGGCCATGAGTTCGAAGCTGTGCGGTAGATGTGAACTGCGTCTGCTTCCCGGGTTTCCTCTTTGCGTCCTGCCCCAGCATAATCACGTCAATTGTCCATTTCCTGTGATTGCCTTGGGAGAGCGCCTTGCCGAGCGTAGCCACCTTGACCCCTGATGCGCCGGCGTTGCTGGTGCAGTTGTCCGACAGCCACCTGTTTGCCGAGGCCGACGGCACGCTGCTGGGCATGAACACCCGTGAGAGCCTCCGACGGGTGATCGGGTTGGTCCGCGAGCAGCAGCCGCGGATTGATTTGCTGCTGGCCACCGGGGACCTGTCCCAGGACGGCACGCTGGAGTCGTATCAGCAGTTCCGTGAAATGACCGGGGCCATTTCTGCCCCGGCGCGCTGGATCCCCGGTAACCACGACGAGCCACACATCATGGCTCACGCCGCCGTGCACAGCGATTTGCTGGAGCCGGTGGTCGATGTCGGCAACTGGCGCATCACCTTGCTGGACTCCGCCGTACCCGGCTCGGTGCCGGGGTATCTGCAGGACAGCCAGTTGCAGTTGCTGGCCCAAGCCTTGAGTGAGGCGCCTAACCGTCATCATCTGGTGTGCTTTCATCATCACCCTGTGTCCATCGGCTGTGCGTGGATGGAGCCCATCGGGTTGCGTAATCCTGAGGCTTTGTTTGCCGTGCTTGATCGGTTCGAGCAGGTCAGGGCGGTGCTTTGGGGGCATGTGCACCAGGAGATTGACCTTGAGCGCAACGGCGTGCGGTTGCTGGCTTCGCCGTCGACGTGCATCCAGTTCGCACCGGGCAGCGAGGATTTCAAGGTCAGCGAACAAGCGCCGGGCTATCGCTGGTTGCGCTTGCATGCCGACGGGCGGTTGGAGACGGGCGTGGAGCGGGTAAAAGGATTTGAATTTACCGTCGATTACGGCAGCAACGGCTATTAAACCCTGCAAACACTGATCAAAATGTGGGAGCTGCTTCTGCCTGTATTCCCTGTAAACTGCGCCTCTTTGGCTGATGCACGGAGAGCCCGGCATGTCCGCTTCGATTCTATATATCCACGGTTTCAACAGCGCGCCTGCGTCCAACAAGGCCACCCAGTTGAGCACCGTGATGGACAGCCTCGGTTTGAGCGACCAACTGCGTGTGCCTGCCCTGCATCACCACCCGCGTAAGGCAATTCCTCAATTGGAAGAAGCCATTGCGCAACTGGGCCGGCCACTGCTGGTCGGCAGCTCACTCGGCGGCTACTATGCAACCCATCTTGCCGAACGCCATGGCCTCAAGGCGCTGCTGGTCAACCCCGCGGTCAGCCCGCATCGGATGTTCGACGGCTACCTGGGCACCCAGAAGAACCTCTACACCGATGAAACCTGGGAATTGACCCACGACCACGTTACGGCGCTGGCCGAGCTGGAAGTGCCGGCCCCTCAGGATGCGGCGCGCTATCAGGTGTGGTTGCAGACCGGCGATGAGACACTGGATTATCGCCTCGCCCAGCAGTATTACCGGGCCTGTGCCTTGCGCATCCAGGCCGGTGGCGACCATGGTTACCAGGGCTTCGCCCGGCAATTGCCGGCCATGTTGAGTTTTGCCGGCATTGGCGCAGATCAGTATCAATCCTTTGATTTCTCGGCACTGTAATTGCCTTGGAAATCACAGGTTACTTTTTAATCGAACGACTCACGACGAGACCCCATGGCCACTCCCAGCGCTAGCTCTTATAACGCCGACGCCATCGAAGTCCTCTCGGGCCTCGACCCGGTGCGCAAACGCCCCGGCATGTACACCGACACCAGTCGGCCGAACCACCTTGCCCAGGAAGTCATCGACAACAGCGTCGACGAAGCCTTGGCCGGCCACGCCAAGTCGGTGCATGTCATTCTTCACGCTGACCATTCCCTGGAAGTGTCCGACGACGGTCGCGGCATGCCGGTGGACATTCACCCGGAAGAGGGCGTGTCGGGCGTCGAGCTGATCCTCACCAAGCTGCACGCCGGTGGCAAGTTCTCCAACAAGAACTACCAGTTTTCCGGTGGCTTGCACGGTGTGGGCATTTCCGTGGTCAACGCCTTGTCGACGCTGGTTCGGGTAAAGGTCAAGCGCGACGGCAACGAGTACGAAATGACCTTCGCCGATGGCTACAAAGCCACCGACCTGCAAGTGATCGGTACCGTCGGCAAGCGCAACACCGGCACCAGCGTGTACTTCGCGCCGGACCCGAAATACTTCGATTCACCAAAATTCTCCATCAGCCGCCTCAAGCACGTGCTCAAGGCCAAGGCGGTGTTGTGCCCAGGCCTGCTGGTGACCTTTGAAGACAAAGGCACCGGCGAGAAGGTCGAGTGGCACTACGAGGATGGCCTGCGCTCCTACCTGGAAGACTCCGTCAGCGACTTCGAACGCCTGCCCAACGAGCCGTTCTGCGGCAGCCTGGCGGGTAATAAAGAAGCGGTCGACTGGGCGCTGCTGTGGTTGCCGGAAGGTGGCGACAGCGTGCAGGAAAGCTACGTCAACCTGATCCCGACCGCCCAAGGCGGCACTCACGTCAACGGTTTGCGCCAGGGTTTGCTGGACGCCATGCGTGAATTCTGCGAATACCGCAGCCTGTTGCCGCGCGGCGTGAAGCTGGCGCCGGAAGACGTGTGGGAGCGCATCGCGTTCGTGCTGTCGATGAAAATGCAGGAGCCGCAATTCTCCGGCCAGACCAAAGAGCGCCTGTCGTCCCGCGAGGCGGCGGCGTTTGTCTCCGGGGTGGTCAAGGACGCGTTCAGCCTGTGGCTCAACGAGCACCCGGAGCTGGGCCTGGCGCTGGCGGAGCTGGCAATCAACAACGCCGGCCGTCGCCTCAAGGCGAGTAAAAAGGTCGAGCGCAAGCGCATCACGGCGGGCCCGGCACTCCCAGGCAAACTGGCTGACTGCGCCGGGCAGGACCCGATGCGTTCCGAACTGTTCCTGGTGGAAGGTGACTCCGCCGGTGGCTCCGCCAAGCAAGCGCGGGACAAGGAGTTCCAGGCGATCCTGCCGTTGCGCGGCAAGATCCTCAACACCTGGGAAGTCGACGGCAGCGAAGTGCTGGCCAGCCAGGAAGTGCACAACATCGCCGTGGCGATCGGGGTCGACCCGGGCGCAGCGGACATGAGCCAACTGCGCTACGGCAAGATCTGCATCCTCGCCGACGCCGACTCCGACGGCCTGCACATCGCGACCTTGCTGTGCGCGCTGTTCGTCCAGCACTTCCGCCCGTTGGTGGATGCCGGCCACGTCTACGTCGCCATGCCGCCGCTGTACCGTATCGACCTCGGCAAAGAGATTTTCTACGCCCTGGACGAAGCCGAGCGAGATGGCATCCTCGACCGCCTGGTTGCCGAGAAGAAACGCGGCAAGCCGCAGGTCACGCGATTCAAAGGTCTGGGCGAGATGAACCCGCCGCAGTTGCGCGAAACCACCATGGACCCGAACACTCGGCGCCTGGTGCAGCTGACCCTGGAAGATTTCGCCGGTACCTCGGAAATGATGGACATGCTGCTGGCGAAGAAACGCGCGCCGGATCGCAAGGCCTGGCTGGAATCCAAAGGCAACCTGGCCGAGGTGCTGGGCTGATGCGCACAGGTTTCGCCCTGGCGATCCTGATGTTGAGCGGGTGGGTGGCCACCCCGGTGGCCGCCGCGCCCGTGGCAGAGCTGAAACTCGTCTCGGAACACCCGGTGGATGGCATGCGCGGCGGCAACCTGTCCGGGCTGGCGTTGTGCGGCAAAGCGCTGTGGACGGTTTCCGACCGCGATGACGACCAGATTTACCGCCTCGATATGAGCGCGTCGACCTGGCAGGCCGAAACGGTGAAGATCGAGGTGCCGCCGGTGCCCGAGTCCGGGCTGCCCTGGGGTTTACGCTCGCGGACCAAGGCCGCCTCGTTCATTCGCGGCGGCGACCTGGATTTCGAAGGCATCAGCTGCGATGCCGCGGGCAACCGCTACATTGTCAGCGAAGCCCATGCGGCGGTGCTGCAAGTGCCGGCCAGCGGTGCGCCGGAGTGGTTGAAAATCGCCCCCGGCATGGTGCGCGAGGCGCGGGCCAGCGGCATGTTGCTGCACTTCAACGCGTTGTTTGAAGGCCTGGCGGTGAACCCCGAAGGCAACCAGATTTGGCTGGCAGCCGAGCGTGAGCGGCGTGGCCTGATTTCGATCAAGCGCCCGCAAAGCCTGTGGGACTGTGATGGCCCGTGCGTATTGTTGAGCGAAGCCGGTCAGGAAGTGCAACCGGCCAAATTCACCCATGCCAAGGCCGTGTCCAAGGATTTTGCCGACCTGGCGTTGTTCAACGGCAAACTCTTTACCTTGGAGCGCAATGCGTTCCAGATTTGCCGGCGCGATCCAGTCACGGCCAAAGTCGAGCTGTGCTGGTCATTCGCCGACGAGACCCTGACGCCCGAGCGCAGCTACGCCCAGCCTTACGGCTTGGCCGAAGCCCTGGTGATCGACGCCGAGGGGGCATGGCTGGGCATCGACAACAATTTCGGCCCGCGTGCCGATGGTGAAAAACGCCCGGTGGTCTATCGTTTCGCAGCCCCCGCCGGTGGCTGGAGCGCCCAGCCATGACTCCACATTTTCTTGAATTGAACCAGCGCAGCGGCAGTTCCGCTGCGCATTACCCAATAATGATGAGGCCCGCATGAGTGACATCCTCGCAGACAGCTTAGATGGCGTAGAACGCCGATCGCTGGCTGACTTCACCGAAAGTGCCTACCTCAACTACTCCATGTACGTGATCATGGACCGGGCCCTGCCGCATATCGGCGACGGCCTGAAGCCTGTGCAACGGCGCATCATCTACGCCATGAGTGAGTTGGGCCTGGACGCCGACTCCAAGCACAAGAAGTCGGCGCGTACCGTCGGTGACGTGCTCGGTAAATTCCACCCCCACGGCGACTCGGCCTGCTACGAAGCCATGGTGCTGATGGCCCAGCCGTTCAGCTACCGCTACACACTGGTAGACGGCCAGGGCAACTGGGGTGCGCCGGATGATCCCAAGTCCTTCGCCGCCATGCGTTACACCGAGGCGCGCCTGTCGCGTTACTCGGAAGTACTGCTGAGCGAGTTGGGGCAGGGCACTGCGAACTGGGGCCCGAACTTCGACGGTACACTGGAAGAACCGTTGGTGTTGCCGGCACGTTTGCCGAATATCCTGCTCAATGGCACCACCGGCATCGCCGTCGGCATGGCCACTGACGTACCGCCGCACAACCTGCGCGAAGTCGCCACCGCCTGCGTGCGCCTGCTGGACGAGCCAAAAGCCACGGTCGAACAGCTCTGCGAGCATATCCAGGGCCCGGACTACCCGACCGAAGCGGAAATCATCACGCCGCGCGCCGACCTGCTGAAGATGTACGAAACCGGCAAGGGCTCGGTGCGCATGCGCGCCGTGTACCACGTCGAAGACGGCGACATTATCGTCACCGCACTGCCGCACCAGGTGTCCGGCGCCAAGGTGCTGGAACAGATTGCCGCGCTGATGCAGGCCAAACCGTCGAAATTGCCGCAAGTCGCCGACCTGCGTGACGAGTCCGACCACGAAAACCCGTGCCGCATCGTGATCATCCCGACCAACAGTCGGGTCGACCATGAAGTGCTGATGCAGCATCTGTTTGCCAGCACCGACCTGGAGTCGAGCTACCGGGTCAACATCAATATTATTGGCCTGGACGGCAAGCCGCAGCTGAAAAACCTGCGCAACCTGCTGGTGGAGTGGCTGGAATTCCGGGTGCAGACCGTGCGTCGCCGCCTGCAATTCCGCCTCGACAAGGTCGAACGCCGCCTGCACCTGTTGGACGGTTTGTTGATTGCCTACCTCAACCTCGATGAAGTAATCCACATCATCCGTACCGCCGAGCACCCGAAAGCCGAACTGATCGCGCGTTTCGAGCTGAGCGAGATCCAGGCTGACTACATCCTCGACACCCGCTTGCGTCAGTTGGCGCGACTGGAAGAAATGAAGCTGCGTGACGAGCAAGATGCATTGCTCAAGGAACAAGCCAAGCTGCAAGCCCTGCTGGGCAGCGAAGCCAAACTGAAGAAACTGGTGCGCACCGAGCTGATTAAAGACGCTGAAACCTACGGCGATGACCGTCGTTCGCCGATCGTTGAGCGCGCTGAGGCGAAAGCTCTGACAGAAACCGAGCTGCTGCCTAACGAGAAAATTACCGTCGTTCTGTCGGAAAAGGGTTGGGTTCGTTCAGCCAAAGGGCATGATATTGACGCCACCGGCTTGTCGTACAAGGCGGGTGATGGCTTCAAGACGGCTGCGGCCGGGCGTTCCAACCAGTTTGCGGTGTTTATCGACTCCACCGGGCGCAGTTACTCGGTGCCGGCCCATACCTTGCCGTCCGCTCGCGGGCAAGGCGAGCCGTTGACCGGTCGCCTGACGCCGCCACCGGGGGCGAATTTTGAATGTGTGTTGCTGCCGGACGACGATGCGCTGTATGTGATCGCCTCTGACGCGGGTTACGGTTTTGTGGTCAAGGGTGAAGACCTGCAGGCCAAGAACAAGGCGGGCAAGGCGCTGTTGAGCTTGCCGAACAATGCCAAGGTGATTCTGCCGCGGCCAGTGGAGGATCGCGAGAGCAATTGGCTGGCGTCGGTGACCACCGAAGGGCGCTTGCTGGTGTTCAAGATCAGCGATTTGCCCCAGTTGGGCAAAGGCAAAGGCAACAAGATTATTGGTATTCCCGGCGAACGGGTGGCCAGTCGCGAAGAGTACGTGACCGACATCGCAGTGATCCCGGAAGGCTCCACCCTGGTGCTCCAGGCCGGCAAGCGCACGTTGTCATTGCGCCCTGACGACCTCGAACATTACAAGGGCGAGCGTGGTCGTCGCGGTAATAAACTGCCTCGCGGCTTCCAGCGCGTTGATGCTTTATTGGTGGAAACGCCCGTTTAAGGCGGTTTAGAGCCCTCGATCTACGATTTAACGCGTAGATCGACGCTTTGGCGCTGGAGTCATGGCGCATATTCACGGATGATATGGCCTTTCCAGCGCCGGCGTGGCCGAGCGTGTTAGGTTATTTTTAAGTATTACATTGTGGTTCGCCTTGTGGCAGCCACCTGGATGGGATGATGACTGCTCCACGCCTTCCTTTTATTTTCGTGCTCGCTGGCCTTTTGGGGCTGGCGGGTTGCAGCACACACCAGCCGGTGTCGCTGTACCAGCTGGACAGCGGAAGTCCGGCTCAGCCAGCTCAAACCGCTGGCATGGCGGTTCTACTGGGGCCGGTGGTCGTGGCTGACTACCTGCAACGCGAAACCCTGCTGCAACGTCAGAACGACGGCAGCCTGCAAGGTTCTACAGATGGCCGTTGGGCGGGCAGTTTGTCGTCCGACATCAACCAGCTGATGTTGCGCCAGGTCGCAGGCCATCTGGACAGCCAGCGTGTGGTGCTTGCCCCGGCACCGACCGGCTTTACCCCGGACGTACAGGTTTTGCTGACGATTACCCGGCTCGACTCCGGCACTTCACAGCCGGCGATCCTCGATGCGCAGTGGCGCCTGATCGACCGCCGTGGCCAAGTGCGCGATAACCGCATCGTGCACCTGCAGGAAGAACACACCGGCAGCACAGCGTCCCAGGTTCAGGCCCAGGGCGTGCTGTTGCAGCACTTGGCGCAGCAGTTGTCGGTGGCCCTCAAGCCACTGGCCAACCAGCCGCCGATTGCCGAGGCACCACGCAAGTCGGCCCCGGCGCAGGCCAAGCCTGCCGAGCCGCAGAAACCGAAGATGCCGATGGCCGTGCCGATTCGTACGGACATGGAAGTGTTCAGGTTCTGACCTGAATCCCAGGCAAACAAAAAAGGCCCGCTGAGTAAGCGGGCCTTTTTGTTTGTACGGGATTCGAGCCATGCTGGAGGTCCAGTGTGGGAGCGGGCTTGCTCGCGAATGCGGTGTAACAGTCAACAGAGATATCGACTGACCCACCGCTTTCGCGAGCAAGCCCGCTCCCACACAAGGCCACTCCACAGTGGGCTTGGCAGTATTTTCAGGGCTTCGCGCGGGTCTCATGCATCCGCGCCAACTGCCGCTCCAGCATCGACGGATACGGCTCCATCAGCCGCTCCACACAGCTCGCCCCTTCAGGGCTGGCGATTGGGCGGATGCGCGCGCGCTGGCGGATCAGTGTGTCTTCACTGATCTTGCGTTCCACCAGCAGCAGGTTGCGGCTGTGTTGGGACAAAGCCAGCGCGTCCTGGGCGATTTCCGTCAGCAGCAGGTCGATCTGGCTCATGCCGAACAGATCGTCGCCCACCGTCAGCCCCAGCTGCAGTTGCAGGGTGATGCCGCTGTCGGCTACTTCGATCTGCAACTCATGGCCTAGGGCGCGCAGCAGCTCGCCGCAGCAAATCGCGTTGGTCAGGTAGTCTTCGCCGCTGTCTTCGCTGTGGAACAGCATCAATGTGCTGCCATCGTTCAGGGTGTGCAGCTCGCTCTGGTACAGCGAGGCAGCCTGGTCGAGGCAGTCGCGGTAGCGCTCCAGCAATTCGGTCAAGCGCGCGCGGGGCAGACGACGCAGCTGATCCTGGGCGCCCAATTGCACGGCCAGCACTGCGCTGTGCTGCGGTTCGGCGTTTTTCGCAGGCGCAGGTTTCGGCGCAACGGCCGGGGTGTTGCTCGAGGTGTCGCGCAGGTCGGCGAAGGGGTCTTCGTCGTCCAGTTCGTCTTCTTCGGCCTGGATCACCTTGCGGGTGGCCGGCTTCAGGCCCGCTACCGGGGCGCTTTCGTCAAAGCCCGGGTCGCGCAGGTCGCGTACTTCAAACTCGGGCTCTTCGTCGTAGTCGGTTTCGTCGTATTCAGGCTCGGGCTCGACTTCACGCACCACCGGTTCCGGAGCGAAGCTGGCGTGCAGCTGGCGGGCCAGGTCGCCGATTTCATCCTGGCGGTCGGTGGCCGGGGTGTGTTCGTCGATATCGCGCAACCAGATGCGCAGTTGCATCAACGGCGTGGAGATATGTCGACCCAGGCGCAGGCTCAAGGCCAGGGCCAATGCCAGCAGGATCGCGCTGAGAATGCCCATGCTCTGCAGGCTGATGGTCATCGGTTGCTGGAATTGCTGCATGTCGAGGCTGATGCGCAGTTGGCCGGCCTTCACATCCTGAAACGTGATATTGCTCTGGTACAAGCCTTCGGCTTCACCCAGCAGGCCGTTTTTCGGGCGCTGCCCGGCTTCGGCCATGATCCGGTTGTCCACGCTGTAAATGGCGGCGTGGGCCACCAGCGGGTTCTTGGTCAGGTTGTTGAGCAGCACGTTGAGGCTGAGGATGTCGTTGGACACCAACAGCTCAGTCGCCGAGGTGGCGGTCTGAGTGGTCAAGCTCTCGCCCAGGGCGTCGGCTTGCTCGTGCATGGCCTGCTTGAACTGCAAACCCATCACGCAGGCGTAGATCACCAGGGCCAGGGCGACCAGGATCACGTTATGGCTGGCGATGCGTAATGCGATCGGTACACGGCGGTGGCGCAGTGCCCGGAAGATCAGCAGGAAGAAGTTGTCGGTTTTTACTGGCGTAGGCCGGTTCACTTGAGCTCGGCTCTTGGTCCGTGAAGTTGACGCGCAGTATAGCGACAGGCCCAAGACCGGCAAAGCGCTGGCTGTGCCCGATGGTCACTGAAAGTGGGTAGAATGCGGTTTTTTTCCAGCCTGGGGGTGCGCCTTGCGCGAAATTGTCCTGATAAACATCACCGGTGAAGATCGACCAGGTCTCACCGCAGCCATTACCGGTGTTCTGGCCCAGGGTGGTGTAAACATTCTCGACATCGGCCAGGCAGTGATCCACGACACCCTGTCGTTCGGGATCCTGGTGGAAATCCCGAGCACCGAACAGGCGTCTTCGGTACTCAAGGACATCCTGTTTACGGCGTATAAGCTCGACCAACAGGTGCGTTTCACCCCGGTGTCCGAAGCCGATTACCAACACTGGGTCGAGGGTCAGGGCAAAAAACGCCATATCGTCACCCTGTTGACCCGCAAGGTCACCGCCGAACAGCTGCAGCGCGTCAGCTCGATCACCGCGCAGTACGGTTTGAATATCGACCATATCGACCGTCTGTCGGGTCGCATGCCTTTGGACACGCCGGCCGACAAGGGCAAGGGCTGCATCGAGTTCTCCGTGCGCGGCGAACCGGCTGACCCGCAAGCCCTGCGCGCCGAATTCCTCAGCGTGGCCCAGGAACTGAATGTCGACATCGCCTTCCAGGAAGATTCGCTGTTTCGTCGCAACCGGCGCCTGGCGGTGTTCGACATGGATTCCACACTGATCGAAGCCGAAGTCATCGACGAACTGGCCAAGGCGGCCGGTGTGGGTGAGCAGGTCTCTGAAATTACCGAGCGCGCCATGGCCGGTGAGCTGGACTTCCGTGCCAGCTTCAAGGAGCGCCTGGCGCTGCTCAAAGGTTTGGATGTGAGCGTGCTGGATTCGATCGGTGCTTCCCTGCGCCTGACCGAAGGCGCCGAAACCCTGTTCGCCGAACTCAAGCGCCTGGGTTACAAAACCGCGATCCTGTCCGGTGGTTTTACCTACTTCGCCAAGCAATTGCAGGCCAAGCTGGGTATCGACTATGTGTTCGCCAATGAGCTGGAAGTGGTGGATGGCAAAGTGACCGGCGTGGCGGTGGAGCCGATTGTCGACGCACAGCGCAAGGCGGATTTGCTGAAGGAATTGGCCCACAAGGAAGGGTTGCGCCTGGAGCAGACCATTGCGGTCGGCGACGGCGCCAACGACTTGCCGATGCTGGCGATTGCCGGGTTGGGTGTGGCGTTCCGAGCCAAACCGTTGGTGAAGCAATCGGCCAAGCAGGCGATTTCGACCCTGGGGCTGGATGGGGTGCTGTATCTGCTGGGCTTTCGCGACCGTGATGGTCAGCTTTAAGCCGAGATAACTGAACCAGCACGGTCAATGTGGGAGCGGGCTAGCTCGCGAAAGCGGTAGATCAGTCGACATCTCTGTTGACTGTTACACCGCATTCGCGAGCAAGCCCGCTCCCACACTTTGATCTTCAATCGGCTTTAATCAGGCTTTCGGCAGTGCGATACCCTGGCCCATCTGCACTGGCGAACCGGCCACCAGTTCTTCCGCCCACTTCACCTGATCCGGTCCGAACAGCACGATGGCGGTCGAACCCAGCTTGAAGCGACCCAGCTCCGCACCTTTCTCCAAGTGAATCGGCGCACGCGCGGCTTCGTCGTAGCGGAAGGTTTTCAGCTCGCGTTTCGGCGGCGTTACCAGCCCGGCCCAGACGGTTTCAATCGACGCCACGATCATCGCGCCCACCAGCACCACGGCCATCGGGCCGCGTTCGGTGTCGAACAGGCAGACAACGCGCTCGTTGCGTGCAAACAGCTCCGGCACGTTTTCGGCGGTGGTCTGGTTGACCGAGAAAATCCGCCCAGGCACGTAGACCATTTCACGCAAGGTACCGGCCAGCGGCATGTGCACGCGGTGGTAGTCCTTCGGTGACAGATAAATAGTGGCGAAATCACCGCCCATGAACGGCGCCGCCACGGCGGCATCGCCACCCAGCAGTTCCAGCACGCTGAAGCTATGGCCCTTGGCCTGGAATACGCGACCATGCTCGATCGGGCCCAGCTGGCTGACAGCACCGTCGGCCGGGCTCAGAACCGCACCTGGGGTCGGGTCCAGGGGGCGCGCGCCGTCTTTCAAGGCGCGGGTGAAGAAAGCATTGAAATGCTCGTAGGCGGTCAGGTCTTCAACCAGGGCTTGGGACATGTCCACTTGATAGCGCTTGGCGAACCAGCTGGTGAAGGCGTTCTTGAACCAGCGCACGCGGCACTCGGCGATGCAGCCGGCCAAGCGCGACAGCAGGTGGTGCGGCAGCAAGTACTGGCTGAGGATAAACAACTGCTTTTTCATAACTGTCCTTAAACCTTAAATCTCGACGGGGGTGTCGGGGTGGTTGCCCCATTCGCCCCAGGAACCGGCATAACCTTTGACTCGCGGATAACCGAGCGCCTTGGCCACCAGGTAGGTGAAGCCAGAGCGGTGGTGAGTCTGGCAGTGGGTGATGATTTCTTTGTCTTTGGTCAGCCCGAGGTCTTCGAGGATCTGCGGCATGTCGCGGCGGATGCGCAGGTTGCGCGCCGTATCCATGCCCGCGGTCCATTCGAAATTGACTGCGCCGGGAATGTGCCCGCCTTTGGCCGCGAGGACTTTTTCGCCGGAATACTCCAGCGGGCCGCGCGCGTCCCAGATCCCCAGGTCAGCTGCGCCGAGGCGGCTTTGCAGGTATTCGCGGGTGGCGGTGGGGCCGTCGTGCAGCGTGAGGCTGACCGGGCCTCCGACGGGGGCGGTTACGTCGGTCGACAACGGGTGCTTACCGTCGAGCCACGCCAGCAGGCCGCCGTCCAGGTAGTGGTATTTCTGGTGCCCGATCACGTCGAGCAGCCAGATGAAACGCCCGGCCCAGCCGCCGCCTTCGTCGTCGTAGACCACGTAGGTCGCGTCCGGGGTGTGGCCCAGTTCGCCGAAGAGTTTCTCCAGGTCGGCCTTGTGCGGCAGCAAGCCTGGCGCCGGTGGCTGGCCCAGTTGGGTGCGCTTGGGGTCAACGAAATGCGCGCCAGGGATATGCCCTTCGGCGTAGCGGGCGGCACTGGTGAGGTCCACCAGAATCAGGTGTTCGGCTTCCAGTTGACCGAGCAGGTCGCTGGACTCGATCACCAGCGGCAAGCCAGAGAAGTCAGGCATGTGAGGTCTCCTGGGCACAAATGTCGGCGATAAAAGACGGCGATTGTAACGCAAGCATCAAGCGCTGCGGTTGGTAAAGCTGTGCAGGGCTTTCTCGATGCACTGGGCGGTTTTGCCGAAGGCCTGCACGGTGGTTTCCGAGAACGGCCCGCCGCCCTGGTCGGCGAGCATCAGCATCACCACCTTGCCGTTGCAGCTCAGGGAGCGCAGCAGCAGGTGCTCACCGGTAAACAGGCGGCGCAGGATCGGCGGCAGCAGGGCCGAGAACTGGGCGTGGTTGTCCGGCGTGAGGCGCACCTGGGCAGATTTTTCCATCAGGCGCTGCAGCAGGGTGCTGTTGACCACGTCCAGGCTCAGATTGGCGGCGTCTTTGGGCAGGCCGTCGACCTGATGCACGCGCAAGGTACTCTGGGCGCGATCGGTCATCAGCAACATGACCCGCTGCATACCGCTGGCCGACAGGGCCTCTTTGGCGCACGTCGTCAGGTGCATGGCGTTGGCAAAGCGGCTCGGCTCAACCAGCAACTCGGTGCAGCGCTTGCGCCACACGGCCAGGGCTTCGGCGGTCGGCGGCGGTGCCGGCAAAAGGCCACGGTGAATCTTTTGCACATGCCACGGCCAGATCAGCGACAGCGCCGGGTGCCAGAGGTCGGGCATCAAGGTGGTGCGGGCGCTGGTTGCGGCTTGCTGGTGCACCAGTTGCTGCACGTCGCTCAGGGGCTGTTGCAGGTAAAGCGCGGTGAGGTATTGCCAGCGCTGGGTGTGCGGGCAGGTCCAGGACTCCTGGGCCGACATCGCCAGGCCGTTGGCCAGCAACACGGTATTGGCCGGCTGGTTCAGCCAGCGGCGCAGGTTGGGTTCGGCATCGAGCAATTGCTGGTGACGCAGCGGATCGTCTTCACGGGCGATATGCAGGGCCTTGACCAACAAGCGCTGCTCGGTCAGCAGCAGGGTGTAGCCCTGGGAGACCCAGATCGGCAAGTGCCAGGTTTCGGTCAGGCCGAGGCACAGGTCCAGCAGGCGCACGCCGAACAATTCGTGCTCGACCCTGCGCGCCGATTCGCTTTTGTGGATAACGCGCAACTCCCATTCCTCCAGGAGTTTCGGGTAGGCCACCGCCATCGGCCACAGCGGCGACAGAAACAGCAGGCTGCCCCAGTGGATGTCTTGCCACAGCCGCGCCAGGCGGCTGCCGAACAAGCCATTGGCTTGCTGCGAGGCGTGCTGGCTGACCAGCAGCAGTTGGCGCAAGGCCACGGGAATGTCTTGCTCGGGCACCGAGGGCAGGCGCGCCAGCAGTTCTTCGGCGCGCTTGAGGCCCAGGCGGTTGAGCGCGACTTCGAGGTTTTCCGCCGGCGCCGTCATGCTGCCCTGAGTGTGGCTGTTGGCCTCGCGCATCACGCTGAGCACCAGGGCCGGGCTGTTTTGCATCAGTTCGGCAATGTCTCGCAACGAACTGCGGCTGTCGCGGATGGCTTTGCACACGCGATCGTGGCTGGCCTGGGGAACAGGCAGCAGCACATCGTCCAGGCGCTTGATCCAAGCGGCGAGAGAGTTGGGTTTTGCAGTTGGGACTGTCGTTTCATTAGCCATGATTGGGGCGCGATCATCACTTGCGGTCAACACGCCCAGAGCGGGCCGAACTGGCTTTTCGCCTTAACGGGCTATAGTCTGGCGCAGTTTTGCCGATAAGAGGAACAAGAGTTTTCAGTTCCCCCCAATATGTCCATGAACCCGACGGCGCAAGTACTCATCTCCTATGGCTAAAATTATCGGCATCATCGTCGTCATCGCAAGTGTGCTCGGTGGCTACGTCCTGTCCCACGGTAAAATTGCTGCGCTGATCCAGCCCTTCGAAGTGCTGATCATCGGTGGTGCCGCGTTCGGTGCATTCTTGCAGGCGAACCCGGGCTACATGACCATGCACGTGGTCAAGAAGTCGCTGGGCATGTTCGGTTCGCGCTTCACCCACACCTTCTACCTGGAAGTGCTGGGCCTGGTTTACGAGATCCTCAACAAGAGCCGCCGCGAAGGCATGATGGCCATCGAGGCCGACATCGAAGACGCCGCCGCCAGCCCGATTTTCGCCAAGTACCCGGCCGTGCTCAAAGACGAGCGCATGACCGCCTACATCTGCGATTACCTGCGCATCATGTCCTCCGGCAACATGGCCCCGCACGAGCTGGAAGGCCTGTTCGACATGGAGCTGTTCAGCCTTAAAGAAGAGCTGGAACATCCTTCCCATGCCGTGACCGGCATCGCTGACGGCATGCCCGGCTTCGGTATCGTCGCGGCGGTACTCGGTATCGTGGTGACCATGGCCTCGTTGGGCGAAGGTGACCAGGCGGCCATCGGCATGCACGTCGGTGCGGCGCTGGTGGGTACGTTCTTCGGTATTCTTGCGGCTTACGGCTTCTTCGGCCCGCTGGCCACATCCCTGGCCCACGATGCCAAGGAAGAAATCAACCTGTACGAGTCGATCAAGGCCAGCCTGGTTGCTTCCGCTTCCGGCATGCCGCCGTCGCTGGCCGTCGAGTTCGGTCGCAAGGTGCTGTACCCCAAACACCGCCCAAGTTTTGCCGAGCTGGAACAAGCGGTTCGCGGTCGCTAAGCCATGGAAAACAACCAGCCGATAATCATCAAGCGCGTCAAGCGCTTCGCTGCGGGGCACCATGGCGGCGCCTGGAAAATCGCCTTCGCCGACTTCGCGACGGCGATGATGGCGTTCTTCCTGGTGCTGTGGCTGATGTCTACCGCCACGCCCGAACAAAAGATCGCCATCGCCGGCTACTTCAAAGACCCGATTGGCTTTTCGGAAAGCGGCACGCCCTTCGTGATCGACCTGGGCGGTTCGCCGCAACTGGCGCCGGAGCGCACCATTAATCCGGAAGTGAAGACCGAAGCGCCGCAGGAAAAAATCCCGATCGAGCGCGATACCGTCGAAGCCATGGCCGAGCAGGTCGAGCAGGAACGCCTTGAACTGTTGCTGCAGGAATTGCAGACCAAGGTTGAGGAAAACCCGCAGCTGCTGAAATTCAAGGATCAGATCTCGTTCGAGATCACCCCGGACGGCTTGCGCATCCAGATCACTGACGCTGCCAACCGACCGATGTTCGACTCCGGCAGCGCGCGCTTGAAGCCTTACTTCGAAGACATCCTGCTGGCTATGGCTGACACCATCAAGGCCGTGCCGAACAAGATCAGCATCAGCGGCCATACTGACGCCAAGCCCTATGCGGGGCAGGGCGACTTCGGCAACTGGGAACTCTCGGCCAACCGCGCCAACGCCGCTCGCCGGGCGCTGGTAGCCGGCAGCTACCCGGACCCGCAAGTGGCACGGGTGGTGGGGTTTGCGTCTTCGCAGCTGTTTGATGCGAAGGAGCCGTTCAACCCGATCAACCGCCGCATCGATATTGTCGTGCTGACCAAAAAGGCTCAGCGGGCCATCGAAGGCGACCAGCCGCCACCTGCGCCGACCCCAGGTGCAGGCGCGCCCGGCGAAGTGCCGACCGACCCGAACGCGATTCCGCCGGGGCAGGAACCGTTGCCGGCGCATGAGCTGCGCCAGAAGCTGAACCTGTTTGATGACGGTGGGGTGAAAGACCCGACGGCGCCTGCCACGGGGTCGTAAGCTCGAAAAAAAAAGGCCGCGATAATCGCGGCCTTTTTTTATCTGCGGTTTAGTAACTGCTCTCAGGCAAGCTCGCAATAATCGACCGATAGCTGTTCATCCGCTGCTGCTGCACACGGCCATCGTCCAGGGCCTTGAGCAATGCACATCCTGGCTCGCGATCATGTTTGCAGTCGCGGAAGCGGCAGGTGCCGATCAGGTCGTTGAACTCGATGAAGCCCGCTTCCACATCGCTGCGGCTGACGTGGCCGAGGCCGAATTCACGGATGCCTGGGGAGTCGATCAGCTCACCGCCGCCAGGGAAGTGGAACAACCGTGCGGTGGTGGTGGTGTGGGTGCCCTGGCCGGACAGTTCCGACAGCGGGCCTACGCGGGTATCAACTTCCGGCAGCAGGCTGTTGACCAGCGAGGACTTGCCCACGCCGGACTGGCCGACAAACACGCTGATGCGCCCGTCCAGTTGCTGTTGCAGCTGTTCCATGCCATTGCCGTGATGCGCCGAGACTTCCAGCACCGGGTAGCCGAGGGTGCGGTACACCGCCAGCAAGGCGTTGAGCGCCGGGGCGTTCTGCTCGTCGATCAGGTCGAATTTGTTCAGCAGCAACAGCGGGCGAATGCCGGCATGTTCGGCGGCGACCAAATAGCGGTCGATCAGGTTGGCATGCGGCTCGGGCAGCGGCGCGAACACGATCACGATCATGTCGACGTTGGCGGCCACCGGCTTGAGCTGACCGCGGCTGTCGGGGCGGCGCAACTCGGTGGTGCGCGGCAACTGGGCAACGATCACGCCGATGCCCTGGTTGCCGGCACGCCACACGACTTTGTCGCCCGTGACCAGCGCAGGCAGGTTGGCGCGCAGGTGGCAACGGGACACCGAACCGGCGAGTTCGCCTTCGAGCGCCTCGACTTCGACCTGCACACCAAAGTGCGCGATTACCAGGCCCGTCTGTTCGGGGCCCAGGTCGCCGCCCTCGAGCGCTTCCACGGCGGAGGATTCACGTTTGGCGGCGCGGGCAGCGCGTTCGCCTTGAATCTTTTCGATGCGCCAATTTTGGCGACGATTGAGCTGGCGTTTGGCCATTGGTGTTCCGTGTCGATAATACAAAGGTTGGGTAAAACGGTCGCGAGTCTAGCACGGCCCCGCCTGCTAAACTGCGCAGCTACGCCAAGGTGCCAAGAGAATCACGCCATGCAAAACCCACAGAACCTGATTTGGATCGATCTGGAAATGACCGGTCTGAACCCTGACACTGACGTCATCATCGAGATGGCCACGATTGTCACCGACAGCAACCTCAACACCTTGGCAGAAGGCCCGGTGATCGCCATCCACCACAGCGACGCCGTCCTCGCCACGATGGACGAGTGGAACACCCGCACCCACGGCAACTCCGGCCTGACCCAGCGCGTGCGCGACAGCCGTATCAGCATGGCCGAAGCCGAGGCTGAAACCATTGCCTTCCTGGAACAGTGGGTGCCCAAGGGCAAGTCGCCGATCTGCGGCAACAGCATCTGCCAGGACCGACGCTTTCTCTATACCCACATGAAGGCGCTGGAAAGCTACTTCCACTACCGCAACCTCGACGTGTCCACCTTGAAAGAGCTGGCCGCGCGCTGGGCGCCGGAAGTCAAAGACAGCTTCCATAAAGGCAGCACTCACCTGGCGCTGGACGACATCCGCGAATCGATCGCCGAGCTGCAGCACTACCGCAAGCATTTCATCAAGGCTTGAAGGTGTGGCGTCTGAATGGACGCCATCGCAGGCGAGCCAGCTCCCACATTTGGAATTGCGAACACATTCAAGTGTGGGAGCTCGCTTGCCTGCGATAGGCGCGCCGCGGTCTTTCGCCAAGCGCCCCCTTTTGGTGCCATCAGCAAATGATTAGACTGCCGGCCTCTATGCAAGGATCGCCATCATGCTGCTGATGCTTTACCTCATCGCCATTACCGCCGAGGCCATGACCGGTGCCTTGTCCGCCGGTCGGCGCGGTATGGACTGGTTTGGCGTGGTATTGATTGCATGCGTCACGGCGCTGGGCGGTGGTTCAGTGCGCGATGTGCTGCTGGGCCATTACCCGCTGACGTGGGTCAAGCACCCGGAGTACCTGGTGCTGACCTCAATTGCGGCATTGGTGACGATCTTTATCGCCCCGCTGATGCGCCGTCTGCGTTCGCTGTTTCTGGCGTTGGACGCCGTGGGCCTGGTCGCCTTCACCCTGATCGGGTGCATGACCGCCCTGGAAATGGGCCACGGCATGCTGGTGGCGTCGGTCAGCGGAGTGATCACCGGTGTCTTCGGCGGCATCTTGCGCGATATCTTCTGTAACGATATCCCACTGATCTTCCGCCGTGAGCTGTACGCCAGCGTGTCGTTCCTCGCCGCCTGGTTTTATATGCTGTGCCTGTATCTGGAGCTGCCGAGCGAGCAGGCGATCCTGCTGACGCTGTTCAGCGGCTTTCTATTGCGCCTGCTGGCGATCCGTTTTCACTGGGAAATGCCCAAGTTCGTCTACAACGACGACGTCCACTGACGCCCGGCGTGCTGGTTCAGCGCCCATTCCACGTGTTCGCGTACCAGCTCCGAGGGGTAGTCGCGGCGCGCCTTCAGGGCTTCCAGTACCGGGATGCTCGACGGTGCATTGCCCAGGCCCACCGCCAGGTTGCGCAGCCAGCGTTCATAACCGGCGCGGCGTAGCGGCGAGCCTTCGGTGCTGCTGAGGAATTTATCCTCGTCCCACATGAACAGCTCGGCCAGTTCGGCGTTATCCAGGTTATGCCGTGGCTTGAAATCGCCCTCGTCGGTAGGACGCGCGAAACGATTCCACGGGCAAACGATCTGACAGTCATCGCAGCCGAACACACGATTGCCGATCAGCGGGCGGAGGTCTTCGGGGATCGCGCTTTTGAGTTCGATAGTGAGATAGGAAATGCAGCGCCGCGCGTCCAGTACATAGGGGCCGACGAAGGCATTGGTGGGGCAGATGTCCAGGCAGGCAGTGCAGCGCCCGCAATGTTCGGTGCTGTGGGCGGGTCGACCGGCAGTGGCAAATCAACAAACAGCTCGCTGAGGAAGAAGTAGCTCCCCGCCTTGCGATTGAGCACCAGGGTGTTTTTACCGATCCAGCCCAGGCCGGCCTTTTCGGCGATGGCTTTTTCCAGCACCGGGGCGCTGTCGACAAACGCACGAAAGCCGAATGGGCCGATCTGTGCCTGGATTCGGTCGGCCAATTGCTGCACGCGTTTGCGGATCAGCTTGTGGTAATCGCGGCCAAGGGCGTAACGGGAGATGTAGGCTTTCTCTGGCTTGGCCAGCAGTTGCGCCATTTGGGTGTCGCCTGGCAGATAATCCATGCGCAGCGAGACCACGCGCAAGGTGCCCGGCACCAGTTCGTCGGGGTGCGAGCGTTTGCTCCCATGGGCGCCCATGTATTCCATCTCGCCGTGGTAGCCCGCATCGAGCCAGCGTTGCAGGTGCTGTTCATGCTCGGCCAGGTCCAGGCCGCTGATGCCGACTTGTTGAAAGCCCAGCTCGCGGCCCCAGTCTTTGATCGATTGGGCGAGGGCGGGCAGATCGGTGGTGATGGCAGGCATGAGACAAGGGAAACCGCAGGTTAGATAGGTATAATTCTGCCAGACATCGGAGCTTGAAGACGCATGCCGCAGACAAAACACGCAATAACCGACGTACAGCCGCTGTTGCACGGCCATTTGCCGCAACTGGCTGCACGTTCCCCGGACGCCCATAAAGGCCAGTTCGGCCACCTGCTGGTCATCGGTGGCGACCATGGCTTTGGCGGCGCCGCGCTGCTGAGCACCGAAAGTGCCTTGCGCAGTGGCGCGGGCATGGTGTCGCTGGCGACTCGCCCTGAGCACGTGCCCGCCGCATTGGCCCGTTTGCCGGAGGTCATGACCATCGGCGTCAGCTCGGCCAACCAATTGATGGGCCTGCTGGAAAAAATCTCGGTGATCGTGATTGGCCCAGGCCTGGGCGATGCCGCCTGGGGCAAAAGCCTGCTGTCGGTCGCTGCCAACGCCAAGCAGCCGCAAGTCTGGGACGCAGACGCGTTGAACCAGTTGGCCAGCGGTGGCGTGAGCCTGCCGGCCAACTGCGTGATCACCCCGCATCCTGGCGAGGCGGCACGCTTGCTGGGCATTTCGACAGCCGAGGTTCAGGCCGACCGCCTTAAGGTGGCGCGCGCGTTGAGCCAGAAATTCAATGTAGTGGCTATCCTCAAGGGTGCTGGCAGTTTGATTGCGAGCCCCGACGGGCGTGTTTCACGTTGTGATCAGGGTCATCCGGCCATGGCGACTGCCGGGCTCGGTGATGTGTTGGCCGGCCTGGTCGGCGCATTGCTGGCCCAGGGCATGTCCGCCTATGACGCCAGCTGCCTTGGGGTGTGGCTGCATGCCACTGCGGGAGATCGCCAAGGCACTTTTGGTCGCGGGCTGGCTGCCAGCGATTTGATTCCTGCCATTCGTCAATTGCTGGAGGAACAGTCGCCGTGCCTGAAGTAATCCTATTCCTGGCCGATGAAGACACCATGGTGGCCTTTGGTCAGCGCATTGCGCAGGTCACGGGCGGGGCAGGGTTGATCTTTCTTGAGGGCGATTTGGGGGCGGGCAAGACCACCTTGTCACGTGGGATCATCCGCGGCCTGGGCCACACCGGGGCGGTTAAAAGCCCTACGTTCACGTTGGTTGAACCCTACGAGATCGGTGAGATTCGCGCGTTCCATTTCGACCTCTACCGCCTGGTCGACCCTGAAGAACTGGAGTACATGGGCATCCGTGATTACTTCGATGAAGATGCGTTGTGCCTGATCGAGTGGCCAGATAAAGGCACAGGCTTTTTGCCAAAGCCGGACCTGACCATTACCATTACGCCGCATGAGCATGGACGTCAGCTGAAGTTGTTGCCCCAGAGCGCGCGCGGCCAGTCGTGGTGCGCCGCTTTGGCATTGGAATTCAAATAATTGATGGGGTTAGGTATGCGCTTTCGCGCGTTGGTTAGTGTCGTAGGGGTGTTGCTTGCGGCAATGACTGTCAATGCTCTGGCTGCTTCACAGGTGAAAAGTGTTCGCCTGTGGCGAGCGCCGGATAACACGCGACTGGTGTTCGACCTGTCTGGCCCGGTCCAGCACAGCGTCTTTACCCTCACGGCGCCCGATCGCCTGGTGATCGACATCAACGGTGCGACCCTGGCCGCGCCGTTGAAAGTCTCTACCGCAAATACGCCGATCACCGCCATGCGCTCGGCCCAGCGCACGCCGACCGACCTGCGCGTGGTCATCGACTTGAAAAAAGTCGTGACGCCGAAAAGCTTTGTATTGGCTCCGAACGCCCAGTACGGCAACCGGCTGGTCGTCGACCTGTTCGACAACGCCGCCGATGCCGCACCGCCGCCGGCGCCGACCCCCAGCGTAGCCACGGTGCCTGCCGTACCGGTCAACCCGTCGCAGCCTCAGGTCAAGTTGCCACCGCCGCCACCGGCCCCGGCCGGCAAGCGCGACATTATCGTGGTGATCGACGCCGGCCATGGCGGGGAAGACCCGGGCGCCTCCGGTTCGCGCGGTCAGCATGAAAAAGACGTAGTACTGGCCATCGCCCGCGAGCTGCAACGTCAGGTCAACGGCATGAAAGGCTACCGCGCCGAGCTGACCCGGACCGGCGACTACTTCATCCCATTGCGTGGGCGTACCGAAATCGCACGCAAGAAGGGCGCCGACCTGTTTGTGTCGATCCACGCCGACGCCGCACCGTCGGCCGCGGCCTTTGGTGCTTCGGTGTTTGCCCTGTCGGATCGCGGCGCCACGTCCGAGACTGCGCGTTGGCTGGCGGACAGCGAAAACCGTTCCGACTTGATCGGTGGGGCCGGCAACGTGTCCCTCGATGACAAGGACAAGATGCTCGCCGGGGTACTGCTCGACCTGTCGATGACTGCCTCGCTGACTTCCAGCTTGAACGTCGGGCAGAAAGTCCTGACCAATATTGGTCGCGTGACCTCGCTGCACAAGCAGCGGGTGGAGCAGGCCGGGTTCATGGTGTTGAAGTCGCCGGACATCCCGTCGATCCTGGTGGAAACCGGGTTTATCTCCAACTCCAACGAAGCCTCCAAGCTGGCCAGCGCCAGCCACCAGCAGGCGCTGGCGCGCTCGATCAGCGCCGGTGTACGCCAGTTCTTCCAGCAGAACCCGCCGCCGGGCACTTATATCGCCTGGCTGCGTGACTCCGGGAAAATCGCCCAGGGCCCGCGCGACCATCGCGTACAGCCCGGCGACACCCTGGCCATGCTGGCCGTGCGTTTCCAGGTGTCGGCCGCAACCTTGCGCAGCGCCAACAACCTGAAAACCGATGAATTGAAAGTTGGTCAGGTGTTGACCATCCCCGGCACCGAATTGGCGGCGCAGTAATGAGCGAATCAGTGTTGAACAGCGGCTCGCGCATCGAGCTGCTCAGCCCGCGCCTCGCGAACCAGATCGCTGCGGGCGAGGTGGTTGAGCGCCCGGCTTCGGTGATCAAAGAACTGCTGGAAAACAGCATCGACTCAGGCGCCAAGCGCATCGATGTCGACGTGGAGCAGGGCGGCGTCAAGCTGCTGCGTGTGCGCGACGATGGCAGCGGCATCTCCTCGGATGACCTGCCGCTGGCCCTGGCCCGCCACGCCACCAGCAAGATTCGCGACCTGGAAGACCTTGAGCGGGTGATGAGCCTGGGCTTTCGCGGCGAGGCCTTGGCCTCCATCAGCTCCGTGGCGCGCCTGACCCTGACCTCACGCACGCGTGACGCCGAGCAGGCCTGGCAAGTGGAAACCGAAGGCCGCGACATGGCGCCCCGGGTCCAGCCGGCTGCGCACCCGGTGGGCACGTCGGTGGAAGTGCGCGACCTGTTCTTCAACACCCCCGCGCGACGCAAATTCCTCAAGGCCGAAAAAACCGAATTCGATCACCTTCAAGAAGTTATCAAGCGCCTGGCCCTGGCGCGTTTCGATGTGGCGTTTCACTTGCGTCACAACGGCAAGACCATCCTCAGCCTGCATGAAGCCCACGACGACGCCGCGCGTGCACGGCGGGTGTCGGCGATATGCGGCGCGGGTTTCCTGGAGCAGGCGCTGCCGATTGAAATCGAGCGCAATGGCCTGCACCTGTGGGGCTGGGTCGGTTTGCCGACCTTCTCGCGCAGCCAGGCAGACTTGCAGTACTTCTTTGTAAACGGCCGTGCGGTACGCGACAAGCTGGTCGCCCACGCGGTGCGCCAGGCCTATCGCGACGTGTTGTTCAACGGGCGGCACCCAACGTTCGTGCTGTTTTTCGAGGTCGACCCATCGGTGGTGGACGTCAACGTGCACCCGACCAAACACGAAGTGCGCTTTCGTGACGGGCGCATGGTGCATGACTTCCTCTACGGCACGTTGCACCGGGCCTTGGGTGATGTGCGCCCGGATGATCAGCTGTCTGCGCCGATTGTGACCGCAGTGGTACGGCCGAGCGGCCCGGAGGCCGGTGAGTTTGGTCCGCAAGGCGAGATGAGCCTGGCGGCAAACCTGCTGCAATCGCCGCAGCCGCAGCCTTCGTACACCGCGCCGGGTGCAGGTTCCGGGGCTGGCTATCAGTACCAATACACCCCGCGCCCGCAATCGACGGTGCCGGTGGCCGAGGCTCAGGCCGCCTACCGCGAATTTTTCGCGCCGCTGCCGGGGGCCGAGCCGGGCGCTGTCGCCCTGCCGGAGGGCGGCGGTGATATCCCGCCGCTGGGCTACGCGCTGGCGCAGCTCAAGGGCATCTATATTCTGTCGGAAAACGCCCACGGCCTCGTGCTGGTAGACATGCACGCCGCCCACGAGCGGATCATGTACGAGCGTCTGAAAATCGCCATGGCCAGCGAGGGCCTCAGCGGCCAACCGCTGCTGGTGCCGGAGTCCCTGGTCGTCAGCCAGCGTGAGGCTGATTGCGCCGAAGAACATCACGGCGTGTTCCAGAAACTGGGCTTTGAACTGCAGCGCCTGGGCCCGGAAACCCTGGCGATCCGCCAGATTCCCGCGTTGCTCAAGCAGGCCGAGGCCAACCGCCTGGTGGCCGATGTTCTGGCCGACCTGATGGAATACGGCACCAGTGACCGCATCCAGGCGCATATCAACGAGCTGCTCGGCACCATGGCCTGCCACGGCGCCATCCGCGCCAACCGCCGCCTGGCCCTGCCGGAAATGAACGGCCTGTTGCGCGATATGGAAAACACCGAGCGCAGCGGCCAGTGCAACCATGGCCGACCGACCTGGACCCAGATGGGCCTGGACGATCTGGACAAACTGTTCTTGCGCGGCCGCTGATGAGTGCCTTGCCCCCCGCCATCTTCTTGATGGGCCCCACGGCCGCCGGCAAGACCGACCTGGCCATCGAGCTGACCAAGGTGTTGCCGTGCGAGCTTATCAGTGTCGACTCTGCCCTGGTTTACCGGGACATGGACATCGGTACGGCGAAGCCTTCAAAAGAGCTGTTGGCGCGCTATCCGCATGCGTTGATTGACATCATCGACCCGGCCCAGAGCTATTCGGCGGCGGATTTTCGCACCGACGCCCTGGCGGCGATGGCCGCGATCACCGCACGCGGCAATATTCCGCTGTTGGTGGGCGGCACGATGCTCTATTACAAGGCTTTACAGGAAGGCCTGGCCGATATGCCGCCCGCCGACGCCCAGGTGCGCGCCGAGCTTGAAGAAGAGGCTGTGCGCCTTGGCTGGCAAGCTCTGCACGACCGGCTCAGGCTTGTTGATCCGGTATCCGCTGCGCGCATTCACCCCAATGACCCGCAGCGGCTTACGCGCGCGCTGGAAGTCTGGCGTGTGAGTGGCCAGACCATGACTGAACACCGGCTGAAACAAAGTGCGCAAAGTGCTGACGCAGGCGCATCTGGACAGTCACATTTGCCCTATACTGTGGCGAATCTGGCCATCGCTCCGGCAAATCGCCAGGTGCTGCATGAACGAATTGCACAAAGATTCACAATTATGTTGGAACAGGGGTTTGTGGACGAGGTCGTAGCACTGCGTTCAAGAGGTGACCTGCATGCCGGGTTGCCTTCGATACGTGCTGTTGGCTACCGCCAAGTCTGGGATCATCTGGATGGCAAGCTGACGTCAGCCGAAATGCAGGAGCGCGGCATTATTGCCACGCGCCAATTGGCGAAACGCCAGTTCACCTGGTTGCGCAGCTGGAGCGATTTGCACTGGTTGGACAGCCTGGACAGCGACAATCTGTCACGCGCCTTGAAATACTTGGGAACGGTCTCCATATTGAGCTGAGTCCTTGCAATTGCCGTCTATCCTTGGGGGTGTGACGGCCATAAGCTATCTATTTTCCGATTTTTTATTATTGATCCTTAAAGGAGTGCGGAACATGTCAAAAGGGCATTCGCTACAAGACCCTTACTTGAATACTTTACGTAAAGAGAAAGTGGGGGTTTCCATCTACCTGGTCAACGGTATCAAGTTGCAAGGCACGATCGAGTCGTTCGACCAGTTCGTGATCCTGCTGAAAAACACCGTCAGCCAGATGGTTTACAAGCACGCTATCTCGACAGTCGTTCCAGTTCGTCCTATTCGTCTGCCTAGCGCAGCCGGTGACGAAGTGGGTGACGCTGAGCCAGGTAACGCCTGATAGGAGTCTCCTTTGTTCTTTGAGCGCCACGGTGGTGGTGAGCGGGTAATCCTCGTTCACTTGGATGGACAGGACCCTGAGGCGCGCGAAGATCCGCAGGAGTTTCAGGAGTTGGCAAATTCGGCCGGCGCCGAGACCGTTGCGTTTTTTAACGTGCCGCGTCATCGGCCAACCGCCAAATTCCTGATTGGCAGCGGCAAGGTCGAGGAACTGCGCGACCTGGTCCACGCCGAAGAAGCCGATCTGGTGATCTTCAACCATACCCTCACGCCCAGTCAGGAACGTAACCTCGAACGTGTTTTCGAGTGCCGCGTGATCGACCGTACCGGCCTGATTCTCGATATTTTCGCCCAGCGCGCCCGTACCCATGAAGGCAAGCTCCAGGTAGAACTGGCCCAGCTTGACCACATGAGCACCCGGCTGGTTCGCGGCTGGACTCACCTTGAGCGTCAGGGTGGCGGTATCGGCATGCGTGGCCCGGGTGAAACCCAGCTCGAAACCGACCGACGCCTGCTGCGGGTTCGCCTGCGCCAGATCAAGGGCCGCCTCGAAAAAGTCCGCAGCCAGCGCGAACAATCGCGCCGTGGCCGTATGCGTGCGGATATCCCTACCGTGTCCCTGGTGGGGTATACCAACGCCGGCAAGTCAACGTTGTTCAATAACGTGACCAAATCCGACGTGTACGCCGCCGACCAGCTGTTCGCCACCCTCGACCCGACCTTGCGCCGTCTGGAACTGGACGACCTGGGTCCGATTGTCCTGGCCGACACCGTGGGGTTCATTCGTCACCTGCCACACAAGCTGGTCGAGGCGTTTCGGTCTACGCTCGAAGAGTCGAGCAATTCCGACCTGCTGTTGCACGTGATCGATGCGGCTGAACCGGATCGCATGTTGCAGATTGAACAGGTGATGGTGGTGCTGGGCGAGATTGGTGCCCAGGACTTGCCGATCCTCGAGGTCTATAACAAACTCGATTTGCTTGAAGGCGTAGAGCCACAAATCCAGCGCGACGAGAACGGCAAGCCCCAGCGGGTTTGGCTGTCGGCGCGAGATGGCAGTGGCCTGGAGCTGCTTGAACAAGCCATTGCCGAGTTGCTGGGCAGTGATTTGTTCATCGGCACCTTGCGCTTGCCTCAGCGTTTTGCTCGACTGCGTGCACAGTTTTTCGAGCTGGGCGCGGTACAGAAAGAAGAACACGACGAAGAAGGTGTCAGCTTGCTGGCCGTTCGATTGCCGCGCACGGAGCTGAATCGGCTGGTCAGCCGGGAAGGTGTTGTGCCGGAAGAGTTCATCGAACAACACACTTTGCAATAAAAGCCTCCGAAAGCGGTTGTGCCGCAGTAGCAGGCATTCTGTAGCATTGGTCGGCGCGCCGTGGGTGCGTCTTTGCTTTATCAGATGGAGAGCGCTATGGCTTGGAATGAGCCGGGTGGCAACTCGAATAATCAGGATCCTTGGGGTGGTAAACGCCGCAATAATGGCGACCGCAAGGGGCCACCAGATCTCGACGAGGCCTTCCGAAAGCTGCAGGAAAGCCTGAATGGGTTGTTCGGTGGTGGAAAAAAACGTGGTGGTGACGACGGCAGTCGCACAAGCAAGGGCGGTGGCTATGGCCTGCTGGGCCTGGGTCTTGTCGTGCTCGCGGCCGTATGGCTGTACAGCGCCGTATACGTAGTGGACGAGCAGGAGCAAGCCGTGGTGCTGCGCTTCGGCAAGTACTACGAGACGGTCGGCCCCGGCCTGAACATCTATTTCCCGCCGATCGACAAGAAGTACATGGAAAACGTCACGCGTGAGCGTGCCTACACCAAGCAGGGCCAGATGCTGACCGAAGACGAGAACATCGTCGAAGTGCCGCTGACCGTGCAGTACAAGATCAGCAACCTGCAGGACTTCGTGCTGAACGTTGATCAGCCGGAAATCAGCCTGCAGCACGCGACCGAAAGCGCCCTGCGCCATGTGGTGGGTTCTACCGCCATGGACCAGGTGCTGACCGAAGGTCGTGAATTGATGGCCAGCGAAATCAAGGAGCGCCTGCAACGGTTCCTCGACACCTATCGCACCGGTATCACCGTCACCCAGGTGAACGTACAGAGCGCAGCTGCACCGCGCGAAGTGCAGGAAGCCTTCGACGACGTGATCCGCGCCCGTGAAGACGAGCAGCGTTCGCGCAACCAGGCTGAAACCTACGCCAACGGCGTCGTGCCGGAAGCCCGTGGTCAGGCCCAGCGCATCCTTGAAGATGCCAACGGTTACCGCGACGAAGTGGTCTCCCGCGCCAAGGGTGAGGCAGATCGCTTTACCAAACTGGTCGCCGAGTACCGCAAGGCCCCTGAGGTTACCCGCGAGCGTCTGTACCTGGACACCATGCAGGAAGTCTTCAGCAACACCAGCAAGGTTCTCGTGACCGGCAGCAAAGGTGGGCAGAACAACCTGCTGTACCTGCCGCTGGACAAGATGATCGAAGGTGGTCGTAGCAGCACCAGCGCACCGTCCACCGGTTCCAATGCCGCTGCCAACGAAGCGAGCGCCCGTGCGGCCGCTGACTTGCTGCAACAGCAAACACGTACCAGGGAGAGTCGTTGATGAGCAATAAATCGCTGACCGCCCTGATTGTGGGCGTCGTCGTGGTCATCGCTGCCTGGAACTGCTTCTACATCGTGGCTCAGACCGAGCGCGCGGTGCTGCTGCAATTCGGTCGCGTGGTCCAGGCGGATGTCCAGCCGGGTCTGCATGTGAAGGTCCCCTACGTGAACCAGGTGCGCAAGTTCGACGGTCGCCTGATGACCCTGGACGCACCGACACAGCGCTTCCTGACCCTGGAAAAGAAAGCCGTGATGGTTGACGCCTACGCCAAGTGGCGCGTCAAGGATGCCGAGCGCTTCTACACCGCGACCTCCGGCCTCAAGCAGATTGCCGACGAGCGTTTGTCGCGTCGTCTGGAGTCGGGCCTGCGTGACCAGTTTGGTAAGCGCACCCTGCATGAGGTGGTATCCGGTGAACGTGATGCACTGATGGCGGATATCACCCGTTCGCTGAACACAATGGCGGAAAAAGAGCTGGGCATCGAAGTCGTCGATGTTCGGGTCAAGGCCATTGACCTGCCGAAGGAAGTGAACCGCAGCGTGTTCGAGCGTATGAGCACCGAGCGTGAGCGTGAAGCACGTGAGCACCGCGCCAAGGGTAACGAGTTGGCTGAAGGTATCCGTGCGGATGCCGACCGTCAGCGCCGTGTACTGCTGGCAGAAGCCTATCGCGAGTCTGAAGAGGCGCGTGGTGACGGTGATGCTCAAGCGGCGTCGATCTACGCCAAGGCTTACGGCCAGGACCAGGAGTTCTACGCGTTCTATCGTAGCCTGCGCGCTTACCGTGAAAGCTTCGCGAACAAAACCGACGTCATGGTGCTGGACCCAAGCAGCGACTTCTTCCGCTACCTGGAAAAGTCCAAGTAACCAGCCTGTGATTCTTTAGGAACACCTCCGTCGGGCGGCTAAAATGCCTGGCGGGGTGATCCTTTCAGAAAACGGGTGTATGATGCGGCAGCCGGGAAATTCCCGGCTTTTTTGCGTCTGCATGTTTGATTCGGCAGGCGTGACAGGTTTTTCGAGGAAAGTGCCCGACGAGGCCGGTTACAGGTCATTCGTCACGTCGCTCTTGCGCGTGGTTTATGCAGGGGGCGGGTATTTTCTGCTTCACTCAAGGCTCGGCCGAGGGCTGGCCGCCCGGATCATAGGGGAATGGCGTAATGGCAACGGTAGACCGCTGGCTGCTGCCAGATGGCATCGAAGAAGTACTGCCACCAGAGGCTGCGCGCATTGAAGTAGCGCGTCGCCAGGTGTTGGATCTGTTCCAGAGCTGGGGTTACGAGTTTGTCGTGACCCCTCATATCGAGTACCTGGAATCCCTGCTGACCGGCGCGGGCCAGGACCTGGATCTGCGCACCTTCAAGGTCATTGACCCGCAATCGGGCCGGCAAATGGGGTTTCGTGCCGACATCACGCCGCAAGTGGCGCGCATCGATGCGCACACCCTGCGCCGCGAAGGTCCGAGCCGCCTGTGCTACGCCGGCAGCGTGCTGCATGCTCAGCCGCGTGCCTTGTCGTCTTCACGTAGCCCGATCCAGTTGGGCGCCGAGTTGTACGGTGATGCCAGCCCGAGCAGCGATGTTGAAGTGATCAGCCTGATGCTGGCCATGCTGCAACTGGCTGACGTGCCGGATGTCCACATGGACCTGGGCCACGTGGGTATTTACCGTGGCCTGGCCCGTGCGGCCGGTTTGTCCGGTGAAGTGGAACAACAGTTGTTCGATGCCCTGCAACGCAAGGCTATCGACGAAGTGATCGCCCTGACTGAAGGCGTTCCAGCTGACCTCGCCGGTATGCTGCGTTCGCTGGTGAACCTGTGTGGCGGCCGTGAAGTGCTGGTGGCTGCGCGTGAGCGCCTGGCCAACGCACCGGCGCCAGTATTGGCGGCACTGGATGATGTAGTGGCGATTGCCGACCAGCTATCGGCGCGCTTCCCGGAGTTGCCGCTGTATTTCGACCTGGGCGAGTTGCGCGGCTATCACTACCACACCGGTGTGGTGTTCGCCGTGTTTGTACCGGGTGTTGGCCAAGCCATCGCCCAGGGCGGTCGGTATGACGATATCGGCGCCGACTTCGGTCGTGCGCGTCCGGCGACCGGCTTTTCCACCGATTTGAAAACCCTGGTGACCCTGGGGCGTGCTGAGGTCGAACTGCCGTCTGGTGGTATCTGGATGCCCGACAGTACGGACGCAGCACTCTGGCAGCAGGTTTGCCAGTTGCGCAGTGAGGGTCAGCGTGTTGTCCAGGCCTTGCCTGGGCAGCCATTGGCCGCCGCCCGTGAAGCGGACTGCGACCAGCAATTGATTCTGCAGAACGGGCTTTGGCAAGTATCGCCACTGGCTTCTTGAGTTTTCCTGCCGGCCATCGCCGGCACCAAGTTTGCGCGAATGAGGACAAGTGTTATGGGTAAGAATGTCGTAGTCCTGGGCACCCAATGGGGTGATGAGGGCAAAGGCAAGATCGTTGATCTGCTGACCGAACATGCTGCCGCCGTAGTGCGCTACCAAGGTGGCCACAACGCTGGCCACACCCTGGTCATCGATGGCGAAAAAACCGTCTTGCACCTGATCCCGTCGGGCGTACTGCGCGAAGGCGTGCAGTGCCTGATCGGCAACGGCGTGGTGGTTGCTCCCGACGCCCTGCTGCGTGAGATAACCAAGCTGGAAGAGAAGGGCGTACCGGTGCGCGAGCGCCTGCGTATCAGCCCGTCCTGCCCGCTGATCCTGTCCTTCCACGTCGCGCTGGACCAGGCCCGTGAAAAGGCCCGTGGCGAACTGAAGATCGGCACGACCGGTCGTGGTATCGGCCCGGCTTACGAAGACAAGGTTGCCCGTCGCGGCCTGCGTGTGGGCGACCTGCTCAACATGCCGCGCTTTGAAGACAAGCTGCGTGAACTGGTGGATTACCACAACTTCATGCTGGTCGGTTACTACAAAGAGCCGGCCATCGAGTTCGAGAAGACCCTGGCCGAGTGCAAGGAATACGCCGAGCTGCTCAAGCCGCTGATGCTCGACGTGACTGCCGAGCTGCACGACCTGCGTCGTGCCGGCAAAGACATCATGTTCGAAGGCGCCCAGGGTTCGTTGCTCGACATCGACCACGGCACCTACCCGTACGTGACCAGCTCCAACACCACCGCTGGCGGCGTTGCGACCGGTTCGGGTGTCGGCCCGATGTTCCTGGACTACATCCTGGGCATCACCAAGGCTTACACCACCCGTGTCGGTTCGGGTCCATTCCCGACTGAGCTGTTCGACGAAGTCGGCGCGCACCTGGCCAAACAAGGTCACGAGTTCGGCGCTACTACCGGTCGCGCGCGTCGTTGCGGCTGGTTCGACGCGGTCATCCTGCGTCGCGCTATCGATGTGAACAGCATCTCGGGCATCTGCCTGACCAAGCTGGACGTACTCGACGGCCTTGAAACCATCAATATCTGCATCGGCTACAAGGATGCAGAAGGCAAGGACGTTGCTCCGACCGACGCTGACAGCTACGTAGGCCTGCAGCCTGTGTACGAAGAAGTGCCGGGCTGGACCGAATCGACCGTGGGCGCCAAGACCCTGGAAGAGCTGCCTGCCAACGCCCGTGCCTACATCAAACGCGTTGAAGCGCTGATCGGCGCGCCGATCGACATTATTTCGACGGGCCCTGACCGCAACGAAACCATTGTTTTGCGTCACCCGTTCGGTTAATAAGTTGTTGATGTAAATAGCAAAGGGCTCCTTCGGGAGCCCTTTGTCGTTTCTATGCGCCAAGCGGCACGACCTTTGCTGTATATCTTTCTTTCGCGGTGCTATCAATTTAATGGCACCCGTGGTGGAGGGATTACCGATGTCTGCCGTTCTCTCATTGTTACAAAGCCGTCTGTTGCGGCCGGTGTTCGTTACCCTAGGTATCGCTCTTTTGGTGCAAGTGTTGGTAGCGGTCGCTCTGACCCGGAGCACGGTCACCGCGCTGGAAGCCGATTTGGGCAATCGTCTGGGCATCGACAGCCAGAAACTTTCTGGCGAATTGGCCCAGGCGGGTAAGGAAGTCACGTCCAGCCTGGACAGCTTGTCCACCAGTACCCGTCAGCGTCTGACCGCAGGGCTTTCCACGCGCCTGCAGGAAGAGCAGAAGCAACTGCGTGCGACCCTGGAAAAAGACTTGCAGGACTCCGCCAATGACATGGCGCAACTGCTGGCCTCGGTAGCGCCTCGCGCCATGTGGGACAGCGACGTGCCGACCCTGTCGGAGTTTGCCCGGCGTGCCCAGCGCAATCCCAATGTGTTGTTCGTGGTGTATGACGACGCGGCGGGCGAACACCTGACCCGCTATCTGAACCGTGAAAATCCGATCAACCAGGCCTTGCTCGCAAAGGGCGCGGGCGAGCGCGCACTGGATAAAGTGCTGGATGCGGCCAGGACTGATCCCTCCGTTTACTACGTCGAGGCATCCATCAGTCCCAATGGGGTCGAGATTGGCAAAGTCCGCATGGGGGTTTCGACCGCTGCGGTAGAGGCTGACCTGCAAGCGCTGGACAAGCGTTTTGCCGCGCTGATCGCCAGCGGTGATCAACTGGTAGGCGACAGCCTCAAAGGCGCCGCCGCCGACAGCGCCGCCGCCATGGGTGCGCGCCTGCAGTCGGCGCAGGCCACCGCCACCCAGATGACCGCCAATACCACCAGCGCCGTGCAGGAGGCCGCCGGCACCCTGCGCTGGCGCATCGGCATGGGGCTCGCGGTGGTGGGCTTTGGGGTATTGGTGCTCATTGGCGTGGTGCTGGGGCGGCGCGTGGTCAATCGCCTGAAACTGTTGATCGCAGCCATGGATGACCTGGCGGCGGGCGAGGGCGACCTGACCAAGCGTGTACAGATCAGCAGCAAAGACGAAATCGGCGACATGGCCTCGGCGGTCAACCGCTTTGTGGATAAGTTGCAGCCCATCGTGCGCGAAGCCGGTGATGTGGCCCAGCGTACCGGCGTGGAAATCGGCGCCATGACCTTGCGCAATGCCGGCGCCGACGCGGCGGCTGGTTTGCAGCGTGATGAAGTGGCCGAGAGCTTGCGCGCGCTGTCGCAAATGGCCGACGAAGCCCAGGCTGAAAGCCACGCCATGCAGGCGGCCTTGCAGCAGGTGGTGGATATTCGCCAGGCCACGGATGAGAACTCGCGGACTTCAGCTGAAGTCGGCGGCCTGATCGAGGCGCTGGCGGGGCAGGTGCAGGCGGGCTCGCAGGTGATTGAGCGCCTGGCCCAGCAAAGTGAGCAGATTGAGGTGGTGCTGACAGTGATCCATGGTATCGCCGAGCAGACCAACCTGTTGGCGCTCAACGCCGCTATCGAAGCGGCACGGGCCGGCGAGACCGGGCGTGGTTTTGCGGTGGTGGCCGACGAAGTGCGTGCGCTGGCCAGCAAGACTCAAAGCTCGACGGGTGATATCCAGGCGCATATCGTCGCGTTGCAGCAGGGCGCACGGGAGGCGGTGGAAACCATCGGCAAGGCGGGTCGTCAGGCCAACGAAGGCTTGCTGGTGCTGCGTGACAGCGTGCGCTTGCAGCAGACGGTGCAGGCGTCGGTGGAGCAGGTGCATGCGGCGATTGGTCTGGCCACGCGTGCGGCTGAGCATCAGGCGCAGGGCGCGCATGCCGTGCGTGGACGGGTCGAGGTGATTCATGCCCAGGCCGAGCGTGCAGCGCAGGCGGTAGTGGAGACCACTGCCAGCGGCAAGGTGCTGGATGGGTTGGCGGCGCAGTTGAAGGCCAGCCTGGGGCAATTCCGGGCTTAGCGTCGCCTGTACTGGCCTCATCGCAGGCAAGCCAGCTCCCACAGTTGAAACGCACTCCAATGTGGGAGCTGGCTTGCCTGCGATCAAGGTGTCAGCGGCTCAGATACATTCGCGTCGTCAGCAGATACACCGGCAACCCCGACACCAGAATCAACAACGCCGCATACGGCGCCGCCGCCGCAAACTCCACATTCGACGTATGCGCCCACACGGCAGTCGCCAGGGTATTCAACCCGGTCGGGCTGAGCAGCAAAGTCGCCGTCAATTCCTTCATCGCATCCAGAAACACCAACGCAAACGCTGCGCCCAACGCCGGAAAAATAATCGGCAAGGTCACCCGGCAAAACGCGCTGAATGACGACGCGCCCAGTGTGCGCGCAGCTTCTTCCAACTGCGGCGCAGCCTTGTTCAGGGCGGTACGAATCGGCGCCTGAGCCAGCGGCAAGAACAACAACGCATAAGCGATCAGCAGCAGTGCCGAGGTCTGGTACAGCACCGGCAAGTAATGCAGCGCGAAATACACCAGCGTCAGCGCAATCACCAGGCCGGGCAGGGCGTGCAGCAGATACGGCAGGCGCTCGGCCCAGATCGCCAGCCGGCCTTTGTAACGTACCACCAGCAATCCCACCGGCACTGCCAGCACCAGGCACAAAGCCGCGCCGCCCAGCGACAATGCCAGCGATGACAGCAGCGCCTCGCCAATCTCAGCCATGGGAAACGCTGCCGACGAGCCCACCGCCAGCCAGTAACCGAGCATCCCCAAGGGAATTCCGCTGCCGATGATCGCCAGCGCCAGGCAATACACTTGGCCCAATGGCGCCCACGTGCCCAGCTTGACCTGCTCGGCATGCCGCGCCGCGCCTTGGCCGATGCGTACGTGTCGGCCTTTGCCGCGCACGCGCAACTCCAGCCACAGCAGGGTCAGGCACATCACCAGCAACACCGCCGAGAGCATCGCAGCGTTCGCATTGCTGAATTCCAGCTCGAATTGCTGATAGATCGCGGTGGTAAAGGTCTGCAGGCCGATAATCGACAGTGCGCCGAATTCCACCAGCATATGCAGCGCGATCAGCAGTGCTCCGGCCAGCAGCGAAGGCCACAGCAGCGGCATCGTAATGCGGAAAAACACGCCCCAGCGATTCAGTCCCAGGGTGCGTGCCGACTCTTCCAGCGAAGGGTCCAGGTTGCGCAGGGTCGCCGCCACCGGCAGAAACACCAGCGGGTATTTGGACAGGGTCATCACCAGGATCGCCCCGCCCAGCCCTTCGAAATTGGCGCTGAGCGATACCCAGGTAAAGCTGCTGACAAACGCCGGCACCGCAAACGGCAGGCACAGGATCACGCCCCAGATGCGTCGCCCCGCAAGGTTGCTGCGCTCGAGCAGCCAGGCCAGGGACAAGCCAATCACGCCGCAGGCTACCGTCACGCCAATCATCAGCGCCAGGGTGTTGCGCAGCAGCCCGAATACGTAAGGCCGCCACAACAGGTGCACCGCCTCCGCCCAGCCCGCCTGCCAGGCTTTGGTCCCGACATACACCAGCGGCAGCAGGCTCAAGCCAACCAGGAACAGTACGGGTAGCAACAGCCAGATCGACGGGCGCTTGCGCCGTAGGCTGAAACCCCCACGCAGGGCGGGGGCGGGTCGCGATGGGTTCATCAGTTCAAGCCAACGTCACGTTCCAGGTCCAGGGCTTCTTCGGCGTTGCCAAGGTCGGCAGGCGTGACTTTCGGCGGTTGCAGCTCGCTGAAAGGCTTGAGGCCACGGTTGGATTCCATGCCTTTGCGCAGCGGGTATTCGGCCGAGGTGTCAGTGATTACGCGCTGGCCTTCTTCACTGGCCATGAACGCCAGCAGTTGCTGGGCTTCCTTGGGGTGTTTGCTGGATTTCAGCGCCGCCGCCGAAGACACGGTGATCAGGCCGCCCGCATCGCCATTGGTGAAGTAATGCAGCTGGGAATCCAGGTTGGTTTTTTCCTTCTTCAGGGCAAACCAGTAGTAGTTGTTCACCAGCACAGTGGCCACTTCGCCGTTTTCCACGGCTTTGAGGGCGACCATATTGTTGCTGTACACCTTGCCGAAAGCGCGCAGGCCGGTCAGCCATTCTTCAGCAGCTTCACGACCATGCAGCTTGATGATTGCCACGGCTTGTTCCTGGAACGCGCCGCTGGTGGGCACGAAGCCGACCTTGCCTTGCCACTCGGGGCCTGCAAAATCCAATACCGATTTGGGCAGGTCTTTTTCAGCGATCAGTTTCGGGTTAAACGCCACGACGCGGGTGCGCGCGGTCACGCCCATCCAGTCGCCATTGCGGCCGACATAATCCTTGGGCAATACGTCGAGGGTACTGGCATCAATCTTTGCCAGCAGGCCTTGCTCACCGAGTTTGTTCAGTGGCGGCGATTCTTCGGTGTAGATCACGTCGGCGGGGGAGCGGTCGCCTTCTTCCACGACCTGGCTGGCCAGCTGGTTGCTGCTGCCTTTGCGCACGTTGACGTGAATACCGGTCTTGGCTTCGAAGGCCTTGGCGAGTTCGTCGCCGACTTCTTTGTGCTGGCCGTTGTACAGGGTCAGTGACACCTTGTCGGCGGAATAGGCGGCGGGCGAGAGCAGGGTCAGGCCGAGCAAAGTAAGGGTCAGGCCACGCAGAAGGGATGTCTTGAAATAGGTCTTGAGATGGGTATCGCGGATCATCATCCGAAGTGTTCCTCGCTTATGTGCAACAAATGATTGCAAGGATAAACGATAAAACTTCTCAAGTGCGGACGAGGGGGCAATCGGCGGGAAAGTTTTCAAACCCCGGAAACGAAAAAACCCGCTTTCGCGGGTTTGATCTGAATTTGGTGCCCAGGAGAAGACTCGAACTTCCACGACCTTGCGATCACCAGCACCTGAAGCTGGCGTGTCTACCAATTTCACCACCTGGGCAGCATCAACAACGTTGCCGTCGTCGATGGCGCGCACTATACGGAGGCGGTATTGGGCTGTAAACCCCCGCCACGAAAAAAGCCTGGAAAATTTTACCAATGGTCGTGCAAGGTGCGTTACGAGGGCTGTAAAGGCCTTTAAAACGCTTGTTGATGCCTGAAATTTCCCGTTTCAATACGCGTATGCCAAACTAACCCACATATAGACAAGGTGAAAACTCTCTAATGGCCGATTGGCAGTCCCTCGATCCCGAGGCCGCTCGTGAAGCGGAAAAATATGAAAACCCTATTCCTAGCCGCGAACTGATCCTGGCGCATCTCGCCGATCGAGGTTCGCCTGCTAGCCGCGAGCAGCTGGTTGAAGAATTCGGTCTGACCACCGAAGACCAGCTCGAAGCCCTGCGCCGCCGCCTGCGTGCCATGGAGCGCGATGCTCAGTTGATCTACACCCGCCGTGGCACCTATGCGCCCGTGGACAAGCTCGACTTGATCCTCGGTCGCATTGCCGGCCACCGTGACGGCTTCGGCTTCCTGATCCCGGATGACGGCAGTGACGACCTGTTCATGAGCCCGGCGCAAATGCGCCTGGTGTTTGACGGCGACCGTGCCTTGGCGCGTGTTTCCGGCCTGGACCGTCGCGGCCGCCGTGAAGGCGTGATTGTCGAAGTGGTGTCGCGTGCCCACGAGTCCATCGTCGGCCGTTACTTCGAAGAAGGCGGCATCGGCTTTGTGGTGCCGGATAACCCGAAGGTCCAGCAGGAAGTGCTGATCACCCCGGGCCGTAATGGCGCTGCCAAGGTCGGCCAGTTCGTCGAGGTGAAAATCACCCACTGGCCAACGGCGCGCTTCCAGCCGCAGGGCGATATCGTTGAAGTGGTCGGCAATTACATGGCGCCGGGCATGGAAATCGACGTGGCGCTGCGCACCTACGATATTCCTCACGTCTGGCCTGACGCGGTGCTCAAAGAAGCCGCCAAGCTCAAGCCGGAAGTGGAAGAAAAAGACAAAGAAAAACGCATCGACCTGCGCCATCTGCCGTTCGTCACCATCGACGGCGAAGACGCTCGCGACTTCGACGATGCGGTCTACTGCGAAGCCAAGCCTGGCAAGCTGCGCCTGTTCTCCGGCGGCTGGAAGTTGTTTGTCGCGATTGCCGACGTGTCCAGCTACGTGAAAATTGGTTCGGCCCTGGATAACGAGGCTCAGGTACGCGGCAACTCCGTGTACTTCCCTGAGCGCGTGATCCCGATGTTGCCCGAGCAGCTGTCCAACGGCCTGTGCTCGCTGAACCCGAAAGTCGACCGTTTGGCCATGGTGTGCGAGATGACTATCTCGAAAACCGGCGAAATGACCGATTACCAGTTCTACGAAGCGGTGATCCACTCCCAGGCCCGCCTGACCTACAACAAGGTCAGCACCATTCTGGAACAGCCGAAAACCAGCGAAGCCAAAGCGTTGCGCGGTGAGTACGGCCATGTCGTGCCGCACCTCAAGCAGCTGTATTCGTTGTACAAGGTGTTGCTGGGCGCACGTCATGTGCGTGGCGCGATCGATTTTGAAACCCAGGAAACCCGGATTGTCTTCGGTTCCGAGCGCAAAATCGCCGCGATCACCCCGACTACCCGTAACGATGCGCACAAGCTGATCGAGGAATGCATGCTGGCGGCCAACGTGGCCACTGCTGAATTCCTGAAGAAGCACGAAATTCCTGCGCTGTACCGGGTGCACGATGGTCCACCGCCGGAGCGCCTGGAAAAACTGCGCGCCTTCCTCGGTGAGCTCGGCCTGTCCCTGCACAAAGGCAAGGACGGCCCGACGCCGAAGGACTACCAGGCACTGTTGGCCAGCATCAAGGATCGTCCGGATTACCACGTGATCCAGACCGTCATGCTGCGCTCCCTGAGCCAGGCGGTGTACAGCGCCGATAACCAAGGCCACTTCGGTCTGAATTACGAGGCGTACACCCACTTCACCTCACCGATTCGCCGTTACCCGGATTTGCTCACGCACCGGGCGATCCGCAGCGTGATCCACTCCAAGCAGAACACCCCGCACGTCCAGCGTGCCGGTGCCATGACCATTCCGAAGGCACGGATCTATCCGTACGACGAAGCGGCCCTGGAACAGCTGGGCGAGCAGTGCTCCATGAGCGAACGCCGCGCCGACGAAGCCACCCGCGACGTGGTGAACTGGCTCAAGTGCGAGTTCATGAAAGACCGCGTGGGCGAGACCTTCCCGGGCGTGATCACGGCCGTGACCGGCTTTGGTCTGTTCGTTGAGCTAACCGACATCTACGTCGAAGGCCTGGTGCACGTCACCGCGTTGCCGGGTGACTACTACCACTTCGACCCTGTGCATCACCGCCTGGCGGGCGAGCGCACGGGTCGCAGCTTCCGCCTGGGCGACACGGTGGAAGTGCAGGTCATGCGCGTCGACCTCGACGAGCGCAAGATCGACTTCGGCATGCCTGACAAACCCGCCGAGCCGACGGGTCGTAGTAAAAAGCGTGGCAGCGAAACCGCCGCGCCGGCTGCCAAGGGCAAAGGGGCTCCTGCGAAAGCAGCGGCCGCCGAGCCTGCTCCAGCCAAGGCCGGTCGTCGTTCTTCCGCCAAGGAAAAAGCTCCCGAGGCCTACCGCCCAAGCGATGCCGCGGCAAAAAACGCCGAGCTGCGCAAGAGCCGCGAGTTGAAGCAGCAGTTGCTCAGCGAAGCCAAAAGCGGTGGTAAAGCGGCGTCTGGGGGAAAGTCCCGCGAGGCGGAAAAGCCGTCGAGCAAACCGAGTAAACACCGTAAAGGCCCGCCAAAAGCGGGTTCGGCCCCCGCGAAAAGCGGTGGGTCGCGCAAACCTAAGGCCAAGTCATGAGTCTGGAAAAAATCTACGGCGTGCACGCCGTAGAAGCACTGCTGCGTCACCACCCCAAGCGCGTCAAGCAAGTGTGGTTGGCCGAAGGTCGCAGCGACCCGCGCGTACAAGCGCTGGTCGAGCTGGCGACCCAGAATAAGGTCGCCATCGGCCAGGCCGAACGTCGTGAAATGGACGTGTGGGTTGAAGGCGTTCACCAGGGCGTGGTTGCGGACGTGAGTCCGAGCCAGGTCTGGGGCGAAGCGATGCTCGACGAGCTGCTCGACCGTACCGAAGGCCCGCCGCTGCTGCTGGTGCTCGACGGCGTGACCGACCCGCACAACCTGGGTGCCTGCCTGCGTTCGGCAGATGCTGCCGGTGCGCTGGCGGTTATCGTGCCCAAAGACAAGTCGGCAACCCTGACGCCCGTGGTGCGTAAAGTCGCCTGCGGTGCGGCGGAAGTGATTCCGTTGGTGGCCGTGACCAACCTCGCGCGCACCCTGGAGAAACTCCAACAGCGTGGCCTGTGGGTTGTGGGCACGGCGGGGGAGGCCGAGGTCAGCATTTATGACCAGGACCTCACCGGCCCGACCATCCTGATCATGGGTGCCGAGGGCAAGGGCATGCGTCGCCTGACCCGTGAGCACTGCGATTACCTGGTGCACCTGCCGATGGCTGGCAGCGTCAGCAGCCTGAACGTGTCGGTGGCGACCGGCGTTTGCCTGTTCGAAGCCCGGCGCCAGCGTGGCGCCAAGGCCAAAGCCAAGAAGTAACCAAGTCTGGCGCAGGTCAAAATGTGGGAGGGGGCTTGCTCCCGAATACGGTGTATCAGCCAGTGCATTTGGTGACTGGCACGCCGCTTTCGGGAGCAAGCCCCCTCCCACATTTGTTTTTGTGGTGTGTGGGGCTGTTCAAATAATCACCAATCACCTTGCGCCGTTTCTCCCCCTTCTCTACAATTGCGCCCCTTGCCTTCCTGGCAGGCACCGATGTGCCTCCCTGCGGCAAGATCCATAAGTGTCATTCACTCCTTGTCTGACCGTTTTTGAGCGGCAGGCTACAACCCGTAAGGAGCATTCATGCGTCATTACGAAATCATCTTTTTGGTCCACCCGGATCAAAGCGAGCAAGTCGGCGGCATGGTAGAGCGTTACACCAAGCTGATCGAAGAAGACGGCGGCAAAATCCACCGTCTGGAAGATTGGGGCCGTCGTCAACTGGCCTACGCAATCAACAATGTTCACAAGGCTCACTACGTGATGCTGAACGTTGAGTGCACTGGCAAGGCCCTGGCCGAGCTGGAAGACAACTTCCGCTACAACGATGCAGTGATCCGTAACCTGGTCATCCGTCGCGAAGAAGCCGTTACCGGCCAATCCGAGATGCTCAAGGCTGAAGAAAACCGCAGTGAGCGCCGTGAGCGTCGCGACCGTCCTGAGCACGAAGGCGCTGATAGCGCTGATAGTGATGACAGCGACAACAGCGATAACGCTGACGAGTAATCCACGGACCTTTTAAGGAGCCTATCAAATGGCACGTTTCTTCCGTCGTCGTAAATTCTGCCGCTTCACCGCTGAAGACGTGAAAGAGATCGATTACAAAGATCTCAACACTCTGAAAGCCTACGTATCCGAGACCGGCAAAATCGTTCCAAGCCGTATCACCGGTACCAAAGCACGTTATCAGCGTCAGCTGGCCACCGCTATCAAGCGCGCCCGCTTCCTGGCCCTGCTGGCCTACACCGACAGCCACGGCCGCTGAGACCGGGCAGTCGACAAGCTAGTAAGGGATTGAATGCATGCGCGCCTTAGCTGAGTTCATCATGCGCGGTCGTGTGCAGGCCACTCTTGTAGTGGCTGGATGTGCAGCATTGCCGTTGTTGTATTGGTTGGGTGCTGCCGCGGGTTGCCTTGTGCTCCTGCGGCGCGGTTTGAAGGACGCCCTCGGCGTTCTTGCCCTGGGACTGCTGCCGGCCTTGGTCTGGTGGCTGCAATTCGACGATCCACGGGTACTTCTGGTACTGCTGGGGTCATCGAGCCTTGCGTTGGTTTTACGCGCAAGCGAGTCCTGGGTCCGTACGCTGCTGGTCAGCGTGGCATTGGGGTTGGTGTACTCAGTGATGCTTGGCGCGGCTTTCCGCCCGCATATCGAGGCGCTGGCGCATGAGATCATCAAGATCCTGCCGCTGGCCCTCGGGGATCTCTACCAGCAGTTGTCGGTAGATGAGCGAGCGCGGTTCGCGTCACTGATTGCACCGGTCCTGACCGGCCTGATAGCGGCACTGATGCAGATCGTCAGCGTGCTGAGCCTGATTCTTGGGCGTTATTGGCAGGCGTTGTTGTACAACCCGGGTGGTTTTGGTCGCGAATTTCGCAGTATCAGAATCCCTGCGGGGCCGGCGATGTTGCTGCTGGCGTGCATGGTTGTCGGGCCGAACTTCGGCCCACAGATGGCCTTGCTGGCGCCGATTTGCAGCGTACCGCTGGTGTTTGCCGGGCTGGCCCTGATTCACGGGCTGGTCGCGCGAAAGCGCCTGGCCAAGTTTTGGCTGGTGGGGTTGTACGTAACGATGTTGTTGTTCATGCAGCTGCTCTATCCGTTACTCGTGGTCCTGGCCATTGTCGACGGCCTGATTGATTTTCGCGGTCGTCTCGCGTCGAAAGACGCCGATAACGCGAACGGTGAAGGTTAAAAGTTAGAGGATTTTCACATGCAACTGATCCTTCTGGAAAAAGTCGCCAACCTGGGCAACCTGGGCGACAAAGTGAACGTTAAGGCCGGTTACGGTCGTAACTACCTGCTGCCATACGGCAAAGCCACCGCTGCAACCGCTGCCAACCTGGCTGCGTTTGAAGAGCGTCGTGCTGAGCTGGAAAAAGCAGCAGCAGACAAAAAAGCTTCGGCCGAAACTCGCGCTGCCCAACTGGCTGAGCTGGAAGTGACTATCACTGCCACCGCCGGTGACGAAGGCAAGCTGTTCGGTTCGATCGGCACCCACGACATCGCTGATGCACTGACCGCCTCCGGCGTTGAAGTGCAGAAGAGCGAAGTTCGTCTGCCGAACGGCACCATCCGCAACGTAGGCGAATTCGACGTAGCCGTGCACCTGCACGCCGAAGTTGAAGCCACCGTACGCGTTGTCGTGGTAGCAGCTTAAGCAGCACCTAACTGACTGGCACCTCGCGTGTCAGGCAGTTAACATCGGGCACGATCCTGTTTACAGGTCGTGCCTTTTGTTTTTCTACACACCCCTAATTTCAAGTGGCCATGAACGATATTTCAGCTCCTGAGCAATACGATCTGCAAACCGCTGCCCTGAAGGTGCCGCCGCATTCCATCGAGGCCGAACAGGCCGTGCTCGGTGGCTTGATGCTGGACAACAACGCCTGGGAACGCGTGCTGGATCAAGTCTCGGACGGTGATTTCTATCGGCATGACCACCGCCTGATCTTCCGCGCCATCGCCCGGCTGGCTGACCAGAACTCACCGATCGACGTGGTGACCCTGGCCGAGCAGTTGGACAAGGAAGGCCAGACCTCACAAGTCGGCGGCCTCGGCTACCTGGGTGAGCTGGCGAAAAACACGCCGTCGGTCGCCAACATCAAGGCATATGCGCAGATCGTCCGCGCGCGGGCCACGTTGCGCCAGTTGATCGGCATCGCCACCGAGATCGCCGACAGTGCGTTCAACCCGGAAGGCCGCACGGCTGAAGAAATTCTTGACGAAGCCGAGCGGCAGATCTTCCAGATCGCCGAAGCGCGGCCGAAAACCGGCGGCCCGGTCAGCGTCAACGACCTGTTGACCAAGGCCATCGACCGCATCGATACCTTGTTCAACACCGATAACGCCATCACCGGCCTGTCCACCGGCTACACCGACCTCGACGGCATGACCAGCGGCCTGCAACCGGCAGACTTGATCATCGTCGCCGGCCGTCCGTCCATGGGTAAGACCACCTTTGCGATGAACCTGGTGGAGAACGCCGTGCTGCGCAGCGACAAGGCCGTATTGGTCTACTCGCTGGAGATGCCAGGTGAATCGCTGATCATGCGTATGTTGTCGTCGCTGGGTCGTATCGACCAGACCAAGGTGCGTGCCGGCCGCCTGGAAGACGACGATTGGCCGCGCCTGACCTCGGCGGTCAACCTGCTCAACGACCGCAAGCTGTTTATCGATGACACGGCGGGCATCAGCCCGTCGGAAATGCGCGCGCGTACCCGGCGCCTGGTGCGTGAGCACGGCGATATTGCCCTGATCATGATCGACTACCTGCAGCTGATGCAGATCCCGGGTTCCAGCGGTGACAGCCGGACCAACGAGATTTCCGAGATTTCCCGCTCGTTGAAAGCCCTGGCCAAGGAATTCAACTGCCCGGTGGTGGCCCTGTCACAGCTCAACCGTTCCCTGGAGCAACGGCCGAACAAACGCCCGATCAACTCCGACTTGCGCGAATCCGGAGCGATCGAGCAGGATGCTGACGTAATCATGTTCGTATACCGGGACGAGGTGTATCACCCGGAAACCGAGCATAAGGGCATCGCCGAAATCATCATCGGTAAGCAGCGTAACGGGCCGATCGGCACCACGCGCCTGGCCTTCATCGGCAAATACACCCGTTTCGAAAACCTGGCGCCGGGCAGTTACAACTTCGACGACGAGTAAGCGGTTTCAGTCTTGAGGGCCGAATAGCGCCCTCACCGTAGCGTCGTTGTATTGGTAGTTCCAGCGCAACTCAGTCGCGGCTGGAATATCCTGACTGGCAAAAAGTGCCATCAATGAAGCCCGGTCGCGGGGCTCGTTACCGACTTGGGTATCTACCTCGAAACGCGCTGCTTCAACGTTGTATCCCGTGGCGGCCTGCCTGACCGGCTGCCCTGCCTCGTATTCGAAAATTGTGTTCATCCTTGACAGTACGTTATCCCCCGAGAGGGTGGGCGGCGGGGCTAAAGGCGGGCCAGACATTGCCTTGATGTCCAGCAGATAGGGGTCCTGTCGATAGCTCGCAACATGATTGGGGATCAGTTCCCCGCCATACACACCGAGTGCCTCGCCTTTGCTGATCGGCTTGCGGGTGATGACGGTCGACTGTCCGATCATTACCGATTCTTCAGGGGACATCTGATGTGCGGCGGTGAAGGGGGTTACTTCAAGCTTGTCTTCGTAAAGCCGGGCGACACGTTCGTAGCCTTCCCACTGTATGTAAGGCTTGATCAGGTCGCTGCTGAATGTCTCATTTGAGGTCAGTGACTGGCTGAGGGTTTGCACGCTCCTGATCCGCATCGGTTTACCACGCAGGTCACGCAACGGGTATCGGCCATTGTTGGCGCGCTCATAGACGCGCAAATAGTTGCGACTATGTTGATAACTGCGTTCGGTACGCATGTGTTTCAGTTCTTGTGGTGTGTAAAGCGCCGCTACGGTGCCTTCCTCGGCTGATTCGTAGTCGCTGGACGAGAGTGCCGACTCAAACTCATCACTGGTTTCCATCTGGATAACCAAGGGCACTTGCGAGTGTTGCATGCCCCCCAGCAATGCGCCCTTGGCGGGGTCGATTTCCCAGGCGCCGGCCGGCGTCTTGCGCACATAGGGTTGGTAGGTCCGGTAGGGGCTGCGAGCATCGATCAACTGCCATCCGAGCCGGTCGGATTTGACGCGATAGTAATGCGCGTTGTGCAGGATGTAATAGCCATAGCTGCCGTCTGCACGGGGCGGCGTCTGATGGATGCCGCTGGCGCGCAGTGTCATTCCTTGCGGAGGAACAGGTTCGGCGAACAGCGGGTCGAGCGGCCGTCCCGTCGCGTCGGGCATCTGCGTTGCAGGGAGCATGGCTCGGCGTGGAAGGTGCCGTGAGGCCAGCGACAGGCCGGTTATGCGAATTGCCTGTTTGAGCGACTGGGCGCCGGATTGGCGCAGCAGTGCCATGCGTTCGGTCTCGGACAGGGTGTGCTCCAGGGCGCTGAACAGATCGCTGGGTGGGTGCAGCTGCGTCGCCTGGGCATCCTGGACCGCGTACTGCTCACCCTGACGAATCAGGATGTGGCGAGTGCTGTTTTCCGCGGTGCCGATGCTGCCCAGCAGCGGGCCGCTGTTGCTGTCATCGTAGACCTCGACCTTGCGCGAGCGCGGCCAGCCGGGTAACTGCTCGAGGATAGACAGCGTCAGGGGAATGCTTTCAGGATTATTCGTTGAGTCCAGGTAAATGCCCTGCCGGGCGCGGTTGGTACGCAGGGCCTCGATGTAGTGGGCGGCTTCCCACTGGTGCTCCGGCGGCAGTTTGTGCTCCTGATGCAGGCGTTGTCGTTCGGTCGGGCTGAGGGTGGCTTGCATGTCCTCAAGGTGGTATTTCGGCAGCTCGGGCGTCACCGTGCGAATGTCTTGCTCCACTTGCGTCAGAGGGGGTTCGGTCGATTCGCTGAGCGCGGAAAACAATCGCTGCTTGTGCTGTTGGGCCTGTTCATGCAGGCGCACCGCGAGGTTTTCGGTCTTGGTGAAGTAGTCGACATACGGTGTCGGCAGCAGCTTGTTGAATGTCGTCGCCGGCAGTTTCTCCTCCAGCACATGCAGCAAATCGCCTTTTCTGAAGCGTGACAGGGGGACCTGCACGTCGTTGGCGCCGGACCCGTGGCTCAATACGGTATTTTGCTGTTCATCGACAACCTCAAGCCGGTAGCTGTCCGGCCACTCTGGCAGTGAACACAGCAGATGAAATTGCAGGAACGGCGAGTGCGGCGTGACGGCTGTGCCTTCGGCGCGGTCAATACTGAAATCATTGATTTCCTGCTCCCGGTTAAAGTGTTTGACCGTCTCTCGCAGCAACGGCGGGGGGCGCACCATGTCTTGAAAACTCTGGCGCAGGGTGCTGCCGTCGACGCCGCCTAGCAGCAGGATGGGCGCAACCGCCGGTTGGGTGATGTTATTGGCGTCTGGTCCCAGACGCTTGATCAGCTTGAGATCGCTCCAGTCCTTTGGCGTTTCATGCGTGCAACGCCAACCGCCAACCCCATTGGTCAGCAGGGGCGGGCTATAGGCATCGGGGTCGGTGGGATGGGACAGCTGCCATTGCAGGCCATCGGGTGTGCGCTGTACGGCGTGGACTTGGTTGTCCAGTTTCAGATAGTGCTGTTGCTCGTGCTGATACAGGCCGAGAGTGTCTGGTGCCAGGCTGTCGGGCAATGCCTTCGGGCTGCGATAGGGCACAAGGTCGGGATGCCACAGGCGCCAGCTGTTGTCGCGCCGTTGGACTTTCACCAGGCGGGTGGCGAACCCTGCGGTCTTGATCGCGCCAGCGGTAGCTGCGGCCATGGCGACGTTGTCGACTACATCCAGCAAGTCATTCAAGGCCTCGTCGCTGTCGCCCCGGCCCCAGGCCGAGAATCCATCATAGACGGTATGGATCAACTGGCCGGCGGTGATCACCAGCATCACCTCCCCGACTATCGGAATAATCGATACCGCAAAGAACAGCAATGACTTGCCTATGTCGATGTAGCCCTGCAGGCGCTTTTGTCGGCTGATCAAGTCGGCATCGGCAGTGGGTACTGCCAGGGCGCGGGCGTCTTGTTTGATCTGCGCGATACGCTGGCGGGCCATGGACTGGAACAGGTCGCTCTGGATCAGGGTCAGGCTCACCGGTTTTTTCAGGCTGGCGCGGTAGTGGTGTCCCTGCCTGATCATGGGCAGGTAATCGACCCATGCGGGGTTTACTTCAAGCAGCGCCTGCCGGTGCTGCAAGGGCACAAAGCGGTTGAAGAAGGCCAGGTAGTCCGGTGTTTCCAAGCGTTCGGCCAGGCTGTGGTGCAGGTCTTCCAGCGAGCGGTGCGGGCGAAACGCTGCTGATGAATCCTCAGGCGTGTAGAGGAGGAATGGGAGGCCGATGATGGCCGCCTCAAGCACCAGAACATTGGGCAGCACGACGTTGTCGATGGTCAGGTGGCTATAGCGTATGTCAACGTGATTTCCGGAACGCTGGAGGCTGTGCAATTGCAGGTGCTGCCTGGAAGTGAGCGCACGCTTCATGTAGGCAATGTGCAGGGCTACCCCAAAAGCGTGTTGCTCGTGGGCCCGGAGCAGCTCGCGCACCTGGTCGGCAGTTGCCGGGGGCTCCAGCACTTCACTGATATGCCTGAGGTAGCCGGCGCCAAGGTCGAGGCTGCGACACAGGCTGGCGAACGCCGTGGGGGAAACACCGCTCGGTAACTCGCCGGCCTTGGTTACCTTCGAGATAACCGTGCCTGCTTCCATACCGCCAGGTGTCGATTCAGACGCTTCGAAGTTCTGCAGGGCGGCTTCCAGCAAGGTTTGTCGCGTGGTTCTTGCATGATTCCTGATCAGGCCCAGCAGGTGATGATGTTTCCACTCGCGTATCAGGAGGGCGTTCTCATCATCCAGCAAGCCGAAAAAGCGGGCGTTGAGGGCCTCACGCAACAGCGGGCGAGCGAAACCCTCCGGAGTTTTCAGCTTCTGCAGAACCGCGTTGATAGCGTGCCTGGACTGGTTGCTGCCGAGCAGGCTGTCGCGCAAATCCTTGCGCACTTCGGGCGGCGCCTGGCTTAGCCAGGCAGGCAACTGGGTCTTGATGAAGGCGTGATGGGGCGAAAGGGTAGGCATGGGGCGGACCGTGCAGGCTGTGGTTGATCCGTTTCAGACTACCCATCGATTTTCCGATCATCGGTTAACGCAATAGCCCCCGCTTGGGCCATAAAGCCGCGTAGTCGCCCAGGGTTGAAAACCCGATGGTAAAAGCCGACCATTGCCGTCGGAATTGGTCAAAATTTGTGCTATATTCCGCGCCCGCGATTTTTCATCTCAACACCGGTCACCGTCATGCAAACAGCCAAGCCGTTATTTGACTATCCCAAGTACTGGGCCGAATGTTTCGGTCCTGCGCCATTCCTGCCGATGAGCAGGGAGGAGATGGATCAGCTTGGCTGGGATTCCTGCGACATCATCATCGTCACCGGTGATGCCTACGTTGACCATCCGTCGTTCGGCATGGCGATCATCGGCCGGCTGCTGGAGTCCCAGGGCTTTCGCGTCGGGATCATTGCCCAGCCGAACTGGCAGTCCAAAGACGACTTCATGAAGCTCGGCGAGCCGAACCTGTTCTTCGGCGTCGCGGCCGGCAACATGGACTCGATGATCAACCGCTACACCGCCGACAAGAAAATCCGTTCCGACGACGCCTACACCCCTGGCGGCATGGCCGGCAAACGCCCGGACCGCGCCAGCCTGGTGTACAGCCAGCGTTGCAAGGAAGCCTACAAAAACGTGCCGATCGTACTTGGCGGCATCGAGGCCTCCCTGCGTCGCATCGCCCACTACGACTACTGGCAGGACCGCGTGCGCAACTCGATCCTGATCGACGCCGCTGCCGATATCCTGCTGTACGGCAACGCCGAACGCGCCATCGTTGAGGTTGCCCAGCGCCTGTCGTGGGGCCACAAGATCGAAGACATCACCGACGTGCGCGGCACCGCGTTCATTCGCCGTGACACGCCGGCAGGCTGGTACGAAGTGGACTCCACGCGTATTGACCGTCCGGGCAAGGTCGACAAGATCATCAACCCGTACGTCAACACCCAGGACACCCAGGCCTGCGCCATTGAGCAGGAAAAAGGTCCGCAGGACGATCCGGAAGAGGCCAAGGTCGTACAGATCCTCGCCAGCCCTCGCATGACCCGAGACAAGACCGTGATCCGCCTGCCGTCGGTGGAAAAAGTCCGTGGCGACGCGGTGCTCTACGCCCACGCCAACCGCGTGTTGCACCTGGAAACCAACCCAGGCAACGCCCGCGCCCTGGTGCAAAAGCACGGCGAAGTGGACGTCTGGTTCAACCCGCCGCCCATTCCGATGACCACCGAAGAAATGGACTACGTGTTTGGCATGCCTTACGCGCGTGTTCCGCACCCGGTGTACGGCAAGGAAAAAATCCCCGCCTACGACATGATCCGTTTCTCGGTAAACATCATGCGTGGCTGCTTCGGCGGCTGCACCTTCTGCTCGATCACCGAGCACGAAGGCCGCATCATCCAGAACCGTTCCGAAGAGTCGATCATTCGCGAAATCGAAGAGATCCGCGACAAAGTGCCCGGCTTCACCGGCGTCATTTCCGACCTCGGCGGCCCGACCGCGAACATGTACCGCATTGCCTGCAAGAGCCCGGAAATCGAATCCGCGTGCCGTAAGCCGTCGTGCGTGTTCCCGGGCATTTGCCCGAACCTGAACACCGACCACTCGTCGCTGATCCAGCTGTACCGCAGCGCCCGCGCGTTGCCGGGTGTGAAGAAGATCCTGATCGCTTCCGGCCTGCGCTACGACCTCGCCGTCGAGTCGCCGGAATACGTGAAAGAGCTGGTGACCCACCACGTTGGTGGCTACCTCAAGATCGCCCCGGAACACACCGAGGAAGGTCCGCTCAACCAAATGATGAAGCCGGGCATTGGCAGCTATGACAAGTTCAAGCGCATGTTCGAGAAGTACACCAAGGAAGCGGGCAAGGAGCAGTACCTGATTCCTTACTTCATCGCCGCCCACCCAGGCACCACCGATGAAGACATGATGAACCTGGCCCTGTGGCTCAAGGGCAATGGCTTCCGTGCCGACCAGGTGCAGGCGTTCTACCCGTCACCGATGGCCACCGCCACTGCGATGTACCACTCGGGCAAGAACCCGCTGCGCAAGGTCACCTACAAAAGCGACGCGGTGACCATCGTCAAGAGCGAAGAACAGCGCCGTCTGCACAAGGCCTTCCTGCGCTACCACGACCCGAAAGGCTGGCCGATGCTGCGTGAAGCGCTGACCCGCATGGGCCGCGCCGACCTGATCGGGCCGGGCAAGGACCAGTTGATCCCGCTGCACCAGCCGGCCACCGACAGCTACCAGAGCGCGCGTCGCAAGAACTCGACGCCGGCCGGCAGCCACAAGGTCGCCAAGGAAACCACGACCAGGATCCTCACCCAGCATACCGGCCTGCCACCGCGTGGCAGTGACGGCAGCAACCCGTGGGACAAGCGCGAACAAGCCAAGGCCGCGGCCATGGCGCGCAACAAGCAAGCGGCGAAAGAGCGCGCGGATGCAGCCAAGGGCAAGGGCGGCAAGCCTGCGCGCAAGCCGGTCGTGCCGCGTTGATCGCAGCCTGAAACGCAAAACGCCAGCCTCGTGCTGGCGTTTTGCTTTCTGTTCGGTGGCGAGTCTGTTTGTTAAGGTGGCGACCATTAAATCGTCTTCGCAGGCAAGCCAGCTCCCACAGTTGACCGCGTTCTTCGCAACGAAGCTGATCGATGTGGGAGCCGGGCTTGCCCGCGATGAGGCCAGTCAGGTCACCATCAATTTCAAGGAAGAACACCCATGAGCAACCCCCTGCTCAGCATCGGCATGGACTCCAACCGCTCCCAATTCATGGCCCGCCAGCGCATTGAAAGCCAGATCAACCTCCCGCGCCTGTTTGCGGCCATCGACGCCGATCCAGGTATTGTCGGCGCAGGCGTCGTATACATCGACGCCGACTTCAACGTCATTACCCTGCGCGAATTCAAGCCCATCTGCAGCATCAAGCCCAAGCGCATCATTTTGCGTGAAGCGCAGAAGTACATTGCGCCAACGCAGTTTGCTCTACATGTCGTGAGCAATCCTCGAGAATCGCGACTGATTGGCGAAGCCGTGAATACCGGACTTTCCTGCTTTGGGGCGGTCATCAGTTGGGCTGCGATCGCCAGTGGAACCATTCTGGTGCCTTTCAGCGCTGGCGCCAGTTCCGTCATCGTTGTAGTGGGGTATGCGGCTGCCGGCGCAAGTACGCTTCAGTGTTTCAACGGCATTGCCCGAACAGCGCTGGAAGTCGCCAAACCTGAGGTCAAGGATTCGCTCGACAGTGAAGGCTGGTACCAGAATGCGTCCATCGTGCTGGACGCCGTATCGCTGGCAGGCGTGGGCGCTTCGGCCCTGACGACGGTCAAGCTGGTCAGGGCCGCCAAAGCATCGACGGGCAAGAGCCTGCGTGATGTGCTTCGCGGTTTGAATCGCCAGGAAAGAGCCAAGCTGACGAAAGAGCTGCTGAGCATCAACCATCCCAGCTTGACCGCGAAGATGATCAAATTGAGGCAGGCGTCGGGCGAACTCACCAAGCGTTTCACCCCTACGCAGCTCAAGCACAGCACCACTACCCAGATCAAAGACGTCCTGGGCGCAAGCGTTGGGTTTGGCGGGAGTGCCTACTCCGGAAACGTCAACACCATCGCGATTGGACTGTACGAGGAGGTAAGCGAATGAGCGAATTGATGACGCTGCGCGACTTTTTCAGGCAATACTTTCTGACGTTTATGGGAGGCGTATTTGCTGCGTGTTTTTCTTTGGCGTTGGCTGTAGCGCTGGCGTTCATCACCTATTTTCGTGATGCGCCCATTGCCCAAGTGGGGCTCAAGATCATGTCTGCCGGGGCGCTGCTCATTCTGTTGACGGTCCATAGCAACTTTATGATTTTGCGGGGCCGACCCTCCTGGGTGTGGGTAATGGTCGGTATCTACGTCGCCTGTCTACTGTTTGTAGTTCCGATGGTTCAATTCCAGCCTCACAAAGTCCTTTATGGGTTGGCGCTGTTATTCCCATTGCTCGGATTATTGACACTTAACAGCAAGGTTCAACGAGAGATGCGCACGAAACTCGTGGGAATCCGTCGCATTCGGCAGGCGGTCAAATCAACCGTCAGATCGAGTAGTCGCATGTGAAGGAGCCGCCTTCGATAACGGTTTCCTAGCCCGCTATCTTCCCGTTCTTGGGGACGATCCTGATGGCCGACCCCGCTTGGGCTATGATGTGGTCGCTATCGCTGCAGTGCGACGATTCGACAAGCCAGCTCCCACATTCGACCGCGTTCTAACCTTGAAACTTGGTCAACTGTGGGAGCTGGCTTGCCTGCGATGAGGCCCGTCTGGCCACCCTAACTTTCAAGGAAGAACACCCATGAGCAATCCCCTGCTCAGCATCGGCATGGACTCCAACCGCTCCCAATTCATGGCCCGCCAGCGCATCGAAAGCCAGATCAACCTGCCACGGCTGTTTGCGGCCATCGATGCAGACCCCGGCATTGTCGGCGCGGGCGTCGTATACATCGACGCCGACTTCAATATCGTCACACTGCGCGAATTCAAGCCCATCTGCAGCATCAAGCCCAAGCGCATCATTTTGCGTGAAGCGCAGCGCTACATCGCACCGGCGCAATTTGCCCAGCAAGTGCAAGACAACCCTCGCGAATCGCGCCTGGTGGGAGAGGCGATCAACACGTCTCTGTCCTGCGCAGGCGCGATCATCGGTTGGCTCGTGGTGCTCAGCGGCACCGTCGCCGTGCCGTTCACGGCGGGCGCCAGCAGCGTGGTCACGGTCATCGGCTATACCGCCGCCACGGCCAGCACGCTGCAGTGTTTTGCCAGTGGCTATCGCGTTAGCAATGAGATCAGTGACCCCTCCAAAAATGACAAGCTCGACAGCTCGGAGTGGTATCAGTACACGATGATCGCCCTGGATGCGGCGTCGTTGATCGGGGTCGGTGCGTCGACGTTGACCACGGTAAAGCTGGTGCGGATGAATCAGGCCGCCACCGGCAAAAGCGTGCGGGATGTATTGCAAGGGTTAACCCGGCAAGAGCGCGCCAAGCTCACGAAGGAGCTGCTCAGCATCCAGGATCCGCGCATGAGCGCCAAAATGCTCAAACTGAAGCAACTGTCCGGCGAGGCGACCAAGCGTTTCACCCCCGCCCAAGTCAAGCATGCAACGGTTACCCAGATACAGGATGCAATGGGCGCTGCAATCGGTTTTACCGGCAGTGCGATCTCGGGCAATGTGCGCACCATTGCCGTTGGGTTGTATGAGGAAATGAGCAATGAATGAGCTACCCGGCATTCGCAGTTTTCTGGCGCAGTATTTTCCGGTCTTCATGGGCGCGATTTTCGCGGCGGTGTTCAGCCTGGTGTTTGCGGTGCCGCTGATTTTCGACAGTTATTTCCCACGCTTGTCGATGGACGACAACCTCAAGTATTCCTTCCTGGGGGGCCTCGCGCTGACGTGGGGCATCGTGCATTGCAACTTCATGATCGCGCGCGGGCGGCCGCAGTGGGTATGGCCGCTGGTGATGCTGCTTGCGTTCTGTGTTCTGGCAGTGCTGCCCACCATCGCCTTCGGTCCGCATCCGCTGTCCTATGGCTTGAGCCTGCTGTTTGCGCTGCTGGGGTTGCTGCTGCTCAACAGCAAGCGTCACCGCGAAATGCGCCGGAAACTCGTTGAAGTGAGGCGGCTGCGCCAAGCCATCATCGCAACGCACAAAGCACGCTAGCTGGGTAGATTCGCCACCCTGCGCCACAAATATGTGCGGCGCTTGCACCACGGCACGTACAGTGGCGCTGTTTTGGTGCTGTACTGCACCGGGTCTTACGATAAAGCGCAATGACCGCCGCTCTGGCATAAGTCTTGCGCGCTTTGTGTCCATGCCCTGGCTCGCAGGAGGCCGCCGTGTCGATTCATGTCGCGTTGCACCACGTTACGCATTACCGCTATGACCGCGCTGTCGAACTCGGCCCACAGATCGTGCGCTTGCGCCCGGCTGCCCATAGCCGCACGCGGATTTTGTCCTACGCGCTGAAAGTGCTGCCCGAGCAGCATTTCATCAATTGGCAGCAGGACCCCCAGGGTAATTACCTGGCGCGCCTGGTGTTTCCGGAAAAGACCAACGAGCTGCGCATCGAAGTCGACCTGGTCGCCGAGATGGCGGTGTTCAACCCGTTCGACTTTTTCCTTGAACCCTACGCCGAAAAAATCCCGTTCAGCTATGCCGCCGATGAGCAGCGCGAGCTGGCGCCGTACCTCGAAACCTTGCCGCTGACACCGCAGTTCGCCTCCTACCTGGCCGGCATCGACCGCACGCCGTTGCCTGCGGTGGATTTCCTGGTCGGCCTGAACCAGCGCCTGGCCGCCGATATCGGCTACCTGATCCGCATGGAACCGGGCGTGCAGACCCCGGAATTCACCCTGCAAAATGCCTCCGGCTCGTGCCGCGACTCGGCCTGGCTGCTCGTGCAACTGCTGCGCAACCTGGGGTTGGCGGCGCGGTTTGTGTCCGGTTACCTGATCCAGCTGACCGCCGACGTCAAAGCCCTTGATGGCCCATCCGGCACTGAAGTGGACTTCACCGACCTGCACGCCTGGTGCGAAGTGTATTTGCCCGGCGCCGGTTGGATTGGCCTGGACGCCACCTCCGGGCTGTTTGCCGGTGAAGGGCATATCCCATTGGCCTGTAGTCCTGATCCATCGTCCGCCGCGCCGATCAGTGGGCTGGTGGAACCTTGCGAGTGCGAATTTACCCACGAAATGTCGGTAGAGCGGATTTGGGAAGCCCCTCGGGTTACCAAGCCCTACACCGAAGAGCAATGGCTGGCGATCCAGGCGCTGGGCCGTCAGATCGATGGCGACCTGCTCAAGGACGACGTGCGCCTGACCATGGGCGGCGAGCCGACCTTCGTCTCCATCGACGACCCCGACGGCGCGGAGTGGAACACTGCCGCGCTGGGGCCGGACAAGCGCCGGCTGTCGGCCGAGCTGTTCCAGCGCATGCGCAAGCACTACGCGCCCAAGGGCCTGGTGCACTTCGGCCAGGGCAAGTGGTATCCCGGCGAGCAGCTGCCGCGTTGGTCGCTCAATTGCTACTGGCGCCGCGATGGCGTGCCGATCTGGCACAACAGTGCGCTGATTGCCGATGAACAGCAGGACTACGGCGCCGATGGCGTGATGGCCGGACGCTTCCTGGCCAGCGTCGCCGAGCGCCTCAAGTTGCCGGCGCGCTTTGTATTCCCGGCCTTCGAAGACAACTTCTACTACCTGTGGCGCGAAGGCGCGCTGCCGCAAAACGTCACGGCCCAGGACCCGCGCTTAAGCGACGACCTGGAGCGCGAACGCCTGCGCAAAGTGTTCAGCCAGGGCCTGGATAAGGTCATCGGCCAAGTGCTGCCGTTGGCACGCACCGCCGCCAACGACCGCTGGCAGAGCGGGCCCTGGTACCTGCGTGATAACCACTGCCGCCTGGTGCCGGGCGATTCGCCGCTGGGCTATCGCCTGCCGTTGGCCTCGCAGCCGTGGGTGACGGCGGCGGAATATCCGTTTGTGCACCCCACCGACCCTAACCAGGATCAGCCGGAGCTGCCGACCACCGCTCAATTGCAAAGCCACGGCGAACCCGCGCCGAGCGACGAGCGTGTGCCGAAGGTGGACGAGTCCGCCGACTGGCTGACCCGCACTGCCTTGTGCGCCGAAGCACGCGAAGGGCGCCTGTACCTGTTTATGCCGCCGCTGGAACGCGTCGAGGATTACCTGGAACTGGTCGCGGCCATCGAAGCCACCGCCGAAGAGCTGCACTGCCCGGTATTGCTGGAAGGCTACGAGCCGCCGGCCGACACGCGGCTGAGCAACTTCCGGGTTACGCCGGACCCGGGCGTGATCGAGGTCAATGTGCAGCCGTCCGCCACCTGGGACGAGTTGGTGGAACGCACCGAATTCCTCTACGAAGAGGCGCGGCAAACCCGCCTGACCACTGAAAAATTCATGATCGATGGCCGCCACACCGGCACCGGCGGCGGTAACCACTTCGTACTGGGGGGCGCCACGCCCAAGGATTCGCCGTTCCTGCGCCGGCCGGATCTGCTGCGCAGTTTGATCAGCTATTGGCACAATCACCCGTCGTTGTCGTACCTGTTTTCCGGCCTGTTTATCGGCCCGACCTCGCAGGCACCTCGGGTGGATGAAGCCCGCAACGACGCGCTGTATGAGCTGGAAATCGCCTTCGCGCAAATGCCCGAGCCGGGCGAGGAATGCCCGCCATGGCTGGTCGACAGGCTGCTGCGCAACCTGCTGATCGACGTAACCGGCAATACCCACCGCGCCGAATTCTGCGTCGACAAGCTCTACTCGCCGGACGGCGCCACCGGCCGGCTGGGCTTGCTGGAACTGCGCGCGTTTGAAATGCCGCCGCATGCGCGCATGAGCCTGACCCAGCAATTGCTGCTGCGGGCCCTGGTCGCGCGTTTCTGGCGTGAGCCGTATGCGCCCCCCAAGCTGGCGCGCTGGGGCACCGAGCTGCACGACCGCTTCCTGCTGCCGCATTTTATCGAACAGGATTTTGCTGATGTGATCGTCGAGCTGAACGCCGCAGGCTACCCGCTGCGCGCCGAATGGTTTGCCGCGCACCTGGAATTCCGTTTCCCCAAGGTGGGCGATTACGCCGTCAGCGGCATCGAACTGGAACTGCGCCAGGCCCTGGAACCCTGGCATGTGCTGGGCGAGGAGGGCGCAGTAGGCGGCACCGTGCGTTATGTGGATTCGTCGCTGGAGCGCTTGCAGGTGAAGTTGAGCGGGCTGCCGCCGCAACGTTATCTGCTGACGTGCAATGGCATCCCGGTGCCGTTGCAGCCGACCGGGCGCGTCGGTGAGTTCGTTGCCGGCGTGCGTTACCGCGCCTGGCAACCGGCGAACTGCCTGCAACCGACCATCGAAGTGCACGCGCCATTGGTGTTCGACCTGCTCGACACCTGGATGCAGCGATCGCTGGGCGGCTGCCAATACCACGTGGCCCACCCTGGCGGGCGCAATTACGACAGCTTGCCGGTGAATGCCAATGAGGCCGAGAGCCGACGGATGGCGCGGTTTTTCCGGCTGGGGCATAGCCCTGGGACGCTGCCGGTGCCAACAGTAGTGATCAACGATGAGTTACCGATGACTTTGGATTTGCGGCGTTTCCCCAATAAAAATGACTAAAAGCGATCTCGTTTTGATTTCTGGCTTTGGTGGTGAGCGGGCGTGCCCCGCGCGAGGCAAGCTCGCTCACCACAAAGGCTGGACTTCACAGGGGATTTGCAGTGTTTGTTAGGTTAATCTGAGCCCCTTTGCCTCTGCCGAGCGTTCCATGCCCGATTTGCTCGACCGTTACCCGCTGACCGCGGGCACTTATCACGAACTGCTCGACGACAGCGGCGCGGTGCGTGCCCATTGGCAGCGCCTGCTCGATCACCTGCAACGCAGCACACCCGCGCAGTTGGCCCAGCGCCAGGCGCTGCTGACCCGGCAGATCCAGGAAAACGGCGTGACCTACAACGTCTACGCCGACCCCAAGGGCGCCGATCGCCCGTGGGAATTGGACCTGCTGCCGCATGTGCTGGCGGCGGACGAGTGGCAGCAGCTGTCGGCCGGTATCGCCCAGCGCGCGCGCTTGCTCAATGCCGTGCTCGCCGACCTGTACGGCCCGCAGCGCTTGATCAAGGAAGGCTTGCTGCCCGCCGAACTGGTGTTCGGGCATAACAACTTTCTGTGGCCTTGCCAGGGCATCCAGCCGCCGGACGGCGCGTTCCTGCACCTGTATGCCGTGGACCTGGCACGCACGCCGGATGGGCGCTGGTGGGTCACCGCCGACCGCACCCAGGCGCCGTCGGGTGCGGGGTATGCGCTGGAAAACCGCACCATCGTGTCGCGTGCTTTCCCGGACCTGTACCGCGATTTGCAGGTGCAGCACCTCACCGGTTTTTTCCGCACGCTGCAGGAAACCCTGGCCCGCCAGGCCCCTGTCGATAACCAGCCGCCGCTGATCGTGCTGCTCACGCCTGGGCGTTTCAACGAAAGCTATTTCGAACACCTCTACCTCGCGCGCCAACTCGGTTACCCGCTGGTCGAAGGTGGCGACCTCACGGTGCGCGACAGCACCGTGTACCTGAAAACCCTCAGCGGCCTGCGCCGGGTGCACGCGATCATGCGGCGCCTGGACGACGACTTCTGCGACCCGCTGGAGCTGCGCACCGACTCTGCCCTTGGCGTGCCTGGCCTGCTCGACGCCGTGCGCCAGGGCAATGTGCTGGTGGCCAATGCCCTGGGTAGCGGCGTTCTGGAATCGCCGGGTTTGCTCGGCTTTTTGCCTAAGATCAATGAGTTTCTGTTTGGCGAAGAGCTGATCCTGCCGTCCATCGCCACCTGGTGGTGCGGTGAGGCGCCGGTGTTGGCCGAGGCCCTCGGGAAACTGCCGGAGCTGCTGATCAAACCGGCGTTTCCGTCACAAAGCTTCGCCCCGGTATTTGGCCGCGACTTGAACGACGAACAACGCCAGGCCCTGGCCGAACGCATGCGCGCGCGGCCGTATGCGTATGTCGCCCAGGAGTTGGCGCAATTGTCCCAGGCGCCGGTGTGGCACACCGTGGATGACCACCTGCAACACCGCGCCATCGGCATGCGCGTGTATGCCGTGGCCAGTGAGGATGGTTACCGCGTGTTGCCCGGTGGCCTGACCCGCGTGGCCGCCGACGCCGACGCCGAAGTGGTGTCGATGCAACGCGGCGGCGCCAGCAAGGACACCTGGGTGCTCGGCGAACGTGCCGCCGGTGGCGAGCAGTGGCGCGCGCAACGGGCGATCGGCGCGCATGACCTGGTGCGCCGCGACCCTTACCTGCCATCACGCGTGGTGGAAAACCTGTTCTGGTTTGGCCGTTACTGCGAACGCTGCGATGACAGCGCGCGCTGGCTGCGCATCGTGCTCGCGCGCTATGTGGACGGCGACGACCCGCTGGCCTTGCAGGCAGCCGTCGAGCTGGGAGAAAACCTGCGCTTGCTGCCGGAAGAGGGCGAGTTGCCCGAGCGTCTGCTCGCAGCTTTGCTGGGCGATGATTGGCCATCGAGCCTGCGCGCCAACCTGCAGCGCTTGCAGTGGGCCGCGTCCCAAGTGCGCGGTAAGTTGTCCCGGGAGAACTGGCAGGCGCTGGTCGAGCTGCAACGCGAAGCCCTGGAACTGGAAAGCGAAACCCCGGATTTTGGCGAGTTGCTGGACTTTCTCAACCGCCTGGTGATGTCCCTGGCGGCGCTCTCCGGCTTCGCCCTGGACGACATGACCCGCGACGAAGGCTGGCGCTTTTTGATGATGGGCCGGCGCATCGAGCGTCTGCAGTTTCTCAGCAGCAGCCTCGCGGCGTTCCTGCGTGGCGTGGCGGTGTTTGATCAGGCGGGGCTGGAGTGGTTGCTGGAACTGGGCAACAGCAGCATCACCTATCGCTCGCGCTACCTGGCGGTGCCGCAGTTGATCCCGGTGCTCGACCTGTTGCTACTGGACGAGCAGAACCCGCACGCGGTGCTGTTCCAGCTGAAACTGGTGAACCGCACCTTGCGCCGCCTCAACGACGACTTCGGCGTGCCTCGGGAAACCGGCCTGGCACCCTTGGTGGAGCGCCTGTCGCGGTTCGACCTGGGTTGCCTGGAGAACCCGTTGTTTGGCGAATCCAGCGTGCGTGCCGCGCTGGACGGCCTGGGGGACCTGCTGCAAGCGGTCGCCGATGAGAGCGGGCAAGTGTCGGATCGCTTGGCGTTGCGCCACTTTGCCCATGTGGATGATGTCAGCCAGCAAACGGTGTCGGTGTGATGAGTGCGCGCTATCAGATTTTCCACGATACCCATTACCACTACGACAGCCCGGTGTCCCTGGCCCAGCAGCTCGCGCATTTATGGCCACGGCCTTGCGCCTGGCAGCGTTGCAGCGCGCAGCAGTTGGACATCAGCCCGCAGCCGTCTTCGCGACGCGATGAGTTGGATGTGTTCGGCAACCCGATCACCCGCCTGGCGTTCGAGCGCCCCCACGACGAATTGCTGGTGAATGCCGGGCTGACCGTGGAAGTGCTGGCGCGCCCGCTGCTGGATTTCCAGCAGTCGCCGGCCTGGGACCAGACCCGCGACAGCCTGACCTACAGCAGCCAGCCGCTGTCGCCGGAGATCATCGAAGCCTGCCGCTATCGCTTCGAATCGCCCTACGTGCACCTGAAAAAAACCTTCGTCGAGTTTTCCGAGAGCTGCTTCCCGCCCAGCCGTCCGTTGCTGTTGGGCGTGCAGGCCCTGATGGAAAAGATCTTCAGCGAATTCACCTTTGATGCCGAAGCCACCCAGGTCGCCACGCCGCTGGTGGAAGTGCTGGAGCGCCGTCGCGGCGTGTGCCAGGACTTCGCCCACCTGATGCTCGCGTGCCTGCGCTCGCGGGGCCTGGCGGCGCGCTATATCAGTGGCTACCTGCTGACCCAGCCGCCGCCCGGCCAGCCACGGCTGATCGGCGCCGATGCGTCCCACGCGTGGGTCTCGGTGTATTGCCCGGTATCGGGCTGGGTGGATTTTGATCCGACCAACAATGTGCAGCCGGCACTGGAGCACATCACCCTGGCCTGGGGCCGGGATTTCTCCGATGTGTCGCCGTTGCGGGGAGTGATTCTGGGGGGAGGGAGCCATGACCCGGAAGTGCGGGTGACGGTGATGCCGCTGGATCCACTGTAGGCGCCGGCTAGCCGGCACCTACACACAAATCCTGGTTGCTTCAGGCGTCTGGCGCCGGGTCTTTCGGTGTTTCAGTGTCGTCAGTCGCCACTTCGCCTTCAGCATCCGGGTTCAGTACACCTGCTTCTTCATCTGCAGCGGCTTTCTTGCGTTGCAGTTTTTCCTCTTTCTTCTGCTCCTTGGCCAAGTCTCTCTGACGTTTGGCGAAGGAGTAATTAGGTTTGGCCATGGGCGATCCTCTAGGGTCGAAGGTGAGGGTGGCGGCGCGCAGCTGCCTTGGGTCGACATGGTAGCAGCTTCAAGGTGCGCTTGGCCTTCACTTACCGCAGGCGTAAGCAGCCAGCAGGCCGTTGAACAGGTGATTGAGGTGCATGATTCGGGCTCCGGTGGGTGATGGGCCGATCATAGGCAGGTACTGGGACTTTGGCTGGTAGATTGTATTGATCAGTCTGATAGCCTAAAGTTGTATACAATCTGTTGATTCAGATCATAAGAATTCAAGCCTGCTTGAGGCACCCTTGTCGTAATACGCGTCTATTCAACCCTGCCATGGAGATTCACATGTTTGCCAAAATCGTTGCTGTTTCCCTGCTGACACTGGCCAGCGGCCAGTTGCTTGCAGCAGAGTGCGCGGTCACTGTTGATTCCACCGACCAGATGTCCTTCAACACCAAAGAAATCACGATCGACAAGAGCTGCAAGACGTTTACCGTCAACCTGGAACATTCGGGCAGCTTGCCGAAAAACGTCATGGGCCATAACTGGGTGCTGACCAGCGCTGTTGACATGCAACCGGTTGCGACCGACGGCATGGCTGCCGGCATCGACAAGAACTACCTGAAAGAAGGCGACACCCGCATCATCGCTCACACCAAACTCATCGGTGCCGGCGAGAAAGACTCCGTGACCTTTGATGTGTCGAAACTGACCGCCGGTACGGATTACATGTTCTTCTGCTCATTCCCGGGCCACATCTCGATGATGAAAGGCACTGTGACCGTCAAGTAAGCCCGCGTTATCGTTCTTCGCAGGCAAGCAAGCTCCCACATTCGACCGCATTCTCATGCTGGGACTCGGTCAAGTGTGGGAGCTGGCTTGCCTGCGATAGCGATCTGCCTCACGGCGCAAACGGCATCACTCGCTTGTGCTCGGTCTTGCGGTACGTCTCGCAGATTATCCTGAACGCCTCTTCACGCACCGGCTCGCCGTGCAGGAACGCATCGATCTCGGCATAGGTCACGCCGTGGGAGGCTTCGTCCGGCTTGCCTGGGGACAGGTCCTCAAGGTCAGCAGTAGGGATTTTTTCCACCAGCGACTCCGGCGCACCAAAGTGCCGGGCAATGGCGCGTACCTGGTTTTTAACCAGCCCGCTCAACGGTGCCAGGTCGCAGGCGCCGTCACCAAACTTGGTGAAAAAGCCCATCACCGCTTCCGCCGCATGGTCGGTGCCGATTACCAGGCCACCGGCCGCGCCGGCGATGGTGTACTGCGCGACCATACGCATGCGCGCCTTGGTGTTGCCCAGCACGAAATCGCGGGACACTGCCGCCTTGCCTTCAAACGCCGCCACTTCATTGGCCAGGGATTTCACCGCCGGGCCGATGTTCACGGTGTGGCGCTCGTCCGGCTCGATAAAGTCCACCGAGGCCTGGGCGTCGATTTCATCGAACTGGGTTTCGTAGGGCAGGCGTACGGCGATAAAGCGGTAAGCCTCATCACCGGTGCTGGCGCGCAGTTCCCGCATCGCGCGTTGGGCGAGCAGGCCTGCGGTCAGGGAGTCGACGCCGCCACTGATGCCCAGCACCAATGTCTTGAGCCCGGAATTACGCAGGCAATCCTGAATAAATGCGACGCGGCGTGCCACTTCGGCCTCGAGGGCGGTCTGGTCCTGGAACGGTGCTTGAACCTTGAGCTGCTGCGCAATCTCACGCTGTACGGCTTGCATGATTCACTCCTTGCTGGAAAGGGCAGGTACTTTGAAAACGTGGCGCAAATAGGCGACGAAATTCGGGTCGGTGCAGTGGGTCTTGCCCGCTTCATCAGAGATCTTGGCGACGGGCTGGCCATTGCAGGCGGTCATTTTAAGCACGATGCTCATCGGCTCAACCCCTGGAATATCGCAGGTCAGGTTGGTGCCGATGCCAAAGCTCACATTAATGCGACCGCGCAGGGCACGGAAAATCTCCAGCGCCTTGGGCAGCGACAGGCTGTCGGAGAACACCAGGGTCTTGCTCATCGGCTCGATGCCCAGCTTGTGGTAATGCGCGATGGCTTTTTCGGCCCACTGCACCGGGTCACCGGAGTCGTGGCGCAGGCCGTCGAACAGCTTGGCGAAGTATAAATCGAAGTCGCTGAGGAAGGCGTCGGTGGTGATGCAGTCGGTCAGCGCGATACCCAGCAGGCCGCGGTACTCGCGCACCCAGCAGTCAAGCGCGGCGATCTGGCTGTCGATCAGGCGCGGGCCGAGTTGCTGGTGGGCCATGATCCATTCATGGGCCATGGTGCCCAGCGGCTTCATGTCGAACTCGCGGGCCAGGTGCACGTTGCTGGTGCCAACGAAACGGCCGGGGAAGTCATGTTTGAGCACGCTGACGACTTCTTCCTGCACGCGGTAAGAGAAGCGCCGGCGCGTGCCGAAGTCGGCCACTTGCAGCTCGGACAGCTCGTCGCTGCCGGCGTTGGCGGTCAGCCAGTCGAATTTGCGGTACAGCTGCTCGCGCGCTTGCTCGAGGATCACGGTCTGGTAGCGGTAGCGGTTACGCACTTCGCTGACGATGGCCAGCATCGGCACTTCAAACAGGATCACGTGCAGCCATGGGCCACGCAGGCGGATGAACAGCTCACCGTTCTCGATACCGGTCTGCACATAGCGCAGGTTGAAGCGGAACAGCCCGAGAAAGCGCAGGAAGTCCGGCTTCATGAAGCTGATGCGCTCCAGGAAACCCAGCTGGTCCGGGCTAAGGCTCAGCTCGGCGAGGCGCTCGATCTGGTAGCGGATCTCCGCCAGGTAAGGGCGCAGGTCTTCGCTGTTACGGCAACGAAACTCCCATTCAACTTCCACGTTCGGGTAGTTGTGCAGCACCGCCTGCATCATGGTCAGCTTGTAGAAGTCGGTGTCGAGCAGGTTCTGCACGATGCGATCGGCAAACACACTCTCGCTCATAACGGGAATCTCCAGACGGGTCGGCGATGGGCGCCGACCTTTACGCACAATTAAGGAAGGGGGCTAGTGGCGCATAGACCTGTGTTGTTTTGCCAGTGATTTTTTCAGCGAGGCTACTGGCGCTATCGCAGGCAAGCCAGCTCCCACATTTGAAATGCATTCCAAATGTGGGAGCTGGCTTGCCTGCGATGGCGGTATTACGACAACTAAACAACCTGCTCCATCATCCACTTCACAAAATCGCGCACCTTGGGCACCTCCGCCGAATGCTCGGGGTACGCCAGGTAATACGCGTCCTGGCTTGGCATCGCGTGCTGCCACGGGATCACCAGCTTGCCGTCGGCCAGTTCCTCCTCAACCAGAAAGCGCGGCAGCAAGGCCACGCCACAGCCGACCTGGGCCGCACGAATGCACATATAGAAGGTATCGAACCGTGGCCCATGGTAGCTGTGCTCGGTCTGGTAACCCTGGCTGGCGAACCAGTCATGCCAGCCCTGGGGGCGCGAGGCGTTTTGCAGCAGCACCAGGTTGCTCAGTTGCGTCGGGTCGGTGAACGGCTGCGCGGGCAGGCTTTCCGGGGCACACACCGGCACCAGCTCTTCGCTGAACAGTTTTAGGCTTTCGGTGCCGGGGCGTGAGCCCTGGCCGAAGTAGAAGGCCATGTCGGCCTTGCCTTGCAGCAGCTCGTCCGGTTCCTGTTCGTTGCACACGTCCAGGTGGATCTGCGGGTGGCGCAGGCGCCAGCCCTTCAAGCGCGGCACCAGCCAGCGCGCGCCAAAGGTGTAGGGCGTGGAGACGCGCAGCACTTCGGTTTCGCCGCCGTAGGAGCGCAGGTAATGGGTGGACATCTCCACTTGCGTGAGGATTTTTCGCACTTCCACCAAGTACAAATCGCCTGCCGGGGTCATCTGCAAGCGGCGGCGCACCCGGCGAAACAGCAGGTGCTGCAGTAACTCTTCAAGCTGCGCCACTTGTTTGCTCACCGCGCTTTGGGTGAGGTTCAGCTCCTCGGCGGCGCGGGTAAAGCTCAGGTGGCGGGTGGCGGCTTCGAAGCACTGCAGGGCAGTGATCGAGGGCAAATATCGTTTGTTCAGCACGGCACGCCTCTTTTTATTCTTTGCATGAATAAACGGAATGATATCTCGCCTAATGGTCGTTTGTTGGCAAGTCTTGGGCCAGCTACAAATAAGCTCTGGATACCGCGCGTGTCGCGGTGCGATTTTTTGTTGGAAGATTGAAGGAGTGACCCATGGTTGCCGCATTGCTTGATCGTCTCGGGGTAAACCCGGCGCTGTACCAGTCGGGCAAACAGCCCGTGCATTCGCCGATTGATGGCAGCGTTATCGGCAATGTGCACTGGGAAGGTGCCGCCGAGGTGGAGCAGCAGGTCAGTCGCGCCGAGCATGCATTCGACGCCTGGCGCAAAGTGCCGGCACCGCGTCGCGGCGAGCTGGTGCGTCAGTTCGGCGACGTATTGCGCGAATACAAGGCTGACCTGGGCGAGCTGGTGTCCTGGGAAGCCGGCAAGATCACCCAGGAAGGCCTGGGTGAAGTGCAGGAAATGATCGACATCTGCGATTTCGCCGTCGGCCTGTCGCGCCAGCTGTATGGCTTGACCATCGCCTCCGAGCGCCCAGGCCACCATATGCGTGAAACCTGGCACCCACTGGGCGTGGTCGGCGTGATCAGCGCTTTCAACTTTCCGGTGGCGGTGTGGGCGTGGAACACCACCCTGGCCCTGGTGTGCGGCAACGCCGTGATCTGGAAACCCTCGGAGAAAACCCCGCTCACCGCCCTGGCCTGCCAGGCGCTGTTCGAGCGCGTGCTGAAAAACTTCAAGGATGCCCCGCAGTACCTCAGCCAAGTGATCATCGGCGGCCGCGACGCCGGCGCAGCGTTGGTCGACGACCCGCGCGTCGCGTTGATCAGCGCCACCGGCAGCACCCGCATGGGCCGTGAAGTCGCGCCGAAAGTCGCCGCGCGTTTCGCGCGCAGCATTCTCGAACTGGGCGGTAACAACGCGATGATCCTCGGCCCAAGCGCCGACCTCGACATGGCCGTGCGCGCGATCCTGTTCAGCGCAGTCGGCACCGCCGGCCAGCGCTGCACCACCCTGCGGCGCCTGATCGCCCATGAGTCGGTCAAGGCAGAAATCGTGACTCGCCTCAAGGCGGCCTATTCGAAAGTGCGCATCGGCCACCCACTGGAAGGCAACCTGATCGGCCCGCTGATCGACAAACACGGCTTCGAGAACATGCAGGACGCCCTGGAACAGGCCTTGAGCGAAGGCGGCAAGGTGTTCGGCGGCAAGCGCCAACTGGAAGACAAATTCCCGAATGCCTACTACGTGTCGCCGGCGATTGTGGAAATGCCCGAGCAGAGCGACGTGGTGTGCACCGAAACCTTCGCGCCGATTCTGTACGTGGTCGGCTACAACGACTTCGCCGAAGCCCTGCGCCTGAACAACGCCGTGCCGCAAGGCCTGTCGTCGTGCATCTTTACGACGGATGTGCGCGAGGCCGAGCAGTTCATGTCGGCGGTGGGCAGTGATTGCGGGATCGCCAACGTCAACATCGGCCCGAGCGGTGCGGAGATTGGCGGCGCATTTGGCGGCGAGAAAGAGACCGGCGGTGGGCGTGAATCGGGTTCGGACGCGTGGCGCGGGTATATGCGCCGGCAGACCAATACCGTGAACTACTCGCTGGAATTGCCGTTGGCGCAGGGGATTACCTTCGACTGATACGTGCCGAAACGCGGAAAAAAATGTGGGAGCGGGCTTGCTCGCGAATGCGGTGGATCAGCTGTATCTGTTGACTGACACGCCGCTTTCGCGAGCAAGCCCGCTCCCACATTTGATTGGATCACCAAGTCGAAACTGTATTTAGATGTTTGTTAGGTCTCATCGGAGTCTGGCAATGGCATTGCGCGAAACATGTTTATGGGAACACCTCACCCCTGGCCGGCCGGATCGCGCTGCGCTCAAGGGTGAGGTCAAGGTGGATGTGTGCGTGATCGGCGCCGGCATCACCGGTTTGTCGGCGGCCGTGCACTTGCTTGAACAAGGTAAAAGCGTCGCGGTACTCGAGGCCCATCGCACCGGCCACGGTGGTTCGGGGCGTAACGTGGGGCTGGTGAATGCCGGCCTGTGGATCCCGCCTGACGACATCGAAGCCGGTTTCGGCGAAGCCGTCGGCAGCCAACTCAACCGCATGCTGGGCGCGGCACCGTCGCTGGTGTTCAGCCTGATCGACAAGTACAACATCGATTGCCAGTTGCGCCGCGAGGGCACCTTGCACATGGCGCACAACGCCCGTGGCGAGGCGGATTTGCGCAGTCGTGAAGAACAGTGGAAACGCCGAGGCGCGCCGGTCGAACTGCTGACGGGCCAGGCCTGCGAGCAAGCCACGGGGACCAAAAAAATCGCCGCCGCCTTGCTCGACCGGCGCGCCGGCACCCTGAACCCGATGGCCTACACCTCGGGCCTGGCCAACGCCGCCGTAGGGTTGGGCGGGCAGTTGTTCGACCATTCCCCGGTCACCCAGCTTGAGCGCCAGGGCGCGAACTGGTCGGTGCAAACCGCCGACGGCGCGGTGCAGGCTGCACAGGTGGTGATCGCTTCGAATGCCTATACCGAAGGTGAATGGACCGAGCTGCGACGCAACTTTTTCCCCGGCTATTACTATCAGGTCGCGTCCGCGCCACTGACCGACGAAGCGTCCCGGCAAATCCTGCCCGGCGGCCAGGGCTCATGGGACACGCGCCAGGTGCTGAGCAGCATCCGCCGCGACGCCGATGGCCGCCTGTTGCTCGGCAGCCTGGGCAACGGTAACCAGAAACCGGCGTGGTTCCTCAAGGCGTGGGCCGATCGGGTGCAGCAACACTACTTCCCGTACCTCAAATCGGTGCAGTGGGCGTTCACTTGGACGGGTTGTATCGCCTTCACCCCCGACCACCTGATGCGCCTGTTCGAACCGGCACCGGGCCTGGTGGCAGTTACGGGCTATAACGGGCGTGGCGTGACCACCGGCAGCGTGGTCGGCAAGGCGTTCGCCGACTACTTGTGTCACCAGAATCCCCAGGCCTTGCCGATCCCTTTTGCACCTATGCAACCGCTGGCCGGGGTGGGCCTGCGCAGTTGCCTGTATGAGGCTGGATTCTCGCTGTATCACGCCGGGCAATGTCTGCGGATCGTGATCTGATCAGCGAAATACCGCTCAAAACCCTGCATTTTCTTAGCAGGCTACTAATCTGTATTGGTGCAAGTCGTAGCAATCACGCACTGTAAATGTGCAGTTCCGTTACGCACATTGTTACAGGTGCAGGAACTGTCGTTTATTGGTCTGGTTGCAGGTGCGACCTGTCCGGGTTGTACTTTTTTGGTCCTGCGGTTGCACCTATTGACGCTAGACGGTTGCACGTCCTGACAAAGGGAGTCGAAACGCCAGCAATAACAATGACACCGTGTCTTTTTGAAGAATAAAAAAGTAATGGCACGCGCCTTGCTCTGGGCTTTCAGTGAAAAGTTTGAATGCAAGTCGTCGTGCCAAAAATCAAAAATATCGGAGCACCACTCATGTCCCAGACGTTTTACAAGAAAGGTTTTCTGGCCCTCGCCGTTGCTACGGCGCTGGGTGTTTCTACGTTTGTTCAAGCTGATGTGAAGATTGGCGTGGCGGGGCCGATGACCGGTGCCAACGCCTCTTTCGGTGAGCAGTACATGAAGGGTGCCCAGGCGGCGGCCGAAGTGATCAACAAGGCGGGCGGCATCAATGGCGAGAAAGTCGTGCTGGTCGCCGGTGACGATGCTTGCGAGCCCAAGCAGGCCGTGGCGGTGGCCAACCGCCTGGCTGACCAGGACAAAGTGATCGGTGTGGTCGGGCACTTCTGCTCGTCGAACACCATCCCGGCCTCCGAGGTTTACGACGAAGCAGGCATCATCGCGATCACCCCAGGCTCTACCAACCCACAAGTGACCGAACGCGGCCTGAGCGCCATGTTCCGTATGTGCGGGCGTGACGACCAGCAAGGTATCGTCGCGGGTGATTACATTGTCGACGTGCTCAAGGGCAAGAAAGTCGCGGTCATCAACGACAAGGACACCTACGGCAAAGGCCTGGCCGACGCCACCGCTGCCCAGCTGACCAAGCGCGGCGTAAAACCTGTGCTGGAAGAAGGCCTGACCCGTGGCGAGAAAGACTTCAGCGCCCTGGTGACCAAAATACGCTCCCTGGGCGCCGACGTCGTGTACTTCGGTGGTCTGCATCCGGAAGCCGGTCCACTGGTTCGCCAAATTCGTGAAGCGGGCCTGAAAGACGTCAAGTTCATGTCCGATGACGGCGTCGTCACTGACGAGCTGGTGGCCACCGCCGGCGGTGCGCAGTACGTCGATGGCGTCTACATGACCTTCGGCGCCGACCCGCGTCTGCTGCCAGACAGCAAGGCCGTCGTGGAAGAGTTCCGCAAAGCCGGCTACGAGCCAGAAGGCTACACCCTGTATGCCTACGCCTCGCTGCAAGCCCTGGCCGCCGGCTTCAACGGCGCCAAGTCCAACAAGGGCGAAGACGCCGCCAAATGGCTGAAAGCGCACCCGGTCAAAACCGTGATGGGCGAGAAGACCTGGGACGCGAAAGGCGACCTGAAAGTCTCCGACTACGTGGTTTACCAGTGGGACAAAGACGGCAAATACCACCAGTTGGAAAAGCAGAAGTAAGGCATAGCGCCGACGTCCAAATGTGGGAGGGGGCTTGCCCCCGATGACGGTGTGTCAGCCACCCGATGTACAGCTGTCCCACCGCTATCGGGGGCAAGCCCCCTCCCACAGGGGACCGTGTTCTGATCGAGATCTGTCTTTTCCTCCAGAAGCGCCGCACACCTGATGGTGTGCAGGTGCTCACCGCGTGAGATTGCTTTATGGATGGTATTTTCCTGCAGCAACTGGTCAATGGCCTGACCCTCGGGTCGGTCTATGGCCTGATCGCCATCGGCTACACAATGGTCTATGGCATCATTGGCATGATCAACTTCGCCCACGGCGAGGTTTATATGATTTCCGCTTACCTCGCGGCGATCAGTCTGGCACTGCTGGCTTACTTCGGCATCGAATCCTTCCCGCTGCTCATTCTCGGTACATTGGTATTCACCGTGGTCGTCACTGGCGTTTACGGTTGGGTCATCGAGCGTGTCGCCTACAAACCGCTGCGCAACTCCACCCGCTTGGCACCGCTGATCAGCGCCATCGGTATCTCCCTGATCCTGCAGAACTACGCGCAGATCGCCCAGGGCGCCAAGCAACAAGGTATTCCGACGTTGCTGGCCGGGGCCTGGCGTGTCGACATCGGCACCGGGTTCGTTCAGCTCACGTACACCAAGGTTTTCATCCTCGTGGCGGCGTTTGCCGGCATGGCGTTGCTCACCTACATCATCAAATACACCAAGCTCGGCCGCATGTGCCGCGCCACTCAGCAAGACCGCAAGATGGCCTCGATCCTGGGCATCAACACCGACCGCGTGATCTCCTACGTATTCGTCATCGGTGCCGCCATGGCGGCCCTGGCCGGTGTGCTGATCACCCTGAACTACGGCACGTTCGACTTCTATGCCGGCTTCATCATCGGCATCAAGGCATTTACCGCAGCGGTACTCGGCGGCATCGGCTCCCTGCCTGGGGCCATGCTGGGCGGGATCATCCTGGGTATTTCCGAGTCGTTGTTCTCGGGGTTGATCAACTCTGACTACAAAGACGTGTTCAGTTTCTCCCTGCTGGTGGTGATTCTGATTTTCCGTCCCCAGGGCCTGCTTGGTCGCCCACTCGTGGCGAAGGTGTAAACATGTCTGCTGCCAAACCCATCGATATCAAGAAAAGTGTGGTCGATACGGTCCTCGCCGGGCTGATTTCGTTGATCGTGTTCGGTCCGATCGTCGGCGTGGTCCTCGACGGCTACAGCTTCAACCTGGAACCGGCCCGCGTGGGCCTGCTGGTCGCCATCGTGATGGCCGGCCGCTTTGCCATGAGCCTGTTCCTGCAAACCCCCAAGGGCTTGAAAGTCCTGCAGGGTTTCGAGAGCAGTGGTTCCGGCGTGCATGTACTGCCACCGGACTACAAATCGCGGCTGCGCTGGATCATCCCGGCATTGATCGTGATTGCCATCGTGTTCCCGATCTTCGCCAACAAATACCTGCTGACCGTGGTGATCCTCGGGCTGATCTACGTGTTGCTCGGCCTTGGGCTGAACATCGTGGTCGGCCTGGCCGGGCTGCTCGACCTGGGTTACGTGGCGTTCTACGCCATCGGCGCCTACGGCCTGGCGCTGGGTTATCAATACCTCGGCCTGGGCTTCTGGAGCGTGCTGCCACTGGCGGCCATTGCGGCGGCGTTGGCGGGGTGCATACTCGGGTTCCCCGTATTGCGAATGCACGGCGACTATCTGGCCATCGTGACCCTGGGCTTCGGTGAAATCATCCGCTTGGTGCTCAACAACTGGCTTTCGTTTACCGGCGGGCCGAACGGCATGCCGGTGCCTTCGCCGACATTCCTCGGCCTGGAATTCGGGCGCAAAGCGAAGGAAGGCGGGATTCCGTTCCACGAGTTCTTTGGTCTCGATTACAACCCCAACATCAAATTCATGTTCATCTACATCGTGCTGTTCCTGGTGGTGCTGGCCGTGCTCTACATCAAGCACCGCCTGACCCGCATGCCGGTCGGCCGCGCCTGGGAAGCCTTGCGCGAAGACGAAATCGCCTGCCGTTCCATGGGCCTGAACCACGTGTTGGTCAAGCTCTCGGCGTTCACCATTGGCGCGTCCACCGCAGGTCTGGCCGGGGTGTTTTTCGCCAGTTACCAAGGCTTCGTCAACCCGTCGTCGTTCACCTTCTTCGAATCGGCGCTGATCCTGGCTATCGTCGTGCTTGGCGGCATGGGCTCGACGGTCGGTGTGGTGATTGCAGCCTTCGTATTAACCGTTGCGCCGGAACTGCTGCGCAGCTTCAGTGAATACCGCGTGCTGCTGTTTGGGGTGCTGATGGTGGTGATGATGATCTGGCGACCGCGCGGCCTGATCCGGATCAGCCGTACCGGTGTGACACCACGCAAGGGGGTAGCGCCATGAGCAAGGAAGTCGTCCTCTCCGTGGAACACCTGATGATGCACTTCGGTGGCATCAAGGCCCTGAGCGATGTGAGCCTCAAGGTCGAACGCAATTCGATTTTCGCCTTGATCGGCCCCAACGGCGCTGGCAAGACCACCGTGTTCAACTGCCTCACCGGCTTCTACAAAGCCAGCGGCGGCAAGATCGAACTGAACATTCGTGGCGAGCGCACCAATGTGATCCAGTTGCTCGGTGAGCGCTTCAAGGCCGTCGACTTCGTCTCGCCAAAAAGCTTCTTCAGCCGGGTCTACTACAAAATGTTCGGCGGCACCCACCTGGTCAACCGCGCCGGCCTGGCGCGGACCTTCCAGAACATTCGCTTGTTCAAGGAAATGTCGGTGCTGGAAAACCTGTTGGTGGCCCAGCACATGTGGGTCAACCGCAACATGCTCGCGGGCATCCTCAACACCAAGGGCTACCGCAAGGCTGAAAGCGATGCGCTCGACCATGCCTTTTATTGGCTCGAAGTGGTCGACCTGGTGGACTGCGCCAACCGCCTTGCCGGCGAGCTTTCCTACGGCCAACAGCGCCGCCTGGAAATCGCCCGCGCCATGTGCACGCGGCCGCAGATTATCTGCCTGGACGAACCGGCCGCGGGCCTCAACCCGCAGGAAACCGAAGCCCTCAGCGCGATGATTCGCCTGCTGCGCGACGAACACGACCTCACGGTGGTGCTGATCGAACACGACATGGGCATGGTAATGAGTATTTCCGACCACATCGTGGTACTCGACCACGGCAACGTGATCGCCGAGGGCGGGCCGGAAGCGATCCGCAACGACCCTAAAGTGATTGCCGCCTACCTGGGCGCAGACGAGGAGGAGCTGGTATGAGTGCACCTATCCTCGAAATGAAGGACCTGGACGTGTTCTACGGCCCGATCCAGGCCCTGAAAAAAGTCTCGTTGCACATCAACGAAGGCGAAACCGTGAGCCTGATCGGCTCCAACGGCGCGGGTAAATCCACGCTGCTGATGTCGATTTTCGGCCAACCGCGGGCCGAGTCCGGGCAGATCATCTACAACGGCGTCGACATTACGCACAAGTCGTCGCACTACATCGCGTCGAACGGCATTGCACAGTCGCCGGAAGGGCGGCGGGTGTTCCCCGACATGACCGTCGAGGAAAACCTGCTGATGGGCACCATCCCGATTGGCGACAAGTTCGCCAGCGAAGACATGCAGCGCATGTTCGATCTGTTCCCGCGCCTCAAGGAACGGCGTAACCAGCGCGCGATGACCATGTCCGGTGGTGAGCAGCAAATGCTCGCCATCGCCCGCGCGCTGATGAGCCGGCCCAAGCTGTTGCTGCTGGACGAACCCAGCCTGGGCCTGGCGCCGATTGTGGTGAAGCAGATCTTTTCGACCTTGCGTGAGTTGGCATCCACCGGGATGACCATCTTTCTGGTGGAACAGAACGCCAACCATGCGCTGCGCTTGTCGGACCGTGCGTACGTGATGGTCAACGGCGAGATTCGCCTGACGGGCACCGGCAAGGAATTGCTGGTGAACGAGGAAGTGCGCAACGCTTATCTTGGTGGGCATTGATCTAAAAACTGGATGCAGTAAACCCTGTGGAAACTGGCTTATGTGGGAGCTGGCTCGCCTGCGATGCAGACACTTCGGTATGTCATGCAAACCGAAGTGATGCCATCGCAGGCAAGCCAGCTCCCACAAAAATCCCGGTTCCCTTTTTTGTTTTTGCAGTGTCCACAGGCGCTCCGTCAAATTGTGGAAAACAAATCCGGCCACCCTCCAAAGCGCGACATATAGCCGCCGCAAATCCCTGTTTTGTCACAGTTTTGACTTGTCCCCATCTGCTGTGGAACCGGCTGTGGGTAACGTGGGTGTAGCTGGCTGAAAGCCTTTGTTTACGGGGGCTGTAGCGCGCAGGTCGTTTTTTGATCAGCGGTTTTTTCGTGACCTGTCGACCACTTTGTCAACCTGTTTAAAGACACAGGTATATGACCGGAATATGTCTCGCCAGCCTGTGGATAAGTCTGTGACTAAACTCTGGAAAGACCGCCGCAGAGGCCGGAATGACTGGCCTGGAGCCATCGTTGTATTTTTACTTCGCTGACTGGGCCTACATACGCCCGGATCAAGGTCAAGCAAAAAACTTTCTAAAAACGCCTGCAGGCCTTGTATAGAGCGGCCTGGGGCTTTTTGCACTTGCCCCCAAAGACTGTGGGCGCAGTTGTGGATAACCTGCGCGCATATGGCTGCAGGCCACGGTCCATAAGGCTTTGCCTGTGGTGGTTAAAAAGTGATCAGCTATAGACGACGCTGCGTGCATAGCGGTTGCCGCGAAAGCGCCGTAAGGGCATTCTGCTGGCTGATTTTTTCCCGATGCCCGCAAGGAGAACACCATGTCCGACACGCTGTTTATTACTGGCGCAACTTCAGGTTTCGGCGAAGCCTGTGCCCGTCGTTTTGCCGACGCCGGCTGGAAACTGGTGCTCACCGGCCGTCGTGCCGACCGCTTGAATGCTTTGGTTGAAGAGCTTTCCAGGCAGACCGAAGTGCACGGCCTGGTCGTGGACGTGCGTGACCGCAAGGGCATGGAAGACGCCATCGCCAACCTGCCGCCAGCGTTCGCCACACTGCGCGGGCTGATCAACAACGCCGGCCTGGCTGTCGGCACCGACCCTGCGCCCAAGTGCAGCCTCGACGATTGGGAAACCATGGTCGACACCAACATCAAGGGCCTGCTGACCACCACCAGCCTGCTGCTGCCACGCCTCATCGCCCATGGCCGTGGCGCCGGGATCATCAACCTGGGCTCCATCGCCGGCAGCTATCCGTACCCGGGCAGCCACGTGTATGGCGGCTCCAAGGCGTTCGTGAAGCAGTTCTCGCTGAACCTGCGCTGCGACTTGCAAGGCACCGGCGTGCGCGTGACCAACATCGAGCCGGGCCTGTGCGAGAGCGAGTTCTCCCTGGTGCGCTTCGGCGGTGACCAGGCGCGCTACGACGCCACCTACGCCGGCGCCGAGCCGATCCAGCCGCAGGACATTGCCGACACCATCTTTTGGGTGATGAACACCCCGGCTCACGTCAACATCAACCGCCTGGAGCTGATGCCGGTGAGCCAGACCTGGGCGGGTTTTGCGATTGAGCGTGGGGCCAAGTAAGGCTTTAGACCGCGTCGCCTGCTTCGCGAGCAAGCCCGCTCCCACACTTGACCGCGTCCTATCGCTGGAATGCGGTCAACTGTGGGAGCTGGCTTGCCTGCGATGAGGCCCTGAAAGTCAGCCTAAATGCTGGGTCAAACCCTGATAGCAGGTCGCCAAGTGATACGGCGTGGTCGACGGCATGTCCCGTCGGCTCACGGCGCCCTTGGCATCCAGGCACTCGTGCCAGCCTTTTGCATGCAGGAAGTGCTGGTCCAGCGCCAGCAACTGGCGTTGCAGCACGGCCTCGCCGCCAGGGCGCAAGGTCAGGGCTCGCAGGTATTCGGCCTGGGCCCAGATGCGCTGGGTGCCGTCGCGGACGCTGCCGTCCAGGGCGAGCATGCCGCTGACCGCGCCGGTCGATTTATCCACACCCTTGAGCTCGGCGTAGGAAAATGCCCGCGTCAATGAGGCGTGCAGCGGCGTGCCGCGCAGCACATCGGAAGACTCCAGCAAAAAGAACCATTCGAACTGGTGCCCCGGCTCAAACCAGTTATCCACAGCACCCAGCGGTTTCTCCATCATCACGCCGTGCTGGCGGTCGATGAAGCGCTTTTGCATCGCGGTGGCCAGGTCCAGCAGCGCGTCTTGCGTGATGGCATCTTCACGCACCGCCAGCGTGGCGAGGAAACCTTCGGCCAGGTGCATCAGCGGGTTTTGCAGGGGGCCGGCATTGAGCGATGACCAGTTACGCTCCAGTACGGCTTCGTACAGGCCGTCGCCGGTGGCGAAACGTTCGGCGACCACGGTCAGGGCCGCATCGAGCACCGATTCCACCAGCGGCTCACGCACCTTGGCCCAATAATGGGCGCAGGCAAAGATGATGAACGCGTGGGTGTAGAGGTCTTTGCGCTTGTCCAGCGGCTGGCCGGCCGGGTCGATGCTGTAGAACCAGCCGCCGTGCTCGGCGTCGTGGAAATGCCGTTGCAGGGAACGGAACAGCGCGGCCGCGCGCTCTTCGGCAAAGGCCTTGCCAGGCTCGCCGATCAGGCTGGCAAACAGGTACAGCTGCCGGGCACAGGCCATGGCACGGTAGCGCTGCGGCGGCAATGGCTGGTGATCGGCGCCCAGCGCCTCATAGGGCAACGCCAACTCGGCATTCCAGCCCGGGCCTTGCCAGAGCGGCACGATCAGGCTGTGGAAGTGCGTAAGCACGGTGTTCAAGGAGGGTTGGGAAGCACTGGGCATCGGCTGGCGTCGTCACGGCATGTGTGTAGGCGCGCATGGTATCAGGCTTGGGATTGGTGGTGTCTGTGAGTGAGCCATCGGGAGCAAGCCCCCTCCCACAGTGGACCGCATTCCAAAGGTAGGACGCGGTTAAGTGTGGGGCTTGCTCGCGAAGAGGCCCTCAGCAGCGCTGCAAATCAGCCCGCCAGCAACCACACTCCAGTCGCCGCCGAGGCCGCCCCGGCAACCCGCACCAACGGCGCCGCCGCAGCCGGCAGGAAGCGCACCACGGCATACCCGGCAGCGTGCAACACCGCCGTCGCGCCGACAAAACCTGCGGCATACGTCCAGGGGCTGGACATGTCCGGCAGCTCCAGGCCATGGGCCACGCCGTGGAACAGCGCGAACAACGCCGTGGCACCCACGGCCACGAACAACGGTGGCCGTACCGCCAGCGCCACCGCCAGGCCCAGGGCCAGTACCGAGGCAGCAATGCCGCTTTCCAGCGCCGGCAATTGCAGCCCTTCAAAACCCAGCACGCCGCCGATCAGCATGGTGCCGACAAAGGTGCACGGCAGCGCCCAGCGCGCCGCGCCTTTTTGTTGCGCGGCCCACAAACCGACCGCAACCATGGCCAGCAAGTGGTCGATGCCGCCCAGGGGGTGGCTGATACCGGCGAACAGGCCGTTGTCGCCGTGGCCCGGGTGAGCGAAGGCCAGGGCAGGGGTGAGCAGCAGGGCGGCGGCGGCGAAGAGTTTGTTGAGGCTCATGGACAGGTTCCTTGGGGTTGATCAGGCAGCGGTCAGCAGACCCTGGCGTTCGATAAAGGCAACGATCTCTTCCAGGCCGACACCGGTTTTCTGGTTGCTGAATACAAAGGGTTTACCGTTGCGCATGCGCTGGGTGTCGCTGTTCATCAGTTCCAGCGACGCGCCGACCAGCGGCGCCAGGTCGATCTTGTTGATCACCAGCAGGTCGGATTTGCAAATACCGGGCCCGCCCTTGCGCGGCAGCTTGTCGCCGGCCGACACATCGATCACATAGATGGTCAGGTCCGACAGCTCCGGGCTGAAGGTGGCCGAGAGGTTGTCGCCGCCGGACTCCACCAGAATCAGGTCCAGGCCGGGAAAGCGACGGTTGAGTTGGTCGACCGCTTCGAGGTTGATCGAGGCGTCTTCGCGGATCGCCGTGTGCGGGCAGCCGCCGGTCTCCACGCCGATGATGCGCTCTGGCGCCAGGGCCTGGTTGCGCACCAGGAAATCGGCGTCTTCGCGGGTATAGATGTCGTTGGTGACCACCGCCAGGTTGTAGCGATCGCGCAGCGCGAGGCACAGGGCCAGGGTCAGCGCAGTTTTGCCGGAGCCGACCGGGCCGCCGATGCCGACGCGCAAAGGTTGTGTATTCATAAACTTCTCCAGAAAAAAAAGGCCCTAGGAACGGAACAGGCGGCTGTACTGGCGCTCATGGGCCATGCACGCCAGGGACAGGCCAAAGGCGGCGCTGCCGAAATGGTTTGGGTCGATGCGGCTGGCGTCCTGCTGCGCCTGTTGCAGCAGCGGCAGCAACTCGCTGGTCAGGCGTTGCGCGGCTTGCTGGCCCAAAGGCAACGTCTTCATCAGCACGGCCAATTGGTTTTCCAGCCAGCTCCAGAGCCAGGCGGCGAGGGCGTCGTCGGGGCTGATATGCCAGGCCCGTGCTGCCAGCGCCCAGCCCAGGGCCAGGTGCGGTTCGGGCTGTTGTGCCAGAAAGCCGCGCGCGGCGTCGTCGAGTTCCGGCAGGCCATTGAGCAATTGCTGCAGGGAGTAGCCCATCTGCCGGCTCTCCTGATACAGCTCGCGGGTCTCGCGGCTGGCGCGGTGTTCTTCGCACAATTGCGCCAGGTGCGGCCAGTCCGGCTCAGCGGCGGCGCGGCAGTGGGCGAGCAACAGCGGCGCTTCGAAGCGCGCCAGGTTGAGCAGCAGTTGGTCGCTGATCCAGCGTCGTGCGCTGTCTGCATCATTCACGCGCGCATTTTCCACGGCCATTTCCAGCCCCTGGGAATAGCTGTAGCCGCCAATCGGCAATTGCGGGCTGGCCAGACGCAACAACGCCCAGGCTGGGTTCATAAACGCACGCCGAACTGGTGCAGCTTGGGCGGGTAGTTGAAGTCTTCATCGCCATGGCGTGAATGATGGTGGCCACCGCCGTAGGCGCCGTGTTCCGGCTGGAACGGCGCCTCGAGGGTCTCGGTGTGGGCGCCGAGCTGCTCGAGCATGGCCTTGAGCACGTAGTCATCGAGCAAGCGCAACCAACCATCCCCGACTTGCAACGCCACATGGCGGTTGCCCAGGTGATACGCGGCGCGGGTCAGTTCGAAGGCGCTACTGCAGGTGACGTGCAGCAGTTGTTCAGGGCGTGCGCACACGCGTACGACGCGTCCGTCTTCGGCCTGTAGAAATTCGCCATCGTGCAGAGGCGGCTGGCCACGCTCCAAGAACAGGCCGACGTCTTCACCTTCGGCACTGAAACAGCGCAGGCGGCTTTTGCTGCGGGCTTCGAAATTCAGCAGCAACTCGGCGGCCCAGAGGGCTTGGGGGGCGATTCGGCGATGGATCACCAGCATCAGACATCTTCCAGCTATGAGCGATGAAAGACATAGAGCAAGGGGCTTGCCAACCTGACTTTTGGGTAGGAATCGCCTGTAGGCAGGTGCGCGAATGCCACTAAACAGGGCGCAGCAATTGTGTGGGCGCGATCCAAAATGGTGCGTCTTGAGGTTTGGCGCACCCGGCTAGAGCGTTTTGAGAAGCGTCCTACAAAAACGCAGGAGTCGCCGTTCATCGGCCTGGCTATTGTTTGATTAGGCTGGTCGCCGTGTTTAATTCACTGCGTGCTGATTATGTTTAAGTCATTTTGTTGCCTGTTTATTATCACCCAGGTCCTCGCTACTGCCTCGGTTTCAGCCAATCTCCGACCACACCTGACCTTCGAATCCACCCACAAACCCGCGATCAACAATGTGATCGACCGCGCCCATGCTTTGCTCGGCACGCCGTATAAAGGCGGCGGGACTACGGTTGAACAAGGCTTTGATTGCAGCAGTTTCCTGGTCTATCTGTTCAAGACCGAAGCCAATATTCGTTTGCCTCGCACCACGACCGCGATGCACCGCTCAAGCGCCGTGACGATCCCGCGCGAAGCCCTGAAGCCAGGCGATGCGGTGTTTTTCAAGGGGAATGGGAGCGGCCAGGTCAGTCATGTCGGCCTTTATATAGGCAAGGATCAATTTATCCATTCGCCCAGCACCGGCAAACGCGTGCGAATCGACTCGCTGAGCAGCCACTACTGGAAAAAGAACTACACCACCGCCAAGCGTTTCCACAAGGCGGGCTGACCGGCGCTACTCAGTGCTGCCCAACCCTTGCCAGTGCTTGAGGCCGATAAAGATAAAGCGCAATTGCTGGGTGATTTTCGCCTGGGGCGTGAGGTGGGCCGGCAAGGCCTGGGCGGGTGGGTCGATGATGTCGGGGAGGGTGGCGAACACACTTTTGACGATCAGGTCGGCCATCACGTGCAGGCCTTCGGCGTCCAGGTGCTGCAGCTTGGGCATAGATGTCAGGTCGGCCGCCAGGTCGCGAGTGATGTCTTCGCGCAAAGCGCCGATCGCCTGGCGCACGGCCAGGCAGCCGCCGTACTGCTCGCGGGCCAGGAACAGGAATTGCGAACGGTTGGCCGAGACCACATCGAGGAAGATCCGCACGGAGGCATCGATAATGCCGCCCATCACGAATTCGTTGTGGCGCACCAGGCGGATAGTGGCGCGAAAGGTCTGGCCCACTTCGCTGACCAGTACCAGGCCGAGCTGGTCCATGTCGGCAAAGTGGCGATAGAAACCGGTGGGCACGATGCCGGCTGTCTTGGCCACTTCGCGCAGGCTCAGGCTACCAAACCCACGGCCACACTCCATCAGATGGCGGGCTGCGTCCATCAAGGCGAGGCGGGTCTGTTGCTTCTGTTCGGCGCGGGGCAGCATTGGCGGGCAGGCTTAGTCGACAAGTACAGCGATGCACTCTAGCAAAACAGCTTCGCTGGCGTCGAACTTGGCGGGGAGCTATGCGGGGGTGTTGCGTGACAGGTTCTGCAAAAAATCAAAAGCCCGATCGACTGATCGGGCTTTTTTCTGGGCCATCACAGGCTCAGCTCTGTGCTTGACGCAGTTCTTGCAGACGGTCTGCACCGCCTTCGGCAAGACCTTGGGCATATTCACGGCTTTGGGTCTGTTCAGCGCCACCTTCAACCAAGCCTTTCTGTTCAAGGCGATCGCGGCCACCTTCAGCAACACCTTCGGTGTAAGCGCGTTTGTTGGCACGGTCCGAACCACTTTCAGCAACGGCGCCTTTGGCGTAGTCACGGTTTTCTTCTTCTTGCGAACCGCTGCGAGCCAGGGTCTGGCTGGTTTCAACGGCTTGGGCCTTGTTCTGTGGGATTGCCTGTTCAGCGGCTGGCAGGGCAAAGGCACTGGAAGCCAGGACAGATAACAACACGGTAGCGAGTATTTGGCGTTTCATGAGGGTTGCTCCTTGGGAGGGCGATAAATTGGGTACAGGGCTAATGCTACTCTCGATAAGTCGATATAAAAGTTCATAAACACAATGGTAATAATCAACAGAATTGATTGTTCGCCGCAGAGGCTCTAGAACGCACCTCTCAAGCCCGCGGTTTTGCACCATGGTGGGTATTTTCGACCCGCTTGTGGGTAACACCGGTGCATTGTTGAAGGTTTTGGCGATATGAGCTGTAGGAAAAATCGTTTTTTACGTAGTTAATTCGCACTCCGGCTAAACCCCTGCGCCATTTGCCAGTCGTAGCCTTATAAGCTGTAGTCAAAAGGTGCGTGGCAGCGCGCACCCTCAGTCGTAATCAGGAGTCCTGTGCAATGACGCGCACTCGTAAAATCGTCGCTTGGAGCTGCGCCAGCTTCGTTCTGTTAATCGCCATTGCGGTATTGGTGCTGGTGTTCTTCGACTGGAACCGCATCAAGCCGCCGCTCAATGCCAAGGTCTCCGAAGAATTGCATCGACCGTTTGCCATCAATGGCAACCTGGCCGTGGTGTGGGCGCGTGAGCCCGATGAAGGCGGCTGGCGTGCCTGGGTGCCTTGGCCCCATGTGATTGCCGAAGACCTGACGCTGGGCAACCCTGACTGGTCGAAAAAACCGCAGATGGTCAGCCTGAAAAAGGTCGAACTGCGCATTTCGCCGCTGGCGTTGCTGGTGCAGCGCGTGGTGATCCCGCGTATCGACCTCACCGAGCCAAGCGCCGACTTGCAGCGCCTGGCGGATGGCCGCGCCAACTGGACGTTCAAGTTCGACCCCAAAGACCCCAACGCGGAACCTTCCAGCTGGGTGGTGGACATTGGCGCCATCGGCTTCGACAAGGGCCACGTAACCCTCGACGACCAGACCCTCAAGACCCAGCTCGATGTGATCATCGATCCCTTGGGCAAACCCATCCCTTTCGGCGAAATCGTCGGCGATGCCGATGCCAGGAAGGCCCTGGAAAAAGGCTCCGCACCGCAGGACTACGCGTTCGGCCTCAAGGTCAAAGGCCAATACCACGGCCAGAAACTCGACGGCAGCGGCAAGATCGGCGGCCTGCTGGCCTTGCAGGACGCGGCCAAGCCGTTCCCGCTGCAAGCCCAGGTCAAGATTGCCGACACCAGTGTCGCCGTGGCCGGCACCCTGACCGACCCGCTGAACCTCGGCGCCCTGGACCTGCGCCTGAAGCTTGCAGGTTCAAGCCTGGGCAATCTCTACCCGCTGACCGGCGTGACCCTCCCGGACTCGCCGGCGTATTCCACCGACGGCCACCTGATCGCCAAGCTGCATGAAGCCACGGGCGCCTCATTCACTTACGAAAACTTCAACGGCAAGATCGGCAACAGCGATATCCACGGCAACCTGAGCTATGTCGCCAGCCAGCCACGCCCCAAGCTCAGCGGCGCACTGGTGTCCAACCAACTGTTGATGGCTGACCTGGCGCCCCTGATCGGCGCCGACTCGAATGCCAAGCAAAAAGCCCGCGGCGGTGACAGCAAGCAACCGGCCACCAAAGTGCTGCCGGTCGAAGAGTTCCGCACCGAGCGCTGGCGCGTCATGGATGCCGATGTGGAATTCACCGGCAAACGCATCGTGCACAGCGCCGACTTGCCGTTCAACGACCTCTACACCCACGTGGTGCTCAACGACGGCGAACTGAGCCTCGAGCCCCTGCGTTTCGGCGTGGCCGGCGGCAAGCTGGACGCGCAGATCCGCCTGAATGGCCGCACCACACCGATGGAAGGCCGCGCCAGACTCAGCGCGCGCAACTTCAAGCTCAAGCAGCTGTTCCCGACGTTCGAGCCGATGAAGACCAGCTTTGGTGAGCTTAACGGCGATGCGGATATTTCCGGGCGCGGCAATTCGGTCGCAGCACTGCTGGGCACTTCCAACGGCGACCTGAAAATGCTCATCAACGATGGCGCCATCAGCCGCAGCCTGATGGAAATCGCCGGGCTCAACGTGGGCAACTACGTGGTGGGGCGCCTGTTTGGTGACAAGGAAGTGAAGATCAACTGCGCCGCGGCGGACTTCGGCATCAAGACCGGCCTGGCGACCACGCGCCTGTTTGTATTCGATACCGAGAACGCCATCATCTACATCGACGGCACCGCGAACATGGCGACCGAGCAACTGGACCTCACGATCACCCCTGAGTCCAAGGGCTTCCGTCTGTTCTCCCTGCGTTCGCCGCTGTATGTGAACGGGCCGTTTATCAAACCGAACGCCGGCGTGAAAGCCATTCCCCTGGCACTGCGTGGCGCGGGTATGGTCGCACTGGGCGTAATCGCCGGCCCGGCCGCCGGCCTACTCGCGCTGGTGGCGCCAAGTGGCGGCGAGCCGAACGAATGCGCACCATTGCTGCAGCAGATGAAGGAAGGCAAGGCGCCGAAAACCGTGAAAGGTTAACTGACCCAATCCAAAACCAAATGTGGGAGGGGGCTTGCCCCGATAGCGCCGGATCAGTCAATTGGATGTCGACTGATCTACCGCCATCGAGGGCAAGCCCCCTCCCACATTGGTATTGCGGTGTTACTGGTTTACAGGCTTTCGAGAATGTCGGCCATGTCGTCCGCGTGCTCTTCTTCCTGGGCGAGGATCTCTTCGAACAGGCGGCGAGTGGTTGGGTCCTTGTCGCCGATGTACTGGATGATCTCGCGGTAGCTGTCGACTGCGATGCGTTCAGCCACCAGGTCTTCGTAGACCATTTCCTTCAGCGAGTTACCGGCCACGTACTGCGCGTGGGAGTTCTTCGACAGCAGGTCGGGGTTGAACTCCGGCTCGCCGCCCAGCTGCACGATGCGCTCAGCCAGTTTGTCGGCGTGCTCGGCTTCCTGGGTCGCGTGCTCGAGGAATTCCTCGGCAGCGATATGGGCTTTCACGCCGCTGGCCATAAAGTAATGGCGCTTGTAGCGCAGCACGCAGACCAGCTCAGTGGCCAGCGAGGTGTTGAGCAGGCGAATGATTTCTTCGCGGTCAGCGTCGTAGCCCTCGGTCACGGCACCGTTTTCGACGTTCTGGCGGGCGCGGCTGCGCAGGGTCGCAACGTCAGTCAAGTTTGCTTCAGTCATCTCAATCTCCTGGTGCTAATCCGGTTGTACGCCACGCTCTGCCGGCGTGATCGCTCCAAGTTGTGAGTCCCGAGGCACGCAAAAAGTTTTATCGGATTTGACTGGATGTTTCACAGACCCGACGACGAACCGGCGTGGTCCAGAGCTCCGACAAAATCACCCCGCCCAGGGTCAGCAGGCCTCCGACCAGGTGATACGACGCCAATTCTTCCTTCAGCACCACGGCGGCGATCAGTGCGGTAATCAGCGGCAGCAGGTTGAAGAACAGCGTGGTGCGGCTCGGCCCCAGGGTTTTCACCGAATGCATCCACGCCAGCGGCGCGAGCATTGACGCCAGCAGGCAGGCGTACAGCACCAGCGGAATATTCGCCCAGCCCAGGCCGGTTTTCGCCGAGAACAGAAACAGCGGAAACAGCACCACCACTGCCACCAGCACCTGCAGGTACAGCAGCACCAGCGGCGGCAGGCGCAGTTGCCATTTTTTCAGCAAGGTGCTGTAGACCGCGTAGGCCAGAGTGGCGACCAGCATCATGCCGTCACCCAGATTGACCCCGTGTTGCAGCAACGCGCCGAGGCTGCCGGCCGACACCACCACGACCACGCCGGCAAACGACAGCACGGCACCGGTCAGCGCGCCGAAGGTGAGGCGCTGGCCGAGGCTGATGATCGCGGCGGTCAACGCCATCAACGGCATCAGCGACAGGATGATGCCCATGTTGGTCGCGCTGGTCAGCGTGGCGGCGTAATACGCCAGGCTCTGGTACACGGCCATGCCCAGCACGCCGAGGATAAAAATCCTGCCCAGGTTCGGGCGGATGATCGACCAGTTGGCAATCACCGGTTTGAGCATGAACGGCGTAAACAGCAACGCCGCCAGCAACCAGCGGTAAAAGCCGATTTCAGCGGGGAAAATCGAGCCCACGGCCAACTTGTTGACCACGGTGTTGCCGGCCCAGATAAAGATGGCCAGCAGGGGATACGCGTATTGCATCGAAAGCAACCAGATGTGTTGGTGAGGCAGGATTATCCCCTGTCCGGATCGAAGCCTATACTGCGAACCAGACAAACAGCCTCTGTATCCAGACAACATGGCCAGACACACCGTACGCCTCGCCGATTTCCCGCGCCTGCCGAGCCCGGTGTACTTCCGCTATTCCGACTTTGCCCCGGATACCGAGTGCACGCCGCACCAGCATTTCTGGGGTTCGCTGGACTATTCCGCCAGCGGCGTGATGCGCATGGAGGTGGCCGGCAGCCGTTTCATGTCGCCGCCGCAGTACGCGGTGTGGGTGCCGCCGCACACCGAACACAGTTCCTACAATGCCCACGCGATTGTGTATCACTCGGTGGGCCTGGCCCCGGAGTTGTGCGAGCAGTTGCCGAAGCAGCCCTGCACCCTGGCGATCAGCGACATCCTCAAGGCCATCCTGCGGGATTTCGCCCTGCGCGACGTCAATCACCCGCAGAGCGACGCCGACCGGCGCCTGGCCGAGGTCGTTGTAGACCAGCTCAGGCAGGCGCCGGTCCACGATTGCTTCCTGCCCTATGCCCGTCACCCCGGCTTGCTCGGCGTGCTCGAAGGCATGCAGGCTGACCCCGGTGACAACCGCCCCCTGGCGCACTGGGCCGAGCAGGTGCATGTCAGCGAACGCACCCTGGCACGGCAATTTGTGCGCGAGTTGGGCATGAGCTTCGGCGAATGGCGCCAGCGCCTGCGTTACCTTGCGGCCATTGAGGCGCTGGACAGCGACCGCAGCGTGCAGCACGTGGCTTTTGACCTGGGTTACAGCACCGCCTCGGCCTTCATTGCCATGTTCCAGCGCCACGCCGGCTGCACGCCGGAGCAGTACCGGCGGACAAATATTCGCGGCCGATGAAGATGTAACAGGCTTTGACTACACTCTTCGGCAGGCCGTGCCGCCCGGCACGGTAACAGGGAGAAAACTCCATGAAGATGCTGCGTATTCCGCTGTTGATGATGGGCCTGCTGCTGTGTTCCCAGGGTTTTGCCGCCACCGCCCAGCAAAATAAAATGACCACCTGCAACGCCGAGGCCACCACCAAAACCCTCAAGGGTGACGATCGCAAGGCGTTCATGAAGACCTGCCTGTCGGCCCCGGCAGCCAACGATGCCAAGACCCTGACGCCGCAGCAGCAGAAGATGAAGGATTGCAATGCCGACGCCAAGACCAAGGCGCTGACCGGCGATGCGCGCAAAACCTTTATGAGTACTTGCCTCAAAGGTTAACCGCGCACTCAGGGGCACTGACGATCAAGTGTGGGAGCTGGCTTGCCTGCGAATGCATCAACTCGGTTTGACTGATACACCGGTGCGCCTGCATCGCAGGCAAGCCAGCTCCCACACTTGATCGCATTAGCACCCTGACCTCTCGCTTGATTCCCTCAAGGCTGGCAGACTGCCCATCCTTTAACGCCGCTCGTTTTGAGGCTGTATGCCAACGTTTTCTCAGCGTCACGTGATATTGCTGGCCAGCTACATCATCATTTTCGGCGGGTTGCTGCTGGTTCTGCCGCTCAAGTTGCTGCCTAGCCTGCTGGCCGGCCTGTTGGTTTTTGAACTGGTCAACATGCTGACCCCGCAGCTGCAGCGGCTGATCGAAGGCCGGCGTGCGCGTTGGCTGGCGGTGGCCCTGCTCGGCACCTTGATCGTCAGTGTGCTGACCCTGATCTTTGCCGGCGCCATCAGCTTCCTGCTGCACGAAGCGGAAAACCCCGGGGCCTCCCTCGACAAATTCATGGGTGTGGTCGACCGCGCGCGCGGCCAGCTGCCGCCGTTCCTCGACGCCTACCTGCCTGCCAGCGCCGCCGAATTCCGCGTGGCTATCGGCCAATGGCTGAGCAAGCACCTCAGCGAGCTGCAACTGGTCGGCAAAGACGCCGCTCATATGTTCGTGACCTTGCTGATCGGCATGGTGCTGGGTGCCATCATCGCCCTGCAGCGCGTGCCCGACCTGACCAAGCGCAAGCCACTGGCCGCCGCGTTGTTCGACCGCCTGCATCTGCTGGTCCAGGCGTTTCGCAACATCGTGTTCGCCCAGATCAAGATCGCCGCGCTCAATACCGCCTTTACCGCGATCTTCCTCGCCGTTGTCTTGCCGCTGTGTGGCATCCACCTGCCGCTGACCAAGACCCTGATCGTGCTGACCTTCCTGCTGGGCCTGCTGCCGGTGATCGGCAACCTGATGTCCAACACGCTGATCACAATCGTCGCGCTGTCGCTGTCGATCTGGGTGGCGGTGGCGGCGCTGGGCTACTTGATCGTGATCCACAAGGTCGAGTACTTCCTCAACGCGCGCATTGTCGGCGGGCAGATCAGTGCCAAGTCGTGGGAGTTGCTGTTGGCGATGCTGGTATTTGAGGCCGCGTTCGGCTTGCCGGGCGTGGTGGCGGGGCCGATTTACTACGCGTATTTGAAGAGTGAATTGAAGCTGGGCGGGATGGTTTAAAACCTGATGTTGCCTTGGCCGGCCTCTTCGCGAGCAAGCCCGCTCCCACATTTGACCGAGTTCCACTTCTGGAATGCAGTCGAATGTGGGAGCGGGCTTGCTCGCGAAGGGCGCACTACAGTTTTCAGCTAAGACTCAACTGCCGTACCGCTTGCTGGCCTCAATCGCCAATCCGCTGCCGATACTGCCGAAGATATTCCCTTCCACATGTCGCGCATTCGGCAGCATCGCCGAGATGCTGTGGCGCAGTGCCGGGATGCCGCTGGAGCCGCCGGTAAAGAACACCGTGTCCACCTGCGCCACGTCCACCGAGGCGTCGGTCAGCAGTTGGGTGACGCTGTTGCGCACGCGCTCCAGCAGGCCATCGATGGCCGACTCGAACAGGCTGCGGCTCAGGTCCACACTCAGGCCCGGCTCAACCCGGTCGAGCAGCACGTGGCGGCTGTCTTCGTGGGTCAGCTGGATCTTGGTTTCTTCCACTTCCATGGCCAGCCAGTGGCCGGCGCGCTGTTCGATCAGCTTGAACAGGCGGTCGATGCCGCCGGTGTCTTCGATGTCGTAGCGCATGCTGCCCAGGGCCAGCTGGGATTTTTGTGAGTACACCGAGTTGATGGTGTGCCAGGTGGCCAGGTTCATGTGGTGGCTGGTGGGCATGTAGGCGCCGCTTTTCATGCGGCTGCCGTAGCCGAACAGCGGCATCATGCCGGCCAGCGAGAGCTGTTTGTCGAAGTCGGTGCCACCGATGTGCACGCCGCCGGTGGCGAGGATGTCGCTCTGGCGGTTGTCGTTGTGACGACGGTCCGGCGACAGGCGCACCAGGGAGAAGTCAGAGGTACCACCGCCGATGTCGACGATCAGCACCAGCTCTTCTTTTTCGATGGTGGACTCGTAGTCGAACGCGGCTGCGATCGGTTCGTACTGGAACGAGATGTCCTTGAAGCCGATCTTGCGCGCCACGTCGACCAAGGTGTTTTCGGCTTCCTGGTCGGCCATCGGGTCGTCATCGACGAAAAACACCGGGCGGCCCAGTACCACTTCCTCGAACTCGCGGCCGGCGGTGGCTTCGGCGCGGCTCTTGAGCTGGCCGATGAACAGCGCCAGCAAGTCGGTGAATGGCATGGCCGTGCCCAATACGCTGGTGTCGTGCTTGATCAGCTTGGAGCCCAGCAGGCTCTTGAGCGAGCGCATCAGCCGGCCTTCGTAGTTTTCCAGGTATTCGTGCAGGGCCAGGCGACCGTAGACCGGGCGGCGCTCCTCGAAGTTGAAGAACACCACCGACGGCAACGTGATCTTGTCGTCCTCCAGCGCGATAAGCGTCTCCTCGCCGGGGCGGATCCAGCCGACGGTGGAGTTGGACGTGCCAAAGTCGATGCCGCAGGCACGGGCTGGGGATGGGTTTTTCATGTCTATCGGGTTCCGGTTGAAAAACGGCCGCGCAGTGTATGCCAGTCGGGAGCGGATGCGTAGGCCGACCGTGCGTTAAATAATGCTTGAAACTGGGCAGTTTGCCCCCACATCAAGTGCATACGGCCAGCGCCGATAACACTTTGACGCACTCCCAAGCCACAACTCTCTACAGGTGCAAAGCAGCGCACGTTGTGCCCCGGGCTGTGCGATCTCGATTAAAGAGGGTGAAACACCGATGGACTTCAAGGACTACTACAAAATATTGGGTGTCGAGCCGAGCGCCGATGACAAGGAAATCAAGGTCGCCTATCGCAAGCTCGCACGCAAATATCACCCGGATGTCAGCAAGGAAAAAGACGCCGAAGAGAAATTCAAGGACGCTTCCGAAGCCTATGAAGCGCTTAAAAGCGCGGATAAGCGCGCCGAATACGACGAGCTGCGCAAATATGGCCAACATGGCCAGCCATTCCAGGGCCCGCCGGGCTGGCAGAGCCGTGGCGGCTTTGGCGGTGGCGGCCAGGACCCGGGCGATTTTTCGGACTTCTTCAGCTCGATCTTCGGCTCGCGTGGTGATGCCTTTGGCGGCGGCCAGCGCCGTCCTGCCGGGCGTAAAGGCCAGGACGTGGAGATGCAGCTGTCGGTGTTCCTTGAGGAGACGCTGTCGACCGAGTCCAAGCAGATCAGCTTCCAGGTGCCGCAATACGACGCCTCGGGTCGGCATGTCAGCAACACCACCAAGAGTCTGAACGTAAAAATCCCCGCCGGCGTGGCCGACGGCGAGCGCATCCGCCTCAAAGGGCAGGGTGCACCCGGTATCGGCGGCGGGGCGAATGGCGACCTGTACCTGATCATCAAGTTTGCGCCGCACCCCAAGTTCGAAGTGGACGGCGAAAACCTGATCATCAACTTGCCCCTGGCGCCGTGGGAACTGGCGCTGGGCACGGAAGTGGCGGTGCCGACCCTGACCGGCAAGATCAACCTCAAGGTGCCGGCCGGCAGCCAGAACGGCCAGCGCATGCGCGCCAAGGGCCATGGCTTGCTGAACAAAGCCGGGCAGCGCGGCTTCCTGTACGTGCAGCTCAAGGCGGTGATGCCGCCGACCGCCGATGACGAGGTGAAAGCGTTGTGGCAGGAGCTGGCGCAGAAAGCTGCGTTCAACCCGCGCGAAAACTTCTAAGGCCTGAAAGCCTATACCCGTGGCGAGGGCAAGCTCCCTCGCCACAGGTCGTTGTCTGTTGGTTTTGAGTCAGAACAGGAAATACCGCTGCGCCATCGGCAGCACCTCGGCCGGCTCACACCACAACAGCACGCCTTCGGCCTTGACCTGATAGGTCTGCGGGTCCACCTCGATATCCGGCAGGTAATCGTTGTGGATCAGGTCGGTTTTCTGCACGTTGCGGCAGCCCTTCACCACACCAATCTGTTTCTTCAGGCCCAGCGCGTCCGGCAAGCCTGCGTCGAGTGCTGCCTGGCTGATAAAGGTCAGGCTGGTGGCGTGCAGCGAGCTGCCGAAGCTGGCGAACATCGGGCGGTAGTGCACCGGTTGCGGGGTGGGGATCGATGCGTTGGCATCGCCCATCAAGCTGGATGCAATTGCGCCGCCCTTGAGAATCAGCGTCGGCTTGATGCCGAAAAACGCCGGGCGCCACAGCACCAGGTCAGCCCATTTGCCGACTTCAATGGAACCGACGATATGGCTGATGCCATGGGTGATCGCCGGGTTGATGGTGTACTTGGCGATGTAGCGCTTGGCGCGGAAGTTGTCGTTGCCGGGGCCGTCGCCGGGCAGGGCGCCGCGCTGTTTTTTCATCTTGTCGGCGGTCTGCCAGGTGCGCGTGATTACTTCGCCGACGCGGCCCATGGCCTGGCTGTCGGAGCTGATCATCGAGAACGCGCCGAGGTCGTGCAGGATGTCTTCGGCGGCGATGGTCTCGCGACGGATGCGGCTTTCGGCGAAGGCCACGTCTTCGGCAATGCTCGGGTCCAGGTGATGGCAGACCATCAACATGTCCAGGTGCTCGTCGATGGTATTACGGGTGAACGGCCGCGTCGGGTTGGTCGAGCTGGGCAGCACGTTGGGAAAGCCGCAGGCCTTGATGATGTCCGGCGCGTGGCCGCCACCGGCACCTTCGGTGTGGTAGGTGTGGATGGTGCGGCCCTTGAGCGCGGCCAGGGTGGTTTCGACGAAGCCGGATTCATTCAGCGTGTCGCTGTGGATCGCCACCTGCACGTCGTATTGGTCGGCGACGCTCAGGCAGTTGTCGATGCTGGCGGGCGTGGTGCCCCAGTCTTCATGCAGCTTCAAACCGATGGCGCCGGCCTTGACCTGTTCGATCAACGGCTCCGGCAAACTCGCATTGCCCTTGCCGGTAAAGCCGATGTTCATCGGGAACGAATCACTGGCCTGCAGCATGCGCGCAAGGTGCCACGGGCCCGAAGTGCAGGTGGTGGCGTTGGTGCCGGTGGCCGGGCCGGTGCCGCCGCCGATCATGGTAGTGACGCCGCTGGTCAGCGCTTCTTCGATCTGCTGCGGGCAGATGAAATGCACGTGGGAGTCGATGCCGCCGGCGGTGAGGATCATGCCTTCGCCGGCGATCACTTCGGTGCTGGCGCCGATGGCCATGGTCACGCCGGGCTGGATGTCCGGGTTGCCGGCTTTGCCGATGGCGTGGATGCGCCCGTTCTTCAGGCCGACGTCGGCCTTGACGATGCCCCAGTGGTCAATGATCAGCGCGTTAGTGATCAGGGTGTCGACCACTTCATGGGCGAGCAGCTGGCTCTGGCCCTGGCCGTCGCGGATCACCTTGCCGCCGCCGAATTTCACTTCTTCGCCGTAGACGGTGAAGTCTTTTTCGACCTCGACGAACAGGTCGGTGTCGGCCAGGCGGACCTTGTCGCCCACGGTGGGGCCGTACATGTCTGCGTAGGCTTGGCGGCTGATTTTCATGTGTGTGCCCTGAGAAATATGTGTTGAATGTGAAATCGCTATCGCAGGCAAGCCAGCTCCCACATTTTGAATGTATTCACAGATCAAAAAGTGGGAGGGGGCTTGCCCCCGATGAGGCCCTAAAGGTCACCCATAATCCGCCCGGCAAACCCGAACACCCGGCGCCCGCCGCTCAAATCCACCAGCTCCACCTCCCGACTCTGCCCCGGCTCAAACCGCACCGCAGTCCCCGCCGGAATATTCAGGCGCATGCCGCGGCTCACTGCGCGGTCGAACGTCAGCGCGTCATTGGTCTCGAAAAAGTGATAGTGCGAGCCGACCTGGATCGGCCGGTCGCCGCTGTTCGCCACGCTCAGCGTGACCGTGCGGCGCCCGACGTTGAGTTCGATTTCGCCAGGCTGGATCTGATATTCACCAGGAATCATGCAGGTTGCCCCAGGGTTTTGAAGTAGATGGCAGTCGGGCTGTAGCGCCCGTCCGGGCTTTGGCAGTAATCGGGCAGTTCACCGATTTTGGTGTAGCGCAGCGACTGGTAGAAGGCTTCGGCGCCGGAGCCGGCCTCGGTGTCCAGGTACAGCAGCCCGCGCTTGTGCTGGCGTGCGGCGAGTTCCAGGCTGTTCATCAATTGCTGGCCGAGGCCATGGCGCCGCGCGCTGCTGTGCACCAACAGCTTTTGCACCTCGGCGCGGTTCAGGCCGTTGGCTTTCTGGCACAACGCCAACTGCACGCTGGCGATCACCTGTTCATCGCGTACCACCACCCACAGCAGCAGGCTGGCGTCCTCGATGCTCGCGTGCACGCCGCTCAAATAAGCGCGGGCCTGGGCCTCGTCAAAGTCAGCCATAAAACCCACCGACGCACCGTGCCTGACCGCGTCCAGCAACAGCTCAACCAAGCCCTGGCGGTAATGGGCAAAACTTTCGGCATTCACTCGACGCAGTTGGGTCGCACTCATCGAACTCACTCCTTGGGCGGTTCTGCGCCCGGGTTCAGGATCAGTTGCATAAAGGTCAGGTCCAGCCAACGGCCGAACTTGATGCCCACCTGAGGCATCTGCCCGGTGGTGATGAAGCCCAGGCGCTCGTGCAAACGGATCGAGGCCTGGTTGCCGCTTTCGATGGCGGCCACCATCACGTGTTTGCCGCAGGTTCCGGCGCGTTCGATCAGCGCTTGCATCAGCAGCGGGCCGAGGCCTTTACCGCGTTGGTCGCTGCGCACGTACACCGAATGTTCGACGCTGTAGCGAAAGCCTTCGAACGGGCGCCAGTCGCCAAACGACGCATAGCCGAGCACTTCATCGTTTTCGATGGCGACCAGGATCGGGTAGCCCTGGGCCTGGCGAGCACTGAACCAGGCCTGGCGGTTGCCGAGGTCTACCGGTTGTTCGTTCCAGATCGCCGTGGTGTTGAGCACCGCGTCGTTGTAGATATCGCGAATCGCCGGCAGGTCGCCGTGCAGGGCGTCACGCAGGGAGATAGACATGCTCGGTCCCTCAAGCAATCGGTTGGTGGACGGTGACCAGCTTGGTGCCATCGGGGAAGGTGGCCTCCACCTGGATATCCGGGATCATTTCCGGGATGCCTTCCATCACTTGTTCGCGGCTGAGCAAAGTGGTGCCGAAGTGCATCAGGTCGGCCACGGTGCGGCCGTCGCGGGCACCTTCCATCAAGGCGGCGGAAATATACGCGATGGTTTCCGGGTAGTTGAGCTTCACCCCGCGCGCCAGGCGCCGTTCGGCCACCAGGCCGGCGGTGAAGATCAGCAGTTTGTCTTTTTCCCGTGGGGTCAAATCCATGGTTCAAGTGCTCCAGATTCGGGGTGAAACGGCTTCGCGGCCCAGCACTGCCGGGCGCAACAGCCGCCATAAATCAATCAACCAGCCCCGCGCCAACAGCGCTTCACTGGCCAGGCAGCGGGCTACCAGCAGGCCGGGCAGTTGGGTCAGGTCGCCGCGCACCGCGTGGGGCAGTGATCGGCAGTGTTCAAGCAATTCAGGGGTGATATCGCCGGTGACTAACAGCGTGGCGAACACCGGTTGCCCGTCCAGGCCAATCGGCGAGTCGAGCAAGCCGTCGCCGCCGTTGACGCGCTGGCGTTCGTGCCAGAGCAACTGGCCGTCGCGGCGGATATCCAGGTGCGATTGAAAGTGGCCGAGGTCGAAACGCTCGCCACTGGCCGGGCGGCCCAGGGCGACCACGTCCCAGTAGAACAACCGCGCATCGCCTTGCAGCTCGATGCGGGTGGTGAGTTCGGCCTGGGCGGCACTGAATACGATGGTTTCCTGGGGCAGCCATTCCAGGGTCGCGCCGGCTTCCACGCAGAGTTCAAGTTGCTGGAATGCCGGGCCGCTGGCGCGATACCACTTGGCTGCGCCGGGGCTGGTCAACTGGGCCCAGGCGCCCGCACCGACGTGCGCGCTGATGTCCAGGCGGTCGCCACCGGCAATCCCGCCCGGCGGGTGCACGATGATGTGCTGGCACACCTCGGGGCCTTCGGCGTACAGGTGCTTTTGCACGCGCAGCGGGCCCAGGTGGCGGCGCATCACCGGGCGCGTGGTGTCGCCGAAACGCGCGTAGCCGAGTTCCAGCTCGGCGTGCCAGCTGGGGGTGAACAGGGCGTGGGAAACGGGCAGGTTCATAGTTATGCTTATCGTTAGGACGCTACAGATTAGATGGTAACCAGCCCGCGCACACCTTCGCTCTCCATATTTTCACCTCGACCCTGCTGGACGATTTCGCCGCGCGACATCACCAGGTAGTGGTCGGCCAGCTCGGCGGCAAAGTCGTAGAACTGCTCCACCAGCAGGATCGCCATATCGCCGCGTGCCGCGAGTTTCTTGATCACTGCGCCGATCTCCTTGATCACTGACGGTTGGATGCCTTCGGTCGGCTCATCGAGGATCAACAGGCGCGGGCGGCTGGCCAGGGCTCGGCCGATCGCCAGCTGCTGTTGCTGGCCACCGGACAAGTCGCCGCCACGCCGGTGCTTCATTTGCAGCAACACCGGGAACAGTTCGTAGATAAACGCCGGGACTTCCTTGGCCTCCGAGCCAGGAAACCGCGACAGGCCCATCAGCAGGTTTTCTTCCACCGTCAGCCGCCCGAAAATCTCGCGGCCCTGGGGCACGTAGGCGATTCCGGCATGCACCCGCTGATGCGGTTTGAAACCGGTGATGGCCTTGCCTTCCCAATTCACCGCGCCCTCTTTGGCCGGCAGCAAGCCCATCAGGCACTTGAGCAACGTGGTCTTGCCCACCCCGTTACGCCCGAGCAGGCAGGTGACCTCGCCGATCTTCACGTCAAAGGAGAGACCGCGCAGGATGTGGCTACCGCCGTAATACTGGTGCAGCTTGTCGACTTGCAGCATGTTCAATGTCTCCTCAAATCCCTTGTAGGAATCAGCTCCCACATTGATTCGGTTCTCACAGGAAGCGGTCTGTGTCTGGCTTAACGGCCCAGGTACACCTCGATCACCCGCTCGTTTTCCTGCACCTGTTCCAGCGACCCTTCGGCCAGCACGCTGCCTTGGTGCAACACGGTCACGTGGTCGGCAATCGAGCCGACGAAGCCCATGTCGTGCTCCACCACCATCAGCGAGTGCTTGCCCGCCAGGCGCTTGAACAGTTCGGCGGTGAATTCGGTTTCGGCATCGGTCATGCCCGCCACCGGTTCGTCCAGCAGCAACAGCTGCGGGTCTTGCATCAGCAGCATGCCGATTTCCAGGAACTGCTTCTGGCCGTGGGACAGCAAGCCGGCCGGGCGCTGCTGCGAGGCGGTCAGGCGGATGGTGTCGAGCACTTCGTCGATACGGTCTTTCTGCTCGCCGCTCAGGCGTGCGCGCAGGCTGGCCCATACGGATTTGTCGGTCTTCTGCGCCAGCTCCAGGTTTTCGAACACGCTCAGGGCTTCGAACACCGTGGGCTTCTGGAACTTGCGGCCGATACCGGCCTGGGCGATCTGCACTTCACTCATCGTTGTCAGGTCGAGGGTTTCGCCGAACCAGGCCTTGCCGTGGCTGGGCCGGGTCTTGCCGGTGATCACGTCCATCAGCGTGGTCTTGCCCGCGCCGTTGGGGCCGATGATGCAGCGCAGCTCACCCACGCCGATGTACAGGTTCAAGTCGTTGAGCGCCTTGAAACCATCAAAGCTGACGCTGATATCTTCCAGGGTCAGGATCGTGCCGTGGCGGGTGTTCAGGCCTTTGCCCGCAGCCTGGCCAATGCCGATCGCATCACGGCCGCTGCCCGCATCGAGAATAGGTTCGAGCATGACGTTCCTCATTTCTTCAGCAGGCCGATAACGCCCTTGGGCAGGTACAGGGTGACGATGATGAACAGCGCCCCGAGGAAGAACAGCCAGTATTCCGGGAAGGCCACGGTGAACCAGCTCTTCATGCCATTCACCACGCCGGCGCCGAGCAGCGGGCCGATCAGCGTGCCGCGCCCGCCGAGGGCGACCCACACGGCGGCTTCGATGGAGTTGGTCGGCGACATTTCGCTGGGGTTGATGATGCCCACTTGCGGCACATACAACGCCCCGGCCAGGCCACACAGCACCGCGCTCAACACCCACACAAAGAGCTTGAAACCACGCGGGTCGTAGCCGCAGAACATCAGGCGGTTCTCGGCGTCGCGCAGGGCGGTCAGCACCCGGCCGAACTTGCTTTGCGCCAGGCGCCAGCCGGTGTACAGGCTGGCGACCAGCAGCACGACCGTGGCAAAAAACAGCACCGCGCGGGTGCCCGGTTCGGTAATGCCGAAACCGAGAATGCTGCGGAAATTGGTAAAGCCGTTATTGCCGCCAAAGCCGGTCTCGTTGCGGAAAAACAGCAGCATCCCGGCAAAGGTCAACGCCTGGGTCATGATCGAGAAGTACACGCCCTTGATCCGTGAGCGAAAGGCGAAGAAGCCGAACACCAGCGCCAGCACACCCGGCGCCAACACCACCAGGCACAGGGCCCACAGGAAGTGCTCGGTGCCGACCCAATACCAGGGCAATTCGGTCCACGACAAAAACGTCATGAACGCCGGCAGTTCATCGCCGGAGGCCTGGCGCATCAGGTACATGCCCATCGCATAACCGCCGAGGGCGAAGAACAGGCCGTGGCCGAGGGACAACATCCCCGCGTAACCCCACACCAGGTCCAGGGCGAGAGCGACGATGGCGTAGCAGAGGATCTTGCCCACCAGCGTCAGGGTGTAAGCCGACACATGCAGCGGATTTTGCGGCGACAGCAAGGAGCACAACGGCAGCGCCAGCAGCAGGATCAGGATCACCACGCCGACTGCAATCGTGACCTTGGGGCCGACCTTTTGCGTGGCGGTAAGCATCAATGGCTGGTTCATCAGTCGATCACCCGTCCTTTCAGTGCGAAGAGTCCCTGCGGGCGTTTCTGGATAAACAGAATGATCAGCGCGAGGATCAGGATCTTGCCGAGCACGGCGCCGATCTGCGGTTCAAGAATCTTGTTGGCGATACCCAGACCGAAGGCCGCCATCACGCTGCCGGCCAATTGGCCGACACCGCCCAGCACGACCACCAGGAACGAGTCGATGATGTAGCTCTGGCCGAGGTCCGGGCCGACGTTGCCGATCTGGCTCAGCGCCACGCCGCCCAGGCCGGCGATGCCCGAACCGAGGCCAAACGCGAGCATGTCCACGCGCCCGGTGGGCACGCCGCAGCAGGCGGCCATGTTGCGGTTCTGGGTCACGGCGCGCACGTTGAGGCCCAGGCGCGTCTTGTTCAGCAGCAGCCACGTGAGCACCACCACAAACAGCGCGAAGGCGATGATCACGATGCGGTTGTACGGCAGCACCAGGTTGGGCAGCACTTGAATGCCGCCCGACAGCCATTCGGGGTTCGACACTTCAACGTTCTGTGCACCGAACACCAGGCGCACCAGTTGGATCAGCATCAGGCTGATGCCCCACGTGGCCAACAGGGTTTCCAGCGGGCGCCCATAGAGATGGCGAATTACCGTGCGCTCCAGCGCCATGCCGATGGCGGCGGTGACGAAAAACGCCACCGGCAGCGCGATCAGCGGGTAGAACTCGATGGCCGCCGGCACGTAGCGCTGCATCAGCATTTGCACCACATACGTGGAGTAGGCGCCGAGCATCAGCATTTCGCCGTGGGCCATATTGATCACGCCGAGCAGGCCGAAGGTGATCGCCAGGCCGAGGGCGGCGAGCAGCAGGATCGAACCCAGGGACATGCCGCTGAAGGCCTGGCCGAGGATCTCGCCGAGCATCAGTTTGCGTTTGACCTGGGCCAGGCTGGTCTCGGCGGCGGTGTGCACGGCGGCATCGGTTTCAACGCCGGGGGCCAGCAGGGCTTCGAGGCGGGTACGCGCCAGCGGGTCACCGGTGCTGCCGAGCAGGCGCACGGCAGCCAGGCGCACCAGCGGGTCGGCGTCGACCAGTTGCAGGTTGGCCAGGGCCAGGCTGAGGGCGGTGTGCACATCCTCGTTGGTCTCGGCGGCGACCTGCTGGTCGAGGAATTTGAGTTGCGCCGGTTGCGCGGTTTTTTGCAGGGTTTGCGCAGCGGCCAGGCGCACCTTGGGGTCGGCAGCAAGCAGTTGCTGGCTGGCTTGGACGTTGTCGATCAAGCCACGCAGGCGGTTGTTCAAGCGTACGGTTTTGGTTTCGCCATTGACCGTGAGCTGGCCTTGTTCCAGGGCGTCCACCAACTCTATGCGCGCCGGGTCCGGCTGGGCGGCCCAGTCCTGGAGGAGCTTGGCTTGTTGGCTCGGGTTGGCGGCAAGGAAGTCTTCGGCGTCGCCTGCGTGTGCGGCGAAGGGCAGTAACAGCAGCAATGTCAGACAATATCGGTAGAGGGCAGTTGGCATAACAAAATGTCCTGATCATGCACGGTCCAAACTGTGGGAGCGGGCTTGCTCGCGAATACAGTGGGTCAGTCAATACATCTGTTACTGATCCACCGCATTCGCGAGCAAGCCCGCTCCCACATTTGATCTGTGGTGAGGCTTAGTTACTCTTCACCGCGTAGTCCGGCTTTTTGTCATTGCCCGGGATATACGGGCTCCACGGCTGCGCACGAATCGGTTCATTGGTCTGCCACACCACCGAGAACTGACCATCGGCCTGGATCTCGCCGATCATCACCGGCTTGTGCAGGTGGTGGTTGGTCTTGTCCATGGTCAGGGTAAAGCCCGAGGGGGCGTCGAAGGTCTGGCCGGCCAGTGCTTCACGCACTTTGTCGACGTCGGTGGACTTGGCTTTCTCCGCCGCCTGCGCCCACATATGGATGCCCACGTAGGTGGCTTCCATCGGGTCGTTGGTCACGGCTTTGTCCGCGCCCGGCAGGTTGTGTTTCTTGGCGTAGGCTTTCCAGTCGGCCACGAATTTCTTGTTGACCGGGTTCTCCACCGACTGGAAGTAGTTCCAGGCCGCCAGGTTGCCGACCAATGGCTTGGTGTCGATGCCGCGCAGTTCTTCTTCGCCCACGGAGAAGGCAACCACCGGCACGTCCGTCGCCTTCAGGCCTTGGTTGGCCAGCTCTTTGTAGAAGGGCACGTTGGAGTCGCCATTCACGGTGGAGATCACAGCGGTTTTGCCGCCGGCGGAGAACTTCTTGATGTTGGCGACGATGGTCTGGTAATCGGCATGGCCGAACGGGGTGTAGACCTCTTCGATATCTTTGTCAGCCACGCCTTTGGAATGCAGGAAGGAACGCAGGATCTTGTTGGTGGTGCGCGGGTACACGTAGTCGGTGCCCAACAGGAAGAAGCGCTTGGCGCTGCCGCCTTCTTCGCTCATCAGGTATTCCACCGCCGGGATCGCCTGCTGGTTCGGCGCCGCACCGGTGTAGAACACGTTCGGCGACATCTCTTCACCCTCGTATTGCACCGGGTAGAACAGCAGGCCATTGAGTTCTTCGAACACCGGCAACACCGATTTGCGCGACACCGAGGTCCAGCAGCCGAACACCACGGCGACCTTGTCCTGGGTCAGCAACTGCCGGCCTTTTTCAGCGAAGAGCGGCCAGTTCGACGCGGGGTCGACCACCACCGGTTCGAGCATCTTGCCGTTCACCCCGCCCTTGGCGTTGATCTCGTCGATGGTCATCAACGCCATGTCCTTGAGGGATGTTTCGGAGATGGCCATGGTGCCGGACAGCGAGTGCAGGATGCCGACCTTGATGGTCTCGGCGGCCTGGACGGTCCAGGTCATGCCCATGGCGACGATGGATGCCGACAGTGTGAAAGCCTTGATCAAGCTGCGACGCTTCATGGTGCAGTCTCCGTGAACTCAACATTGTTATGAGGGGTACGAGTCACGGAGGTGATTGCAAGCGCTGTGCCTAGTCGGGAAAAGGCATGAAACAGTCGCTTCGCCCACGGCGGCGCATGGGCGACGCACCACGAAATGGCAGCCCTGCCTGCCAGGTGCGTCGCTGTGCGCCAGAACGGGGCGCGATCAATTGCGCAAGGTCTGGCGCCGCCTTCAGGCAGGTTCACGTTGCAGGAAAAGCCGTGACAGCACCAGGCGATCCAGGGCCCACACGACGATCAACGACGCGCCCACCAACGGAAAAATTACCGCCAGCCCGAGCATGATCACCATCGCGGTTTTCCACTTAGGCAGGTCATGGCGCAACGGCGGAACCCCCAGCCCACCGGCGGGCCGGCGCTTCCACCAGATCACCACGCCACTCACGGCGCTGAGCAGAATCATCAGGCAGATCAGCAACACGATCAGCTGGTTGACCCAGCCGAACATTTTGCCCTCATGCAGCATCACACCGGTCTCAGTGGCCCGCGCGACCGTGCTGTAGTGTTCCCAGCGCACATCAGCCAGGACCTTGCCGGTGTACTGATCCACATGCAGGGTGGCGTCGTTGCGCGGGTCGTTGGCAAACACCGCGACGGTGAAAACGCCCTCGGCGGTGGTGGGAAACGTGATGCTGTAGCCGGGCTCGACCTTGCGCGCGGTGGCCAGGTCGACCACCTGTTGCAGCCTGACCGTGGGCGCGGCTGGCGCGGCATGCATACCGGCGTGGTTCATGTGTTCGGCATGGTCGCCAGACATCGGCATCGGCGTGTTTTCCATGGCCCAGGGCACGGTCTGCTGGCTGGCGGTGTTGAGCACCCGCGCTTGCTGATCGGACTGCGGCACGTTGTTCCACATGGCTGCCGGGAACGTGTTCCACAGGTCAGCGTATTGCTTGCCCCAGAAGCCGGTCCAGGTCATGCCGCTGAGCAGCATCACCAGCAAGAAAGCCGCGCCCCAGAAGCCGGCGATCGCATGCATGTCGCGCCACAGCACCCGGCCACGGGTGTTGAAACGCGGCCACAACACCCCCGCGGACGACTTGCCGCGCGGCCACCACAGGTACAGGCCGGACACCACCAGCATCACGCCCCAGCCGGCGGCCAACTCCACCAGGCGATCGCCGACGGTGCCGATCATCAGCTCGCCGTGCAGCGCGCGGGCGATGGCTTGCAGGTTGTATTTCGCATCCTGTTCACCGAGCACGGTGCCGCGGTACGGGTCGACGAACACTGTCACTTCGCGGCCGGCCTCATGCATCACGAACTGCGCGCTGCTGGTGGCGTCGGCCGGTGGCAGGTATTTGCTGATCTTGCCCTGGGGAAAGGCCAGCTGGGCGCGGCGCAATTGCTCGTCGGCGCTCAGTGCGTGCTCGGCACTTTGCACGGTGAGCAGGTCGCCGTACATCAGCGGGTCGAGCTGGGGTTTGAACAGGTAGATGATGCCGGTCAGGGCCAGCAGCACCATGAACGGGGCGACGAAGAGGCCGGCGTAGAAGTGCCAGCGCCAGGCCAGGTTGTAGAAGGAAATCTTTTGAGTGCTCATCAGGTGCTCCGCATAAGGCTTTAGTTTTTCTTGGTCAGTTCCATCGCCATCGCAGGCAAGCCAGCTCCCACATTGGAACGCATTCCAAATGTGGGAGGGGCTTGCCCCTGATGCTGTTAGAAGCTCATGTCGACCTTGGTCCAGAGTGTTCGCCCCGGCTCCTTGATGGCTTGCGGGTCGTTGGCCGGGTAGCCGAACCCGGCGTTGCCGGCCAGGTTCAAGTGCTCGGCGTAGGCCTTGCCGAACAGGTTGTCGACGCCGCTGCTGACCTTGAAGTTTTTGTTGATGCGATACGCCGCATTCAGCGAGAACACGCCAAAGCCGCCGCTCTTGTCGAAGTCCTTGCCGACCACGTTGCCCTTGTTCCGGTCGATGCGGTTTTGCGCCGCGACCACGCGCCACAGGGCGCCGGCGCTCCAGTCGTCTTCGCTGTAGGTGAGGCCGACACGCGCATCCAGCGGCGGCATTTGCGGCAGCGCCTTGCCGTCGCTGCTGTTCTTGCCCCAGGCATAGGCGAGGGTGGCGTCGGCCTTCCAGTGACGCGTCAGCTTGTACGCCACGCCGAGTTCGCCGCCCATGATCCGTGCGTCCACGTTGCGTGCCTGGGAGGTGGTGCCCATCATGCCCGGCTGATAGCTGAAGAGGATGAAGTCGCGTACCTGGCCGATGTAAGCCGAGGCCCAGGCGTCGAGGTCGGCGGTTTTGTACTGCGCGCCGAAGTCGAGCTGGGTGGTCTTCTCCGGCTTCACGCCGTCAAAGGCATTCACGGCGCCGACGGCACCGGTGTCGGGGGAAAACAGCTCCCAGTAATCCGGGAAGCGCTCCGCGTGGCCGAGGCCCGCGTAGAGCGTCGTGGGGCTGTCGGCCAGGTCGTGTTCATAGCGCACGAAGCCCGACGGCAGCGTATCGGCGCGGATGTCGCCTGCGGTGGCGCTGGTCTCGCGCAAATCCTTGGCCGAGGCACGGTCCAGGCGCGCGCCGGTGATCAGCCGATCACGCTCGGCGGCGTACCAGGTCAGCTCACCGAAGGCGCCGTAGTTGTGGAAGTTGGCGTCCTTGACCCTGGGCAGGTCCTTGTAGGTGTCGATGCCCATGCTGCTGCGCTCGCGGTGTTCGTTGGTCTGCGCATCCAGGCCGCCGATCAGCTGCAGATCGGCCCAGCGCCACGTGGCCTTGACCCGCGCGCCGAGGGTACGCCGGTCGACGTTGGCAGCCATGGGGCCCGCCATCATCCCGGTGCCGGATGGCGTGCGCAGGCTGTAGTTGTCCATCACATGGTCGGCATAGTTGTAGTAAACCTGGGCCTCGACCTTGTCCAGCACCTCGCCGATGTTGGATTTCTCGAAGCGCAGCCCCAGGCTTTCGCGCAGGAACTGGGAGCCGTCCATGCCGCGCCCGGCGTAGCGTGCTTCGCCATCGCCACGGCCGGCAGTGAGTTCCAGCAGGGTATCGGCGTCGGGGGTGAAACCCACGGCAACGTCGCCATTCCACTTGTCGTAACGCGAGGCGACGGTGTCGTTGTTGCCGTCCTTGTAATCGTCGGCATGCGCCTGGTTACCGATTACCCGCACATAGCCCAGCGGGCCACCCGCAGCGGCATCGATGACCTTATCGAAACGCCCGTTGGAGCCGGCCAGCACGCTGGCGTTGACGCGCGTGCCCAGCTCGCCGAACTGCTCCGGTTCGCGCTCGAACAGCACCGTGCCGGCTGACGCGCCCGGGCCCCAAAGCACGGTTTGCGGGCCTTTGATCACGGTAAGTTTGTCGTAGGTTTCCGGCGAAATATACGAGGTGGGCGCGTCCATCCGGCCGGGGCAGGCGCCGAGCATCTGGCTGCCATTGGTGAGGATATTCAGGCGCGAGCCGAACATGCCGCGCAGTACCGGGTCGCCGTTGGTGCCGCCATTGCGCACCAAGGCGAAGCCGGGGATGGTCTTGAGGTAGTCGCCGCCATCGCTGGCGGGCACCGGTTGGCGCGGGTCCTTGGGGTTAGTGATCACGGTCAGCGGTGAGCTGGGGGCGATCGCGGTGATTACGGTGGGCGTGAGCTCGTGCTCGGCGTGCTCATCGGCCTGAGCATGAGGGGCGAGCAACGCGCCGCACAGGGCAGCGAGCACGGGGGTACATCCCAAACGGGTGTCAGCAGAAAACCTGGACATAAAAATCCCATCAATCAATCGTAAAACAACACGGCCAGCAGCCTGCGGCTGTCTGTCTAAAGTCGGCCGGGGTGAAGTAACGTTGTGAAGTGCTTACGAGGGGATGGGCGGCGCGCGGCTGCGGGCGCCGGGGAAGATGTTCTGCCGGGCATGGCCCAGGCGCGGGGCGGGGGTCTGGGCGTTGGCCGGTGGCGGGCTACTCAAGGTGAACGTTGAAATGCCGCCGGGCAGGGCAGGGCAGCTATAGAGCAGGTCGCAATAGCCGCACTTGGACCAGAGGGCGTGGTGCTCGTCAGGGGCTTTCTTGTGATGGGATTCGCCATGGTCCATCGGCATGTCCATCGACATACCGGCGTGATGATCCATCGGCATCGCTTGGGAAATCAGCGGACCGATAAAGATCATCAGCATGGCGAACAGGCTGATCCAACTGCCGCGCTTCACGCGGTGGTGTGGGGATAGCCTGGCGCGAGGGGCGCCCATCGAGTGATGGTCTACTGAGCGTGCTTATGCTCGTTGGGGGCCGTCGGCGGCACTTTCTGTACTGAGACTTCTACTTCAACCTTGCCGGCTTTTTCGAAGGTCAGGGTCAGCGGGAATTGTTTGCCGTCAGCCAACAGGCTGCGGTCTTTCAGGCCCAGCAGCATCACGTGGTAAGCCATGGGCGCGAAGGTCAAATCACCTTTGGCCGGCACGGCGACGCTGGGCACTTGCTGCATCTTCATCAGGTCGCCCTGCATCACATGCTCGTGCAGCTCGGCCTTGTCCGCCAGCGGCGTCTCGACACCGAGCAGGCGATCCGGGGTGTCCCCGGTGTTGTGAATCACGAAATACGCCGCGACGGTCGGCGCATTCGGTGGCAACTCCTGGGACCAGGGATTACTGACCTTCAGGCCGCCGACTTTGTAGTCCTCGGCATTCGCAGCACTGAACACCGGCAGCAACAACGCAGCCAGAAGCAGGGAAGATTTGAGCATGGCAGTTCTCCAGAACGGTTCTAAACGCAGTTCACTTGCGAGAAAGTCAGACCGCTGGAGAGGCGCGGGGGTTGAGGCTTGGCCATTGCTGGCGGGGGGCAGGATTTTGCAACGACGGCGGCGGCAGGCTCTGCACCGCCTCGAACCGCGTGACATACAACTGCGGAACATGCCCCGGCAACGCCACCAGCGGCGCCGAGCCCGAGCAACACCAGCAATGCTGCATGGTGGAGTGTGGGTCCTGCTGCGGCGCCGGAGTCTCCAGCTTGCCCAGGGCAACGGTTTTCAGGCTGGCGCCATTCGACGAACAGAAACTGCCCCACAGCATTTGCTTCACGGGGTCTTCGGACTGCTGCATCGCACCGGCCATCGGCATGGCAAAGGCGTTGAACAGCACTGCAAGGCAGGCGATCCAGGCAATTGCAAAGCGTTGACGGGCCATGGCGGACAATCCGTAGGGTTATCGAACAGGCGGGTATTTAGCCTGATCGTGGGGGATAAGTAAAAAGCGGTGGTGTGGTTTGGTGTCGCAGTGGGTCAGACCGCGGTGGCATGTAGCTTGAGGCCCAGCGCTTTCATGACTTTCACGATAGTCGCGAACTCGGGATTGCCAGTGCTGGAAAGGGCTTTGTATAAACTTTCTCTTCCGAGGCCAGCGTCGCGGGCTATTTGGGTCATGCCTTGGGCGCGGGCGATATTGTTGAGGGCTGAGCGAATCAGCGAGCCGTCTCCGGAGTCTTCTTCGAAAGAAGCTTCAAGATACTCGGCCATGTCTTCTGGGGTTTTGAGGTGTTCAGCTATGTCGAAATCTTTAAATTCAGTCATGGGCCACTCCTTTTTCCAAGTTCATCTGCTATCTGTTTAGCGCGCTGGATGTCACGGTTCTGCGTTGATTTATCACCACCTATCAAGAGCAGGTAAACCACCTCACCGATGCGCGTGAAATACACCCGGTAGCCAGGACCATGGTGGATGCGCATTTCCGAAACGCCATTTCCTACGGTTTCGCAGTCTCCGAAGTTGCCCCTTGTTGCGTTGTCCAATCGTGTCAACACGCGTGCCCGGACGGGTTTGCCGCGTGGCGAATCAAGCCACGCCTGAAACTCATCGGATCTCTTGAATCGAATCATTTTTGATCGTATTCCTTGGGATACAGATTGGCAAGTTGCGACGCGCTGCAAAAGCAGGCTTCCCCCATCGCGGATGAATGGCGCGAGGCCGCACGAGGGGAGGTTAGGACGGGGGCTTTGGGCAGAACCAGCCGGCTGGTTCGGAAGTGGTTGTAGGGTGAATCGCCTTTCCGGTGGCGAAACCTAGCGGTGGTCTTTTTTTAATCTGGAGGGGACCACTGCACCCTGGTACACAGTTCAAAGTGTGGGATCGGTGTTGTTCAAAAAGAGTGGATTGCCTGCAAGGTCGCTACCACGGTGGTGAATTCTTGATCCACCTCGGCCAATACAGGACGCGTCAAAACAAGCACTGGAATCCCAAGCTCCCGCGCCACTTCCAGCTTCGGCTCGGTGGCGGTACTGCCGCTGTTCTTACTGATCAGCACATCAATCCCACGCTGTTCAAACAGCACGCGCTCATCTTCGATCAGAAACGGCCCGCGCGCGCCGATGACTTCACAGCGCGCGTTGCCCGGATACACATCCAGCGCGCGCAGCGTCCAGAACTGGTCCTGCGGGATTTCATCGAGGTGTTGCAGTGGCTCGCGCCCTAAGGTGAACAGCGGACGCTTGAACGGTTTCAAGGCTTCTATCAACTCTGCCCAGTCACTCACCTCACGCCAGTCATCCCCCGCCTGCGGCTGCCACGCCGGGCGGCGCAAAGCCCAGCACGGCACGCCACTCAAACGTGCAGCCTGGGCGGCGTTGGCGCTGATCTGTGCTGCGTAGGGGTGCGTGGCGTCCAGGATCAGGCTGATATTTTCATCGCGAACAAACTGCGCCAGCCCTTCAGCCCCACCATAACCCCCCACGTGAACCTGGCACGTCAGGTCGGTCGGCACTCGCCCAACCCCTGCCAGGCTATAGATATGCTCAGGCCCCAATGTGCGGGCGATGGCCAGCGCCTCGGTTACACCACCCAGCAGCAGGATTCGTTTCATAGCGGCTTGACCACGTCCAGCAAGGTGATCGGCAGCGCCTGGCGCCAGGTGTCGAACTCGCCCAACGGCTGAGCCTGGGCCACGTGGATGCGTGTGAGTTCGCCGCCGTGTTGGGCACGCCAGTTCATCAAGGTCATTTCGCTTTGCAGGGTCACGGCGTTGGCCACCAACCGGCCGCCGGGGCGCAGGTGTTGCCAGCAGGTGTCGAGCACGCCGTCGCGGGTGACGCCGCCGCCGATGAAGATCGCGTCGGGCGCCTCCAGGCCATTCAACACTTGCGGTGCGCTGCCTCGGATCAACTGCAGGCCGGGCACACCGAGGGCGTCGCGGTTGTGTTCGATCAGGGCTTGGCGGCCTTCGTCCGCCTCAATCGCCAGGGCGCGGCAACTCGGGTGAGCGCGCATCCATTCAATGCCGATGGAGCCGCTGCCCGCGCCCACGTCCCACAGCAGTTCGCCGGGCATCGGGGCGAGGCGGGCGAGGGTCATGGCGCGGACATCGCGCTTGGTCAGTTGGCCGTCGTGCTTGAAGGCCGAATCCGGCAGGCCCGCCAGGCGCGATAGGTGGGGTGTTTCGCTGGACGCTACACAGTCGATGGCGACGAGATTCAAGTCGGCGACCGAACTGTGCTCCCACGACTGCGCCAGTCCGTCGACACGTCGCTCATCCGCACCGCCCAGGTGTTCAAACACGCTCAACCGGCTGGGCCCAAACCCGGCCTCAGCCAACAGCGCAGCAATCAAGGCAGGGCTGCTGCCGTCATTGCTCAACACCAGCAACCGCACCCCACTGGCCAGGTGCGCATTCAGCGCGGCCAATGGCCGCGCGACCACGGATAACGTCACCACCTTCTGCAACGGCCAGCCCAGGCGCGCTGCCGCCAGCGACACCGACGACGGCGCCGGCAAAATCAGCAACTCTTCTGCGGCCACTTGCCGCGCCAAACTGGCGCCCACGCCATAGAACATGGGGTCGCCACTGGCCAGTACGCACACCGGCTCACCGCGCCGCGCCAGCACCGGCTCCAGGGAAAACGGGCTCGGCCACAGCTGGCGCTCGCCGCGAATACACACCGGCAGCAAGTCCAGCTGGCGCTGGCCGCCTATAATCCGCGTGGCGCGCAACAGGGCATGCCGGGCATTCCTGCCCAGCCCCTTGAAGCCGTCTTCACCGATGCCTACAACCGTCAGCCAGGGCGACATATCAATTCCTTGAACGACATCCGACGGGCAGGCTTTTCATGCCGCCGGACAAAGCAGGCATAATACCGCGCCTTTACCCGTTAACCGGTAGCCCCGTGAACCCAACGCCGCTCTGAATACCTTGCGCCCCTCGGCTTGTCCGGGGTTGCTGCGTATCGTCCAGGCGCTGGACGGCGGCATTTGCCGGATCAAACTGGCGGGTGGTTCGATCAGCGCCGCCCAGGCCCATGCCGTGGCGGACGCGGCCCAGGCCTACGCCGGCGGGGTGATCGAGGCGACCAACCGCGCCAACCTGCAGATTCGCGGGATCGGCACTGAGCAGGAAGCCCTGATCGGCGCGTTGCTCGCCGCAGGCCTCGGCCCGAACAACGCCGCCGGCGACGACGTGCGCAACCTGATGCTCAGCCCCAGCGCCGGTATCGACCCGCACATGCGCTTCGACACCCGCCCGCTGGCCGAGCAGATCCTAGCCACGCTGCAAAACCATCCGCGTTTTCATCAGCTGTCGGCCAAGTTTGCCGTGCAGCTGGACGGCGGCGAGGCCCTGGCGATGCTCGAACACCACCACGACCTGTGGTTGTCGGCGTTTGAGCGCGACGGCGAAACGCTGCTTGCCTTCGGCCTGGCCGGCTGCCCGGGGCTGGATGCGCCGTTGGCAGCCGTGCCGCTTGAGCAGGGCCACGCGTTGGTCGTTGAAGTGCTGGAGCTGTTTCTGCACATGGCGACCCCAACGCAAACCCGCATGCGCCATCTGGCTGTGGATAACTTCATGCGCCGCCTGACGCGGCCGCTGCTGCCGGTGGACGGCTTTAAACGCCCGGCCGGCGGTGCTTTGCTGCACCTCGGGACTTATCCACAGCACCAGAAAAACCTGTACTACGTCGCCGCCGTTGCGCCTTTGGGCCGTCTCGATTCGGTGATGCTCAAAGGCGCCGCGCAGCTCGCCAGCGAGCAGGGTGACGGCACGTTGCGCTTCACGCCTTGGCAGGGTGTGCTGCTGCCGAACGTTAAAAACGCCGCCGCCGTCACCGAACGCCTGGAGCAATTGGGCTTCCTCTGCTCCATCGACCAACCGCTGGCGCGCATGATCGCCTGCACCGGCTCCAGCGGTTGCGGCAAAGGCCTGGCCGACACCAAGGCCGACGCCGTGCAACTGGCCACGCTGCGCCCGGGGGGCGAGGTGCACCTGTCCGGCTGCCCGCGTTCCTGCGCCGCCGCCCACGTGGCGCCGGTCACCTTGTTGGCGGTGAGCCCCGGCCACTACGACGTCTATTTTCGCGATCCAGCCCAGCCCGGTTTTGGCCGGCTGCACGCGCGCACTCTTTCTATTGAAGCGGCGGGCGCCTTGCTGCGCGCCCACCCACGGAGCAACACCGATGATTGATTACATCCGCGACGGTCAGGAGATCTATCGCAACTCCTTCGCCATTATTCGCGCGGAAGCCAAGTTGGACCGTATCCCGGCTGATTTGGAAAAACTCGCGGTGCGAGTGATTCACGCCTGCGGCATGGTCGATGCGATCGACGGCCTGCAATTTTCCGAAGGTGCGGGCAAGGCCGGGCGCGATGCGCTGGCGGCCGGCGCGCCGATTTTGTGTGACGCGCGGATGGTCTCCGAAGGCGTGACCCGTACGCGCCTGCCGGCCAACAACCCAGTGATCTGCACCCTGCGCGACGACAGCGTGCCGGAACTGGCGCGTGAGTTGGGCAACACCCGCTCCGCGGCTGCGCTGGAGCTGTGGCGCCCGCACTTGGAAGGCAGCGTGGTGGTGATCGGCAACGCGCCGACCGCGTTGTTCTACCTCCTGGAAATGCTCGACGCTGGCGCACCGAAACCTGCGCTGATCCTGGGTTTCCCGGTCGGCTTTGTCGGCGCCGCCGAATCCAAGGCCATGCTCGCGGCCGACAGCCGTGGCGTGCCGTTCGTGATCATGCAGGGCCGCCTGGGCGGCAGTGCGATGGCCGCTGCAGCGGTGAACGCCTTGGCCACGGAGGTCGAATAATGCAGGCACGCGGACGTTTGATCGGCCTGGGCGTCGGCCCCGGTGACCCCGAGCTGATCACGCTCAAGGCCCTGCGCCTGCTGCGCGAATCGCCGGTGGTGGCGTACTTCGTGGCCAAGGGCAAGAAGGGCAACGCCTTCGGTATCATCGAGGACCATTTGGTGCCGCAGCAGACCCTGATGCCGCTGGTGTACCCGGTGACCACCGAAGCACTGCCGGCGCCGCTGTCCTACGAGCAGGTGATCAGCGACTTCTATGACACGGCGAGTGTCGACGTGGCTGCGCATCTGGACGCCGGCCGCGATGTAGCGGTGATCTGCGAGGGCGACCCGTTCTTCTACGGTTCCTACATGTACCTGCATGACCGCCTGGCCGAGCGCTACGAAGCGCAAGTGATTCCAGGCGTGTGCTCGATGCTCGGCGGCGCCTCGGTTCTTGGCGCGCCGCTGGTGTATCGCAACCAGAGCCTGTCGGTGCTCTCGGGCGTGTTGCCCCACGAGGACCTCAAGCGCCGCCTGGCGGATGCCGACGCGGCGGTGATCATGAAGCTGGGTCGCAACTTCCCCAAAGTACGCCAGGTGCTGGAAGAACTCGGCCTGGCCGAGCGCGCGCTGTACGTGGAGCGCGCAACCATGGCCAACCAGAAAATCGTGCCGCTGGACCAGGTGGAGCCGATGTCTTCGCCTTACTTCTCGCTGATCATCGTCCCCGGTGAACGGTGGCAAGGTTGAGCAGCCCGGCGATTGTCATTCTCGGCCAGGGCAGCCTGGCAACCGCGCGCAAAATCCAGCAGGTTTACCCTGGCGCGTTGATCCACGGCCTGGCTGGACGCGTTGACGGCGCGGATCACACCTACAACGAATTCGGCGCCACCCTGCGCCAGCTTTATCAACACGGCACGCCGCTGATTGCGCTGTGTGCGGCGGGTATCGTGATCCGCACCCTGGCGCCGCTGTTGCTGGAAAAAGGCGAAGAGCCCGCCGTGCTGGCCGTGGCTGAAGACGGCAGTGCCGTGGTGCCGCTGCTGGGTGGCCTGGGCGGCGTGAACGTGATGGCGCGCGAGATTGCGGCTGCGCTCAATGTGGCCGCTGCGATTACCACCAGCGGCGAGCTGCGTTTCGGCACCTGCCTGCTCAACCCGCCCACGGGTTATGAGCTGGCGGACCTGGAGCTGGGCAAGCGGTTTGTCTCGGACCTGCTGGCCGGCGAGAGCGTGCGTATCGAAGGGGCCGCGCCGTGGCTGGCCCAGGCCAACCTGCCGGAGGATCAACAGGCGCGCCTGGCGATTCACGTCAGCAGTGCCGAGCGCGCACCGGCGGCCAACGAGTTGCGGATTTATCCGAAAAGCGTGTACGTCACCTGCAAGCCAGGCGCGGACCTGGCCGAGCGCGTGCGCACGGCGTTGCATGACGCGGGTATCGCCGTGCAATCCCTGGCCTGCCTGAAGGCCAGCGACATGCAGATGGCCGACTCGACCTTGCATGAAGCCGCGTTGGAATTGAGCGTGCCGCTGCGTTTCGCCACTGTGGCGCAAGACGCTGACATCGTTATCACGGTCGCCGAGCAACCCCTGGACCTGTCGCAGGTCGGCCGCCCGCGTGGCCGTCTCGCCGTGATCGGCCTGGGCCCAGGCGCTGCCGAATTGATGGTGCCGGCGGTGAAAGCGGAACTGGCGCGCTGCACCGATGTGCTGGGCTACGAAACCTATGTGCGCATGGCCGGCCCGTTTCGCGACGATCAAGTGCAGCACTGCACGGATAACCGCGAAGAGATGCAGCGCGCGCGCCACGCGTTTGAGCTGGCCGCGCAGGGGCGTTCGGTGGTGGTGGTCTCATCCGGCGACCCTGGCGTATTCGCCATGGCGGCGGCGGTGATTGAGGCATTGCATGAGTCCAGTGATGCCGCGTGGCATCAGGTCGACCTGGAAATCCTGCCGGGTGTCTCGGCGTCGCTGGCTACCGCCGCACAGGCGGGTGCGCCGCTGGGTCATGATTTTTGCGTGATGTCGCTCTCGGACAATCTCAAACCCTGGTCGATCATCGAAAAGCGCCTGGACCTCGCGTCCCAGGCCGACCTGGCGCTGGCGTTCTACAACCCGATCTCGCGCTCGCGGCCGTGGCAACTGGGGCGAGCCCTGGAAATCGTCGCGCTGCATCGCACGCCTGAAACGCCGGTGGTGCTGGGGCGCGACATTGGCCGCCCGGGCCAGACCTTGCGCGTCACCACACTTGGGCAGCTGACGCCCGAGCAAGTGGACATGCGCACCATGGTGCTGATCGGCTCGTCCACCACCTGCGTGTTCCCGCGTGCCGGTGGCGGTGAGTGGGTGTACACGCCGCGCTGGTACGGCGAAAAACCCGTCTCCTGAAAACGCCCTGTCGCAGGCCGGAAAGCTCCGAGTAACGCCGGGTGATTACCCATCGTTGCTCGGGGCTTTTTCTTTTTTCAGCGATGAAACCGGGAAGCCCCACAGGTACACCTCGGTATTGCTGGGTTCGGCTTTTTCGGGCTGCCGACCGAGCGATGTTTGTCGTCTGGAAAGCTCGTCCGGCAGTGGTCTAGTGTGGGGGTGAGCCCCATGTGGGGTGGTTGTGGAGAATTGAAATGGAGCGACATCGCAAAAGGATCATCAGTGCGAAAACACGCAAGTTGATTGCCGCCTACAAGCTGCCAGGAGCACCGGGTGCCAGCCCCGCCCTGGCGCTGGATACCGAGGATGAATGCAATGGGGCAGTGGTGAACAACGGGGTGATCTCGTTTATCGAGGGCGTGTCCGCCCTTAACCGCGAGTACATTCGCAAAAGCTACCTGCTCGCCAGCAGCTATGTCAGCGATGTGTTGAAGATGCCACGCGGCACCGAGGCGTGGTACGACGAATTTATAAAGGTGATGATCAGCCTGGGCTGGCTGCCGGTGCGCAGCAGCTTCGAGCGAGTGAAAAGCTCGGGCAAGGGCCTCACGGTGCAACTCGCGGCGCTGAATATCATCACCGCGATGCTGGCGTCGAGTGCTCTGGTGGGGCCACTGCTGTCGGCGCTGCCGAAGTTGGCGGCGGATGCGCTGGAAACCATGAAACAGCAGCCGGCGACGTTTGAGCTGTTCAAGCGCAACAGCACGGTGCACCAAGGCGGTGACTTCGGCCTGGCGTCCTGCGCTGAAACCGCGGGCGAAGTCATGATGGTGCTGGTGACCTACAGCTCCAGTGGCGTGAGCAAACAGGTGGGGCTGCCGTTCCTGGAGTGGGACAGCGCTTCATTCGAGGCCTTCAGCGGGCAGACGTGCCTGGTGCTGAATACCTCGGTGGTCAACGAAAAAACTATCCAGCTGATGCGCGAAAGCGCGGGGGACAAGGTGCAGCTGGCGATTGCCAAGTACCGAATCTAGGGCACCAGATAGCCGCGTACGCCAGTGAAGATGATTTGCGCGGCGAGGGCACACACGAATAAACCCATCAACCGACTGACAATCTGCAAGCCCTGGTCGCCAAGAATGCGTTCGATCCGGTTGGACAGGTACAGCACCACGCCGACGGTGAGGCTGGCCAGGGCGATGCTGAGGATGGCGGTGATCTTGTCATCCCAATGCGGCTGGCTGACGCCCATCACCAGCAGCGCACCGATGGTGCCGGGGCCGACCGTGAGCGGGATGGTCAGCGGCACGATGGTCACGTCCTGCTGCACGTTGTCGGTCTGTACGGCCGACTTGCCCTGCGCCATGCCCAGCGCGGAGATGAACAGCACGCTGCCGGCGCCGATGCGGAAGGCGTCAACGGTAATGCCGAACACACTGAAAATTACCCGGCCGAACAGGTAGAGCAATACGCTCGATACCAGCGTGGCCAACGCGACTTTCCAGGCCAGGCGCCGGCGTTCCTTGCTGGAATAGCCGCGGGTCAGGCTGATAAAGCAGGACAGCACAAAAAATGGGCTGTAGAGCACCAGCATCTTCAGGTAAACGCTGAATAACACGTGGAGCATGGAGGGTGGCTCGCGGTGGAAAAAAGTGTTGAGAGTCTATCAGGCGGCAAGGTCCAGATGTGGGAGGGCCTTTGTGGCAAGCCTGCTTCCACAGCACGCCTGTTCCTCAAAGAGTCAGGTCAGGAAGACGCGTGTTCCGGACGCTGCTGACGCTGCGCCACCCAGAACTCCACCAGCTCACGCAACTGCGACAACTCCACCGGCTTGGCCATGTGCCCGTCCATTCCGGCCTGGCGTGCGCGTTCTTTGTGTTCCGACAGAATGTGCGCCGTCAGCGCCACCACCGGGGTGCGAATACGTTGATGGCTGACTTCCCACGCGCGCAGTTGCTGGGTGGCAGAGAAGCCATCGAGGATCGGCATCTCGCAGTCCATCAACACCAGGTCATAGCGCTGAGCCTTCATCGCCTCCAGCGCTTCTTCACCATTGCTGGCGGTATCCGGGTTCAGGTTGAGCTTGCCGAGCATGCCGCGAATCACTTTGGTGGAAATGCTGTTGTCTTCGGCCACCAGGATGCGGAAATCGCCGGGCACGGTAATGGCCGCCGGTGCGATGGGGACTGCTCGCGGCTGTACTGCGCCTTTGCTGCGCTGGGCCAGTTCGTCGGCCAGGGTGGTCTTGAGCGTATAGCCCGCCACCGGCTTGGCGAGGATGCGTTTGATCCCGCAGTTCCGCGCAATGATCTTGCTCGGCGCATTGCTGATACCGGTGAGCATGATCAGCAGGATGTCGTGGTTAAGGCTCGGGTCTTCCTTGATCTTCGCCGCCAGTTGCATGCCGGTCATGCCGGGCATGTTCTGATCCAGCAGAACCACGTCGAAGTAATCGCGCAGGTGCGCCTTGGTGCGCAGCAGCGCCAGGGCTTCCTTGCCCGACGGCACGGCGCTGACGTTGAGGCCCCAGGCGGTGCATTGCTGCACCAGTACTTTGCGGCAGGTGTCGTTGTCGTCCACCACCAGCACGCGGGCATCCTTGAGCGGGCCGTCGAGGTCGGACGTCGGGTGTTCCAGGCGTTGCGGGTCCAGCGGCAGGGTCAGCCACAGGGTACTGCCCTGTTGGGCGCCGCTCTTGATGCCGAATTCGCCGTTCATCAACAGGATCAGTTGGCGCGCAATGACCAGGCCCAGGTGGCCGCTCATGCGGGTGGCCGAGAGGAAGTTCTTGCTGTGCAGCTCGCTGTGCAACAACGCGTCGCGCTCGGCGGCTTCCATCGGCAGGCCGCTGTCTTGTACGGCAATGCGCAGGCGCGGCTTGGTGCTGCGGTCATCCAGGGCGACCACGATCAGCACTTCGCCTTCATCGGTTTTTTGCAGGGCATTTTCCAGCAGGCTCAACAGCGCCTGGCGCAGGCGTGTCGGGTCGCCGCTGATCACGCGGGGCACCTGAGGCTGGATAAAGCTGATCAGCTCGACATTCTGCTGCTCAGCCTTGGCGCGGAAGATGCTCAGGCAGTCCTCGATCAGTGCATTGAGGTCAAATTGCACATCGTCCAGCTCGATCTGCCCGGACTCGAGCTTGGAGATATCGAGGATTTCGTTGATCAGGGTGAGCAGTTCGTTGCCGGCGCTGTGGATGGTTTGCACGTAGTCGCGCTGCTTCACCGACAGCGGCGTGCCCAGCAGCAGCTCGGTCATGCCCAGCACGCCGTTCATGGGGGTGCGGATTTCGTGGCTGATCTTCGCCAGGAACTCGGCCTTGGCGGCGATCTCTGCATTGCTGGCGGCCAGGTCACGGCTGAGGCTGAACCGTGCCTCGACAATCGCGCGCTGACGCTCGCCCAGTGCCAGGCTCATCAGCAGGCCGCTGAGGCAGATAAACCCCAGCAACGTGATGATCAAGCCTTGCGGCGAAACCATCGTCAGGCCAAGCAGGGCAGGGAGGATGATCAGCGTGCCGATGTTGAACACCACCATCGCCGCCACGAACAAACGCGCCGGGCGGTAGCCTTTTTGCCAGTGACAGGCCGAAACAAACAGCATGCTCAAGCCGGCCAGGGCCACCAGCGCGTAAGTGATGATGTTCAACGGCAGGGTGTTGACGAATAACAGCAACAAGCCGCACAGCACGATAAGCAGGATATCGGCCATCAGCAGCTTGTTCAGCGGGTGCGGGCCCAGGGGCATGAAGAAACGGTAGGCAAACATCAACCCGCACGGCGCGGTCAGCAGCAGCGCGAGGTAGGCGCCCGGGGTTTGGACCGCATGCCAGTCTGGCAGCCATGGGCCTGCCAGGTTGAGCAGCAGCACCAGGCTGAGCATCAACAGCAATTCGCAGGCCGCCAGCCACAGACTGCTGCGGGAGCGGTGGTAGGCGAATCGCGTGAGGTTATGCAGGATCAGCATCAACAGGCAGCCGAACAGCAGGCCGTAGATCAGCGTCTGGGTCTGGTCGGCGGCAGCGAGTACGGCCGGTTCCAGGGTGATGTAGGGGCGCAGTTCATGTTCCGAGACCAGGCGCAGGTAGACCTCGAGGGGCTTCTGGCTTTGGGGCATCGGCAGCATGAAGTCGCTGCTGGGCAACGGGCGCTCGGCCTGGGGTTGGCGGGTGCCGGTGCTTTGTTGCTCGACCAGGGTGTCGCCGTCCAGCACATAGAGGCTGAGGTGCGCCAGGTCCGGCGCGAATACCCGCAGCACTTGCTCGTGCTTGCCGGGTTGCAGCTTGAAGCGTACCCACAACGCGCCGTCGGGTTCCGCGGCGGTAATGCGGTCAAGTTCGGTGGGGCTGAATTGATTGGTGTAGCGCGAGGAACGGATGTCGCTCAGTTGCAGGTCGGCCTGTTCATCAAGCAATACTGCCCAACCACTGCCTTGCGCGGCGGCCTGGGCCGGGAACAAGCAGAGCAGCGTCAGCAGACTGACAGTGAAACCTATGGCGATCCTGAGCCAGCGCACGGCGAAATCCCTTCGTAGGTTGATGCACGGGTTAACTATGCGCGGGGTGACATGTGTACGGCAAGGGCCAGAGGCCCTTGCCTAACCGAACGGATAGCTACGGACTACAGCGACTTACTGGCTTTCGCCACGTTCCCGCGCAATGGCGCGATAGCCGATGTCGGTGCGGTAGAAGCAGCCTTTCCAATCGATTTTCGCGGCCAGTTTGTACGCCTGTTGTTGCGCAGCGTCGACACTGGCACCCATTGCGGTGGCGCACAACACACGGCCACCTGCGGTTACAACTTTGCCATCCTTGAGCGCGGTGCCTGCATGGAACACCTTGCCTTCCAGCGTAGCAGCCGCGTCCAGGCCTTCAATCACATCGCCCTTGGCGTAGTCGGCAGGGTAACCACCGGCGGCCAGCACGATGCCGACGCTTGGGCGCGGGTCCCATTGCGCTTCAACCTTGTCCAGGGCCTGGGCCAGTGCGGCTTCCACCAGCAGCACCAGGCTCGACTGCAGGCGCAGCATGACCGGTTGGGTTTCCGGGTCGCCGAAGCGGCAGTTGAACTCGATGACTTTCGGGTTACCGGCTTTGTCGATCATCAGGCCGGCGTAGAGGAAACCGGTGTACACGTTGCCTTCGTCGGCCATGCCACGCACGGTCGGCCAGATCACCAGGTCCATCACGCGCTGATGCACTTCAGCAGTGACCACGGGGGCAGGGGAGTAGGCACCCATGCCGCCGGTGTTCGGGCCGCTGTCGCCGTCGCCGACGCGTTTGTGGTCCTGGCTGGTGGCCATCGGCAATACGTTTTTGCCGTCGACCATTACGATAAAGCTGGCTTCTTCGCCGTCGAGGAATTCCTCGATGACCACGCGCGAACCGGCGTCACCAAAGGCATTGCCGGCGAGCATGTCGCGTACGGCGTCTTCGGCTTCCTGCAGGGTCATGGCGACGATCACGCCCTTGCCGGCAGCCAGGCCGTCGGCCTTGATCACGATCGGTGCACCGACCTCACGCAGGTAAGCCAGGGCCGGCTCGATCTCGGTGAAGTTCTGGTAGTCGGCGGTCGGGATCTTGTGACGCGCCAGGAAATCCTTGGTGAACGCCTTGGAGCCTTCCAACTGGGCAGCGCCGGCGGTCGGGCCGAAGCAGTCCAGGTTGCGGCTGCGGAACAGGTCCACAACGCCGGCAACCAGCGGCACTTCCGGACCGACGATGGTCAGGGACACGTTCTTTTCAGCGAAGTCAGCCAGTTGCTCAAGGGCCAGCACGTCGATGGCCACGTTCTCGCACTTGGCTTCAGTGGCGGTGCCGGCGTTGCCGGGGGCCACGAAGACTTTCTGGACGCGTGGGTCCTGGGCAACTTTCCAGGCCAGGGCGTGTTCACGGCCACCGCTGCCAATGATCAAAACATTCATTTCAAAAACCTCAAATTCTGTGGACGCCGCAGGAGCGCTTTTAAATGTGGGAGCGGGCTTGCTCGCGAAAGCAGTGTGTCAGTCGCAGGATATGTAGCTGATACACCGCATTCGCGAGCAAGCCCGCTCCCACACAAGCCCGCTCCCACATTTCGATCGCGTTGGATCAGTGGCGGAAGTGGCGCATGCCGGTAAACACCATGGCGATGCCGGCTTCATCCGCCGCTGCAATCACTTCTGCATCACGCATCGAGCCGCCTGGCTGGATGACCGCAGTCACGCCGGCTTTCGCGGCGTTGTCGAGGCCGTCACGGAACGGGAAGAACGCGTCGGAAGCCATCACCGAGCCCACAACCTGCAAACCCGCGTGCTCAGCCTTGATCGCGGCGATACGCGCCGAGTTCACGCGGCTCATCTGGCCGGCGCCGACACCGATGGTCTGGCGGTTCTTGGCGTAGACGATGGCGTTGGATTTAACGTATTTGGCGACTTTCCAGGCGAAGATCAGGTCGTTGATTTCCTGCTCGGTCGGTGCGCGCTTGGTCACGACTTTCAAGTCTTCGCTGCCGATCATGCCGACGTCGCGGCTCTGGACCAGCAAGCCGCCGTTGACGCGCTTGTAGTCCCAGGCGGCGGCGCGGTCAGCCGACCACTCGCCGCAGGCCAGCAGGCGCACGTTGGCTTTGGCGGCAACAATCGCGCGGGCTTCTTCGCTGACGGAAGGGGCGATGATCACCTCGACGAACTGACGCTCGACGATGGCTTTGGCGGTTTCGGCATCCAGCTCGCGGTTGAACGCGATGATGCCGCCGAACGCGGATTCGGTGTCGGTGGCGTAGGCCAGTTCGTACGCCTGGCGGATACCGCCTTCAGCGTCCGGGCTCACGGCCACGCCGCACGGGTTGGCGTGCTTGACGATCACACAGGCCGGCTTGACGAAGCTCTTCACACATTCCAGCGCGGCGTCGGTGTCGGCCACGTTGTTGTAAGACAGCTCTTTGCCTTGCAACTGGGTCGCGGTGGCGATGCCGACTTCGGCTGGCTTGGCTTCCACGTAGAACGCCGCGCTCTGGTGCGGGTTCTCGCCGTAGCGCATTTCCTGGGCCTTGATGAACTGGCTGTTGAAGGTGCGCGGGAACTGGCTGCGGCCTTCGGTGCTCAGGGTTTCGGCGGTCTGGTTCACGGTGCCCATGTAGTTGGCGATCATGCCGTCGTAGGCAGCCGTGTGTTCGAATGCCTTGAGCATCAGGTCGAAACGCTGGGCGTAGGTCAGGCCGCCGGCTTTCAGGCTTTCCAGGACGTGGGCATAGTCGCCGGCGTTGACCACGATGGCCACGTCCTTGTGGTTTTTCGCTGCCGAGCGAACCATGGTCGGGCCGCCGATATCGATGTTTTCGATGGCGGTCGGCAGGTCGCAGCCTGGCTTGTTGATGGTGGCTTCGAACGGGTACAGGTTAACGGCGACCAGGTCGATCGGCTGGATGCCGTGCTCGCTCATGATCGCGTCGTCGATACCGCGACGGCCGAGAATGCCGCCGTGGATTTTCGGGTGCAGGGTCTTGACCCGACCGTCCATCATTTCTGCGAAACCGGTGTAGTCCGCAACTTCTACTGCGGCCACGCCGTTGTCCTGCAGCAGTTTGAAGGTCCCGCCCGTGGAGAGGATTTCCACGCCCAGGGCTTCCAGCTCCCGGGCAAATTCGAGGATCCCGGTCTTGTCGGAAACACTGATCAAGGCACGGCGGATCGGCAGGCGGGTAGTCTGGTCGGTCATTTCAATTTCCATCAAAAGCAAAGGAGTCAGCAAAAAAGGCGTCCGTTTTTTACGCGGGCGCCTTTCTGGTTGGATTGAATGCTTACAGCAAATCGTACTGCTTGAGCTTTTTGCGCAAGGTGCCACGATTGAGGCCCAGCAGCTCACTGGCTTTGGTCTGGTTGCCCTTGACGTAGTTCATCACGCTTTCGAGCAAGGGCGCCTCGACTTCGGAGAGCACCAGGTTGTACACGTCCGTGACGGAAGCGCCCTCAAGGTGGGCGAAATAATTGTGCAGCGCCTTCTCGACACTCCCGCGAAGGGTCTGGCCTTCTTCGCTCGGCGTGTTGAGGTGCTGTTTCAAATTGACGTTGTCGCTCACGGGTGTTGTTCCACTCACTAAAGTCTCGGTCATCATCGTCATGCGGCCACCCCTTCTCCGTCCCCTGCTCTCAGGCTCTTGTCTCGTTCGGCAAAAAACTCACGAACGGCGGTGACCTGTGCTTGCGTTTCATCCAAACGATTGAACCCGGCGCGAAATTCCCTGGCGCCTGGCAGGGTTGCGAGATACCAACCCACATGCTTGCGAGCAATGCGCACGCCCATCACGTCTCCATAGAAAACATGCAGGGCAGCCAGATGCTCTAGCAGAATACGTTCCACCTCGATCAGCTCCGGTGCCGGCAAGACTTCGCCGGTACGCAGAAAGTGGTCGATCTCACGAAAAATCCACGGACGCCCCTGGGCGGCCCGGCCAATCAACAGGCCATCGGCACCGGTTGCGTGCAGCACGCGCCGGGCTTTCTCGGCTGAATCAATATCGCCGTTGGCAAACACCGACATCGACACTGCCTGCTTGATCGCGGCGATGGTGTCGTACTCGGCTTCACCGGTGTACAGGTCGGCGCGGGTGCGGCCATGCACCGCCAGCGCTGTAATGCCTGCCTGTTCGGCGATCTTCGCCACCGTCAGGCCGTTCTTGTTGTCCCGGTCCCAGCCGGTACGGATCTTCAGGGTGACCGGCACATCCACTGCGGCGACAACGGCCTGCAGGATCTCGGCAACCAACTGCTCGTCTTTCAATAGTGCGGAGCCGGCGGCCTTGTTGCAGACCTTCTTGGCCGGGCAGCCCATGTTGATATCAATGATCTGTGCGCCCAACTCCACGTTGGCCCGGGCCGCATCCGCCAGCATCTGCGCATCACCACCGGCGATCTGTACCGAGCGGGGCTCGGGATCACCTTCGTGGATCATGCGCATCCGCGATTTGCGGGTGTTCCACAAGCTCATGTCGCTGGTGACCATTTCCGAGACTACTAGACCCGCGCCCAAACGCTTGCACAGCTGACGAAAGGGCTGGTCGGTGACGCCCGCCATGGGAGCGAGAATCAAGCCGTTCTGCAATGTATATGGGCCGATGCGTACCGCCGACATAGGACTTCCCTGTTGTGGGGCCGGATCATTAGAGTTCGAAAAAGGGTTGGCATGATACCCGCTCTCGATGACTGGATAAAGGCTGAATTGGATAAAATCTGAACAGTTATTTCTTTATCGCTGCCGGTTTGGTTGCGCAACGCTCAGTCAAGAATCTGCCGTCAAGCCTGGATGCATGAACCGATTCACTCAGGCGAATGAAAGCTCAGGCTGTAATTCACGGCTTTGTTGCCTGGATCAAGGATGTCCAGGGAGATATGGATCGGGGTCTGCGATGGCATTTCGCTCACGCCGGCCAGTTCGCCGCTCAGGTATTCGGCAGGCTTGAACCGACGACTGGCGATCAGGCTGCCGTTCATGTCGGCAAAGCGCAGCTCCAGCAGCGGGAACGGCTGGGAGAACACCGCGCGGTTGTAGATGATCGCGTCCACCACCAGCGCCCCGGCGAATTCCGGGTGGCTGCGCACCACCAAGTTGCTGCTCTTGATGTGGGCAATATCGACCCGCGATGGCACGGTGCAGCCCAGTGTGGGGCACAGTTCCTGGAACCAGGGGCGGTACGCATCCTGGCGGGCCAGTTCGTCGAACTGGTAGGCGATGTACTGGCCTGCCAGGCCGGCGGCGGCGATCAGGACCAGCAACAGCCAGATCAGGCGACGGCCGAGGCTCGAGGGGCGTTTCTGCGCGTAGAGGTGCAGCGGGTCGTCTTCCAGGTCCTGCAGGACGTCGTCGTGGGCGCTGGGTTCGGCCCGCACGCGCTTGCGACGCGGCGCAGGGCGCTCTTCGGGTTGTGGTTCCGCGGCCTGGGTCAGTGGCGTGAAGGGTGGGTCGAGGTCGTCCTCGTCATCAGGCGTCGAGCGCAATGGAGGCGCGTCGTCGATGTCGTCGGTGTGCAGCGACATCGAGGGTTCGGTACGCTGCCGGGAGGCAGGAGCCTCGGCCTGTAAAGCCTGGGCGCGTTCCTCTGGCGTTTCGCTGAACAGGCTGGCGGCCCACTTTTCTTCCTCGGCCTTGACGCTGTCGCGGCTGGCGCTGAGGGCTTCTTCCTTTTGCCGACGGTCGGCGCCTGATTGGCGACGCTCGGCAGTCGGCTGAGTGTGCTGAATCTCACGGCGTTCCAGCTTGGCGAGTTCTTCGTCGAGGTCCAGGTTGTCCAGGTCCAGCTCTTCGGCTGTCCACTGTTTCTGGCTGATTGCCCGGGGAGGCTCGGGAACCGGATCCGCGATGATCTGCGGCTCGGGTTCCGGCAGGGGCGAAGTGGCCTGCGCGCGCTGCTCGAGCAACTGGCGAACGGCGTTGAACACCTGCAGGCACGAGCCGCAGCGCACCACGCCGCGGGCCACGCTCAATTGAGCGTGGTTGACGCGAAAGCGCGCTTGGCAATGTGGGCACTGAGTGACGAAACTGTCGGTCATGCGGCCATCCGATTCAGGCAAGCGCTCATTCTAGCGCCGACGCCCGCTGATGCGTACCCAGCCGTCGCGGTTGGCGATCGGGTCCAGTTCGAAATCCTTGGCGTAGGCGGCAGCCACGTCTTCACCCTGTTCGGCGAGAATGCCCGACAGCGCCAGGCGGCCACCCGGCTTGACCAGGCTCGACAGCTGCGGCGCCAGGGACACCAGCGGGCCTGCGAGGATATTGGCCACCAGCACATCGGCCTGCACCTGGGGCAGTTGCTCCGGCAGGTAGAGTGGGAATTTGCCTTCAGGAATGTTGTTGCGCCCGGCGTTGTCGCGGGAGGCTTCCAGGGCCTGCACGTCGATGTCGGTGCCCACGGCTTCCTTGGCGCCCAGCAGCAGGGCGGCAATGGCCAGGATGCCTGAGCCGCAGCCGAAGTCGAGCACGTGGCTGTCGGTCAGGTCCTGGCCGTCCAGCCATTCCAGGCACAGGGCGGTGGTGGGGTGGGTGCCCGTGCCGAAAGCCAGGCCCGGGTCGAGCAGCAGGTTGACCGCGTCCGGTTCCGGGGCGGCGTGCCAGCTTGGCACGATCCACAGGCGCTGGCCGAAACGCATCGGCTGGAAGTTGTCCATCCAGCTGCGTTCCCAGTCCTGGTCTTCGATGATTTCGCTGTGGTGCTCGGGCAGCGGGCCGCCGGTGAGCAATTCCATATGGGCCAGGACGCTGGCGGCATCGGTGCCGTCTTCGAACAGGGCCAGCAGATGGGTGTGGGACCACAGCGGGGTGGTGTTGAGTTCGGGTTCGAAGATCGGCTGGTCTTCGGCGTCCATGAACGTCACCGAAACGGCGCCGACTTCGAGGAAAGCGTCTTCGTAGGTTTCGGCTTGTTCTGGGCTGATGGCGAGACGGACTTGCAGCCAAGGCATGGCGGGCACCTTTGAAAAATGAGTGTGCAGCGGGGTAGGGCTGCGAAAGACGCGCAAGTTTACGCGAGCGAACAGCAGAAGACGACTGTACTGCTGGTGTACACAGAACAAAATGTGGGAGCGGGCTTGCTCGCGAATGCGGTGTGTCAGTAATGGATGTGTTGACTGGCACACCGCATTCGCGAGCAAGCCCGCTCCCACAAGGGGAATGTATCAATCCAGAAAAGACGGGTGGGCAGAAACAACAAAGCCGCCCGAAGGCGGCTTTGTTGGGTGGAGCACTTACTGGTTGGCCAGCTTGTGTTCCAGGTAGTGAATGTTCACACCACCTTCGCAGAAGCCTTCATCGCGAACCAGGTCCCGGTGCAGCGGGATGTTGGTCTTGATGCCGTCGACCACGATTTCGTCCAGGGCGTTACGCATACGGGCCATGGCCTCGTCGCGGGTTGCGCCCCAGGTGATCAGCTTGCCGATCAACGAGTCGTAGTTGGACGGAACCTTGTAGCCGCTGTACAGGTGCGAATCCACACGTACGCCGTTGCCGCCGGGCGCGTGGAAATGCTTGACCAGGCCAGGGCTTGGGATAAAGGTTTTCGGGTCTTCGGCGTTGATCCGGCACTCGAGCGAGTGGCCATGAATCTTCACGTCGTCCTGGGTGAAAGACAGCACGTTGCCAGCGGCGATGCTGAGCATCTCCTTGACGATGTCGATACCGGTGACCATCTCCGAAACCGGATGCTCTACCTGCACGCGAGTGTTCATCTCGATGAAGTAGAAACGGCCGTTCTCGTAGAGGAACTCGAAAGTGCCCGCGCCACGGTAGTTGATGTCGATGCACGCCTTGACGCAGCGAGCCAGAACTTCCTGGCGAGCAGTTTCGTCAAGACCCGGTGCCGGCGCTTCTTCCAGGACCTTCTGGTGACGACGTTGCAGCGAGCAATCGCGGTCGCCCAGGTGGATGGCGTGGCCCTGGCCGTCGGACAGTACCTGCACTTCCACGTGACGTGGGTTGGTCAGGTATTTCTCAAGGTAGACCATCGGGTTGCCGAACCAGGCAGCCGCTTCGGAGCGCGTCTGCTTGGCGGCTTCGATCAGGTCTTCTTCCTTGTGCACCACGCGCATGCCGCGACCACCACCGCCACCGGCGGCCTTGATGATCACCGGGTAACCGACTTCGCGACCAATGCGCAGAGCGGTTGCCTCGTCTTCCGGCAGTGGGCCGTCGGAACCTGGAACGGTTGGCACGCCGGCCGCGATCATGGCGTCCTTGGCTGATACCTTGTCGCCCATCAGGCGAATGGTTTCGGCTTTCGGGCCGATGAAGGCAAACCCGGATTTTTCCACCTGTTCGGCGAAATCGGCGTTTTCCGCGAGGAAGCCGTAGCCCGGGTGGATGCCATCAGCGCCGGTCACTTCGGCTGCGGCGATGATGTTCGAGACTTTCAGGTACGAGTTCGTGGCCAGTGGCGGGCCGATGCAGATGCTTTCGTCCGCCAGTTTCACGTGCATCAATTCAGTATCGGCCGTCGAGTAAACAGCGACGGTCTTGATGCCCTCTTCCTTACAGGCGCGCAGGATACGCAGCGCGATCTCGCCGCGGTTGGCGATCAGGACTTTTTGCAGTTTCTTCGCAGGTTTCAACATCGAAGGCGCTCCGCGGTTCAAACGATGGTGAACAGCGGCTGGTCGTACTCAACCGGCTGACCGTTTTCTACCAGGATGGATTCGATGACGCCGGCTTTTTCAGCCGTGATGTGGTTCATCATCTTCATCGCTTCAACGATGCAGATGGTGTCGCCCACTTTCACGGTTGCGCCGACTTCAACGAAGGCTGGCGAGGTCGGTGCCGGAGTGCGGTAGAACGTACCGACCATTGGCGACTTGACCACGAAACCGTTCAGCACAGGCGCGGCCGGTGCAGCAGGCGCAGCGGCGGCTGGTGCGGCGGCAGGAGCAGCAGCCGGAGCCGGTGCTTGCATTTGTGGTGCGTAGAACTGTTGGGCCGGGGTCTTGCTGTGACGGCTGATCCGTACGGACTCTTCGCCTTCCTTGATTTCCAGCTCGTCGATACCGGATTCTTCCAGCAGCTCGATCAGTTTCTTAACTTTACGGATATCCATGAATCATCAACTCCCAAGGGTCGGTCAGGGGCGCTTGGCCGGTTGTTCAAGCTGTTCCAGGGCGGCCTCCAGGGCCAGTCGGTAACCGCTGGCGCCAAGGCCGCAGATCACTCCTACCGCTACGTCGGAGAAATAAGAGTGATGGCGGAAAGGTTCGCGTTTGTGCACGTTGGACAAATGCACTTCGATGAATGGGATGCTCACCGCCAGCAGCGCGTCACGTAATGCAACACTTGTGTGCGTAAATGCGGCGGGATTGATCAGGATAAAGTCCACGCCTTCGCCGCGTGCGGCATGGATGCGATCAATCAATTCGTACTCGGCATTGCTTTGCAGGTACAGCAAATGGTGGCCGGCATCACGGGCCCGGCGTTCCAGATCGAGGTTGATCTGCTCCAGGGTCACTGCCCCGTAGACGCCCGGTTCGCGGGTGCCGAGCAGGTTCAGGTTGGGTCCGTGAAGAACCAGTAAGGTCGCCATCGGCTGTTCCTTGTTATTGATGTGGGTGCGGCAGAACCCGGCGACTATGCCGCAAAGCCTTTGTGACTGTCCAGTTCTATGCAGTAGCCAGCACGATTAGCGAGGATAGCGCAAAATTTGTGACTGTGGCCCGTAATCCGGTCATTGGTAATACGGCTGTGAGATCACTGGAGATCCACTGTGGGAGCGGGCTTGCTCGCGAATGCGGTCTGCCAGTTGATACATCAGGTGACTGACCTACCGCATTCGCGAGCAAGCCCGCTCCCACATTTTGATCTTCATAGGGCTGTCAGACGCGAAACGCCTGCACCGCAGTGTTGAGCTGCCCACCGAGCACCAGCAGGTGTTCCCCCTGGCGCCGCCCTTGCCCAATACGCAGCAAATTATCCTCGCCCAATTGGTGAATCCGTTCGCTGTTGTCGCGAATCTCGCTCACGGCGCCACTCTGCTGCGCGGTCACATCGGCGATGCGCACGGCGGTGTCGGAGATGGTCTGGATTGCGCCGACGATTTCATCCAGCGCGCCGTCCGCCGCCTGGGCTTGCTGGGCGGTGGCTTCGGCGTGTTCTACCTGGGCGCGCATGCCCTCCACCGATTGGTGCGCGGCGCTTTGCAGGCCGGCGATCAAGCCCTGGATTTCTGCGGTGGCGCCTGCCGTGCGCTGGGCCAGGGAGCGCACTTCATCGGCGACCACGGCAAAGCCGCGCCCGGCCTCACCGGCGCGCGCGGCTTCAATCGCCGCGTTGAGCGCCAGCAGGTTGGTCTGGTCGGCAATCGAGCGAATCACCGTGAGCACGCCGCCGATGGTGGCGGATTCTTCGGCGAGTTTTTCGATCATTTGCGCGTTTTGCTGCACTTCGCCCACCAGCGCATGCAGCCCGGTCAGGCTCAGGCCGATGACGCGCTGGCCTTGCTCCACCGCCTGGCCCGCACTGCGACTGGCACCCGCTGCCTGGCTGGCGTCGCCGGCCACTTGCTGAATGGTGGCTTCCAGTTCGCCCAAGGAGTCGCGGATCTGCGCGGTATCTCCGGCCTGGCGTTCGGCGCCGTCATGCAGGCCGCTGCTCAGTTCGGCGAGGGCGCGGCTGCTGCCGGCGACCTCTTCGGCATTCCCGCGAATAGTGCCGACCAAGTCCACCAAATAGGCGCGCAGGCGGTTAAGCGAAGCTTCGATGTCATGCAGCTCACGGTTAGTCTTGCCCAAGGCGATCGGCTGGCTGAAGTCGCCTTCGGCCCAGGTCGACAAGGCTGGGGCCAGGTTGGTCAGCACCCGCGCCAGGCGCCGTTGCAGGGTGTCGATCAGCAGGGCAATCAGCAGAATCAAGCCGATCATCACGCCTTGCATCAGGCGCACTTCGCCTTGGATCTGGCCATGCTGCGCGCGTACCACGGGTTCCAGGCCGGCGATGGCTTGCTGCACGGCGGCGATTTTCAGGTGGGTGGCGGTGGCCAAGTCGGCGCGTTGCTGGATCTGCTCGCGGGTGCGCTTGAGTTCGGCGGGGTAGCGGGTCAGCAGGCTGTTGAGTTCGCGCTTGAGGTCGACGCCGGTGTCCTGGGCTTCGGCTTTTTCGCTGTTTCCCAGGCCCATCATCGCCGAAAAGTCATCCGCGCTGGATTCGGCGCTGGCTTTTACGCCGAGCAATGGCAGTTGTTCCAGCAGGTCGGCCTGGCTGCGGATATTGCCGAGTTCGCGCTCCACGTCGTCGGCCAGCTCCGCGCGGCCGCTGCTGACCAGTTTGTCGCGGGCCAGGGACAGCTTGCCCAGATGTTGGGAAGCAGCCAGCAGGGGCGGCAGGTAACGTGCGGCTTCGGGTGAGGTGACGCCGATCGCGTATTGGCTCAGTTGTTCCAGGTTGGCCCCCAGCTCGCGCTCGGCTTGCAGCAACAAAGCCTGCGGGTCGCCCGCCAGCTTACCGGCCGCCAGCAGGTCGGTTTTGCTGAAGGCATCCAGGTCCGTCAGGCTCGGGCGCAGGTTTTGCGCAAGCTCGCCCGGCAATTCATCCAGGTGTTGCAGCAGGTTTTCCAGGCTCTGGCTGGCGCTGCTCAAGCGCAGCGCATCACCGCTGGCCAGGTAGTCGTCGATATTGCGCGCGGCCTGGTTCTGGAAAGTCTGCGACAGGCCGAGGTAGCGCTCCATCAACAGATAGGGGCGTTCCAGTGCGCGTTGCGACCACCAGAGCGTGGCCCCGAGGGCCAGGCACACGGCCACCAGCAGGAGGGTATTGAGATTGGTCAGCAGCTTCAGGCGCATGCGTGGTTTCAACCGACAGCAAAAGATAAGTGCCTGAAGTTATTGCGTTTCCATTACAGAGTTATGACGGAATCAGTCAATTCCGGTGAAAAGATGGCACTTTGCTTTGATGCTGCTGCGGCATGCACGCGGTTGCGCCCGGCGTCCTTGGCACGGTACAGCGCCTCGTCGGCCTGGGCGGCCATCATCAAGCTGTCGGAGCCGTCGCACAACTCCACCACCCCGGCGCTGAAGGTGCACCACAAATCATGCGGCTGGGCCGGGTAGTGAATTTCGGCGAAGCGCCCACGGATTTCGTCCAGCACCTTGCAGGCCGATTCCAGGTCGGTGTCAGGCATCACGATGGCGAACTCTTCGCCGCCGTAGCGCCCGATGTAATCGGTCTTGCGCAAGCGCTGCTTGAGAAACAGCGCCAGGCTCTTGATCACGCGGTCGCCCATGGGGTGGCCGTGGCTGTCATTGACCCGTTTGAAGTGGTCGATATCCAGCATGGCAAAGCTCAACGGCTTGTTTTCGCGGCGTGCGCGGAAGCTGCAGTCTTCAAGCAATTGCAGGATGTGGGTGTGGTTGTACAGCCCGGTCAGGCTGTCGCGCACCATCCGCGCCTTGAGGTTGCGCGCACGGGCGGCGCGGTTGCGCACGGTGGTGATCAGGTGGCGCGGCTTGATCGGCTTGGTGAGGAAGTCGTCGCCGCCTTCGCTCATCGCGTCCAGTTGCTTGTCCAGGTCGTCTTCGGCCGACAGGTAGATGATCGGCACGCTGACGTAGCGGTCGTTGTGGCGAATCACCTTGGCCAGTTCGGTGCCGGTACAGGCCGGCATATACATGTCGAGGATGATCAGGTCGGGCTGGAAATCCGCCAGCTCGGCCATCGCCTGGATCGGCTCGATCAAGGTGCGCGTAACGATGCCGGCGCTGTTGAGCAGCCGCTCGGTGTGCAGCGCCTGGGCCCGCGAATCATCGATGATCAGTACTTTATAGGGCTCGTACTGGGCCACGCAGGTCAGCACTTCGATTTTTTCCAGCAGGCTTGAGGCTTCGAGCGTGCCGGTGAGAAATTCCTGGCCCCCGGCGCGTACGGCGGCCAGGCGGGTCGGGGTGTCGGTTTCATGCAGGCTGAAAAACAGCAGCGGCAGCTTTTGCTCAAGGCCTTCCTGGGCTTGCGCAGCGAGCTTGAGGCCCAGGCCGGCGCCGCAGAAATCCACGTCCATCACAATGGCCGAGGGCAAGCGCTCGGCCATTGACGTGTTAAACGCCGCGACGCTGTCCAGGGACTGGGCGCTCATGCCAAAGAACTCCAACTGCTTGGCCAGGCGCTCGGCGCGGTCGTGATCGGCGAGCATCACGTAGATCGGCTTGCGCATCGGCGGCAGGAAGGTTTGTTCCAGCTGGTCGCCCTGGCGCAGGCCGGTGCGGGACAGGCGCTGCATCAAATGGTTGAGTTCGGTGATCAGATGGCTGCTCAGGCGGCCGCGGTTCTCGTCCACCGCCTTGAGCGATTCGCCGATGTGCTGCGCCAGCTGGCCGTGTTCCGGCTGTTCGAAACGCTCGGCAAAACGCTGCAGGCGCAGATTGGCCTCGCTGAGTTCGGAGAGATCGGCGCTGGACCATTCGCTGCGTTGCAGGCGTTGCCATATCTCAAGAATTTGACGTGCCTGATGAATTACCCGCTGGGCAAAATGGTGCTTGAGGCGCTCACGGCTGGGGTCTTCTGGCTCGGTCATATCCTGACTACTAGTTAGGGTGCATGCTGAGGTCGACTGATGGCTCTATGCTAGCACCTCTTTTCGACGGGATCAGTGTCATATGTCAATTAACTGCATGTCCGGGCTATTCAGTTATTGACCCGATGGTCGCGCAGCGTAAAAAACGTGCATCCTTTATAGTCGAACCGGCCCAGCGTGCCAGTTTGGTGAAAAGCCCCGCATGGGTGGGCACGATGGGGTAGGGTTGTGGTCGGAGTGTTTGAACGCACCCGGACAATTGAAGTGCATGAACTCAAGTGATTGAAAGGATATCGCCATGCTGGACTGGAAAAACCGTGCAGGCAGTGCCAAAGGCCCCGCCCCTGAGCCCAAGTCGGCCAACCGCAGCTACTTACGCACCGTGCTGATGAGCCGAGCCGTGCTCAGCGTTCTTGGCATCTACCTGTTGGTCACCGGTGCCCTGGGTTGGTACTGGAGCGAAGAGCCGGCACTGTTCCCGGTCCAGCAAAATGCGCAGATTGCCGCCGAAAAAGAAGGCAAGCAGATGGTGGTGGGCTTTACCACCGTCGAAACGCTCAAGACCGTTGTCGGCACCTTGCTGAACAAGCCCGGTGGCTACATTTCCAATGACCGCTTCCCGCCAGGCCTGTGGATGGACAACATGCCCAGCTGGGAATACGGCGTGCTGGTGCAGGTCCGCGACTTGACCCGTGCCTTGCGTAAGGACTTCGCCCGTTCTCAGTCGCAGTCGGCCGAAGATGCGGATTTGGCCAAGGCCGAGCCGCGGTTCAACTTCGACAACAAGAGCTGGGTGCTGCCTTCCAGTGAGTCGGAGTACCAGGAAGGCATCAACTCCCTGAGCCGCTACGAAGCGCGCCTGTCGGACCCTAACCAGCGCGGCGCGCTGTTTTATGCGCGTGCCGACAACCTGAACAATTGGCTGGGTGACGTCGCTACCCGCCTGGGTTCGCTGTCGCAACGCCTGTCGGCCAGTGTTGGCCGGGTCAAATTGAACACTGCACTGAAAACCGAAGCGCTGGCGCCAGGTGAAGTGCCGCAGGTCGATGAAGAAGTGGTGGAAACCCCATGGATGCAGATCGACAACGTGTTCTATGAAGCCCGTGGCCAGGCGTGGGCCTTGTCCCACCTGCTGCGCGCCATCGAAGTCGACTTTGCCGACGTGCTGGCCAAGAAAAACGCCACCGTCAGCGTGCGCCAGATCATTCGTGAGCTGGAAGCCTCGCAGGAGCCCGTCTGGAGCCCGATGATTCTTAACGGCAGCGGCTTTGGCGTCCTGGCCAACCACTCGCTGGTGATGGCCAACTACATTTCCCGGGCCAACGCTGCGGTAATCGATTTGCGTCAGCTGCTCAACCAGGGTTGATGATGGACGCGACTGAAAAGGAGGCCGCGCACCGCGCGGCCTCTGATGCTGAACTGATCTACTGGGTCGACGAGCAGGACAACCTGCTCGGCACCCTCGTCAGGTCCGACCTTCGCCAGCGCGGCCTGATTGGGCGCTGCACGTTTATCTTCCTGTTCAATTCCGCCGGCGAGCTGTGTGTGCATCGGCGCACGCTGAGCAAAGCCATGTACCCGGGTTTCTGGGACACGGCGGCGGGCGGCATGGTGGCGGCAGGCGAGAGCTATGCCGATTCGGCGGCCCGTGAGCTGGAGGAAGAGTTGGGTGTCGGCGGTGTGGAGCTGGTCGAGCATGACCATTTCTACTTCGAAGAGGGTGACAACCGGCTCTGGTGCAAATCCTACTCGGCGGTCTGGGACGGTCCACTGCGCCTGCAGCCCGAAGAAGTCATGGAAGCGCGCTTTTTACCGATTGAAACTGTCCTGCAGGAAGCCCGGCAAAAGCCTTACTGCCCGGATGCTCAAGAGGGCTTGCGGCGCTATCTGGCCTCGCGTCGCTAAAGTTGCATAAATTGGCGCCATTTGGCTCTTAGCAAGTCGGCTTTTTGCCGTTACACTGCGCGACTTTTCACCCGAACCACCTAGGCGGTTCGGTAGCGCTGCCCCTGCCTGAGTGGGGCTTCGCGGTCGGTGTTTCGCCTTTGCGCACACTGATCAGTCTTTGTCCTCCCAAGAGGATTGCCGGTGGCCAAAAAAGCCGCATCCTTCGCCGCCCTTGGTGGCCTGGTATTTTCCACCGACGCAGGTCGACACTGCCCGGACTGTCGTCAGCCCGTGGATTCGTGCACCTGCAAACAAACCCTGATCCCCGAAGGCGACGGCATTGCCCGCGTGCGACGCGAGAGCAAAGGCCGTGGCGGCAAGACGGTGACCACCATCACCGGCGTGCCGCTTGCCGAAGACGCGCTCAAGGAACTGGCGACCACGCTGAAAAAGCGTTGTGGCACCGGTGGCGCGTTGAAAGACGGGGTTATCGAGATCCAGGGCGAGCACGTCGAGTTGCTGTTGGCCGAGTTGATCAAGCTCGGGTACAAGGCCAAGAAGTCCGGCGGCTGAAAGCCTCTTCCCAACCTGTGTCTAAACTCTGTCCTGCGAGTGGGGTCTACCTTTCTTACAGGCAAATCGTCATTTTCATTCTTTAGACTGCGCCAGCCTCTGACCAGGGGCGGTGCCTTCGACTTCATTTATAGGGGACTTCGATGTCCGTACGACGCACACGCAAAGACGATGGCAGCCAATGGACAGTTGCGGACAGCCGCAGTGTTTACGGGATTCGCCATTGGGGGGCCGGATATTTCGCGATCAATGAAGCCGGTCGCGTTGAAGTCCGTCCGAACGGCCCGAACAGCACGCCTGTCGACCTCTACGAGCAAGTCGACGAGCTGCGCAAAAGCGGCTTGTCCCTGCCGCTGCTGGTGCGCTTCCCCGACATCCTGCAAGACCGCGTGCGCCAGCTGACCGGTGCTTTCGACTCGAACATCGAGCGTCTGGAATACCAGAGCAAGTACACCGCGCTGTACCCGATCAAGGTGAACCAGCAGGAAGCGGTGATCGAAAACATCATCGCTACCCAGGACGTGTCCATCGGCCTGGAAGCCGGCTCCAAACCTGAGCTGCTGGCCGTGCTGGCCCTGGCGCCAAAGGGCGGCACCATCGTTTGCAACGGTTACAAAGACCGTGAGTTCATCCGCCTGGCGCTGATGGGCCAGAAGCTCGGCCACAACGTATTCATCGTGATCGAGAAAGAATCCGAAGTTGAGCTGGTGATCGAAGAGGCTGCCAGCCTCAAGGTCAAGCCACAGGTTGGCCTGCGCGTGCGCTTGTCGTCGCTGGCGTCGAGCAAGTGGGCGGACACCGGTGGTGAAAAATCCAAATTCGGTTTGTCGGCGGCGCAGTTGCTGTCCGTAGTCGAGCGCTTCCGCGCGGCTGGCCTGGACCAGGGCATTCGTTTGCTGCACTTTCATATGGGTTCGCAGATCGCCAACCTGGCCGACTACCAGCACGGTTTCAAGGAAGCGATTCGTTACTACGGCGAACTGCGCAACCTCGGCCTGCCGGTTGACCACATCGACGTGGGTGGCGGCCTGGGCGTGGACTACGACGGTACGCACTCGCGTAACGCCAGCTCGATCAACTACGACATGGACGACTACGCCGGCGTGGTCGTGGGCATGCTCAAGGAGTTCTGCGACGCGCAGAGCCTGCCGCACCCGAACATCTTCTCCGAGAGCGGCCGTTCGCTGACCGCCCACCACGCCATGCTGGTGGTGCAGGTTACCGACGTTGAAAAACACAACGACGAAATCCCGCTGATCGAAAACAAGGAAAGCCTGCCGGAAACCGTGCAATGGCTGGTCGACCTGCTGGGCCCGACCGACATTGAAATGGTCACCGAAACCTACTGGCGCGCCACGCACTACATGAGCGACGTGGCCACCCAGTACGCCGACGGCAAACTGACCCTGGCCGAAAAAGCCTTGGCCGAACAGTGCTACTTCGCCGTGTGCCGCCGCCTGCACAACTCGCTGAAAGCCCGCCAGCGCTCGCACCGCCAAGTGCTGGACGAACTCAACGACAAGCTGGCCGACAAGTACATCTGCAACTTCTCGGTATTCCAGAGCCTGCCGGACACCTGGGCAATCGGCCAGGTGCTGCCGATTCTGCCGCTGCACCGTCTCGATGAAGAGCCGCTGCGTCGTGCCGTGCTGCAGGACCTGACCTGCGACTCCGACGGCAAGATCAAGCAGTACGTCGACGAGCAGAGCATCGAGACCAGCTTGCCGGTGCACGCCTTGAACGAAGGTGAGGACTACTTGCTGGGGATCTTCCTGGTCGGCGCGTATCAAGAGATTCTTGGCGATATGCACAACCTGTTCGGTGACACCGATTCGGTGAACATCTACCAGCGCGAAGACGGTTCGGTGTACAGCGCCGGCATCGAGACCCACGACACCATCGAAGACATGCTGCGCTACGTGCACTTGTCGCCGGAGGAGTTGATGACGCACTACCGCGACAAGTGTGCCAGCGCGAAGATCAGTGCCAGTGAGCGCACGCAGTTCCTGGATGCGTTGCGTCTGGGCCTGACGCGCTCTTCGTACTTGTCCTCGTAAGCACAACGCTCCCAGGCTGACAAAGGTCTCAAGGTTGGCAGAGATCCAGTGTGGGAGCGGGCTTGCTCGCGAAGGCGGTGTATCAGTCAGCGCCTGTATCGACTGACTCACCGCCTTCGCGAGCAAGCCCGCTCCCACATTTGGAGCGCCGCAAGTCCTGCAGTTTTTATAGGGCCTGAATAATGTCGAAAAAGCTTTTGCAAGCGCTCACTCTCGCCATGGCCGCTTTGCTGGCAGCCTGCTCGCCGATCAAAGTGCTCAACGCACTCACGCCTTCCAGCACCTTCACCAAGACTCCCTCAGTCGCCTACGGTGATGACCCCCGCCAGCAACTCGATATCTACCGGCCTCTGCCGGTCATTTCCAATGCTCCCGTGGTGGTGTTTTTCTACGGCGGCAGCTGGAACAGCGGCGCGAAGGATGACTACAGTTTCGTCGGCGAAGCCCTGGCTTCGCGCGGCATCGTGGTGGTGATCGCCGATTACCGGCTCTACCCGCAAGTGCGTTACCCCCTGTTTTTGCAGGACAACGCCCAGGCCGTCGCCTGGACCTATCAGCACATCGCCGAATACGGCGCTGATCCCAAGCAGCTCTACGTGATGGGCCACAGCTCCGGCGCCTATAACGCCTCGATGCTCGCACTGGACCCGCGCTGGCTGAAAGAAGTGGGCCTGGCGCCCTCGATCTTCAAAGGCTGGATCGGCCTGGCCGGCCCTTATGACTTCCTGCCGATTGAAAACCCCGACGTGAAGCCGGTGTTTTTCTTCCCCAACTCACCGCCCGATTCCCAGCCGATCAACCATGTGAGCGCCGCTGCGCCGCCAAGCCTGTTGATTGCTTCGACGGACGACAAACTGGTCAACCCCACGCGCAACACGGGCGGGTTGGCGAACAAGTTGCGGGCAGCAGGTGTGCCGGTCGAGGAATGCTACTTCGGCAGGACCAACCACCAGACGCTGGTGGCGGCCATGTCCAAACCACTGCGATGGCTGGCACCGGTGCTGGACCGGGTGGCAGACTTCATCCAAGCCACTGATTCTGCCGATTCAAGCGCCAGGCAATCGCCCATAAAGTAAGACTGCGCAGGGCCATGAACAGCAAGAACGTCAACCACAGCCCGTGGTTGCCCAAGCCCTGCAATGCCCAGGCGAATGGCAGCGTGAGCAGCACCGTCAGCAGCATCCCATTGCGCATTTCCCGCGCACGGGTGGCGCCGATGAACAGGCCATCCAGCAGGTAGCTCCATACCGCAATCAACGGCAGTACGGCGAGGTAGGGCAGGTAGATATCAGCGGTTTCGCGCACGCTGGGGATGTCGGTTTGCATGGCGATAAACAAGTGGCCGGCAACGGTAAACAGCAGGGCGAAACCGACGCTGGCGATCAGTGACCAGCCGCCGGCGACCACCAGCGAGCGGCGCAGGGATTGGCGGTCATGCGCGCCGATGGCATGGCCGCACAGGGCCTCGACGGCATGAGCCAAACCGTCCAGTGCGTGGGCGGTCAGCAGCAGGCCATTGAGCAGCAGCGCATTCGCCGCCACGGTCGCATCGCCCAGGCGTGCGCCCTGCACCGTGATCATGAAAAACACCGATTGCAGCGCCAGGCTGCGGATAAAAATGTCGCGGTTCACCGCCAGCAGTGGGCGCCAGCTTTGCCATAGCGTGAGCGCGGCCCAGGCGATATGGCCGGGGTAGGCACGCAGGGCTTTTTGCGTCAGGGCCAGGCCGAGCAGGGCGCCGGTCCACTCGGCGATCACCGAGGCGCGGGCGGAGCCGACTACGCCCCAGTCCAGGCCGAGTACAAACCACAGGTTCAGCGCGATATTGACCAGGTTGGTGGTCAGCAGAATCGCCAACGGCGCGCGGGCGTTTTGCGTGCCGAGGAACCAGCCGACCAGCGCATAACTGGCCAGCGCGGCAGGCAGGCCGAACAGGCGCGTGTGGAAAAAATCGCGGGTCAGTTGATTGAGTTCGGGGGAGGGCTGCATCCATTCCAGCGCCAGATGGCTCAGGGGGATGCCCACCGTGCCGAGCAACATCGCCAGCCCCAGCGCCAGCAGCAAACCTTGCAGCAGGATTTGCCTTAACGCCGCGCCATCCCCGCGCCCGGCAGCCTGGGCGGCGAAACCGGTGGAACCCATGCGCAGGAAGCCCATGGCCCAGGCGAGAAACGTGTAGAGGCTCGCACCGACGGCCACGGCACCCAGCTGATGGGCGTGGGGCAGGTGGCCGATGACCATGCTGTCGACCAGGGCTACCAGCGGCACCGAGATGTTCGACAGGATCATCGGCGCGGCCAGGGCCCAGACGCGGCGATGGGTGGGGCGGTGGCGCCAGTCGGTGAGCAGGGAATTCATGAGGGCTCCTACCAGGGAATGGCATTGTACCTATCCATCCGCCACGCAGCAGAACCAATGTGGGAGCAAGCCAGCTCCCACATTTTGATCTTCAGTGGCTGTGGGATTTGGCTGGGTTACAAGAGGACCCAGAACAAAACCACCCTCCGTCGGTCAATGTGACCAGCACCCCATCGGCCCCGTTCGGGCTGATATATAGTGCCTCCCTCGGACCCCTCTCACGATGAGTGCCCCATGCTTAACAAAGGACTGATTCTGGCTTGCGCGCTCGCCCTGCTGAGCGCCTGTGATTCTTCCGACAAACCGGCCGCACCCGCGGCGCCTCCAGCGGCGAACAGCGCAGCGCCGCAACCGGCCAGGGCGGCGGTGGATGTGTCGGCGCTCAAGCAGCGTTATGCCGGCCGCGAGTTGAGCGTGGTGGACGTGTCCGAGGTGCAATTGGACGGGGCCAGTACCTTGTCCGTGAGCTTCTCCATTCCGCTGGACCCCGATCAGAAATTCGCCGACAAACTGCACGTAGTGGACAGCAAGTCCGGCAAGGTCGATGGCGCCTGGGAGCTTTCCGATAACCTGATGGAATTGCGCCTGCGCCACCTCGAACCGCAGCGCAAACTGGTGCTGACGGTCGACGCCGGTGTGAAAGCCGTCAACGACAACACCCTCGCCGCCGAATACAGCGCTCGCCTGGAAACCCGTGACCTGCAAGCCACCGTCGGCTTTGCCAGCCGCGGCACCCTGCTGCCCACGCGCCTCGCCGAAGGCCTGCCGGTGATCGCGCTGAACGTCGACAAAATCGATGTCGAGTTCTTCCGCATCAAGCCCGAATCCCTGCCGTCCTTCCTGGCGCAGTGGGGTCGCAATACCAGCCTGCAAAGCTATGAATCCCGCGAACTGCTGCCGCTGGCCGATCTGGTCTATGGCGGCCGGTTCGACCTGAACCCTGCGCGCAATACCCGCGAAACCCTGTTACTGCCGATCGCCGGCCTCAAGCAATTGCAGCAGCCGGGCGTGTACCTCGCGGTGATGCGTGCGTCGGGCACCTACAACTATTCGCAACCGGCCACGCTGTTCACCCTGAGTGATATCGGCCTGTCGGTGCACCGCTACGCCAATCGCCTGGATGTGTTTACCCAGGCCCTGGAAGGGGGCAAGGCGCTGGATGGCGTCGACCTCGAAGTGCTGGATGCCGAAGGCCGCGTATTGGCCCAGGGCAAGACCGAAAAGGGTGGCCACGCTGAGCTGCCTTTGCCGAAAAAGGCCCAGGTGCTGCTGGCCAAGCAAGGCGAGCAAACCAGCCTGCTGCGTCTGGACAGCGCCGCGCTGGACCTGGCCGAGTTCGATATCGGCGGTCAGCCGTCCCATCCGTTGCAGTTCTTTGTGTTCGGCCCGCGCGACCTGTATCGCCCCGGCGAAACCGTGTTGCTCAATGCCCTGCTGCGCGACAAGGACGGCAACGCCGTCAAGCCGCAGCCGGTGAGCGTTGAAGTACGTCGCCCGGATGAACAGGTCAGCCGCAAGTTCGTGTGGGATGCCGATGCGTCCGGCCTCTATCAATATCAATTGCAACTGGCCGGTGAAGCGCCGACCGGGCGCTGGCAGTTGGTGTTCGACCTGGGCGACGGCAAGCCGCAGCTGTATGAGTTCCTCGTCGAAGACTTCCTGCCCGAGCGCCTGGCGCTGGAACTCAAGGGCAGCGACACGGCGTTGAGCCCGGCGGATAACCCAGTCATCCATGTTAACGGCCGTTACCTTTACGGGGCGCCGGCGTCAGGTAATCGGGTCAGTGGGCAAGTCTATGTGCGCCCGCTGCGCGAGGCGGTCAAGGCGTTGCCGGGCTACCAGTTCGGCTCTGTGACCGAGGAAGAACTGAGCCAGGATTTCGAACTGGACGAAAGCGTGCTCGACGCCAAGGGTGAGGAAGAACTGACCCTGGAAAGCAAGTGGGCAGAGGCCAAGTCGCCGCTGCAACTCATCGTGCAGGCGAGCCTGCAGGAGTCGGGCGGGCGGCCGATCACTCGGCGCCTGGTGCAGCCGATCTGGCCGGCCGAGCAACTGCCGGGCCTGCGCGGTTTGTTCGACGGCAAGGAAACCAACGGCGATGGTCCGGCGGAATTCGAAGTGCTGCTGGCCAACCAGGACGGGCAAAAGCTCGCCGCGCAAAACCTCAAGGTGCGGCTGGTGCGCGAGCGCCGGGATTACTACTGGAACTACTCGGAGAATGACGGCTGGAGTTACCACTTCAACGAGAAATTCCTCAACCTCGACGAACAGACCCTGAACATCAAGGCCGGCGACACCGCCAAGGTCAGCTTCCAGGTGGAGTGGGGCCCGTACCGCGTCGAGGTCGAAGACCCGCAGACCGGCTTGGTCAGCAGCCTGCGTTTCTGGGCCGGTTACCAGGCCCAGGACAACACCGAAGGCGGCGCCGTGCGCCCGGACCAGGTCAAGCTGGCGCTGGATAAACCTGCCTATGGCGACGGCGATACCGCCAATGTCACGGTTACGCCGCCGGCTGCCGGCAAGGGTTATCTGCTGGTGGAGTCCGCCGAAGGACCGCTGTGGTGGCAGGAAATCGACGTACCGGCCGAGGGCAAAAGCTTCGCCGTGAAGCTCGACCCGAAATGGTCGCGGCATGACCTGTACGTCAGCGCCCTGGTGATTCGCCCCGGCGAGCGCAAGGCCAATATCACTCCCAAACGCGCAGTGGGCCTGTTGCACCTGCCGTTGGATCGCACCCAGCGCAAGCTTGGGGTCACCCTGACCGCGCCGGAAAAAATGCGCCCCAAACAACCGCTGACGGTGAAGGTCAGCGCCAGGAATGCCGATGGCAGCGTGCCGAAACAGGTGCATGTGCTGGTGGCGGCGGTGGACGTGGGCATTCTCAATATCACCGAATACCCGACGCCGGATCCGTACTCCAGCCTGTTTGGCCGCAAGGCCTATGGCGTCGACCAGTTCGACATCTATGGTCAGTTGATCGAAGCCGGCCAGGGCCGTTTGGCCAGCCTGGCCTTTGGTGGTGACGCGGCGCTGGCCAAGGGCGGCAAGCGCCCGGACACCAGCGTGACCATCGTGGCCCTGCAAAGCGAGCCGGTGACCTTGAATGAGCAAGGCGAGGGCGAAGTCAGCGTCAACATCCCGGACTTCAACGGTGAGTTGCGCCTGATGGCCCAGGCCTGGAGCGATGACCGCTACGGCATGGCCGAAGGCAAGACCGTGATCGCCGCGCCACTGATCGCCGAGCTGTCGGCGCCGCGCTTCCTCGCCGGTGGCGACCAGACCACCCTGGCGCTGGACCTGTCCAACCTGTCGGGCAAGGCGCAGAAACTCGACGTGCAACTGAGTGCCGAAGGGCAGCTGGAACTGGTCAACGGTGGCGCGCAGTCGGTGGAGCTGAAACAGGGCCAGCGCACCACGCTGCGTATCCCGGTGAAAGCCTGGGGCGGGCTGGGGCGAGGCACGGTCAAGGTCACAGTGAATGGCCTCGACCTGCCGGGTGAAAACCTGCCGCCGTTCAGCCGCGAATGGACCCTGGGCGTGCGCCCGGCTTATCCGGCGTTGCTCAAGCATTACCGCGCGGTACTCAACAGTGAACCGTGGACCCTGCCCGCCGGCACGCTGGATCAGTTCGACGCCTCGGGGCGTGAAGCGCTGCTGAGCCTGTCGAGCCGGCCACCGCTGAACCTCGGCGCCCAGATCAGCGCGCTCAAGGCTTACCCCTACGGCTGCCTGGAGCAAACCGCCAGCGGCTTGTACCCGTCGCTGTATGCCGACGATGCGTTACTCAAGCGCCTGTCGATCAAAGGTGAGTCCGACAGTGAGCGTAAACGCAAGATCGAGCTGGGCATCGAACGCCTGCTGGGCATGCAGCGCTACAACGGCAGCTTTGGCCTGTGGGGCGCCGATGGCGAAGAGGAATATTGGCTGACGGCGTATGTTACCGACTTCCTGCTGCGCGCCCGCGACCAGGGCTTTGCGGTTCCGCCCGAGGCCTTGAAAAAAGCCAGCGAGCGCCTGTTGCGTTATGTACAGGAACGCAACCTGATCGAGGTCGACTACAGCGATAACGCCGACCACACCCGCTTTGCCGTGCAGGCCTACGCCGGCATGGTATTGGCGCGCAGCCAGCAGGCGCCGTTGGGCGCGTTGCGCAGTATTTTCGAACGGCGCAGCGATGCGCGCTCCGGCCTGCCGCTGGTGCAGTTGGCCATTGCGTTGCAGAAGATGGGCGACCAGCCGCGTGCCGATCAGGCCTTGCTGGCCGGGTTGTCCGCGCAGCGCAATGCCAATGAATGGCTGGCCGACTACGGCAGCCCGCTGCGGGATCAGGCGATGATCTTGGCCCTGCTCGAAGAAAACGACTTGGCCAAGGGCAAGCGTGAGGAGCGTTTGTTTACCTTATCGGATCAGCTGGCGGCCAGCCCGTATCTGTCGACCCAGGAGCGTAATTCGCTGTTCCTGGCCGGGCGTCTTGGGTACGCCAAGCCGGAGGCAAACTGGCAGGTGTCGCTCACTGGCAGTGGTGGCGTGCACGCGTTGAATAACCAGCAGTCGAGCCTGGAACTGGAGGGCAAGTTGCTGTCCAGCGACCTGGCCTTGAGCAATCAGGGTGACACGCCGGTGTACCAGCAACTGACGATCTCCGGTTATCCGCAAGTGCCACCGGCCGCCGGTGGCGACAACCTGAGTATTCGTCGTGAATACCTGGGCATGAACGGCCAGCCGCTGAACCTGCGTAATCTCAACAGCGGTGATCTGGTCCTGGTGCATTTGGCGGTTAGCGCCAAGCAACGGGTGCCGGATGCGTTGGTGGTGGACTTGCTGCCTGCGGGCCTGGAGCTGGAGAACCAGAACCTGGCACAAAGCGCCGCGAGCCTGGAAAACGCCAGCAGCCAGGTCAAGGATTGGCGCGAGTCGATGCAGAACGCGTCGCTCAAGCATCAGGAATTCAGGGATGACCGTTATGTGGCGGCGATGAATCTGGATGGCTCCGGCACCACGCACCTGCTGTACCTGGCGCGGGCGGTAACGCCGGGGACTTACCGGGTGCCGCCGCCGCAGGTGGAGTCGATGTACCGGCCGAACTGGCAGGCGGTGGGGGAGACTCCGGCAGATCTGGTGATCAAAGGCCGCTGAAATCCCAGCTTGAAATGGGCTCCAAATGTGGGAGGGAGCAAGCCCCCTCCCACCGTAAACCTGAGGTGTTTGAAGATCAGTGGACAACCCAGCTCAGGAGCCACAGGCCCAGCATCAGCCAGATAACGCCCATGATGATCGAGGCGCGCATGAAGGCGCGGACGGCGGAGTACAGCAGGAGCAGGCCGACGATCAGAGTAATGATGCTGATGATCGAGGTGTCCATGCCCAGTGCCCGGGACATGCCGCCGACAAAGTCACCGCCGGCGTTGGACAGCATATTGAACAACCCGCTGAAGAACTCGACGATGTAGTGGATGATCGAGCCGAGTGCGTGACCCAGCCATCCGAAAAAGTCTGCTTGCATAGGTGTGTCTCGATGAAAGAGTGGACGAAATTGCCAGCACTGAGCCTTTTGTCGTTTAACAACAAGGCGAGTTCCCTTGAAGCATAGAGGTTTGCGGGTTTGAATTTGCGTTTAGTTGCGCGCTGGAGCCTGGCGAGCCTGCTTTTTTTTATGGCGCTGCTATGGCTGGCTGATCGGATCTGGCCGTTGCCTTTGCCCCAGGATGACCTCGCCAGGGTGGTGCTGGCCGAGGATGGCACGCCGTTGTGGCGGTTTGCCGATGCCAACGGGGTGTGGCGTTATCCGGTACAGACCAGCGAAGTGTCGCCGTATTACCTCGATGCGCTGCTGACCTACGAAGACCGCTGGTTCTTTCAGCACCCCGGCGTGAACCCGCTGGCGCTGGCGCGGGCGACGTGGCAGAACCTCACGGGCGCCAGGGTGGTGTCCGGCGGCAGCACCTTGTCGATGCAGGTCGCGCGCTTGCTCGACCCGCATTCGCGGACCTTCCACGGCAAGCTGCGTCAGTTGTGGCGCACGGCGCAGCTGGAATGGCACCTGTCCAAGGAGCAGATTCTCAACCTGTACCTGAACCGCGCGCCGTTTGGCGGCACGTTGCAGGGGGTGGCAGCTGCCAGCTGGGCATACTTGGGCAAGTCCCCGGCGCAACTGACCCACGCCGAAGCCGCCTTGCTTGCCGTACTGCCCCAGGCGCCGAGCCGCCTGCGGCCCGATCGCCACCCGCAACGCGCGCAGGGCGCACGGGACAAGGTGCTGCGCCGCCTCGCCGAATTCCATGTGTGGCCGCAAGCCGCCGTCGATGAAGCCCTCGAAGAACCGCTGCTGCTCGCCCCGCGCCTGGAGCCCAGCCTGGCACCGTTGCTGGCGCGGCGCCTGAACCGCGCGGACAGCCCGCCACTGATTCGCACCACCCTGGATGCCACCCTGCAACGACGTCTCGAGGACCTGCTGCTGGGCTGGCGCGCGCGCCTGCCGGAACACACCTCCGCCGCGATCCTGGTGGTCGAGGAAGAAAGCATGGCGGTGCGCGCCTACCTGGGCTCGGTGGATATCAACGATGCTAAGCGCTTCGGCCATGTGGACATGATCAGCGCGCTGCGCTCGCCGGGCTCCACGCTCAAACCCTTCTTGTATGGCATGGCGCTGGACGACGGCTTGATTCATTCCGAATCCCTGCTGCAGGACGTGCCGCGGCGGTATGGCGATTACCGTCCTGGCAACTTCTCCATGGGGTTTACCGGCGCGGTGCCGGCGAGTACGGCGCTGTCCAGCTCGCTGAATCTGCCGGCGGTGCAGTTGCTGGAAGCCTATGGCCCCAAGCGTTTTGCCGCGCAGATGCGCATCGGCGGTGTGCCGTTGGCCTTGCCGGCGCTGGCCGAGCCCAACCTGGCGCTGATCCTGGGGGGCGCGGGCAGCCGCCTGGAAGATTTGGTCAGCGGCTACAGCGCCTTCGCCCGCGACGGCAGGAGTGCAACGATTCGATTGCAGCCGGACGATACGCTTCGGGAACGGCCGTTACTGTCGCCAGGCTCCGCCTGGATTGTGCGGCGTATCCTCAGCGGCCAGGCGCGGCCTGATCGTGACCCGCGTGCCGAGCTGGTGCAGCGCCCGGTGCTGGCCTGGAAAACCGGCACCAGCTATGGGTTTCGCGATGCCTGGGCGATTGGCGTGGGGCCGCGTTACTTGATCGGCGTGTGGATCGGCCGGCCCGACGGCACGCCGGTGCCGGGTCAGTTCGGCTTGGCGTCGGCGGCGCCGTTGATGTTGCAAGTGCACGATGTACTGACCAACCGCGACAGCCAGCGCGGCATCAGCGCACCTGTCAAACCGGTGCCGGCCAATGTCGGCGTGGCGGCGATCTGTTGGCCGCTGGGCCAGCCCATGAGCCGCACCGACCCCAATTGCCGTCGCCAGCGTTTTGCCTGGACGCTGGACAACACCACGCCGCCGACCTTGCAGGCATTGGACCAACCGTTGAGCGTGGGTTTGATGGAAAGCGTGTGGGTCAATGCCAAGGGGTTGCGGGTAGACGCCCACTGCCCCGGCGCCGAGGCGAAAAACATCGCCCTGTGGCCCGCGCCCCTGGAGCCCTGGCTGCCCAGGGTGGAGCGCCGCGAAGCACGGATTCCGGCTGCCGACCCGGATTGCCCGCCACCGGCGCTGGCGGCGGCGTCGCCGCTGTCGATCGTCGGCGTGCGTGAAGGCGACCATCTGCGCCTGCCGGCCGCCAGCCAGCAAGCCCTGCGTCTGAAAATCTCCGCCCTGGGCGGCAGCGGCCGGCGCTGGTGGTTCCTCAACGGCGCGCCGCTGGGCGACAGCGCCAATCAGGAATTTATCAACGCCAGCTTCGAACGGCTGGGCCGCTACCAGCTCAGTGTCCTCGACGAAGCCGGCCAAACCGCCCGGCTCGAATTCAGCGTCGTCGATTAGAGCACTCTCGCAGGCAAGCCAGCTCCCACACTTGCATGTGTTCACCAATCAAACTGTGGGAGCTGGCTTGCCTGCGATGGCGGCCTAAAGG